>JBGMOD010000001.1:0-2787 GCA_041424235.1 Hyphomicrobiales bacterium
GGATTGCCGCCACCCCCCTCCCTGTCCCTCCCCCACAAGGGGGGAGGGAACGACTTAATCGACGCACGGAACATGATCGATGAAGAAAGCTTGCGTAGCCGAGTCGCAGGAATCTCGACGCTGGCACACCAGCAGGCCAGCCCTCCGCCTCACCCCTTCTCACTTCTCTCCAGGATCGGCTTGAACTGCTCCGTCGCCTTCTTCATCTCGGTCGCCGGGTCCGCGCCCGACAGCGTGGCGGTGATCGCCGCGCCGATGACGTCGCGGAATTCGGCAACCGGCACGATCACCGGCAGGCCGAGTTTGCTGACCTTGGCCGAGCCCATCACGCAATCCAGCCACTCCTTCGGCATTTTCACGCCGGCGCGGGTTTCCGGATCGTCGATCACGGAGTTGCGGAAGGGAACGCCGCCGCCGACCTGCAGCAAGCGCGCGCCCATCAGCTTCGACACCGCCCACTCGCAGTAGAGATAGGCCGCTTCCTTGTTCTTGCTGGCTTCCGCCACGCCGATGCCGTCGCCGTAGGTGGCCGACGCCCTGATCTTCGGCCCCTTCGGCATCACGCCGTAGCCGACCTTGCCGACCACGCGCGAGCGTGTCGGATCTTCCAGCGGCGGCGCCCAGCCGATGCCGTCGAGCCACATCGCGGCGCGGCCCTGGATGAACGCAGCCTGGGATTCCATCCAGTTGAAGCCGGCGATGCCGGGAGGGCCGGCCTTGGTCAGCAGGTATTGATACTGCTTGGTGGCTTCGATCGCCTCCGGGCTGTCGGTGAGTAGGTTGCCCTTGTCGTCGATGAAGTCGAGGCCGTAGCCGAGATAGATGCTGGCCCACATCGGCAAATTGGCGTTGCGCAGGCCGCGGCCGACAAAGCCGGCGATACCTTCCTTCGGATCGTTCAGGAGCTCCGCGGCCTTGATCATCTCCTCGATCGTGTCGGGGTAGGGGATGTTCCTCTTCGCGAAGATTTCCTTGTTGTAGTACAGCATGAAGTAGTCGACCGACCACGGCAGCGAGCGCAACTGGCCCTTGTCGGTGGTGGCATAGGTTTGCCCCGCCGCGGAGAAATCGTCGGCCTTGAGATCGCTGGTGGTGAGGTTCGGGTCCTTGATGAAGCCGGAGAAATCGGCGAGCCAGCCGGCCTTGTCGAACTGGCGCTTCTGGACGTGGTAGCTGACGTGCACCACGTCGAAGTTCGGCTTGCCGGAGGTGAGTTCGATCACCGCTTTCTGGCGCTGCTGCTGTTCGGGGATCAGTTCCGACGACACCTTGATGCCGGTGAGTTCGGTGAATTCCTTTTCATGGCGCTGCAGCAGTTCGCCGCGCGGCCCCTTGATCAGGTTGGCTTCGAGGGTGGTGCCGGCGTATTTTTTCCATGCCGGGTCGGCAAAGGCGGGAAGCCCGCTCAAGGTGAGCGCACTGGTCGCGAGCGTTCCCTGCAACAGTGAACGCCGGGTCGGGCCAAAGCTGGCCATGTGGTCCTCCTCCCTATGGTCCGCCTTGAGCGGCGGTGATTGTTGATCCTGCGGTCGCGCGCATCCGGCAACCGGGAGCTCAACTAATATATTAGCGCCGATGCAACGACAAGGCGTTCGCCGTGCACCTCGTGCGACGGACTTTCGCAGCCGCTGTGCCGTCGGCACAGTCGCGCCATCCCGCTATGTGGGCAGGCGCGACACGCGTTGTGCTATGTGGTCTGCCGAAGTCTTCCGGAGAGCGGGATCGTGATCGATGCGGGAACGGCACGCTCCGAAAGCGCGGTCGCCGGACGGGCGCAATTCTCGAGATTGGCCTTGCCGGCATTGCTGCTATTAAAGGCAGCACATTCTCAACGGGACACGGTCCCCGCATAGTGCGCCCGCGATATCAGCTCAGTTCATCTCTCGGCACAACAAAACCAGGAACAAGCCATGGCGAATACCGGCACCAACCGAAAATACAAGATCGCAGTTCTCGCCGGTGACGGGATCGGCAAGGAAACGGTGCCGGAGGGCCTGCGCGTGCTGGAAGCCGCCGCCTCGACATACAAGTTCGATCTCGAACTCGATACCTTCGATTTCTCGTCCTACGACTACTACGCCAAGCACGGCAAGATGATGCCGGACGATTGGAAGGCCCAGATCGGCAGCCATGACGCGATCTTCTTCGGCGCGGTGGGCTGGCCGGAGAAAATTCCCGACCACATCTCGCTGTGGGGCTCGCTGATCCTGTTCCGCCGCGAGTTCGACCAGTACGTCAACTTGCGCCCGGTGCGGCTGATGCCCGGGGTCAAGTCGCCGCTGGCCGGTCGCAAGCCCGGCGACATCGATTTCTTCGTGGTGCGCGAGAACACCGAGGGCGAATATTCCTCGATCGGCGGCCGGGCATTCCCCGGCACCGAACGCGAATTCGTGGTGCAGGAAACCGTGATGACCCGCACCGGGGTCGACCGCATCCTGCGCTTCGCCTTCGATCTTGCCAGCAAGCGGGAGAAGAAGCATCTGACGTCGGCGACCAAGTCCAACGGCATCTCGATTTCGATGCCGTACTGGGACGAGCGGGTCGAGGAGATGGCGAAGAATTATCCCGGCATCCGCTGGGACAAGTATCACATCGATATCCTGACCGCGCATTTCGTCATGAACCCGGACCGCTTCGACGTGGTGGTCGCCTCCAACCTGTTCGGCGACATCCTGTCCGATCTCGGCCCCGCCTGCACCGGCACCATCGGCATCGCGCCGTCGGGCAATATCAACCCGGAGCGCAAGTTCCCGTCGCTGTTCGAGCCGGTGCACGGCTCGGCGCCGG
>JBGMOD010000002.1:0-23721 GCA_041424235.1 Hyphomicrobiales bacterium
CTCAAGCGCGGCATCGACATCGCCGTCGCCGCTGTCGTCAAGGACATCGAGAAGCGCGCCAAGCCGGTCGCTTCTTCGGCCGAAGTCGCCCAGGTCGGCACCATTTCGTCGAACGGCGACGCCACCATCGGCAAGATGATCGCCCAGGCGATGCAGAAGGTCGGCAACGAAGGCGTCATCACCGTCGAGGAAGCCAAGTCGCTGGACACCGAAGTCGACATCGTCGAGGGCATGAAGTTCGACCGCGGCTATCTGTCGCCGTACTTCGTCACCAACCCCGAGAAGATGACCGCGGAGCTGGAAGACGCCTACGTGCTGCTGCACGAGAAGAAGCTCTCGGGCCTGCAGGCCATGCTGCCGGTGCTGGAAGCCGTGGTGCAGTCGGGCCGTCCGCTGCTGATCATCGCTGAAGACGTCGAAGGCGAGGCCCTGGCCACGCTGGTCGTCAACCGCCTGCGCGGCGGCCTGAAGGTTGCCGCCGTCAAGGCGCCGGGCTTCGGCGATCGCCGCAAGGCCATGCTGGAGGACATCGCCGTCCTCACCGGCGGCCAGCTGATCTCCGACGATCTCGGCATGAAGCTCGAGAACGTCACCGTGCAGATGCTGGGACGCGCCAAGAAGGTGGTGATCGACAAGGAAAACACCACCGTCGTCAACGGCGCAGGCAAGAAGCCGGCGATCGAGGCGCGCGTCAACCAGATCAAGGCGCAGATCGAGGAAACCACCTCGGACTACGACCGTGAGAAGCTGCAGGAGCGTCTGGCCAAGCTCGCAGGCGGCGTCGCGGTGATCCGCGTCGGCGGCGCGACCGAAATCGAGGTCAAGGAAAAGAAGGATCGCGTCGAAGACGCGCTCAACGCCACCCGCGCAGCCGTGCAGGAAGGCATCGTTCCGGGCGGCGGCACCGCGCTGCTCCGCGCCAAGAAGGCCGTCGGCCGCATCACCAACGAGAACTCGGACGTCCAGGCCGGCATCAACATCGTGCTGAAGGCGCTGGAGGCTCCGGTCCGCCAGATCGCCGAGAACGCCGGCGTGGAAGGCTCGATCGTGGTCGGCAAGATCCTCGAAGGCAAGGGTGAAACCTTCGGCTTCGACGCCCAGAACGAAGAGTACGTCGACATGGTCGCCAAGGGCATCATCGACCCCGCCAAGGTGGTGCGCACGGCCCTGCAGGACGCGGCCTCGGTCGCCGGCCTGCTCGTCACCACCGAAGCCATGGTCGCCGAACTGCCGAAGGAACCGGCAGCTCCGATGCCGGGCGGCGGCGGAATGGGCGGCATGGGTGGCATGGGCTTCTAAGCCCCGCCTGTCTCGAACAGAACACGCAAGGCCGCCTTCGGGCGGCCTTGTTTTTTGACCTAACTCTGGAACGCGGTCCCGGATTCGCCCCTTTCCCTGCAGATCCCCACCGCAAAGAAATCGCTCGCCTATTCAGTTCCATTTTGAGAATGTCGCCCCGCTAAAAACGAATCTGTCCTGAGGCATGATATGCGCGTGACGGGCCTACCCTCTCTGCTGATCCTTGCCACCGCACTCGGTGCTTCGCCGGCCTTCGCCCAGGCCAAGAAAGACACCAAGACCGCGCCGCCGTCCAACGAGGTCCGCTACTTCACCTCGATCGGCGGAATCATGGACGACCAGGCCGACAGCGTGCTGAAAGAGACCCGCGCCGCCGGCAAGGTGACGGCCGCGGTGCTCGATGTCTGCTATCCGGCGATCGGCAATCCCGACCGCAAGGACCGCTTCGTCGCGACGCTCACCGTGGACGGCCAGAAGCTGACCGGAACCACCCAAAGCATCGATGCCAAGCAGCCGGTGATGGTGAATCTGGTCCGCAAGTCATCAGCCAGCGGCGTCGGATTCGAGGGCAAGATCACCATCGGCCCCAGCGTGTCGACCATCGCCTCGACCGACAACACCGACATCAGCGAAAAGGAATTCAAGGAAGGCCAGGAAGCCGACGACGAGATCGTCGCCGCTCCCGCGGACTTCGCCTCGGCCTCGCCGGAGGCGGTCGCGGTGCGCGTGAAGCCGGAAGGCATCTCCGAGTTCATCAACAGCCTGCGCGGCCAGAACATCGAGATTTCACTCTCCAGCCTGCTGCCCTCCTGCAATGAACTGCGCAAGGGCGAGCAGGCCGTTCACATCAACATCGACCCGGAGCGCGCCGCCGACTTCGTCGCCAAGATGAAGTCGAACCCCGGCGTGCTCTCGGCCGGCTGGACCACCGGCAAGCTCGATATGGACCGAACGGTGCGCTTTGCCGCCGCCGACTGGCGCGACGGCAGCAAGATCAACAAGGACAAGCTCACCGCGGCGGTGTCGGCGGTGATGGCCAAGGCGCTATCGGCCACGGCGCTTCCGCCCAAGTGGAACGACAGCAATGGCGAGATCAAGTTCGCTTTCAAGCGGCCGCATGCCGCGCTGCCCGGCCTCGGGCTGACGCAGACCATCGAATTCAGCGCGATGGCCGCGAGCGACAAGCCGGGCGGCAGCGACAAGCTGCTGCTCTGGGTCGGCTTCCCCTCGATCACCACCACCGACGAAAGCTCGGGCGCAAAACTAAAACTCTCCGACGCGTCGGACTCCGGCGGGGAGGAAAGCGTTCCCGTCGATGAGGGCGACACCGTGACGGCAATTGCCCGGGAGCTGAAGGCACAGCGCTGGGATTCGGAAAACACCTCTTGGAAATGACGCCATCCGGGCCGTTGTCACGCTATGACGTGGTCGTCGTCGGTGCCGGCCTCGGTGGCCTGACGGCGGCGGCGATTCTGGCGCGCGCCGGCCGCAAGGTGCTGGTCATCGAGCGTAGCAACTCGGTCGGTGGCGCGGCCTCGAGCTACAAGGTCGGCGACCTCTTTGTCGAAGGCTCGCTGCACGAGACAAGCAATCCACGCGATCCGAGCGACCCCAAGCACGATGCGCTGACGCGCGCCGGCGTGCGCGACGCGGTGACATGGACGCCGACCGGCACGTTCTACGAAGTGCGCGGCGGACCGATCGCATCGCCGCTGACGCTGCCCGACAATTTTACCGCCGCGCGCGACGCGCTGAACCGGCAATTTCCGGATGCACGCAACGGCATCGACCAGATCCTGCGCGAGATGGAAGAGAGCGCCGCGCCAATTGCCGCGCGTGGTCACGCCGCGCACGGCACTGAAACCTTGCAGCAGAAATTCGATCGGGTGTTCGGGGCCAACGAGGCAGTGAAATGCGCGCTGGCGGCCAACCTCTGCTACTACCACGACGATCCGGCGACGCTGTCGTGGGCATTTTTCGCGCAGGCGCAGGGCCTGTATCTGCGCAACGGAGCCTGCTTCGTCAATGGCGGCTCGCAGCGATTGTCGAGTGCGCTGGCGCGCGCGGTGCGGACCGCAGGCGGCGAGGTGTTGCTGCGCCGAAGCGTCTCCGCCCTCGCCTCTGAGGCGAATGGCGGATATCTCGTTACCCACACCGCAAAGGACGGCAGCGGCCCCCAGATGGTCGCCGCGGCGCGCGTCGTCAGCAACGCCGCTCCGGAAATGACCGCAGCCCTGCTGCCGGCCGGCGACGGCGCGCTGTTGCGCAGGCACTATGCCGGCCAGGCGCTGTCGATCTCGCTGTTCGCGCTGACACTGGGACTGTCGCAACCGCCGCGCGCATTCGGCGTCACCAGCTATTCCACGCAGTTGCTGCCGCCGTGGATGACGCGTCTGGCGGACTACGCGACGGCCGCATCGCTGCTGGCCGATGAGCCCGCGGGCCACATCCCGCCGCTGGCGATCGTGGATTATGCGGCGATCGACTCCGGTGTCCCCGCGCCGCCCCACGTGCTCTCGATCATCGGCCCGGACCGGCTGTCGAACTGGGATGCCGGCGACAACGACGCCTACCGCGCCAAACGCACCCGCTGGCAGGACGCCATCATCGGCTATTTGGATGGCCATTTTCCCGGTCTCGCGGGCGCGGTCACCGCGACCTCGTTCAACACCGCTCAGTCAGTGCGGCAGTATCTTGGCGCCGATGGCGGCGCGGTCTACGGTTTCGCACCGGCGCCGGGCGCATCGGCAGGTTCGCCGCGCACGCCGCTCGCGGGCCTCTATTTGTCCTCAGCCTACGCCAATGCCGGCGGCTACACCGGCGTCATCGAGGGTGCCGCAAACTGTGCGGATATCATCCTGGGCGAAAGCTGAACGACGGACGTCGCGGCCACGTTCCGCGTTCAGCATTCATGGCGTGACGTGCTGCCAGATCGAATAGGCCACGGTGCCGTTGCCCGACGCACTCGCGGGCACCGAATAAGTCAGGATGCCGTCCTTGAAGGTGTAATCGCGCACCTGCTGCGCGCCCTCCCAATTGGGATAGGACGCGGCATCGATCTTGAAGACCAGCTTGTCCTTCACCGGATCGATGACGACGTGCCCGGTATGGGTGCTCGATCCCAGAACGGCATCGCGATATTCCTGAGGCGTGCCGCGCGTCTTGTCACCAGACGCGAACTTGGGTCGTCCGGGTCGAAAAATCTGCAATGAATAACGCCCGTCCTTGTCGATCATCAGCAGACCGCTGGGATGTTCGCCATAGGTGGTGGTGCGCGTGCCGTCGGCAAGGATCTCATAGGCCGAGGTCATGACCCAGGTGCCTTGTAGTGAAGTGCCTTGTAGTGAAAGGCCGGGCGCTTCCGCCGTCACCCCCGGCGTTGCGGCCGGGATCGCGGCCACCAGCGGCAGGACCATCAGCCACGTTCTGGACAAGCTGAAACCAGCGGACTTCATCGTCGTCATGATCGCATCTCTCTTCGAAAGCTCGAATGGATGCCCGGATTAGTCGCTTCTCATCCGGCTGAAAAACGATAAAAACGCCTCCGCGCCGGTGAGTTTAAGTCACCAGCAAAACGAGAGTCGTCCGGCTCGAACGAAAGCCCTCCCTCGCCGACCAAAGTCGGTACTTCCCGGCATCAGCCTAGTCGGCCACCGCAGTCGATCAGCGAAGTCGACGCTCAATTGGTATTGAGGAGGAAGCGCAACGTCTTGGCGCCAATGAACGAGATCGCGTCGCCCTGACGTTTCCAGTTGGTCGCCTCGCTCAATGTCGCCAAAAGCGCATCGTCCAGTTGTGCCTTGTCGGGCGGGCACGCGCGCTCTTCCATTGCACCCGGCATGAAGATGATGGTCTCGCCGGCCACGGAGAATTGGCCGCGGCCGCCCTTGCACCACAGCTCGATGCGGGTCTCGCCACGATCACCGATTTCCAGGGATGGAATCCGTTTCGAACCGGGCAGCGGGCGGCTGTCGAGTGTCATTTCCATTCCGAACGGAAACTCCTCGGCGCGGGCGGCCTGCGCATTGGCGGCAACGATGACCGGGGTCAATGCAAATGCTGCAACAGTGGACAAAGATCGCGCTGAAAAAGATCGTTTTGAAAAAGTCATTCCAAGCATCTCACCGGTTTTGCATCCGCGTCGGCGCGCGGCTGGTTCTGATCAACGATTTGCTTTAGCCAAAGAACTGCGTCGTTTTGGCGACATCGCTCATGCAGGATCATCGGTTCCCGCACAAGGAAATCCCCGCGGCACCCGCCGCGGGGATCATGGTGAGATCTCGACAAGGGACTATTTCAGCACCATCGCCGTGAACGGATAGATGTAGGCCTGCAGCATGACGAAAATGCCGACCAGGCAGGCCAGCGCGATCGAATGCCAGAACACGAAACGCAGGATGGTGCCCTCGTGGCCAACCCATTGGGTGGCCGTCGAGGCCACGACAATCGACTGCGCGTCGATCATCTTGCCCATCACGCCGCCCGACGAGTTCGCCGCGCCCATCAGGATCGGCGACAGCCCCAGTTGCTCCGAGGTGATCTTCTGCAGGTTGCCGAACAGGATGTTCGACGACGTATCCGACCCGGTCAGTGCGACGCCCAACCAGCCCAGCAGCGTGCCGAAGAACGGATACAGCACGCCGGTGGCGGCGAAGGCGAGACCGAGCGTGGCGTCGAGTCCCGACAGCCGCGTCAGAGTGCCGATCGCCAGCATCGCCGAGATCGTGATCAGCGAATAGGCGCACAGTTTGAGGGTGCGGCCGTAGATGCCGACCATCTTGCCCGGCGACAGTCCCATGATGAAGCCGGAGATGATCGCGGCGATCAGCATGCCGGACCCGGTGAACGAGAGGTACTGGAACAGGAACTGCGCGCGCTCCGGCGTCGGCTTGGGAACGACGGGCGCGACCTTCAGGATTTCCTTGTCGAGACCCGGAACATCATAGTTCCAGCTGAAGATCGGGTTCACCGCATTCTTGAACCAGCCGGTGCCCCAGATCAGCAGGATGGCGCAGAGAATGATCCAGGGCAGCAGCGACGACCAGAGTTCGGCCTGGGTCAGCGGCGTTGTGTCCATTGTCTTGGCCGGCGGCGCGGATGTGGCGGAGTCGTCCCGCGTGCGCAGGGCCGGCGACAGCCACAACGTCCTGGGTTGCCAGATCTTGAGGAAGCCGATCAGGCAGCCCATCGAGATCAGCGAGGCGCCGATGTCGACGATCCAGGGATTGATGTAGTTCGAGATCACGAATTGCGGAACCGCGAACGAGACGCCGGTGACCAGAATCGCCGGCCAGACCTCCTTCATGCCTTTCCAGCCGGCGAACGCCCACACCACCCAGAACGGCACGATCAGCGAGAAGACCGGCAACTGCCGTCCGACCATCGCGCCGAGAATGTAGGGATCGAGACCGGTCACCGACGCCAGCCCCTGGATCGGGGTGCCGAGCGCGCCGTAGGCGACCGGCGCGGTGTTGGCGATCAGCGACAGGCCGGAGGCTGCGAGCGGCGAGAAGCCGAGGCCGATCAGAATCGCACCGGTGATCGCCACCGGCGTGCCGAAACCCGATGCGCCTTCGAAAAACGCGCCGAACGAAAACGCGATCAGCAGCAGCTGCAACCGCCGGTCTGCCGTGACACCGCCGACCGCACGCTTGAGCAGTTCAAACCGGCCGGTGGAGAGCGTGAGCTGGTACATGAAGATAACGTTGAGGACGATCCAGCCGATCGGGAAGAAGCCGGAGACGGCGCCGAGAATGGTGGCACGGATCGACAGGCTGGCGGGCATGGAGAAAATCAGGATCGCCACCAGATTGGCGACGATCAGCGCGATGATCGCCGCAATGTGCGCCTTGACCTTGTTGGTCGCGATCAGGACGAGCAGCGTGACCACGGGAATGGCGGCGGCGATGGTCGACAGCACCGTGTTGTTGAGCGGATTGTAGATTTGATTCCACATCGAATGTCCTCCCCACGCATTTTTGACTCGCCTGGCCGGCGTGGCTGGCCGAAACGATTTGGGGATTACGGAAATCCTTGCAGGTGGGCGCCCGGCCGACCGTCAGGTCAGCGCAATCGCGGAGCCCTCTTGATGTCGATGTCTCGCTCCCCAGCCGTCGGTCGCATGCTAGGGTCTTGATGAAGGTTTGGACAAGGTGATGTATACCACGAGACATGCGACTTTAGTCGCAAGTCCTGCGATTCCGCTGTTATTTCAGATCGTTGCAGCTCACCTCCAGGAGATATCAATCTGTGAATAGGATCGGCTCGATGCTCGCGACCGTGTGGCGGATCGCGGGGCCTTACTTTCGCTCCGAGGACAAGTGGGCCGGACGGGGCCTGCTCGCGGCGGTGATCCTCATCGAACTCGGGACCGTGCTGATCAGCGTCCTGCTCAATCAATGGCGCAATCGCTTCTACAACGCGCTGCAGGAGCACAACTGGGACAACTTCGTCCATGAGCTGATCTACTTCACCGTGGTGGTCACCATCTTTGTCGTGATCGCGGTGTATCAGCTCTATCTCAATCAGTGGCTGCAGATCCGCTGGCGCAAATGGATGACCGAGCATTATCTCGGCGAATGGGTGAGCGACGCCAACCATTACCGGATGCAGCTGCAGGGCGATGCCGCCGACAACCCCGACCAGCGCATCACCGATGACGTGAAATCGTTCGTCGATCTCACACTGACGATTGGTCTCGGCCTGCTCAACGCGGTCGTCACGCTGGTCTCCTTTGTCATCATTCTCTGGGGCCTGTCGGCGGAGGCGCCGCTGCATGTGTTCGGTCGCGAAATCCCGATTCCCGGCTATCTGGTCTGGGGCGCGCTGATCTACTCGATCCTCGGAACCTGGCTGACCCACGCCATCGGCTGGCCGCTGGTCGGGCTGAACTTCCGTCAGCAACAGTACGAAGCGGACTTCCGCTTCAACCTCGTGCGCGTGCGCGAGAACTCCGAACAGATCGCGCTGCTCAAGGGCGAGCCCGCGGAACGCGAGCGGCTGCTCCGGCGGTTCGGCGCCGTGGTCGACAACTGGCTCGGCATCATGAGCCGCACCAAGAAGATCACCGCGTTCACCTCAAGCTTCTCGCAGGCCGCCGTGATCTTTCCGTTCGTGCTGGTGGCCCCCGCCTACTTCGCCAACAAGGTTCAGCTCGGCGGCATGATCCAGGCCGCCGAGGCGTTCGGCAGCGTGCAGGGCGCGCTGTCGTTCATCGTCAGCGCCTATCGGCAGCTCGCCGAATGGAGCGCGGTGGTCTCGCGGTTGGACGGCTTTGAAACCTCGATCGCCAACAGCCGCACGCTGGTCTCGGCCGGCGACGCCATCCAGACGGTGGCGGGCGATGCGACAACCGACATCGCGCTCGATGATTTGCTGGTCCGCCTGCCGAACGGCCAGCCGCTGGTGGCGGCCGACCGCTTTCGGGTTCACGGCGGCGACCGTGTGCTGCTGAGTGGCCCGTCCGGCTCGGGAAAATCCACCTTGTTCCGCGCCATCGCCGGAATCTGGCCGTTCGGCAACGGCCGCATTTCGATTCCCGCCCACGCCAAGCTGATGATGCTGCCGCAGCGGCCTTACTTCCCCGTCGGCTCGCTGCACGCAGCGATCGCCTATCCGTCCGCCAGCGATGCCTTTACCCCGCAACGCCTGCAGCAGGTCCTGGCCGAGGTGGGACTGCCCGCGCTGGCCGCCCGGCTCGACGAGGAGGCGCACTGGAACAGGATGCTGTCGCTCGGCGAACAGCAACGGCTCGGCGTGGCCCGCGCCCTGCTCGCGGTGCCCGACTATCTTTTCCTCGACGAGGCCACCGCCTCGCTCGACGAACCGTCGGAGGCTGCGCTCTACCGGCTGTTGCAAACCAGCCTCCCGGCCGCGACCATCGTCTCCATCGGCCATCGCTCAACCCTCGACGCCTTTCACCGGCACAAGATCAGCCTGGTCAGGAGCGCCGACCAGTTCAGGCTGGAGGATGCCGCGGAGCAGGCGAAGGCGTGACGTCTATAGCGTCAGGCCGGGGATCGACGTCTCGCGCGTGGCTCGATCGTCGTGACTCCTGAGGAATGATTTCGCCAGCGCGTGATACAGCCCTTCGGGCACCACCATTTTCGAAGCGGCGTTGGCGATCAGCGCCGCGGCCATCAGCGGAATCACCATGGCGTGGTCGTTGGTCATCTCCGAGGTGATGACGAACGAGGTGATCGGCGCCTGCACCACCCCGGTCAGGTACGAGACCATGCCGATCAGCACCAGCGCGCCGATCGGCGCATGGGTGAAGACGAGGCTCAAGTCCGACGCAAGGCCGGCGCCGATCGCAAGCGATGGCGCGAAGATGCCGCCGGGAATCCCGCTGATCGCCGACAGCAGCGTGGCGGCGAATTTCCAGGGCCCGAAGGCGTGATCGACCGAACTGGTGGAGTGGATGATCGCCCGCGCCTGCTCGTAACCGGTGCCGTAGACATGATCGCCGCTGACCAGGCCGCAAAGCGCGACGCCCAATCCGCACACCATGGCGAACGCGACCGGGTGCTGCTTGATCAGGGTCCCGACCCGGCCTGGAAGCCCCCTGGCGAACAGGATTAGGATCCGGCTGAACAGGCCGCCGGCGAGACCGCACATGACCGCGCAGACCGGCACCACCAGCCAGGCACGGCCGAACGGCAGCACCGCCGCGGTCGAGCCGAAATAGTTGTAGTCGCCGACGATCGCGAGCGACGTGAGGCCGGCGGCAATCACCGCGCCGATGATCAGGCCGCTGGTCCGCATCTCGAACGAACGGCTCATCTCCTCGATCCCGAACACGATGCCCGCCAGCGGCGTGTTGAAGGCCGCGGCGACGCCGGCCGCCGCGCCCGCGAGCAGGAAGCCAGGCTGGCGGAACGGCGCCCACTGGCCGATCGTGAACATGATCGAGCCGCCGACCTGCACCGTCGGCCCCTCACGGCCGGTCGACGCCCCGCACAGCAGGCCAACCGTCATCACGATGATCTTGCCCAGCGCCACGCGCAGCGACACCAGCGGTGCGCGCGCCCCCTGGTCCGGCAACCGCAGCGCCGCGATCACCTGCGGGATGCCGCTGCCCTGCGAATTGGGGAAGACGTTGACGGCAAGCCACAGCGCGAATCCGAACCCCAATGGCGTGACCAGCAGCGCCAGATAGGGCGAGACGCCGAGCACACGGCCGAACAGGCCCTGGGCCGTGTCGGCGAGAAAGGCCATCAGGATCGCCGCGAGACCGACGGTGATGCCACCGAACAGAAACAGGGTCCGCCGCATCCAGCGCTTCAGCGCGATCCTGGAGCGTACTCCCCAATGGGCGGCATAGCGGCTGAATCTCATGGCAAGCAGTCTTGTCGCAGGAAGTCTTGCAATCGGCAGGCCGGAGCAGCCCGGCCAGTGGAATGGATCAACAGCTCAGATTCGCTCCAAACCCCTGATCGGAAAAGTCTTTCCGAGGAGCTTAGGTGTCTTAGCGGCGATCTGCGTGGGACGCAAAACAAAAGGGCGGCAGATCGCTCTGCCGCCCGATTCAGGTCTCTGGAGGAAGACGACTTACTTCAGGTTGGTCATCGCCGTCAGGTCGGCGCCGAACTTCGCGATGAAGGTCGAGCCGCACCAGTTGGTGCCCGCACCGCCCGGATTGATCCCGGTCACGTTGCTCGTGCCGCTGGCGTTGAACGCGCTGGTGAAGGCGTTGCAATTGCCCTTGCTCAGGTCGGTGTCGGAATAACGCAGGTCCAGCGTGAACACCTTGTAGGTGAAGCCGATGCCGACGTTCCAGGTGTTGTAGTCAGCATACTTGATGCCGGGGCCGAACGGAGCGGTCAGAGAATAGAACGAGTCAGACGTTCCCAGCCACTGGCGGCCGAATTCGCCCGACAGGTAGGCGCCGACGCCGCTGGTGCCGAACCATGTGCCCGGCGCAGTCGCCTTGGCGGTGACCGAGGCGTAGGTGCCGTCAGCGCCCGAATTCAGGAAGTTCGGCGAGTAGTAAACGTTGCCGCCCATCGCGAAGTAGTCGTTGAAGGTGTAGGTGACCTTCGCATAGGCCTCGTAGAAGCTGACGTCCTTCTTCATGACGTTGCCATTCGGCAGGACGGCCGCGCCGGGCGGGCAGACGCCAGAGCCGTTGTCGATGCACTGTCCACCCGGATACAGATAGCCCCAGACACCGAAGTCGAACGCGGCAGCGCCGAAGGTCGGGCGGATACCGCCATAGACGTCGACTTCAGCGGCGGCGCGGTTGGCGAACGAGATGCTCTCGAACGACGTACCGGCGTAAAGCTGCAGGTTCGGATTGATGTTGTAGCGCGGCTCGAAATAGGCCGTCACCGACGGCTTGTGGTTCGACTGCGTCACACCGCGGAACACGTAGTCGCTCATCACGGCGGCGCCAAACGCGATATCCCACGGCGAAACAACGACCGGAGCCGGCGCCTTGGTATAAACCTTGGCCGGAAGATCAGCCGCGGAAGCTGCTCCGACACCCAGCGCGAGCAACGCGACTGACAAACCCAATTTCTTCATGACGATCCCCATCATCGTTGATACTTCAGCCTCATTGCCGAGCGCCACGAAGGGCAAGGAACTAAGCGACTGCTGGAAAATGTTTCCGTCGTCACCTTCGCGGAAATCTGGCGGAATCGTGAAGCAAAAAAGGCGTGCATTTGCCGCCTTTTTAGGCGTTTGAAGCTTTCCACGCAGGGTTGTTGTGGAGTGTTGCTTCCACACAACATATCTGTCGCGGAAGCTCCACCGCTTCGGACGCTCGGAGTCGCGAAGGCAAGCGACCGGCGGACCGCCCGTCCCCCTCCAGCGATTCGCCCCGCTGGATGTCTTTCGCATTGCGGCAGAAGTCACGGGCGGCCTTGGTCCAGAAATTCAGCCCGGAAACTCAAAGGGCCGCAGCTTGGGAGCTGCGGCCCTTGAATGCATCGTCCTGCCTGGGCGAGGCGTGGCCCCGCAAAGCATGCGGGCGACTGCGCCTGCCGTTGTCGGACTTAACTGTGCTCGCCGCCGTCGGCGCCGTGGTCGCCGGCCGGGGTCCCCCATCCGCCCGACTGAACCGGCGTCAGGGCAACTTCCGGCTCCGGGGCCGGAGCGGGTGCCGGCGCAGCCGGCTTGGGAGCGCGCTTGGCGGGCGCCTTCTTGGCGGCCTTCTTCGGCGCGGCAGCTTTCTTTGGCGCGGCTTTTTTGGCGCTCTTCTTCACTGATTTCTTTGCGGCCTTCTTTGCCGTCTTCTTGGCAGCTTTCTTCGAAGCCTTCTTGGCCGACTTCTTCGCGGTCTTCTTTGCAGCCTTCTTGGCTGCCTTCTTCACGAGTTTCTTCGCCTTCTTCGCCTTTTTCTTCTTCGCCTTCGCCATTGTGGTCCTCCTGTTGCCGCCGTCAAAAACAGAATTTCAGAATCAGAACGCAACACCACCGGCCGGTGCCTGCCGCTTTGCGCCCTATCGCCTCACGCCCAATCGCCTCATATCAATGAACCGCTCATGGCAATGAATCGACCTGACCAAACACCGAACTCTTGCCCCGTCACCGCCGTCCGATCCCGCTCACGCGCACCGATCGATGGGGCTGATCAATTGAGGTTCGGGCGAGGACCGCCTGTCGCCCAGTCGAGCAGTTCGATGGTGTGCACCACTGGAACCGACGTGCCCCCGGCAATCTGCACCATGCATCCGATATTGCCTGCGGCGATCACGTCCGGCTTCACTGCTGCGATGTTGGCGACCTTGCGTTCGCGCAATCTCTTGGCAATGCCGGGCTGCAGAATGTTGTACGTTCCTGCCGAGCCGCAACACAGATGACTCTCAGCCACATCTTTCACCACGAATCCGCTCTTGGAAAGCAATTCTTTTGGAAGCTGCGTGATTTTCTGTCCGTGCTGCAACGAACATGCTGAGTGATAGGCGACGACGAGATCTTTCTGCTGCTGCGGCCACGCGACATCGAGGGCCGCGATGTATTCGGTGATATCCTTGGCGAGCTTCGATACGCGCGCGGCCTTCTCGGCATAGGCTTTGTCCTCGCGCAGCATGTAGCCATAGTCCTTGATGGTGGTGCCGCAACCCGACGTGGTGACGAGAACCGCATCGAGACCGGAACGTTCCGTCTCCGCGATCCAGACGTCGATGTTGTGCCGCGCCCGCCGCAACGCATCGTCGTCGCGCCCCATATGATGCGTCAACGAACCGCAGCATTGCTCATCCGCGACCAGCACGACCTCGATGCCCCAGCGGGTCAGCATGCGGATGGCCGATGCGTTGATGCCCGGTGACAGCACCTGCTGGGCACATCCCTGCAGCAAGGCGACGCGGCCCCGCTTCTCGCCTTCCGCCGGAAACACCGTGCCGCCGAGCGGGCCCGGCGACGGCAGCCGCGATGGCGCCAAAGCCAGCATCGCCTTGATACGACTGATGAAATTCGGCGCCGCGGAATCGGTTTGGACAGTTGGCAAGAGCGTGGCGAACGGCTTGCCCAGCCGCGCCAGCACCATGCCGACACGAAAGATGCCGGGCCGCGGCAACACGAACGCGAGCACGGCGCGCAGCAGCCGCTCGCTCAGCGGCCGCGCATACTCCTGCTCCACCTTGACCCGGGCCTGATCGACGAGGTGCATGTAGTTCACCCCGGACGGACAGGTGGTCATGCAGGCCAGGCACGAGAGGCAGCGATCGATGTGCTTCACCACCTCCTGGGTCGGGCGCTGGTTCTTCTCCAGCATCTCCTTGATCAGGTAGATGCGACCACGCGGGCTATCGAGCTCGTCGCCGAGCAGCACGTAGGTGGGGCAGGTGGCGGTGCAGAACCCGCAATGCACGCAGGCCCGCAAAATTTTATCGGCCTCCGCGATATCCGGGTCGGCGAGCTGGGCCGGCGAAAATTCAGTTCTCATGCGCCGGTGTCCCTGGTCATCCGATGGCGATTGAAAATGGTCTTGGGATCGAAGCTCTGTTTGACGCGACGGCTCAGCGCCGCGACGCCGGCCTCCTGCGGATGGAACACCTCCACCGCGTGACGCACCACCTCGTCGGCACGCACCAGGTTGGCGTGGCCGCCGATCGGTGCCAGCCGCTGGCGCAACGGGCCGGCATGGGCATCGGCGGCCGGCGGCAGCGCCGCCCAGATCAATCCGCCCCCCCAGTCATAGACCACGTCCCCACCCGTCTCGCGCGCCAGCGCTTGCCCGAACGCGCCTCCCGCGGCGGGAGGGCAAACGATTCGCCACACCGGCCAGGCCCCGAGGGGGCCGGCGGCGGCGAACGACACCACGTCCCGGATCGCGGCCCAGAGCGGCGCGGACGATGCATCGTCGACGCTGTCGGCCTTGCCGAAGGTCGCGAGCGCGTCCGCCAACGAGCGGGCCCGATGGGCGACCGACGCCTTGATGCCCTCCAGCCGCAGCAGCGTGACGCCCTGCTGGGCGGAATCGAGCGCGGCAAGATCGTGCCCGCTGCCGCGCAACACCGACCTGGGAACATGAGCGGCCCCCGAGACGTCGAACGGCGATCCCAGAGCCGCGGTCATGGCACGGTTGGCAGCCGCGTCATCGAGCCCGCGCAGCACCAGCGTGGTCTCGCTTTCCGCCTTGGGCATGACCTTGATGGTCACCTCGGTCATGACCGCAAGCGTGCCCCAGGAGCCCGCGATCAGCTTGCAGAGATCGTAGCCGGTGACGTTCTTCACCACCTTACCGCCGGCCTTGAAAGTATCCCCGAAGCCGGACACCGCGGTGGCGCCGAGCAGGTGGTCCCGCGCTCCGCCGGCCTTGATCCGGCGCGGCCCGGCCAGCCCGGCCGCGATCATGCCGCCGATCGTGCCGGCCCCCGCGGCGGTTCCCAGCAGCGCCGCAGTGTTCATCGGCTCGAAGGCGAATTCCTGGTTTTTTGAATCGATCAGCGACAGCACGTCGGCGACCGGCGCGCCGGCCTCGACCGTCAGAATCAGCTCGCTGGGCTCGTAACCGGTCACGGCGTTGAGCGCCGACAGATCGAGCACAGCGTTGGTGGCCATCGGCAGGCCGATGGCCCGCTTGGTGCCATGACCGACGATCTCGAGCGGCTGCTCGGCGTCCAGCGCCGCACGCACGGCCTGCTCGACATCCCCTGCGTCGCGTACCTTGAGAGTATCCACTGGGCTATCCGCTCTCAGAACCGGGGCAGATCGGGAAACGCGAGCTTGCCGCCATGGACATGCACGCGGCCGAGTTCCGCGCAGCGATGCAGGGTCGGGAAGACCTTGCCTGGATTGAGCAGCCCCTGCGCATCGAAGGCGCATTTCAGCCGCTGCTGCTGCGCCAGATCGATCTCGCTGAACATGTCCGGCATCAGGTCGCGCTTCTCGACCCCGACGCCGTGCTCGCCGGTCAGCACGCCGCCAAGCTCGACGCAGGCGCGCAGGATGTCGGCACCGAAGGCTTCCGCCTTGTCCATTTCACCAGGCTTGTTGGCGTCGTAGAGGATCAGCGGGTGCAGGTTGCCGTCGCCGGCATGGAACACATTGGCGACGCCGAGCCCGTATTTTTCCGAGAACCCGCGAATCCGCGTCAGCACCTCCGGCAGCTTGCCGCGTGGAATGGTGCCGTCCATGCAGAGATAGTCCGGCGAGATCCGTCCGACCGCCGGAAACGCCGCCTTGCGGCCAGCCCAGAACAACAGCCGCTCCTGCTCCGAGGTCGAGATCTGGCAGGTCGCCTGGCCGCAACCTTTGGCGATCGCCTCCACCCGCAGGATCAGTTCATCCACCTCCACCCCCGGACCGTCGAGCTCGATGATCAGCAGCGCCTCGACATCGAGGGGATAGCCGGCATGGACGAAGGCTTCCGCGGCGTGGATCGCCGGCTTGTCCATCATCTCCATGCCCCCGGGAATGATCCCGGCGCCGATGATCCGCGCCACGCACTCGCCGGCCTCCTCCACGCTGTGGAAACCGACCATCAGCGCCCGCGCCGTTTCCGGCTTCTGCAGGATCCGCACCGTGATCTCGGTGATGACCCCGAGCAACCCCTCCGAGCCGGTGATGATACCCATCAGATCATAGCCGGAGGTCTCCGCCGCCTTGCCGCCAATCCGCAGGATCTCCCCGCTCATCAGCACGATCTCGCAGCCGAGGATATTGTTGGTGGTCATGCCGTATTTCAGGCAGTGCACGCCGCCGGAATTCTCCGCGACATTGCCGCCGATGCTGCAGGCGATCTGCGAGGATGGATCGGGCGCGTAATAAAATCCGGCGTGCGCGACGGCCTGGCTGATCGCCAGATTGGTCACCCCGGGCTCGGTGACCACGGCACGGTTGTCGAAATCGATCTCGCGGATGCGCTTGAACTTGCCGAGCCCGAGCAGCACGCCGTCCGCGAGCGGCAGGGCGCCCCCGGACAGCGAGGTGCCGGAGCCGCGCGGCACCACCTTGATGCCGTTGTCCTGGCAATAGCGCAGCACCCGGGAGACCTGCTCGGTCGTATCGGGCAACACCACCACCATCGGCGTCTGCCGATAGGCCGTCACCCCATCGGATTCGTAAGGCAGCATCTCGGCAGCGCTGTCGATCACGCCTTCGCCGGGGACGATCTTGCGCAGGTCCGCCACGATGGTGGCGCGCCGGCCCAGCACGCCCTGGTCGGGCTCGGGCATCATGATCGACATGGGAACTCTCCGCGCGGCTTTTTTCGCCGCTTGTTCTCGCCAGAAGTTGATGTGGAATCAAGCACGTCTGCTGCGTTTTGGATAGAGCACCGCGCCACGTTGGGCGCACCGCGCTTGTGCGAAGCGGCGCGGAGATGGCAGACTCCCGTCGCAACGAAAAATTTCTCGGGAGACTGAAGTGAAATCTGGAATGAAAGCTCAGGTTCTATCCGCGTCGATCCTGGCCGTCACCCTGGCCGCATCCGGCGGGATCGCGAAGGCCCAGGACGTCGCCGCGGGCGAAGCATCGTTCAGGAAGTGCGCTCCATGCCATGCCATCGGTGAAGGCGCGAAAAACAAGGTCGGACCGGAGTTGAACGGGCTGAACGGCCGCAAGTCCGGCTCGGCCGAAGGCTATTCCTACTCGGATGCCAACAAGAAATCCGGCCTCACCTGGGATGAGGCGACCTTCAAGGAGTACATCAAGGATCCGAAGGCCAAGGTTCCCGGCACCAAGATGGCCTTCGCCGGCATCAAGAACGAGAAGGAAGTGAACGATCTCTGGTCGTATCTCGCCCAGTTCGACGCCGACGGAAAGAAGAAATAGGCGTTCGGCACACCGGTCTTGGCCCAATTCTTGGCCCAATGGATCGCCGGCAGGCTCAGGCCTGTCGGTGTGCGTCCGATCCGGCCGCGGAGTCCATTATCGTCGCCGCCACGCGGCGTCCGTTCCGCGACAGGAAAACCCGGCCCGCCGGCGTCAGTTCGACCTGCGCGCCCTGTCCCCGCGACAGCTTGCGGCCGACAAAGCCGCGATCGACCGCATCTTCCCACACCGTCAGCCGCGGACATGAGGTTCGCCAGGCCTCCATCACCTCGGTGTAGCTGCGCGGCGCGTGGTCAATCCATTCCAGCAGATCCAGCACCAGGGGATCGAGCGTGTCCGTCATGGAGGCGTTTCCCTCTCGCCGGCGGGGCCGCATCATGGTCACTCGGCAACCGAGGATGCCGTTGACGATCCCTGCAGCGCAGGCCCGTGCGATCTCAGCCGGCGAGCACCGTCGGCTTTGTCGGCAGGGTGGCCTGGGCCGGCAACACCGCCTGGACCACCAGTCCGCGCGCCCGGGCGTCCATCACACCGACGGCGCGCAACGCAAGCAGCGTCACGGTCTGCACCACGTCGCGCAGCCGGGTCCGGTCGTCGAGATCGGTCGGCGCGAGCGGGCCGACCAGGGCTTCATGCAGGGCGCCGAGCAGGGAGGTGGCGGCCAGTTCGGTGTCCTGGGCCGGCAGGTGCCCGGCTCGGACGGCGGCATCGATCCGCAGTTTGATTTCGGCGGCGATGGCGCGCCGGCTGGCGAGGCGTGATTCGGTGACATCGACGTCGACCGGCTCGGCCAGGATGCCCCAGGCCAGCTTACGATGCGACACCACATGGACGGCGATCGTGGTCACCGCCGCCGCCAGGGCCGACGACGGACCGGGAGCGGCATCGGCCGCGCGGCGGATCGCCGTCAGTTCATCATGCGAAACATCGGCGATCAGCTCGGAAATCAGGTCGGCTTTGGACGGGAAATAGCGATAAACCGTCCCTGCCGCGACATTGGCCCGGGTCGCGACCGGAGCGATCTGGACCGCAGCCATCCCACCTTCAGAGGCCGCTTCACGGGCCGCATTGAGGATAGCATGCCGCCGCGCCGCGAGACGGCGCACGACCTGATGAGTTCGGCGATAAACCATTGAGTGTCTTGTCCCTTCTAAAACTGAACACCAATTCAGAGCGGGTGACAAGATGGTCGGTTCGCACTGCAACATAAGTGCGGAAACGGACCCCGATGCGGGGTCCGCCGCCTGCCACCCCGCAACACCATCGACAGAAGAGTGCGATATGAGGCGATGGCAGCGGCGATGAGGAGTGGAAGCCAAGATGCAAACGATCGATCGGAGATTTGTTCTCGGAGGTCTTGCCGCGCTTTCGCTCGTCGGTCCCGCGCAAGCCGCAACGTCCGAAGAATTGCACGTGGACACGGACGAGGGCAGCATGGTCATGACCCGATACGCTGCAACTCATCCCGGCAAACGCCCCGGCGTGCTCGTCCTGCACGGCAGCCACGGCATCGAATTCAGGCTCCGTGCCTATGAGCGCTACGCGGATGCGCTCACGGCAGAAGGCATCGACACATATTTTCTTCGTTATTTCACGACGGCCGATGATCGGGCACTCAATTCCAAAGAGAGCACGCCGGGACGTCACCACGCCTACAATGTTGCGCGGTTCGAGGACTGGTCAAAACGAACCTCGTCTGCCGTGACAACGATTCTCGCGCGTCCGGATCATTCCGGCCGCATTGGGCTGCTCGGTTTTTCGCTGGGTGGGTATATCGCGGCCGACACGGCGGCTCACGATGCGCGCGTCGCCGCGCTCGCCGTCCTGTATGGTGGAATGCCGGACGCGGTGGTCCCGCACGTGAAACATCTGCCTCCGCTCATCGAATTGCACGGCGACGCCGATCGTAACGTGCCGTTGGCGAAGGGCGAGGAACTTGTGAAGTTGGGCAAAGCGCTCGGCGTGGAAGCTAAACTCGTCACCTATCCCGGCAAGGCGCACGGCTTCGACTTCTCTGATACTGACCCCTTAACCGCGGACGCGATCGGACGGGTGGCTCGCTTCTTTCAGTCTCGACTCTTTCAATCCTGACGCCAGCAGATTCTAGCCACTAAAGCCGAGCGCCCGCGCCAGCGCCGCCACCGCCATTCCGGTGAACACCGCGATGAAATCGTTGCGCCGGATGATGGTGACGACCATGGCGGCGGCAATGGCGAACATCACCACCGCGCCGCCATTGACGGCCACCGGCAGCGCCGCGGCGACGATGATCGATCCGGGCAACGCCTCCAGCATGCGGCGGACCCGCGGCGTAATGGTGATGTAGCCCATCAGCCAATAGCCTCCGACACGCGACAGCACCGTGACCACCATCATGACCAGAAACGCGATCATGACGTCGGAGCGCAGTATCTCACTCATCGCTCATCAGCCCCGCACTCACACTGCCTGCGATCGCGCCCGAGATGATGAACCAGTAGCCGGGCACGAGCCAATGTACGGCCAGCGCCACGATGCCGGCGATTACCCAGGGAATCGCGCGCCGCGGCCCCTTCCAGGCCGGCACCAGCATCGCGGCGTAGAACGCCGGCATCACCAGGTCGACGCCATATTTTTTGGGATCGGACAATTGTCCGGCCAGCAGAAAGCCCGGCACCGAGGACACCAGCCACACCAGGTAGAGAACGATGCCGCCGCCGACAAAGAACCAGGCATTGGCGCCACCGTGGTCGCGGTAGCGCGTCGCGGCCAGCCAGCCGCCGTCGGTGACCAGCAGCATCGAGGGATAGGCCTGCCAGGCCGGCAGCGTGCCGAACCACGGCCGCAGACTGGCGCTCATCAGCGCAAAGCGGATGTTCACCGTGGTGGTGAGCAGCGCCAGCGTCGCAATGGTCGAGACCGTGAGCGTGTCGGGCCAGGACTGGATCGCCACAAACTGCGACAGGCCGCCATAGACGATGGCCATCATCACCTCGACCTCGGCGAGCGAGAATTGCTTCTGCGCGCAGAGCGCGCCGAACGCCAGGCCGAAGGCAAGCGTGCCCGGCAGCATCGGCGCAATCGCATAGATGCCGGGAACGATGCCGTCGCGCGACCAGTAGGCGTGATGCTGATGATGCGGTTGAAGATGGGGAGAAGGGTGCATGAGATCGAATTGTCCGGCCCGTGAATGAAACGGCACAACCGCTCAGTCAACCGGGCTGCCGTGACCGGCCGCCCTGCATTTTCGCATTGATCGAGAGCACCCGATGTCGTCGCGCGCCCCGGCGCTTGCGGGGCGGAAATCCGAATCGAGCTGCCGCACACCGTGATATGGTCAACCCCTACAGCGCACCGCGCTGCATCGGCTTCAACGACCCGGCCATCGGGAGGCGCATGTGCCAATCGAGACGAGCAGACGCCAACTCATCGCAGCGGCGGGGGCGGCCGCGGTCGCCGGGATGACCGGTCCCGCGACCGGCCAGCAAGGCAAGACGACACCATCGGGAGACCACATGAACGGTTTGGAATTTGCGACGGTCCGCGACCAGGCGGCCGCATTGCGTGCGAAAAAAGTGTCGGCCAGCGAGCTGCTGGAACTGACCATCGCACGCGTCGAAAAATTCGACGACAAGATCAATGCCGTCGTGGTGCGCGATTTCGAGCGCGCCCGCGCCGCCGCCAAGGATGCCGATGCGGCACTGGCGCGTGGCGATCAAGGAGCCCTGCTCGGCATCCCGGTCGCGATCAAGGAATCCTTCAATGTCGCCGGCCTGCCGACCACTTGGGGCTTCACCGAGAGCAAGGACTGGAAGCCCGAGCAGGACGCGGTTCTGGTGACACGGCTGAAAACCGCCGGCGCGGTCGTGATCGGCAAGACCAACGTGCCGCGCACGCTGGCCGACTGGCAGTCCTACAACGACATCTACGGCACCACCAACAATCCATGGGACCTCAAGTGCACGCCGGGCGGATCGTCCGGCGGCTCGGCAGCCGCGCTCGCGGCCGGCTACGTCTCGCTCGCACTCGGCTCCGACATCGGTGGCTCGCTGCGCGTGCCGTCGCATTTTTGCGGCACGTTCGCCCACAAGCCGACGCGCACGCTGCTGCCAGGGCGCGGGCATACGCCGCCGAAGGTCCCCGCGGTTTTCGCGCCGCCGGACCTCGCGGTGGTCGGGCCGATGACACGCAGCGCCGCCGATCTGACAATGGCGGTCGATCTGCTCGCCGGCCCCGATGAAGTAGAGGCCGTGGCCTATACGCTGGCCTTGCCGCCGGCGCGTGCCACCGAACTCAGGGATTTCCGCGTCCTCCTGGTCGACAATCATCCGCTGCTGCCGACATCCGCCGTCGTCCGCGCGGGCCTCGATCGAATCGCGCAAGGTCTCGAAAAGGCAGGCGCCAGGGTTGCCCGGCAGAGTGAGCTGCTGCCCAATCTCACCGCGATGGCCAGGACCTATGTCACGCTGCTGCTGTCCGGATTCGGAGCCGACGCGCCACCCGATGTCTACAAGGCGACCCAGGCGGCCGTGGCCGGCATCCCGCCAGGCGTCGACACGCTCGACGCCGTGAGCGGTCGCGCGTTCGTTGCGAGCCATGCGGACTGGGTCAGGGCCGACCGGGCGCGGATCGGCATCACCGCACAATGGCGACGGCTGTTCCGCGAATTCGACGTGGTGCTGTGTCCCGTCACCCCGACCCCGGCCTTCCTGCACGACCATTCGCCGGATCAGCGCACCCGGACGCTCGAGATCGATGGCACGCCCTATCCCTATCAGGACCAGGTGGTCTGGGCGGGTATGGCGACCCTGACCGGACTGCCGTCAACGGCGGTGCCGATCGGGCGGTCGCCGGACGGGCTTCCCTACGGCATGCAGATCGTCGGGCCCTATCTCGAGGATCGCACGCCGCTGCGCTTCGCGGAGCTGATCGAACGGGAGTTCGGCGGCTTCACTCCGCCGCCGGGTTTCGCATGAGGCAAATGCCAGCCGCCTCGGGTCCGATCGCATCGGAACCGAGGCCTGGCCCTCCGGCCACCGGTTTCAGGACGATGGGATCAGCCACGCTGGGCTTTCGGGATCACGACCTTCAGCCCTGACCACGTCGCGTCGATGGCGCACACTTTCACATCGACCAGTCCGAGCGACAGCACCAGTTTGCGGATCACCGTGTCGCTCAGGTCGGTCTCGACCCCAGCGGCCTGCTTCGGCCACGAAATCCAGATCATGCCGTCGGGCTTGATGGCCGCACGATAGGCCGGCAGCCGCCGCGCCAGCACGTCCGCCTCGGTTGCGAACACGTGGATCATGTCGATGGCCCCGCGAAGCTGCGCGGCCAGGGTCACGCCCTCGGGCAGTTCGCCGACCAGCGCCGGATAGGCAGCCGGTGCGCCCTCCACAAAAATGCGAAAGCCCGGCTTGAGGCCGAGCTTTTGCACAACGGGTTTGCCGGAGCTCCCGGCCAAGGCGAGAGAGCCCTCAGGCCTGCGGCTGCGGCTCCGTGCCGATATCGGGCTCCGGACGCGGGCGCGGCTTGCCGGCCGGCGGCACCGCGGAAGTGCGCGGTCCGGTCGGCTCCAGCACCGATTCGCGGTTCGGCTTCTTGCCGTTGAGCAGATCGGTGATCTCATCGCCCGACAGCGTCTCGAATTCGAGCAGTCCCTTGGCCAGCGTCTCGAGTGCATCGCGCTTGGTGGTCAGGATGTGCGTCGCTTCGTTGTAGCCTTCCTCGACCAGCCGCCGGATTTCGACGTCGATCTTCTGCGCGGTCGCTTCCGAAACGTTCTGCGTCCGCGATACCGACATGCCGAGGAACACCTCGTCCTGGTTTTCGCCATAGGACACGGTGCCCAGGGTCTCGGACAGGCCCCAGCGCGTCACCATCATGCGGGCCAGCCGGGTGGCCTGCTCGATGTCGGACGAGGCACCGGAGGTGACCTTCTCCTTGCCGAAGATCAGCTCTTCCGCCACGCGCCCGCCCATCATGATGGCGAGCCGCGACGTCATCTGCTCCAGCGACATCGACAACTTGTCGCGCTCCGGCAGCTGCATCACCATGCCGAGCGCACGTCCGCGTGGAATGATGGTGGCCTTGTGCACCGGATCGGTCGCCTTGACGTTGAGCGCCACGATGGCGTGGCCGCCCTCGTGATAGGCGGTCAGCAGCTTCTCTTCCTCGGTCATGACGAGCGACTTGCGCTCGGCGCCCATCATCACCTTG
>JBGMOD010000003.1:0-23520 GCA_041424235.1 Hyphomicrobiales bacterium
CTCCCTCCCCCCTTGTGGGGGAGGGCTGGGGAGGGGGTACCCAGTATTCTGATGTCGTGAAGCAACGACGACGTTTAATCTGATGCGCTGCGGATTGCCGTTACCCCCCTCCCTAACCCTCCCCCACAAGGGGGGAGGGAACGAGGCCGTCGGCAAGTGGATCTTTAATCGATCAGTTGCTTGATTAACCGGGAATGATCGCCCTATGATGACGCAATCAAAAATATAACGACGATGCAACGAGGGAGGACGAGATGACGGACAGGCCGGACAAGACCATCACCGACATGTTCACCGACTGGGGCAAGCAGATGAAGCTGCCGCAGATCGATTTCGAAGCCTTGACCACGGCGCATCGCAAGAACACCGAGGCCATCAGCAAGTCGGCCGCCGCGCTTTCGGAAGGCGGCCGGTCGATTGCCGCGAAGCAGCAGGAAATCGCCGCCAATGTGATGCGCGAGACGCAAGCGCTGATCGCCGACTTCAAACCGCAGGGCAATCCGCAGGACATCCTCGCCAAGCAGGCCGAACTCTCACGGCGGGTGTTCGAAGCGGCGATCGCCAACATGCGCGACATTGCCGAACTGATCCAGAAGTCCGGCACCGCCGCATCCGCCATCATCATGGAGCGCATGAAGGAAAGCGTTGCCGAGGCGCGGGCGGCGATCGAACGGAAGTAACCGCACGCAGATGAACGAGACCGGGTGCCCGTGCGGCGCCCGGAACAGGTCGATGCCACTTTGCAGTTTACGGCGCGCGAGCTCAGCCGCCGACATGGAAGCGGGGGAGGAAGACCATGAGTTCAATCGCAGACGTGGCTGACGTCGCCACCCATCCGGGCCGGGCCGGCGACGCTGACGATCTCTACAGCAAGATCACCTGGCGCATCCTGCCGTTGCTGTTTGTCTGTTACCTCTTCAATTACATGGACCGGACCAACATCGGGTTCGCCCAGTTGCAGATGAAGGACCAGTTGGCCTTCAGCGATGCGGTGTTCGGTTTCGGCGCGGGCGTGTTCTTCATCAGCTATGCACTGTCCGAAGTGCCCAGCAACATGCTGCTGGCGAGATGGGGGGCCCGCACCACCATGCTGCGGATCATGCTGCTGTGGGGGCTGGCCTCCGCCTGCATGATGTTCGTGTCCACCGCGACGCAGTTCTATGTCCTGCGCTTCGTGCTCGGGGCCTTCGAGGCCGGCTTCGTGCCGGGCGTGCTGTATTATTTTACGCTGTGGTATCCGTCACACCGGCGCGCGCAAGTGACAGCCTTGTTCATTGCCGCCTTTGTCACCGGGCCGATGATCTCGGGTCCGCTCGCCGGCCTGGTGCTGGCCTATCTCGATGGCGCCGCCGGATTGCGCGGCTGGCAATGGCTGTTCCTGGTCGAGGGCATCCCCAGCGCTGCGCTGGGCATCGTGTGTTATCTCTATCTCGATGACCGCCCCGAAGACGCCAAGTGGCTGTCGTCGTCGGAAAAGCAAGCCATCACACACGCGTTGCAACAGGATGGTGCGGCGCATGATGCCGGACACCACCACACTTTCGGTCAGGCCATCGGCGACTGGCGGGTCTGGGTGCTGGGCGTGATCTACTTCCTCTGCCTGGTCGGCTCGTTCGCACTGGCCTTCTGGCAACCGACCATCCTGAAGGGCATGGGCCTCGGTTATCTCGAAATTGGTTTCGCTTCGGCGATCCCGCCAGTGGTGTCGATCGTCGCCATGATCCTGCTCGGGCGCCATTCCGATAAAACCATGGAGCGGCGCTGGCATTTCGCCGCCGCAGCATGCATCGGCGCGCTCGGTCTCTCCGCCACCACGCTGTTCATGCACAATCCGGTCGGGGCGGTGCTATGCCTCGCGGTCGGGCACGCGGGCATCGCCAGTTGCGTGCCGATCTTCTGGACCATTCCGGGAACGCTGCTCAACAAATCCGCCGCGGCCGCCGGCATCGCCATGATCAGCACCATCGGCGTTACCGCGGGTGCGGTGTCGCCGTCCATGGTGGCCTATTTCAAGTCGGTCACCGGCGAGTTCACCCATAGCCTGTACATCATGGCGTGTGGTCTGCTGCTCGCAGCGGCGTTGCTTCTGACCACCGTCTCAAAGAAGATGCTGGCGGGCACATAGATCCGCGATGGAAGGGGCGCCTGTCCAGGCTTGCCCCGTTTCGCCCACGATGCGTTACCTGCCGTACGCGGCAAGTCTGTCTCGCCTGAGCCTGTTTCCTCGAACCCGGGCCTCACAATGAAAAAAGAAGACGTCCTCAAACAATACACCACACCGACCGGCGCTCCGGCTTTCGTTCCCGGCCCGCATCGGTTCACGTCCCGCGAATATCTCAACATCACCTATCGCACCGATCGTGAAGCGCTCGCCAAGCTGGTGCCGGAACCGCTGGAGATCGACGAACCATTGGTTCGCTTCGAGGTGATGAACATGCCTGATACCACGGGTTACGGATCTTATGTGGAATGCGGGCAGGCCGCCGTCGTGCGCCACAAGGAGGAGATCGGCGAGTACATCATCGGTATGTATCTCGACAATCTGCCGGCGATTGCCGCGGGTCGTGAGCTCAGTGCGTTTCCGAAGAAACTCGGCTCAGCCAGGCTGTTCGTCGATTCTGACACCCTGGTCGGCACGCTGGATTATGGCTCATTGCGGGTGGCGTCCGCCACCATGGGCTACAAGCACAAGCCGCTCGACTTCGAGAAGGCCCGTGCGGAAATCTGCGTACCGACCTTCATGCTGAAGATCCTGCCGGGCTATGAAAAGCGCCCGCGGATCTGCGAACTGGTCCGCACCGAAATCTCCAACATCACCGTCAAGGGCGCATGGCGGGGGCCGGCACGGCTGCAACTGTTCGAGCATGTGCTGGCGCCGCTGGCGGATCTTCCGGTGCGCGAAATCATTTCCGCGACCCACATCCTGACCGACCTGACACTGTCTCCGGCCACCGTGATCTATGACTACCTGACCGACAGCGAACCCCAATCAGCAAAGAAATAGGCAGTCCGTCATGACAGCAGCTCCGAATGCCGGTGTGTTGCAGCGTTACCCCAAGGCCGCGGTGATCGGCGCCGGCGTCATCGGCGCATCCTGGACGGCGCTGTTTCTCGCCCATGGTCTGGAGGTCGTGGTCAACGATCCGCGCCCGGATGTGGAGGGCATTGTCCACGACTACATCAAGGGCAGCCTGCGCACCCTGGAGGCGCTGGGGTTGCCGACCGACAACCTGACCCGGAAGCTGCGTTTCGAGGCTGATCTGGAGAAGGCGGTCGAGGGCGTGCCGCTGGTGCAGGAAAATGGCCCCGAACGCATCGAGTTCAAGCAGGAGCTGTGGGCCCGCATCAGTCGCGTGGTCGGTGCGAACACGCTGTTGCTGTCGTCCAGTTCGGCCAAGACCGCCACCGAACAGGCCCGCGACATGGCGCATCCGCAGCGGCTGCTGGTCGGGCACCCGTTCAATCCACCGCATCTGATCCCGCTGGTCGAGGTGGTGCCGGGCGAGAAGACCGATCCGAACGCGGTCGATGATGCGGTGGCGTTCTACAGCGCGCTCGGCAAGGTGCCGCGGGTGCTGCGCAAGGAGATGCCAGGCTTCGTCGCCAATCGCCTGCAGCGCGCGATCTTCCGCGAGTGTTGTTATCTGGTCATCGAGGGCGTCGTCACGGTCGATGAACTCGACGATGTGGTCACGAGCTCCATCGGGCTGCGATGGGCGGCGGACGGCCCGTTCCGGTCATTCCATCTCGGCGGCGGCCCCGGCGGCTTCCAGTCGTTCTTCAAGCAGTTCGGGGCCGGCCTCGACAACGCCTGGAAGAACATGGCGCCGGTGTCGCTCGATCAGGAGGCGCAGCAGAAGATCATCGCCCAGGCGGATGCGTCGTTTGCCGCAGTGCCGATGGGGCAGCTCGAAAACGAACGCGACGACAAGCAGATCGCCATCATCCGCGCGCTGAAGGCCTTGAAGACCACATGACAAGACATGCGATCAAATTCTTTGTCGTTGCCGGGCTTGTCCCGGCAACCTCGATAAGGGACGCACTGCGCCCCTAAGCGAGATCACCGGGACAAGCCCGGTGATGACGACGGTAAGCGGGATGCTTTCGTCTTCTCCGGCAGTGACCGGGCGAGATGTGTGCATTCAAAAACGTGCCACAGGGAGATTCCGATGGGACATATCTTCGACGGCCTGAAGGTGCTGGATTGTGGCAGCTTCATCGCGGCGCCGGCTGCCGCCACCATTCTGTCGGATTTCGGCGCCGACGTGATCAAGATTGAACCGCCTGGCACTGGGGATCCCTATCGCCAGCTCACCAAGCTGCCGGGGCATCCGCGCAGCGACCAGAACTACGCCTGGATGATCGGCTCGCGCAACAAGCGCAGCCTCGCGATCGATCTCTCCAAGCCGGACGGCAAGGCCGCGATCCAGCGGCTGGCGTCGCAGGTCGATATCTTCATCACCAACTATCCCGCCGCGGTGCGCCGCAAGCTCGGCATCACCTATGAGGCACTGGCGCCGCTGAACGATCGGCTGATCTATGCGTCGTTCTCCGGTTATGGCGAGAACGGCGCGGAAGCCAGCAAGCCCGGTTTCGACGTGACAGCCTGGTGGGCGCGCTCGGGCCTGATGGACACGGTGCGGGCATCGTCGGCCGCCGTGCCGGTGCGCCCCGCCAACGGCATGGGCGATCACTCCTCGGCGTTCGCGCTGTATTCCGGCATCGTGATGGCGCTGTATCAGCGCCAGACCACGGGCAAGGGCACAGAGGTGACCTCGTCGCTGGTCGGCAACGGGCTGTGGGCCAATGGCTATACCGCGCAGGCGGCGCTGTGCGGCGCCACCTTCACCGATCGCCCCCCGCGCGAGGAGGCCTTCAACGCGCTGACCAATTATTATTGCTGCCGCGACGGTCTGTGGCTGATCCTGACCATTCTCAATGAGGAGAAGCAGTGGCCGGAGTTCGCCCAGTGTCTTGAGCGGGCCGACCTGATCGAGGATCCGCGTTTCGCAAAAAAGGCGGACCGGCTGTCGCGCTCGCGCGAACTGATCGCATTGCTGGATATCGAGTTCGCCAAGCACGATCGGGCTCACTGGCGCAAGGAACTGACCGCACGCGGCATCGTGTTCGATGTGGTGGCCACGCCGGCCGATATCCCGACCGACCAGCAACTGCTCGATAACGACGTGCTGATTCCTTTCGCTGGCAGCGACACGCTGACCATCAATACGCCGGTGGCGCTGCGCGGCAGCGACAAGGTCCAGCCACGGCTGCCGCCGTCGGTCGGCCAGCACACCGACGAGGTGTTGCGCGAGGCCGGCTTCGATGCGGCGGCGATTGCGCAAATGCGCGCCAACGGCGCGATCGGTTGACCACCGTCAGAATTTCCAGGCCAAAATCCCAGGAGAGACCCATGAAAATCGAACAGCTGTTCTCGGTGCGCGGCAAGGTGGCGCTGGTGACCGGCGGGAGCCGCGGCCTTGGCGAGATGATGGCGCGCGCCTACGTGGAAAACGGCGCCAAGGTCTACATCACCGCGCGCAAGGCCGATGCCTGCGAGGCGCTGGCGAGTGAATTGTCGAAGATCGGTGAATGCATCGCCATTCCCGCCGACCTGTCGCGCATGGAGGAGATCGATCGCCTCGCCGATGAATTGCGCAAGCGGGAGAAGCGGCTCGACATCCTCGTCAACAATGCCGGTGCGAGCTGGGGGGCAAGCTTTGCCGAATTCCCCGAGAACGGCTGGGACAAGGTGATGGATCTGAACGTGAAGTCGGTGTTCTTCCTGACCCAGCGCCTGCTCGATCTGCTGGAAGCGGCCGGGTCGCCGGAGTCCTATGCGCGTGTGATCAACATCGGCTCGATCGAAGGCATCCGCACCTCGCATCTCGAGGCTTATTCCTACGCGGCGTCCAAGGCGGGGGTGAATCATCTCACCCGCATCATGGCCAAGTTCCTGGCGCCCAAGCATATCGCCGTCAACGCCATCGCGCCCGGGTACTTTCCGTCCAAGATGACGGCGGCGATCGAGGAGGAGGGCGCGCATGAGGTGGTCGCCAATGCGCCGATGAAACGGATGGGCAATCCGGACGATCTCGCCGGCATCGCGCTTTATCTCGCCTCAAGAGCGAGCGGTTTCGTCTGCGGTGCGGTGATCCCGGTCGACGGCGGCCTCGCGACCACGGCATAACGATCGGCGTCGACGCGCGTACCGATCGTCATCAGGCCATCGGTTTCAGATCGGCGTCGAGGGCCCGGGTGATGTTTCGGAGTTGATCAACGAGGGTCAAGAATTCCGCGCGGCGCGGATCGCTCCTGCGCCAGGCCAACCCGATGGTGCGTGAATAGATGGGGGACGGAAGGCGACGATAAACGGCGGCATCCCTCGATCCTGCAGCAAGAACGGGAACAAGAGTGCATCCCTCGCCGGCAGCGACCATGTACTTCAATGTCTCGAGGCTGGTTCCGTGGCGATGACTGGGACTGCTGGTCGCGCAAGCCGCCAGTGCCTGTTCCCGGAGGCAATGGCCTTCTTCAAGCAGCAGCCGCTCTTCGGCGTCGAGCCCGTCCCAGCTTGGTCCGTTCTTCCGGGTCGCCGGATGTCCTTTGGGGCAGGCCAGCAGGAATGGTTCGGTAAAGATCGAAGCTGTCGAAATGGCTGGATCGGCCTGCGGTAACGAGAGCAAGATCGCATCGACGGCGCCGTCGGTGAGCTTCGCGAGGAGATTTTCGGTGAGACCCTCGCGAAGGATGAGGCCGAGTTTGGGATATTCCGCGCGCAGCTGGAGCAGGATCCTCGGAAACAGATAGGGGCCAAGGGTCGAGATGGCCGCCAGGCGCAGCGATCCCCCAAACGGAATGTCCGACCGCCGGGCGATTGCGAAAAGTAGGTCGGCCTCGGCCAGCACGCGACGGGCCTGGTCGATAAAAGCCCGTCCGTCTGCCGTCACCAGCACCTTCCGCGTGGTGCGCTCGAAAATAACAATCCCGATCGAGGACTCCAGCTTGCGAACCTGTGCTGACAGGGACGGCTGTGCCACCCGGCAATGCTCCGCTGCGCGCACAAAGCTGCCGTGGTCCGCAACCGCGAGGACATATTCGAGGTCACGCAAGGACAGGCCGCTGAAGTTCATCCCGAGGGGTCCTCTGATCTTGCCCATTCACAGGTCGTTATATTATGAGGCGTTGCCTATGAATTCGATAGAATTCTTATAATTCTTCTAATTAAAGGGACATGACAGGGTCCGTTCACCCCCTCCAAGGAGAGAGCGATGAACGAACAGACCAAGCGCCCGCTGCTCACGCATGCATCCGGCACCCCCGTTGGCGACAATGTGAATATCCAGACCGCCGGACCGCGCGGGCCGGCACTGCTGCAGGATATCTGGCTGATCGAAAAGCTCGCGCACTTCGATCGCGAGGTGATTCCCGAGCGGCGCATGCACGCCAAGGGCTCGGGTGCGCACGGTACATTCACTGTGACCCACGACATCACGCGCTACACCAAGGCGAGGATCTTTGCCGAGATCGGCACGCAAACCCCGATGTTTGCTCGCTTCTCGACCGTTGCCGGCGAGCGGGGCGCGGCGGATGCCGAGCGCGATATCCGTGGCTTTGCGCTGAAGTTCTACACCGAAGAAGGCAACTGGGATGTGGTTGGTAACAACACGCCCGTGTTCTTCTTCCGTGATCCGCTGCGTTTCCCCGACCTCAACCACGCGATCAAACGTGATCCGCGCACCGGCATGCGTAGCGCGGACAATAATTGGGACTTCTGGACACTGCTGCCGGAAGCCCTTCACCAGGTCACGATCGTCATGAGCGAGCGTGGCATCCCCAGAAGCTATCGGCACATGCATGGCTTTGGCAGCCACACCTACAGCTTCATCAACGCGGCGAATGAGCGGACATGGGTGAAGTTCCACTTCCGCACCCAGCAGGGCATCGCAAATCTCACGGACGGCGAGGCGGAGACCCTGGTCGGCAGGGATCGCGAAACCCATCAGCGCGACCTCTTCGAAAGCATCGAGCACGGCGAATTCCCGCGCTGGACGCTTTTCATCCAGGTGATGACGGATGAACAAGCCAAGGCCTTCCCGTTCAATCCGTTCGACCTGACCAAGATCTGGCCGAAGGCCGATTTCCCCCTGATCGAGGTCGGTTACTTCGAACTGAACCGCAACCCGGAAAACGTCTTTGCCGAGGTTGAACAGGCTGCGTTCTCGCCGGCCAACATCGTGCCGGGCATCAGCTTCTCGCCCGACAAAATGCTGCAGGCGCGGCTATTTTCGTACGGCGACGCGCAGCGCTATCGGCTCGGGGTCAATCATCACCACATCCCGGTCAACGCGCCCAAGTGTCCGTACCACAGCTATCACCGCGATGGCGCGATGCGCACGGACGGTAATCTCGGTCGCACGCCCACGTACTGGCCCAACAGCCGTGGCGAGTGGACGGACCAGCCGAGCCTCAATGAGCCCCCGCTCGAGATCGACGGTGCGGCTGCCCACTGGGATCACCGCATCGACGATGATCACTATCTGCAACCGGGCAATCTCTTCCGGAAGATGAGTCCTGAACAGAAGCAGACCTTGTTCGACAACACCGCGCGTGCAGTCAGTGGCGCGGCTGTCCATATTCAGGAGCGTCACATCGCCAACTGCACCAAGGCCGATCCGGCGTACGGCGCCGGCGTGGCCGAGGCCTTGGCAAAACTCGCTTCGGAAAAATTGCGATAGGGCGCAACGGCGTGCGGCGAAGTCTCTTTGCCGCACACGTTTCCGGCCTTGGCTTTGCACCGCGAGTCCCGCGAGGCTGCACATGAACATCGTAAACTTCGACACTGGCAAGCCGAGCAAGTTTGATTTGACGCAAGGCAAAGCCGTTCAGGTCGTTGCCTCGCCGAAGATCGGAGTTCTCTTGAGCAATCTCGGGACCCCGGACGGGACGGACTACTGGTCCGTACGCCGATACCTCGCCGAGTTTTTGTCCGACCGACGCGTGATCGAGGTGCCCCGGCTGCGGTGGTTCTTTGTTCTTAACGGACTCATCCTGACAACGAGGCCGCATTCGAAACGCAGGGACTATGCGACGATCTGGAATCGCGATCGCGATGAAAGCCCGCTGAAGACGATTCTCCGTTCGCAGGCGCAGAAGCTCGAGAGATCAATTCAGAATGGCCTCTTGGGCGAGACCTGGGCGGAGGTCGTGGTCGACTGGGGCATGCGCTATGGGAATCCGTCGCTCAAGGCGGCGTTGGAGAGACTGGCTGCGCAGGGATGCGGTCGAATTCTGTTCGTGCCGTTGTATCCGCAGTACTCCGCGGCAACGACCGCAACGGCCTGCGACGCGATCTTCAGGGTGCTGTCGACGATGCGCAGGCAACCGACCTTGCGCGTGGCGGCGCCTTACTATGACGATAGCGCCTATATCGACGAGATCGTGCGCTCGGCAGCGCGGGGGCTGGCGAAGATCGATTTCGAGCCGGAGGCGATCATTGTGTCATTCCACGGCATGTCCCTCGAAACCCTGATCAAGGGAGATCCTTACTTTGACCAGTGTCACAGGACCGCCGATCTCATGCGACGCCGCCTTGGATCGGCCGGCGATCGCTTGTTCTTGACATTTCAATCGCGATTTGGCCGCGCGGAGTGGTTGAAGCCGTATACGGACGAAACCATCAAGCAGCTCGCTGCGAATGGCGTCAAACGCATCGCGGTGATAACTCCGGGTTTTTCTGCCGACTGCCTTGAAACCATTGAGGAGATCGGCCGCGAGAACAAAAACCATTTTCTGGCGGGCGGAGGTCAGTCGTTCGCCAGGATCGATTGCCTCAATGATACTGATGGCGGAATGCGAGTTATCGAGGCCGTTGTTCGTCGTGAATTAAGCGGATGGATTTGAGGATCACTATCCCGCCTCGCGACGCGGAGCGATATTGATCGAATATATGGTGTTGCGCTGCGGCCGGGGCAAGGGCTGGCCAATCGGTTATCCAGGCTGTATGTCACGGGTTCGATTTTCATCACCCGTCGTCGCAGAACGCATTCGTCCCATGCAGCCGATTATCTCCGTCTCGAACCTGTCCAAGGTTTATGGATCCGGGTTCCAGGCCCTGAAGAACATCAACCTCGACATCCGGCGCGGCGAGATCTTCGCGCTGCTCGGCCCTAATGGCGCGGGCAAGACCACGCTGATCAGCATCATCTGCGGCATCGTCAATCCGTCAGCCGGCACGGTGCGGGTCGACGGTCATGACATCATCACGGATTATCGCGCGGCGCGTTCGCTGATCGGCCTGGTGCCGCAGGAGCTGACCACCGATGCGTTCGAGACGGTCTGGGCGACGGTCTCCTTCAGCCGCGGCCTGTTCGGCAAGCCGCCCGATCCCGCCCATATCGAGCGTGTGCTCAAGTCGCTGTCGCTGTGGGACAAGAAGGACAGCATGCTGATGCAGTTGTCCGGCGGCATGAAGCGGCGTGTGCTGATCGCGAAAGCGCTGTCGCACCAGCCCTCCGTGCTGTTCCTCGATGAGCCGACCGCTGGCGTCGACGTCGAACTGCGCAAGGGCATGTGGGAGGTGGTCCGTACGCTCCGCGACAACGGTGTGACCATCATCCTGACCACGCACTATATCGAGGAAGCCGAGCAGATGGCCGACCGCATCGGCATCATCAGCAAGGGCGAGATCATCCTGGTCGAGGAGAAGGCCGAGCTGATGCGCGAGCTCGGCCAGAAGCAGCTGACGCTGCACCTGCAGTCGCCGGTCGACGCCATTCCGGCCGTGCTGGCGCCTTACGGACTGACCATCGGCGCGGACGGCCACGAGGTGGTTTATACCTACGACACCCATGCGGAGCGGACGGGAATCACCTCGCTGCTGAGCGATCTGCGGCAGGCGGGGATGACGCTCAAGGATCTGCGGACCAGCGAAAGCTCGCTCGAGGACATTTTTGTTGGTTTGGTGAGGAAGGGAAAATGAACCTTCACGGCGTCTATGCCATCTACAAGTTCGAGATGGCGCGCACCAAGCGCACGGTGTTCCAGAGCATCGTCTCTCCGGTGCTGTCCACCTCGCTGTATTTCATCGTGTTCGGCGCCGCGATCGGCTCGCGCATCACGGAAATCCAGGGTGTCAGCTATGGCGAGTTCATCGTTCCCGGCCTGATCATGCTGATGCTGCTGACGCAGAGCGTGTCCAACGCCTCGTTCGGCATCTATTTCCCGAAATTCACCGGAACGATCTACGAACTGTTGTCGGCGCCGATTTCCTACCTCGAGGTGGTGATCGGTTATGTCGGCGCGGCCGCGTCGAAATCGATCATCCTCGGATTGATCGTGCTGGTCACCGCGGCGCTGTTCGTCGACCTGCGCATCGACCACCCGTTCTGGATGCTCACATTCCTGGTGCTGACGGCGGTGTCGTTCAGCCTGCTCGGCTTCATCATCGGCATCTGGGCCCAGGGTTTCGAACAGCTGCAGGTGATTCCGCTGCTGGTGGTGACGCCGCTGACGTTCCTGGGGGGCACCTTCTATTCCGTGAACGTGCTGCCGCCGATGTGGCAGACAATCTCGCTGTTCAACCCGCTGGTCTACCTGATCAGCGGCTTCCGCTGGAGCTTCTACAGCATCGCCGATGTGCATGTGGCGATCAGCGCCGGGGTTGCCGCGGGCTTCCTGGCGCTGTGCCTGATTGCAATCTGGTGGATCTTCAAGACCGGCTATCGGCTCAAGACCTGATCGGCACGCTGCGATCCGATTGCCGCAGCCCGCGCAGCATCGATGAAATCCAGGGGCATCGCGTCGCAGGGGTGCCGCGCGGATTCGTCGCTTGCGCGTGATGGTAGTCTTGGCGTCATATCCTTGCGTCATAGCATTGATATCGCTCGGCCCAACCCGCAGATGGTCCCCCACATGCCGCATCCCGCTTTGTTCACGCCGATCACGCTGCGCAATGTCACGTCGAGGAATCGCGTGATCATCTCGCCGATGTGCCAGTACTCGGCAACCGATGGTTTGGCTGACGACTGGCACCTGGTGCATCTCGGCAAGTTCGCCCAGGGCGGCGCCGGGATCGTGATGACCGAGGCCGCCGCGGTGGTGGCGGAAGGGCGCATCACCCATGGCGATCTCGGCATCTGGCATGACGGCCAGGTGGCGCCGCTGGCGCGCATCGCCACATTTCTGCGCAACAACGGCGCGATCCCGGCGATTCAGTTGGCGCATGCCGGCCGCAAGGCCAGCATGCAGCGTCCGTGGTACGGCAACGCGGCCCTGACGGCGGAGGACCATGCACGCGGCGATTTGCCCTGGGAAATCGTCGCGCCGAGCCCGATCGCCATGGATGAAGGCTGGCTTTTGCCGCATGAGCTCGACGAAGGCGAACTGAAGGCGCTGCGCGAGAGCTGGCGTGTCGCGGCGCTGCGCTCCGCGGCCGCGGGGTTCGAACTGCTGGAGCTGCATTGCGCCCACGGTTATCTGCTGCACGAATTCCTGTCCCCGCTGTCCAATCACCGCACCGACGCCTATGGCGGCGATCGCGCCGGGCGGATGCGCTTTCCGCTTGAGATCATCGAAACCGTGCGCGAGGTCTGGCCCGATCATCTGCCGCTGCTGGTGCGTGTCTCGTCGGTCGATGGCCTCGACGGCGGACTGACGCTGGAGGATTCCATCGCCTTCGCCCGCGAAGCCAAGGCGCGCGGCGTCGACATGATCGATTGCTCGTCCGGCGGCCTGATGGGTTCGGCGACCGCGGCGCGCATTCCCCGCGGCTACGGCTTCCAGGTGCCGTTCGCGGCGGAAATCCGCAAGCAGGCCGATATCGCCACCATGGCGGTCGGTCTGGTGCTGCACCCGCAGCAGGCTGAAGACATTCTGGTGCACGGCCATGCCGACATCGTCGCCGTCGGCCGCGAAGCGCTGTTCGATCCGAACTGGCCGCTGCATGCGGAACTGGCGCTTTCTGGCAAGACCGATGGCGTGTTCGATGCGTGGCCGAAACAATATGGCTGGTGGCTGGAGCGCCGCGAGCCGGGTCTGCGCAAGCTCGACGGCCCGGCGCTGCCGTTTCGTCAGGCGCGTTGAGCGGTATGAGATAAAGTTCGCTCGATGTGATCCGTCATCCTGAGGTGGCCGTGCGTAGCACGGCCCTCGAAGGGCGACGGCCCGAGAGTCAGCGGCCGTCGTCCTTCGAGGGCCATTCTGCGAATGGCCACCTCAGGATGACGGAGTTGATTCAACCTCAATTCATCCTGTTCGAGGCACTCGCAGTCTTACGGCCGTGTAAATTTCCGAAAGAACGCCCAGACCACCTCGGGCCCATCGATATCATGGTTCTGCGGACCGAGCAGGCCGTTCACCAGCCGCGGCAGGCCGGCGTCCGACATGAAGCTGGGAAACCGGTGGCCGCCGCCATTGATGCGGTAGAGCACGACGTCGCGCCCGGTCGGGCAGTGCGCATCAAGGCGCGACACCGTCGAGCTGTCGTTGGGATCGCGATCCGGAAGATCGACGGCCGCGATGGGCGCGGGATCACAGCCATTGACCGCTTTCCAGAAGTCGAAGGTCCTGATTGTGGACCAGAAGCCGCCCACCGCGAGATCGCTGCTGCCCTTGCCGCCCTCATAGGGGATCAGCGGATCGTCGGTGCCGTTCATCAGCAGCATCGGCACCGGCCGCGAGGGGTGGCATGTGTCCTGCGCGATATCGGTCAGGCTGAAGATCACGCTGGCGGCGGCCGCCAGCATCTCGGCGCGGGCACAGACCATGGTCATGGTCATCGCGCCGCCGTTGGACAGGCCGGTGAGATAGATCCGCTGGGGATCGGCGACGCCTGAGGCGATCAGTCGATCAATGATCGCCGTCAGAAACGCGACGTCATCGGTGCCGGGAGGCGGCGTGAAGCCGGCGCGACGGGCATCGCTGCGGAAGTCGGCCCAGGCCTTGTTGAGGCCGTCGGGATAAACCATCGCGAGCTGTTCGCGCCGGCCGACCGCCGGCCACGACGTGCGGGTCGTCATGTCGACGCCCTGCTGGGTGTTGCCGTGCAGGACGATCACGAGCGGGGCCGGGCGACGCGCCGGCACCTCGAGGATGTAGGTTCGCTGGACGCCGTTGACGATGATCGTCTCGTCGCTTGCGCGGGCCGGCCCGGCGATCAGGCCGGCGAGCGCAAGGCCGAGCAGGAGAACGACGCCGTGCATCGGCGACTTCAGGCTATCCAGCAGCGGCCGCCATCACACGGTTGGATTCGCCGCGGCCATAGATCATCAGGGTCGCCACAAGGCCGCACACTGCCGCGAAGGTCATCCAGAGCGCCGGGGCCGCCTTGTTGCCGGTCATGTCGATCAGCGCCGTCGACACCGCCGGCGTGAAGCCGCCGAACAGCGCGGTGGCCAGGCTGTAGGCCAGCGAGAAGCCCACGGTGCGCACGCTGGCGGGGACGACTTCGGTCAGTGCCACGACCATGGCGCCGTTGTAGCCGCCATAAAGGAAGGACAGCCACAGCTCCACGATCAGCATGCGCTGGAACGATGGCGCGCTGGTCAGCCACGACATCGCCGGATAGGCGGTCAGGATGGTGAGGATGGTGAGGCCGAGCAGGATCGGACGCCGTCCGATCCGGTCCGACACCGCGCCCATCACCGGCAGCCAGAACAGGTTGGAGACGCCGACGCAGAAGGTGACGATCAGCGCATCCACCTCGGTCAGCTTCAGCACGTTCTTGCCGAAGGTCGGCGTGTAGACCGTGATCAGGTAGAACGACACGGTGGTCATGACCACGAGCAGCATGCCGGCCACGACGATCTGCCAGTTCTCGACGATCGAGCGGAAGATCTCGCCGGTGGTCGGATGATGCTTGCGGGCGAGAAATGCCTCGGTCTCCTGCAGCGAGCGCCGGATCACGAAGATGAAGGGCACGATCAGCGAGCCGATGAAGAACGGGATGCGCCAGCCCCAATCCGCGATCTCGGCCGGAGCGAGCTGTTTGTTGAGGATATAGCCGATCAGCGCCGCGACGATGATCGCCACCTGCTGGCTGCCCGATTGCCAGGCGACGTAGAATCCCTTCTGGTTCGGCGGCGCCATCTCCGAGAGATAGACCGACACGCCGCCGAGCTCGACGCCGGCGGAGAAGCCCTGCAGCAGCCGTCCAATCAGCACCAGCAGCGGCGCCAGCAGGCCGATGGTGGCGTAACCCGGCACGAACGCGATCAAAATGGTGCCCATGGCCATGATCGCGAGCGTCACGATCAGTCCCTTGCGGCGTCCGACCTTGTCGACGTACGCGCCGAGGAAAATCGCGCCCAGCGGGCGCATCAGGAAGCCGGCCCCGAAGGTCATGAAGGAGAACAGCAGCGACGTCACTTCATTGCCGGCCGGGAAGAACGCCTTGGCGATGTGGGAGGCGTAGAATCCGAACAGGAAGAAGTCGAACATTTCAAGAAAGTTGCCGCTGGTCACACGCAGGACCGTGGCAAGCTTGGATGATGTTGGTGCCGTCGCCATGAGCTGAAGTCTCCCCGAAGAGCTGCTTGTTTGCGGCGAGTGTGTGCGGTTTTGTCGCGCCCGGTCAAGGCTTTCGCACATGCGGATGCTGTCGCCGGTGACAGGCAGAAACCGTCTGCGAGATTCACACATCTCGACTGGTGCGCCTTGATGCCAAGATGATGATTTTCGGCTCCCTCCCCCCTTGTGGGGGAGGGCGGGGAGGGGGGTACCCAGCATTGTGAGATCGAGAGGCGTCGTATGAAGCCGTCGATCGAGCGCGCTTCAGCGGTACTCACCACCCCCCTAACCCTCCCCCACAAGGGGGGGAGGGAACGATGCATTGCTGCGCGGAATCGATATTCGAACAAAGAGGCGCTGGATTCGAGCAGCCTGGGCTTTGCAGCGCTCGTCTGTTATCGGCCGCCATCGCCTGAACGTGAATCAGGCAACGGATTTCGCGGCGGCGCGGCCGGCGTTGCGTCCGGAAAACAGGCAGCCGCCGAGGAACGTTCCCTCCAGCGCGCGGTAGCCATGCATTCCGCCGCCGCCGAAGCCGGCAGCTTCACCCACGGCATAAAGCCCCGGGATGATCTGGCCGTTGCCACTGAGCGCGCGGGCGTCGAGATCGGTCTCGAAGCCGCCGAGGGTCTTGCGTGTCAGGATGTTCAGCCGCACGGCGATCAGCGGGCCGTGCGCCGGATCGAGGATGCGATGCGGCTTGGCGGTGCGGATCAATTTGTCGCCGAGATAGCGGCGCGCGTTGTGGATCCCCATCACCTGGGTGTCCTTGACGTAAGGGTTATCCATCTCCCGGTCGCGCGCCTCGATCTGTTGCCGAATGTCGCCGGCCGCCAGCAGGTTCTCCCCGGTCAGCGCGTTCATCCCGGCCACCAGTTCGTCGAGGCTGTCGCGCACGATGAAATCGACGCCGTGCTTTTTGAAGGCTTCGACCGGTCCGGGAGCGCCCTTGTTGGTGGCCCGCTTGATGGTGAGGCGCCAGCTCTTCGAGGTGAGATCCGGATTTTGCTCCGAACCGGAGAGCGCGAATTCCTTTTTGATGATGCTCTGGGTCAGGATGAACCAGGAATAATCGTAGCCGCTCTTCATGATGTATTCGAGCTGTCCCAGCGTGTCGTAGCCGGGATAGAGCGGCGAGGGCAGGCGCTTGCCTTTGGCATCGAACCACATCGACGAGGGCCCCGGCAGAATCCGGATGCCGTGATTGGGCCAGATCGGGCTCCAGTTCTGGATGCCCTCGACATAGTGCCACATGCGGTCGCGGTTGATCAGTCGCGCACCGGCGGCTTCGGTGATGCCGATCATGCGGCCGTCCACATGGGCGGGTACGCCGGCGACCATGCGCCTGGGCGCCGTGCCCAGCCGCGCCGGCCAGTTCTGCCGCACCAGATCGTGATTGCCGCCGATGCCGCCGCTGGCCACGATCACCGCCTGCGCCGACATGGCGAAATCGCCGATCACCGTGCGCGACGAGGTCTGCCCACGCTCCACCCCGGTCGGCTCAAGGACCACGCCGCTGACGCCGGTCACCGTGCCGTTGGTCACGGTCAGCGCATCGACGCGATGGCGAAACCTGAAGATCAGGCGGCCGGTTTTGGCCGCTTCCTGCGCGCGCCGCACGAAAGGTTCGATAATGCCCGGGCCGGTTCCCCAGGTGACGTGAAAGCGCGGCACCGAATTGCCGTGTCCCATGGCATCGTAGCCGCCGCGCTCCGCCCAGCCGACCACGGGAAAGATCCGGTGACCCATGGCGCGCAGCCAGTCGCGCTTCTCGGTTGCCGCAAAATTGACATAGGCCTGCGCCCAGCGCTTCGGCCAGTCGTCTTCATCGCGGTCGAAGCCCGCGGTTCCCAACCAGTCCTGCCAGGCGAGATCGAACGAATCCTTGATTCGCAGCCGCCGCTGCTCGGGCGAATCAACCAGGAAGAGTCCGCCGAATGACCAGAACGCCTGGCCGCCGAGCGACTGTTCACCTTCCTGGTCGAGCACGATGACGCGTTTGCCCGCGTCGGCGATTTCCGTGGCCGCCACCAGCCCCGCGAGGCCTCCGCCCACGACAATGACATCAGCCTGCAGATCAGCCTGACCTACCATTTTGTTTCCCCCAGTTGCTCAGGATTGAAACGCGCCGCTGGAACTCCGGTCAACGAAAAATATACGAAGTCGTGCCGCACCCACGAGTCGGGACGGAACTTGTCTCAGTTTGAGATCACGTTCCCTGCAGTGCATCTTCCGGGCAACACCCGGTTTGAAAGTGAGCGCGCCCTGCTTCCGCCACTGGACAAACCGCCGCGTTCGAAAGACCTTTGCGACAGATTGATTTCGATTGTTCCGGTTGGACGGGGCGGGGGAATGAAGATCGTCACGGGGTTGCTCGCAGTCGTTCTGCTCATCGCAGGCGTCGGCGCAAGTCATGCGGTTGTGCGAATTTCGGAAGACCGCGGTGGCCGTATCGGCACCTACGTCGACAAGTATCAGGGCCTCCGAAGCTCCGGCGAATCGGTCATGATCGACGGTCTTTGCGCGTCGGCGTGCACCATTGTTCTCGGTGCCGTTCCCCGCGACAAGATCTGCGTGACGTCGCGCGCCAATCTCGGCTTCCACGCGGCCTGGGACTTCGGCGCCAACGGCCGCACCATCACCAATCCCGAAGCGACGCAGATGCTGTATTCGATGTACCCGCCGTCGATCAAACGCTGGATCGCGAATCGGGGCGGGCTGACCCCGCGGATGATCTTCCTGCGCGGCAAGCAACTCGCCAGCATGTACCGGCCCTGCTACCTGGATGCGCAGGCTTCGGTTCATCCGACTCAGTCACGCTAAACAGCCCGCATAGCGGCCTTTGATCTCCGCAGGACGTGATCGTCCTGCGGGCGATAGCGCTTGCCTGCCGGCGGAACCGGACTTATCTGGTCCCTACCCACATGTGGAGGCATCGAGTGATGGCGCGGGGAACATCCGTGTCCGACAATCGACTGCCCGGGCGGTTGCCCGCGGTGATCACGGCTGTGGCGCTGGGAGCGCTCGGCCTGGCGCTGGCCGCGGCGGTGGTGCTGTGGATCCACTACGGCACTACGGTGTTTTTCCAGATGCTGGTGGCCGGGATCGCCGCTTGTTTCTGACCGGACGTCAGGACTCACAATGAATAAGACACGCCCGCTTGTTGTTGTCGCAGCGTTTGCGGTGAGCCTCGCCATCGGCCTGCTGGCCACGCTCTGGCTTGTCGGCGGGCTCAATGGCGCGGTGGCGCCGGCCGCGATCGGCGGGCCGTTCCAGCTCAGCGACCAGACCGGCAAGACCGTGACCGAGAAGAGCCTGCAGGGCCGCCCGACCCTGATCTTCTTCGGTTTCACCCATTGTCCGGACGTCTGCCCGACCTCGCTGTTCGAGATGTCGGAGGTGCTCCGCGCGATGGGCCCCGACGCCGACAAGGTGAATGCCTATTTCGTCTCGGTCGATCCGGAGCGCGATACCCCGGCCGCGATGAAGGAGTACCTGTCGAGCTTCGATCCGCATCTCAAGGGGCTGACCGGCGATGCGGATGCGGTGGCGAAGACGATTTCCGCCTACCGGGTCTACGCCAAGAAGGTCCCGCTGAAGGATGGCGACTACACCATGGACCACACGGCGCTGATCTATCTGATGGACCGCAACGGCCGTTTCGTCGCCCCCTTCAACATCAAGCGCAAGCCTGAAGAGGCGGCGACGGACCTGAAGCGCTACCTCTGATCTTACTTTTGTCGTTGCCGGGCTTGTCCTCAGCGACTTGGCTGCGCCAAGTCGCGGACACAACCCCGCTTAGGGGCGCACTGCCTCCCTAAGCGGGATCACCGGGACAAGCCCGGTGATGACTGTGGTGGGTTGGGGGCCTTCCAGCTTGATCGCAGCTATTTTCCTGTTTTCCGCTCGATTCAGCATCCGCCCGAAGTTGGCTTTTTCGGCGCCGAATGGTCTATAAGACCGGGCACGCGAAAGCCCGTCAAAGCCATGCGACCACAGCCGATTCCGCCATTTGCCGCCCTGCTGCCCGGGCCCCGCGCGACCCTGTTCGCGGCGGTGGCGGGCCTGTCCGTCGCCCTGACAGCCACCTTGTCGGTCTCCTTGGCCGGCAGTGGGCCCGCGCAGGCCCAGGCCAATTCCGGGGCTCCAGCGGCCAAGCCGGCTGAGACCGGGCCAGGAGCCGTTCCGGGCCCCAAGCAAGGGCAGGGCGCGCAGGCGGCGCCGCAAGCCGTGCCGAGTTTCTGGGACCCCCGGCGGCGCCCGGATCGGCCCGATCTGTCCCGTCTCACGGTGATCCGGTTTCTGACGGAAACCGACTACCCGCCGTTCAACTTCACCGGCCCCGACGGCAATCCGGCCGGTTTCAACGTCGATTACGCCCGCCTGATCTGCGAGGAGATCAAGGTGACGTGCACCATCCAGATGCGCCGTTTCGAAACGCTGGTGGATTCGCTGACCACCAACCGCGGCGATGCCATCATCGCTTCGCTCGCGGTCACCCCGCAGCTGCGTGCCAAGGTCGATTTCAGCGATCCCTATTACCGCGCGCCGGCGCGCTTCGTGTCGCGGCGCGATGCGGTGATGCCGGAGATTCGCCCGGAATATCTCGAGGGCAAGAAGGTTGGGGCGATCGCGGGCTCCTCGCACGAGGCCTTCCTGAAATCCCAGTTCACCGATGCGCAGATCGTAGGTTTCCCCAACGACGACGCGCTGCGGCTGGCGCTGCGGCGGGGCGAGGTCGACTTCATTTTCGGCGATGCGATTTCGCTGGCGTTCTGGATCAACGGCACGGATTCCGCCGAGTGCTGCGCGTTCAGCGGCGGCCCGTTCGTGGAAAGCCGTTATTTCGGCGAGGGGATCGGGATCGCGGTGCGCAAGGGCAACGACCTGCTGCGCCAGTCGCTGAACTGGGCCATGTTCCGGATCTGGGAAAAAGGCCGCTATACTGACCTGTGGCTGCGCTATTTCTCCGTCAGTCCGTTTTAGGACATTGCATAACCGAAGCCCGAGATGATCGAGACGAGCCGATCGGCAAAGACCAAGCGAATGGCGATTGCGGCGCTCGCTGCGGTGGGCTGGTTTGCGCTCGGGCTGCGCTACATCCTCCTGGTCACGGTGGTCGCTCCGGAGCTCGCCTCGCCCGAGGTGCTGGTCCGCTATGTCTCCTATTTCACCATCCAGGCGAACTGTCTCGCCGCGCTGGTGCTGACCGCGTTTGCGCTCAAGGCCGGCCGTGATGAGTGGCTGGTGCATCCCTTCGTGCGCTCGGCGGTCGCCGTTTATGTCGCCGCCGTCCTGCTGGTTTATACCGCCGTGCTGCGCACCCTGTGGACGACCACGGGTTTGCAGTTCCTCGCGGACCTGCTGCTTCACTATGTCATGCCGGTCGGCTACCTGCTGTTCTGGCTTTTTCTGGTGCGCAAGGCCGGCCTGCGATGGTATGATCCATTGCTCTGGCTGATTTACCCGCTGTTTTATCTGGCCTTCGTGGTCGTTCGCGGGAAATGGTCGGGCTTTTATCCCTATCCCTTCATCGATGTCGGTGCGCTGGGATATTCGCGCGCGGTGGTGAACACCGGTGCGATCATGTTGGTTTTTGTTGGTCTCGGTGCACTGGTTGTCGTGATTGGGCGGCTGTCGGCGAACCGGGCCTAGATAGGTAGACGTTGATGTCGAACGAGATGGGCACCCCGAGCGACCTGCGGGCGCTGGCCGAACAATCCAATGCGTGGCCGTTCGAGCAGGCCAAGGCGATCGTCGCCCGGCTGAAGAAGAAGCCGAAAGACGAAGTGCTGTTCGAGACCGGCTACGGTCCGTCGGGGCTGCCGCATATCGGCACCTTCGGTGAAGTCGCGCGCACCACCATGGTGCGTTACGCCTTTCGCGTGCTGACCGAAGACAAGATCAAGACCCGGCTGCTGGCGTTCTCCGACGACATGGACGGCCTGCGCAAGGTGCCCGACAACGTACCCAATCGCGAACTCATGGCGGCCCATCTCGGCAAGCCGCTGACGCGCGTGCCGGACCCGTTCTCGAACGAATATCCGTCGTTCGGTGCCGCCAACAACGCGCGCCTGCGCGCGTTCCTCGACCATTTCGGTTTCGACTACGAGTTCGCGAGTTCGACCGACTACTACACGTCGGGCCGCTTCGACGCGACGCTGCTCAAGATGCTCGCCGCCTACGACAAGGTGATGGCCATCATTCTGCCGACGCTGGGACCGGACCGTCGCGCGACCTATTCGCCGTTCCTGCCGATCAGCAAGACCACCGGCGTGGTGCTGCAGGTGCCGATGATACGTCGCGACGTTGCCGCCGGCACCGTGAGCTATGTGGATCCGGACTCCGGCGACGAGGTCGAAACGCTGGTGACGGGCGGCAATGTGAAGTGCCAGTGGAAGGCCGACTGGGCAATGCGCTGGGTCGCGCTTGGCGTCGACTACGAGATGGCTGGCAAGGACCTGATCGACTCGGTCAAGCTCTCGGGTTCGATCGCAAGGGCGCTGGACAGCACGCCGCCGGAAGGATTCAACTACGAGCTGTTTCTCGACGAGGGCGGCCAGAAGATTTCCAAGTCGAAGGGCAATGGCCTGACCATCGACGAATGGCTGCGTTACGCGTCGCCGGAATCGCTGTCGCTGTTCATGTACCGCGAGCCGAAGGCGGCGAAGCGGCTGCATTTCGACGTGATCCCGCGCAACGTTGACGACTACCAGCAGTTCCTCGACGGCTACAACCGCCAGGATGCCAAGCAGCGGCTGGCCAATCCGGTATGGCACATTCACTCCGGCAATCCGCCGGCGGCCGACATGCCGGTGACCTTCCAGCTGTTGCTGACACTGGTGTCGTCGTCGAATGCGGAAAACGCCGAGACGCTGTGGGGCTTCATCGGACGCTATCGGCCCGGCGTGACGCCGCAAACTCATCCGAAGCTCGATGCCATGGTCGGCTATGCCATCAACTATTATCGCGACTTCGTGGCGCCGACCAAAAGGTTCCGCGAGCCGATCGACAGCGAACGCGTGGCGCTGAGCGATCTGCGCGATGCGTTGTCACAGCTTGCGAAGGATGCGACCGCGGAAGACATCCAGAACGTGGTCTACGAGATCGGCCGCCGCGAGCCGTTCCTCGACACCGTGAAGAAGGGCAAGGACGGCCGCCCGGGCGTATCGCTGGACTGGTTCAACATGCTCTACCAGGTGCTGCTGGGGCAGGAGAAGGGCCCGCGCTTCGGGTCGTTCGTCGCTGTTTATGGTGTGCCGAATGCGATCGCGATGATCGACGGTGCACTGGCGCGATCGGCGGGTTAGCTTCAGCCGCCGGATAGCCGCAACCGGCGCTGCGATTCACCTACTGGCTCGCCCAGATGATGCGCGCCATCCATGTCACGTCGCTGGCTGCAAGCGAGCGATCCGGCTTGGCCGGATCGAGCGGCTGCAACTCGATGGCCTTGGCCGTGCGGCGGCGCAGTGTCGCGATCGTCAGCTCTCCGTTCGCGATCTTGACCACCACGCGATCGCCGCGGCGGATTGATGCGGCCGGCGACACCACGATCACATCGCCATCGCGATAGACCGGCTTCAGCTCGTCGCCGGAGATCTCCAGCGCATAGGCGTGTTCGTCGGAAGCCGCCGAGAGCGGCGCGATGTCGCGCCGGGCTCTGCCGAGCGGGTGGCCATCATCGTCGAAGTGACCGTGCATGGCGGCGTCGGCGAAGCTCAGCAGCGGGAGGAGCCGGGTAGGGCCCGCGCCATCTCCGATCAATTCCACGAAGCTGCCGAGGCTGGTGCCGGTCGCCGCCAGGGCCTTCGCCACCGATTCGGTCGACGGCCAGCGGGGTCGCCCGTCGCTGGTCACCCGCTTGGACTTGTTGAAGGTGGTGGGGTCGAGGCCGGAGCGTCTGGCGAGGCCCGATGGCGACAGCCCTGTGCGTTCCGCAAGCCGGTCGATCGCCGTCCAGATCTGCTCATGCGTCAGCATGGCGGCCCGAAGGTTATGGCCCGCACCGCCCGC
>JBGMOD010000004.1:0-23496 GCA_041424235.1 Hyphomicrobiales bacterium
TGAAGTCGGTTGGCCGGTCCTTCCTCAAGGACGGCCTGGTGAAGGGGAAGAAGTGGTACTCGCTGACGGCGGACTATGCGTTCGGCCATGACCTGCTGCGGGTGGCCAAGCGTTTCATGGAAGCCAATGGCGGCCAGTTCGCGGGCGATGACCTGGTGCCGACCGATGCGACTGATTTCTCGGCCTATCTGCTGAAGATACGCGCCTCAAATCCCGATCTCGTGGTGCTGAATTTGTCCGGCACCCAGATCACCAACTTCCTCAAACAATATTCCGAGTTCGGGTTGACGTTCCCCGTCGGCGGCTTCGGCTTCGACACTGCGCTGGCATGGGCGGCCGGCAAGGGCAGCTTTGTCGGCACCTGGCCTTGCGTCTGGCATCACCTGATCGACACGCCGAATACCAAGGCGTTCGTGACGGCGTTCACCAAGAAGTACGGCAAGCCGCCGGAAAACCAGGCCTGGGGCGACTACATCGCGACCAAGATCGTGGCGCAGGCGGTGAACGAATTGAAGTCGCCGGACTCGACCAGGATCGTGGAGTATTTCGAGAAAGGCGCCAAGTTCGATTTGCTGAAGACGCGCCCCGGCTACTTCCGCGCCTCCGACCACCAGTTGATGCACGAGATGTACGCCATCACCGCGCTGCCGCCGGACAAGATCAAGAACCAGTGGGACATCTTCTCGTCCAGTGGACCCGTCCCGGGTCCGGACGAAGATCTCGAAGTCATCGCCTCGACCAAGGAAGAAAACACCTGCACGTTCGCCACCTGAGCGTGCAACCTTCCACAGTCCCCCGGGGACATGATCCCCGGGGACTGTTTTTCTTCTCTCTGACTCTCAGCGCATCCGCGCGTTTTTCGACGGGACGGCCACCTTGTCCGCAATCCTTTTCGCACAGCAGGTTCTCAATGGACTGCTCGACGGCGTCTATTACCTGCTGATCGCGCTCGGCCTGTCGCTGATTTTTTCGCTCGGCGGCATCGTCAATCTTGCGCATGGCGCATTCTTCGCCATCGGCGCGTATCTGACGCTGGTGCTGTCACCCTATCTGGGATTCGGCGGCGCGTTCGTGGTGGCGCCGGTGGCGGTGGCGCTGTTCGGCGTGGTGATCGAGCGGCTGCTGTTTCGCCGCTTCTATCGCTCCGATCCGATCCTGTCGCTGCTGTTGACGTTCGGACTGGCCATGGTGGCGGAGCAGGCGCTGCGCATGATTTTCGGCGCGCCGCCGCTGTCCTATTCGATTCCGCCACTGCTGCGCGGTCAGGTGGTGATGGGATCGTTCATCTATTCTTTCTACCGCACGGTGCTGCTTGGCGTCGCCATCGCCTGCGTCGCCGCCTTGTGGGTGCTGCTGCAAAAAACCTCGTTCGGCCGGGTGGTGCGGGCCGGGGTGCAAAATCCCGACATGGTCGGCGCACTCGGAATTTCGCTGCAGCCGTATATGTCCGCCGTCGCGGCACTCGGCATCGGGCTCGCCGGTCTTGCCGGCGTGCTGCTGGCGCCGATCTATTCGGTGCATCCGGCCATGGGCAACGAGATTATCACGCCGGCGTTCGTGGTCGTCGTGATCGGCGGTCTCGGCTCGTTCTGGGGGGTGGTTGTCGCGGCGCTCCTGGTTGGCCTGGTCAAGGGCGTGATGGTCGCGGTCGGCTATTCCGCCGCCTCCACGGCTGCGATCTATCTGCTGATGCTGCTCGTGTTGCTGTTCCGCCCACGCGGTTTGTTCGGCGAACGCATCATGCGTTTCGAGTAATTGCGCATGTGGAACAAGCTCCCGATTCCCCTCATCGTCGCTGCCGCGGCCATGCTGGTGCTGCCGCCGGTTCTGCTGGCGATGGGTCTCACCATGACCTCGGCGACCGAAGTCGTGATTTTCGCACTGGCCTGCATGGCCCTGAACGTCCTGGTCGGACACACCGGGCTGGTGTCGTTCGGCCATGGTGCGTGGTTCGGGCTCGCGGCCTACGCCGCGGCGATCGCCCAGCGCAGCCTGATGCCGGGATCGTTTGTTGGGCCGGCGCTGCTCGGGCTCGTTGTGGTTGCAGCGATCGCGGGCGCGTTCGGTTACCTGATCCTGCGCCGGCGCGGCGTGTATTTTTCGTTGCTGACACTGGCCTTGGCGGCGATGCTTTATGTGGTGTCGTTCCGCTGGACCGAGGTCACCGGTGGCGAGAATGGTCTCGGCGGTATCACCCGTCCCGCGTTGTTCGGGATCGACCTGGAATCGTCGACCAATTATTACTGGTTCGTCTGCCTCATTGCGCTGGTGGTGTTGTTCATCTTGTGGCGATTTCATAACTCCACCGTCGGCACCGTGCTGGTCGCGATCCGCGAAAACGAGCAGCGGGCGCGGTTTCTCGGCTATGCCACCAACCGCTACAAACTAGCCGCCTTCGTGCTGTCGGCGACCATCACGGGGCTTGCCGGCATCCTGCTGCTCTACAAGAATCGCATGACATCGGCCGATCCGATCTCGGTCAGTTTCTCCGGCGAACTGCTGGCGATGGTCGTGATCGGCGGCATGCGCAGCTTTCTCGGCCCGGCGCTTGGCGCGCTGTTCTACATCATGTTCCGCGAGTTCCTCAGCATCTACAGCGAGAACTGGCTATTCTGGCTGGGTCTCGTATTCGTCAGCTTCATCGTGTTCTCGCCATCGGGACTGACGGGTGTCGCCGAACGCCTGATCGCCCCGTTCCGCAAGACAACCGTCGAAGAAGCGGCGATGTCGGCGCGCAAGATCGAAGCCTTGCCGCTGCCGGAGTTCCTGCGGCCCAAGGATGCGCATCAGGGACCCGTGCTGGTGGCCGACGGCATGGTCAAGAGTTTCGGCGGCATCAAGGCCGTGCAGGGCGTCGACATCTCGATCGCCGATCGCACGCTGCATGCGCTGATCGGCCCGAACGGCGCCGGCAAGACCACGGCGTTCAATCTGCTGTCGGGCATGTTCGTGCCGGACCAGGGCTCCGTGACGCTGATGGGGCGGTCCATCGCCGGGCAGGATCCGGAGGACATCACCGCGGCCGGGATCGGCCGCTCGTTCCAGATCACCAATCTGTTTCCGACCCTGACGGTTGCGGAAAATATCCGCTTGGCCGTGCAGGCCCGTCATCCGCGCCGGGCCGATCCCTATACCTCGGCGTCGTCGATTGCTCAGATCAACGCGGATACCGACCGCATCATCCGCTATCTGGGGCTGGCGGGGATCGAGCAAGCGGAGGCGGGTTCGCTCTCCTATGGCGGACAGCGCCTGCTCGACATGGGTGTGGCGCTCGCCACCGCGCCGCGGATCCTGCTGCTGGACGAGCCGCTCGCCGGTCTCGCCGCGGCGGAACGCGAGCGCATCGGTGCCATCATCAAGCGCATCTCCGCGGATATTCCGGTGCTGCTGGTCGAGCATGATATCGATCGCGTGTTCCAGCTGGCCGATCATGTCACGGTCATGAACGAAGGCCGCGTGCTGCTGGATGGATCGGTCGAGGACGCGCGCTCCAGTCCGAAAGTGCAGGAGGTCTATATCGGCTCCGGCACCGCCGCCATCGCCGCGCAGGAGCGGGAGACGGCTGCGACGCCGAGTCTTCTGATGTCGGTGAAGAGTGTCGATACGTTTTATGGCAAGAGCCATATCCTCAAGGGTGTCGACTTCCCGCTGCACCAGAACGAGATCATCGCCTTGCTCGGCCGCAACGGCGCCGGCAAGTCGACCTTGCTGAAAACGCTGATCGGCATTGCGCCGGCGTCCAGCGGTTCAATTGAGCTCGCCGGACATCAACTGGTCGGGCGCAGTTCGGCCGACATTGCCAAACTGGGCATTGGCTACGTGCCGCAGGGGCGTGGCCTGTTCGCCGGCATGACCGTGGATCAAAATCTGGAACTCGGCGGACTGAAGCGCCAGACCGGCCACGGCATCCACTGGACCCGGGAACGGATCTACGACTACTTTCCCCGCATCAGGGAACGGCTGCACAGTCCGGCGGATTACTTGTCCGGCGGCGAGCAGCAGATGGTCGCGGTGGCGCGGGCCTTGTCGGGTGACGTTCGGGTTCTGCTGCTGGATGAGCCGTTTGAAGGACTTGCGCCTGCCGTGGTCGAGCAATTGTTCGAAACATTCGATCGGTTGCGCAGGGAGGTCGCCATCATCATCGTTGACCACAATCTCGACCTGGCGCTGGCGCTGTCCGACACCACGGTGGCGCTGGAGCGCGGCCAGGTGATTCATCAGGGGCCCTCGAAAGCGCTGCGGGACGATCTCGATTTGCGCCGGAAAGTGCTGTGGTTGTGAGCAGGGAAGAGCAGGGCGAATGACAGGGAAAACGGGAACCGCCGCCATTGTCGGCGTTGGACTGATCGGCCGGGCCTGGGCCATGGTGTTTGCGCGCGCCGGCTGGACCGTGCGGCTCACCGATCCGCACGCGCCGACACTGAAGGCTGCACCGGACCTGATCCGGAAGGAATTGCAGGCCCTGGCACGCCACGGTCTGGTCGAGGACCCGGAGGCCGCAGTCGGGCGCATCTCCGTTACCCGCGATCTGGCTGACGCGATCAAGGGTGCGGATTTCGTCCAGGAAAACGGCCCCGAAAACGTCGAGGCCAAGCAGGCGATCTTCGCTGAACTCGATGCGATCGCTGCGCCCGAAACCCTTCTGGTGTCGTCGACGTCCGCGATCGTTGCCTCCCGTTTCACCGAGGGGCTAGCGGGGCGGGCACGCTGTCTGATCGGCCATCCGGTCAATCCACCGCATCTGGTGCCGCTGGTGGAGCTGTGCGGTGCGCCCTGGACGTCGCCTAATGCCATCGGCCGTGCGCGCGACATTTACAGCGCCGTTGGCCAAGTGCCGATCACCGTCAAGCGCGAGATCAACGGCTTCATTCTCAATCGCCTGCAGGGCGCGCTGCTCGCGGAGGCATTTCGCTTGGTCGGCGAAGGTTATGTGTCGGCGGAAGATCTCGATCATACCGTTAAGGACGGGCTGGGGCTGCGCTGGTCGTTCCTCGGACCGTTCGAGACCATTGAACTCAATGCGCCGGGCGGCATTCCGGATTATTGTGCGCGCTACACCGGCTTCTACAAGGAACTGGCGGCATCGGCCGCGGGACCGGAGGTTTATCAGAGCCCGAATGTCGATCGGGTGATCGCGGCATGGCCGCACCAGCCGTCCGCCGATCGGATCGCGACACTGACACAGCGGCGCAATGAACGTCTCGCCGCGCTCGCCGCCCACAAATCGCGCCAGCCTGATTAGTTTCATCATGTTCACTAAAATCGTGTCCAGCAAAAGAGAGCAAAGCCAATGAGCCGAAAAGTCATCATTACCTGCGCGGTCACCGGCGCCATCCATACGCCGTCGATGTCGAAGGCCCTGCCGGTGACCCCGCAGGAGATCGCCGATGCCGCCATCGGTGCCGCGGAGGCGGGCGCCGCCATCGTCCACCTGCATGCGCGCAATCCCAAGACCGGGCAGCCGGATCAAAGCCCGGAGGCGTTTGCACCATTCCTGAAGGTCATCAAGCAGCGCTCCAACTGCGTCATCAACCTCACCACCGGCGGTGCGCCGACCATGACGGTGGACGAGCGCGTGCGCCCTGCCGCGGTCTACAAGCCCGAGGTGGCGTCGCTGAACATGGGCTCGATGAACTTTGCGTTCTTCGGCATGCTCAACCGCTTCAAGACGTTCGAACACGAATGGGAGCGCAAGCATGTCGAGAACAAGGACATCGTGTTCCGTAATACCTTCCAGGACATCGAATATGTGCTGACCACGCTGTCGGGCTCCGGCACACGCTTCGAGTTTGAGTGCTACGACACTGCGCATCTCTACAATCTCAAATACTTCCTCGATCAGGGGCTGGTGAAGGCGCCGCTGTTCGTGCAGACCGTGTTCGGCCTGCAGGGCGGCACCGGCGCGCATCCGGAAGACGTGCTGCATATGAAGCGCACCGCAGACCGGCTGTTCGGCGACCAGTACAAATGGTCGGTGCTTGGCGCCGGCCGCAACCAGCTGCCGATCGCGGCGATGGCGGCGGCGATGGGCGGAAACATCCGGGTCGGCCTGGAAGATTCGTTGTGGAGCGGTCCCGGTAAATTGGCCGAGTCCAACGCCGAGCAGGTGCGTCTCGCCAAACAGATCGTCGAAGGGCTCGGTCTCGAGATCGCGACGCCGGACGAGGCGCGTGAAATCCTCGATCTCAAGGGCGGCGACAAGCTCGAGGTCTGACACCTCGAAGCCCCTCGGGTGGAAAACCCGAGGGGCGTGCTATTCAACCGCTAAACCCGGACGGCGCTGGTGACGCGATCTGCATCACCGAACACGCGCAGATACCGCGCGATCTCTCTGGGATCGCCGGTTGCCTTCTCGGTGTTGTCCGAGAGCTTGACGGCGGGGTGCCCGTTGACTTCGGTGACCTTGCAGACCAGCGAGATCGGATCGAGGTCGGTAGTGCCATCGGGGGTACAGCCGGCGAAATCGTTGGTCAGGTTCGTGCCCCAGCCGTAGCTGGTCCGGACCTGGCCGGCAAAATGGCGGTGCGTCTCCTCGATGGTCCCGACGTCCATGCCGTCGGAAAAGATCAGGATCTTCCGGCTGGGATCGCGGCCCTTGTCCTTCCACCAGTGGATGATCTGCTCGCCGGCCGTGATCGGCGGCGCGCTGTCGGGGCGAAATCCGGTCCAGTCTGCCACCCAGTCCGGCGCGTCGCGCAGGAAGGCCGTCGTGCCGAAGGCGTCGGGCAGCGCGATCAGCAGGTTGCCGGCGTACATCTGCCGCCACTCGTCGAGCACGTGATAAGGCGCCTGCCGCAACTCATCATCGTTTCGTGCCAGCGCGGCGGCGACCATCGGCAGTTCATGCGCATTGGTGCCGATCGCTTCCAGATCGTTGTCCATCGCCAGCAGCACGTTGGAAGTGCCGGTGAAGGATTTGCCGAGGCCTTCCTTCACAGCCTCGACACACCAGCGCTGCCACAGGAAGCCGTGCCGCCGTCGCGTGCCGAAGTCAGACAGCAGCAGGCCGTCCAGTTTCTTCAGCCGCTCCACCTTGGTCCACAGCTTGGCCTTGGCGCGGGCATAGAGCACGTCCAGCGCAAACCGGCCGTGCCCCTTCATGGCCTGGCGCGACCGCAGCTCGTTGACAATGGCCAGTGCGGGGATTTCCCACATTGTGGTGTGGGTCCAGGGGCCTTCGAAATGCAGTTCGTATTGGCCATCGACCTTGCGCAGGTCGTACTCCGGCAGGCGGAAATCGGCGAGCCAGGCCAGGAAGTCCGACGAGAACATCTGAGTCTTGCCGTAGAACGTGTTACCGGCCAGCCAGATGTGTTCCTTCTTCGACAGCTGCACCGTGCGGGCGTGATCGAGCTGGGCCCGCAACTCGCCTTCGTCGATCACTTCGGCAAGCCTCACATTGCGGCTGCGGTTGATCAGCGAGAACGTGACGTGAACGTCCGGATGCAGCTGCCGGATCATCTGCAGCATCAGCAGCTTGTAGAAATCCGTATCCAGGATGCTGCGGATGATCGGATCGAGCCGCCAGCCGTGATTGTAGGTGCGTGTCGCGATATCAGTGACGGTCATCGATCAATTCCGGCGGGATGGCCGCGCTGGTTAAAAGCTAGGCGTGGCACCCACCATGCTGGTGGACGCGGCCTTTTATACCAGCGACGCGGTGTGGCCGGTCAATGGATTTCGGCCGACCGCGCCAGCGCCGCCCTCAGCTTGTCGATGGTGAACGACGGGCTGCGGGCGACCTCCAGGATGACCTCCTCGCGGCGGGCGCAAAGCTCGGCGGCCTCGGGCAATTTGGCGGCGAGGTCGAACGGGATCACCACCGCACCGTGACGATCGGCATGGATCAGGTCACCGGAGTGCACCGTCATGCCGGCCACGTTGACGGTGCCGCCGAAGCTGTCGGCATGTACATAGGCGTGCGATGGTCCGATCGAGCCCGCCAGTGCCTGGAAACCCGGCGCCCATTGCGGAATGTCGCGGATCGAGCCGTCGGTGACCACGCCGAGGCAGCCGAGCGCCTTGTGCAGGGCGCTCTGGACCTCGCCCCAGAATGCGCCGAACCCGACATTTGAGCCATCAAGGTCCTGGATCACGCTGATGCGCGGGCCGTGCCCGGTGCCGACATACTCGTAATAGGCGACCCGAGCGGCCCGCTGCTCGGCCGGCGACAGGCTTGAGGCCGTGGTGGTGCGAATGGTCGCGGTGCGCGCATATCCCACGATCGGGGGCAGGTCCGGGAACGGGGAGACCAGCGGCTTGACCGTATAGCCGGTGAGGCGGCGCTCCGGCGCGATGATCTCCATCGCGTTGCAGATTGTCGGCGTGTCGTAGCGGGTCAGGGCCTGCAGGACGGACGACGGCAGCGGCTCGGTTGCGGGATTGGTCACGGCATGATCTCCGACTTCGGAATTGTTCTTGTGAGGAGGGAGAGCGGAGATTGCCCTGTTGCGGCTGCAGCGGCAAGCCTCAACGCAACGCAGCATGCCGCATTGCATGCGGCCTATCGTGGCTTGAATGTTGCTGCTGAAGTCGCCCTGATATAGGCACAACACTAGTGTCCCGAATTCGAAGTTCGCATCACTTAGCCGCGACTCAGAGCGAACTTCGAATTCGATCAGGACACTAGAAAACTTAAGACTCTAGTGTAGCTTATGTTTCCGAAATTCCCTCGAAGAGATCGCCGCGATGTGAGGGGAATTTCGGAAACGCTACACTAGAAGTCCGCTGGCCTCAATCGGACACCTGACAGGGATGGATAATGACCACGAACAGGAAAAAGCTTCTGATTGTCGAGACGATGCCAGAGGACGGTTTGGCGCTTTTCCGCGAGCGCGGCGACATCGATGCCATTGCATTCTCCAACGCGATTTCGGCGGTCGATTTCGACAAACTGTTGCGACAGCATGCCCCTGTGCATGGCGTCGCGCTGGGCGCTACTGCGTTCGGCAGAAACGAGATCGAGGCCTCCGGCGGGATCGAGGTCGTCACTCGCATGGGGGTCGGCTACGACGCGGTGGACGTGCCGGCGCTCACGGAAAACAAGATCCCGTTGATGACGACCGGAATAGCCAATTCTCCGTCGGTTGCCGAAGCGGCGCTGTTCATGATGTTATGGCTAGCTAAGCGTGCCGCCGAACTTGATGCGATGGTCAAGGCCGGCCAGTGGGGCAAACGGCTTGGGGCCATCCCGTTCGATCTCTTGGGCAAGACCGTGGTCGTGGTCGGCTTCGGCCGGATCGGATCGCGCACCGCCAAGCGTTGCCATGCCATGGAAATGAACGTGCAGGTCTACGACCCGTTCAAGTCGAAAGCCGAAATCGAGGCGGCCGGTTACACGCATGTGCCGGATCTCGATGCGGCGCTGCCGGTGGCGGATTTCGTCACCGTTCATTGTCCGAAGTCGCCGCAGACCGTGCGCATGTTCGATGCGGCGCGGCTGAAGCGCCTCAAGCCGACGGCCTATCTCATCAACACCGCGCGCGGAGGTATCGTCGACGAAGCCGCACTCTATGCAGCTTTGACCAACGGCGAACTCGCTGGAGCCGGCCTCGACGTGTTCGAGAAGGAGCCGGCGCCTGGTGACAACCCGCTATTCAAGCTCGGCAATGTCATCACCGCGCCACATCTCGCCGGCGTCACCCGTGAGGCGCTGTATCGCATGGGCCTGCAGACCGCGCGCAATATCCTCAGCGCGCTGGACGGCGCGCCAATCCGCGACAATGTGATCAATCGCGAGGTCATCGATTGACCGTGGCTGCACCATGACCATTTCGGAAGGATATCGATGACGACTGCATTGGCCGCGAAGATCGCCCGGGAGTACGGCACCCCGGCGCTCGTCATCGACATGGATCGGGTGGAGCGCAACATCGCGCGGGTGCAGGCGGCCTGCGATGCGGCCGGCGTCGCCAACCGTCCGCACATCAAGACCCACAAGAGTCCCTATCTCGCACGGCTGCAGCGCGATGCCGGCGCCAGGGGCATCACCTGCCAGAAGCTCGGCGAAGCGGAAGTGATGGTGGAGGGGGGGCTCGACGATATCCTGATCAGCTACAACCTGCTCGGCGATGAAAAGATGCAGCGGCTCGGTGCGCTGATGAAACAGGCGGCGATCACCGTCGCGGCCGACAATCCGGTGGTGTTGTCGGACTTGCCGAAAGCCGCCGAGGTCGCCGGCCGCCCGGTGCCGGTGGTGATCGAGTGTGACACCGGCCGCAAGCGCGCTGGCGTCGAAACACCCGCTGAGGCTGTTGCTCTCGCCAAGGAGATGACCACGCTCAAAGGCGTCAACTTTGCCGGCTTCATGATGTATCCGACCGAGAGTGGTTGGCCGCAGGCGCAGCGTTTTCTCGATGAGGCGCTGGCGGGTGTTCGCTCATTGGGACTGGAGCCGGCGATCGTCTCCACTGGTGGTTCGCCGAACTTGGTCAATCTCGGACAATTGCACGGCGCTACCGAGCATCGTCCGGGCACCTACATCTACAACGATCGCATGCAGGTTGCCGCCGGCGTTGCCGGCTGGGACGATTGCGCGCTGCACGTCTATGCGACGGTGGTCAGCCGGGCCGGTCCCGACCGCGGCATCGTCGATGCAGGCTCGAAGACGCTGACTTCCGATAACGGTGGTCTCGAAGGCCATGGCCTGATCCTGGAGCACCCGGAAGCCAGGATCGCACGTTTCGCGGAGGAGCATGGCTTCCTCGACCTCTCACGCAGCAACACGCGTCCCAATGTGGGCGACGTGGTGCGCATCGTTCCCAACCATGTCTGCGTGGTCGTCAACATGGTCGATGAGATCGTGATGGTGCGTGGCGATGAAATCATCGGCACGCTGCCGGTGGCTGCCCGCGGCAGGCTGCGCTGAGCGCGTTCTAACTGCTCAAGCCGTCGCTTTGCGGCGCATCGGTTTCCGCTCGTCCTGCTGTTCCGGCTCATCGTGTCTATCGGCGACATCGTTCTCGGCAGCGATACCCGGAACCTGAACCACAATTGTCTGACTGGGCGAGGCGATCTCGATGCCGGCCTCCTGAAACCGGCGCTTCATCCGCCGGTTGAATTCGCGCTGCACCGGCCAGCGCCCGCCGTCCGTGCAGGGGATCTGCCCGACGATGGTGGCCATCGCGCCGTCGACCTTGTCGACACCCCAGAGCTGGAGGTCGCTGCGAATGAGGTTGCGGAATGCCGGTTCGTTACGCATCTCGGCCGCGATCTCCTTGAGCAGGTCGCTGGCATGGTCGGTGTCGACATCGTAGCCGACATTGACGCTGACCGCGGCATTGCCGACGCCACGGCTGGAGTTGGTGATGCTGGTGACGGCGCTGAACGGCACGATATGCACCGCGCCGTCGCCGGCACGCAGGCGGATGGTACGGATCGACAGATTCTCAACCGTTCCGGTCAGTCCGGACACCGTGACGGTATCGCCGACCTGGACCATGTTTTCCAGGAGCAGGAACAGGCCAGTGATGACGTCCTGCACCAGCTTCTGTGAACCGAAGCCGATGGCGACGCCGACGATGCCGGCACCGGCCAGTAATGGTGCCACATTGACACCGATCTCGCTCAGCGCGGTGAGAGCGACGACGGTGATGATCAGGCCCAGCAAGGTGGTCCGCAGCATCGGCAGGAACGTGCGCAGGCGTGCAGCCCGGACGTAATGACCGTCGCGGGTCAGGCGGGCGAGCTGCCGGTCCATCAACGCGTTGGCGATTTCCCACACCGCCACGGCCGCCAGCACCGCAATGCCGATGGTAACGACAGCGGACAGCAGCCGATTGCCGATCTGGCCGCCATAGAACCACACCATGGCATCGATGCCCCAGACCTCGAGCAGCACGACAAAGCCCACCGCGGCGATGGCGCCGGATACGATCTTGCGCAGCAGCGGCAGATAGCGGTTGGCGCGAACCTCGAGGCCGGGGAAGCGCTGCACCAACTCCGGGTTGATACGGAACACGCGGTCGATGGTGCCCAGCACGATGATGGACACCACGCGGGTGGCCACCGCGACGGCAACGGTGCCCGCGAAATACTGCAGCAGCAGGGAATAGCCGTTGCGGATATTGAGCGCCCAGATGGCCCACACCGCGAGCACGAGGGCGATGGCGAAATAGTGCCAGAGTCCGGCGAGCCGGTTGCGCATGGAGGCGATCATGCTGCCAGAACTGTCCGACGCACGGATCGCGCGGGCGACCTGCCGCCGGCATTGCAGAATGATGACAACCACGAACAGGTGAACCGCCAGCATCACCAGCCGCAGGAGCGCGAAGTAACCGGGCCGGTACAGGCCGAGCAGCAGTGCGACATTGGCCACGGCAAAGCCGAAGGCGCCGACGGTGGTGATCCGCCGGACCCAGATGTCGATGTAGGCCGCTGTTTCTTCGTGGACCGTGATCAGGCTGAGCGGCCCCGACGAGGCGATGGTTCGCACCACGCGGATCAGGCCACAGCTGATGACATAGGCATTGACGATCGCCAGAATAGCAAGCCGCGTGGTCGGCACGCGATCAATGCTGGAGCCGAGAACCAGGGTTGCGACGGCGGCGAAGGCGACGATCGGCAACAATGCAAGAACTAGTCCACCTGCGACGAACGGCAGGCGAATCATCGACTGCCAGGCGCGGGTCAGCGCAACACGGCGTCGGCGCAGTGGAACCGCGCTTGCCATGTTAGCCCCGGCCACCGGCTCACTTACGATTTCGGTGTGGATGGGGTCTCCCGCCTGCGGGATGTTATGAGGGGCATGGGCTTCCAGCCACGCGAACGGACGCCGGATCGCGCGCGTCACCAGCCATTCGGCGACCAACGCGCATCCCAGCACCAGTGCGAGCTTCCAGGCGATGTCGATGAGGATGTGATAGGAATTTGGATCGGTCGCCGTCTGCTCCAGCCAGTACCAGAGCAGTGGAAAGCGTGTGACGGATTGCGCGGCATTGGCGATCTCGTTGGCGATATCGCTGAACTGCTCGGAAATCGACAGCAGAAGCTGTGCGCCGAGGCCGTCCGCTGTCAGAGACGCTGCTGCCTGATCGGGCTCTGCCGTCGGAGCGGGTGGTGTCGCCGGCGCCGGTGTCGCCGAGGCGGGCATGGCCGATGATGCGTTGGCGACCGCGCGAAGGGTGTCGAGCAACTGGGCGCGTTTGGTGTCATCCTGCAGCGTTTCGAGCGCGCGGCGCGCCTGATCGGGGGTCAGAGCATTTGTGGCGGCCGGGGCAGGTTTTTTGGCCGGGGCAGCCGTCTGGGCGGAAGCCGGCAGCGCAACGATCAGGAAAATGGCAGCGAGAAGCGGGAGGAATGCGCGCGACAAACGGCACCTCTTTGAATGTCATGGAGGAGTCCTGTTTCGCATCGCTCATGTGTCGGAAGTTGGCCAATTCCGAGTCGATCTGGCGACGATGTCTTGGTATTTCTACCAAACGGCTCGTCAGCGCTTGAACCCGAGCGTTTTCGAGCGAAATTGGGCGCCGGCTCGCGTTTTGATTCGACCGAAACGGACCTAAGCTGCGCGGATGGCCAGTCGGCGCGCTTCCTGTTCGATCAGCCGGCGATAGTGACCGTCGCGCTTGATCAGCGAATCCGGCGGTCCGTCCTCGATCGCCTTGCCGGAATTGAGCACGATAATCCGGTCGAAGCTGCGCAGCGTCGACAGCCGGTGGGCGATTGCAATCACCGTGCGCCCGTCCATCAGCCGCTCCAGCGCCACCCGGATCGCTTCCTCGGACTCTGAATCCAGCGCCGAGGTGGCCTCGTCCAGCAGCAGGATCGGCGCGTTCTTCAAGAACGCCCGCGCGATGGAAATGCGCTGGCGCTGGCCGCCAGACAGCTTCAAGCCGCGATCGCCGACAATGGTATTCAGGCCCTGCGGCATGGTTTCGATGAAGAGATTGCAGCGGGAGTCAACCGCCGCCTGCCAGACCTCCTCGTCGGTGGCGTCCGGGCGGCCGTAGCGGATGTTTTCCAGCAGACTTCGGTTGAACAGCGCGGTGTCCTGCGGAACCGTGGCGATGGCTTGCCGCAGGCTGTTCTGGGTGATCCGCGAGATATCCTGGCCGTCGATCAGGATGCGGCCGTCGTCAACGTCATGAAACCGTTGTAGCAGGGTCAGAAGCGTCGACTTGCCGCCACCCGAACGACCGACCAGGCCGACACGCTGCCCCGGCTGGATGTCCAGGTTGAGCCCCTGGAATACCTGGCGCCCGCCGGGATAGCGGAAATGGACGTTCTCGAACGAGAGCCGGGCACCTTGCGGAACCAGCGCAACCGCCTCCGGATGATCCTGCAACTGGTGTGGAACCAGCAGTGTCTTCAGTGCTTCGGCCAGACGCGCCATGTGCTGGGTAACGTCGACCAGCGCCACCGCCAGGTCGCGGGTCGCGCTTAGCACCGAGATGCCGAGTGTGCACACCAGCACCACATCGCCAGCACTGGCGGCGCCTTCCTGCCAGAGCTTGATGGCCCAACTCAGCAAGGCGAGGGTCAGCACCACGGTCACCAGCGCGTGGCCCAGCCGCAGTTTCTCCAGATAGATCAGGCTGCGTCGCCGGGCATGCATTTCCTTGGCGACGGTCTGGTCAAAACGAGTGTGCTCGCGCACCAGGCCGCAGAACGCCTTCACCAGCGCCATGTTGCCGACCACGTCGACCATCTCGCCGTCGACGTCGGCGGCCTTGTCGGCGAACTCGTGATGCAATGGCTTGCCGGCCGCGGCGAAGCGGAACATCACGACCACGACGACGCTGGCGATGACAATCAGGCTCGCCGCCATCATCCAGTTGACGGTGGCGAGAAATCCGATCGCGCCGGCGGTGGCAACGCACGGCGGCAGCACGTTCCACACGAACATGTTCTCGATCGCAAATGCAGCGTTCGACGTGGCGGTCACCCGGCTGGTCAGTACGCCCGGCATGCGTTCGGCAAAAAAGCTCTGGGAGTGAGCCGTGAGGTGGCGGAACAAATCGCGTCGCAGATCGCCGGTGACTTGCACGAAGGTGTAACTCGCGACCCAGCTCGCCACCCGCCAGCACAAATTGTCCGCGGCGATCAACGACACCAGAATCAGGAAGGGCCCCCATGGGCCCGGTCCGTTGCGTGTTGCCGATGACAATGCATCGACGAGCATTTTTACGCCGTATTGCGTGCTGACGGAAAATGCGACTGCCATGAGCACGGCGCCTAAAATCACGCCATGAGCGATACGTCGCTGGAAAACGTAGTGCAAAAGAAAGCCGATCGGTCTGCTCGCCCAGCGCGAAGGATCATTCATTTGCATGGTCACCTAAATGCCAACTTGGGATTTCAAACAGTCCGGGCAGTTGTCCCGTCAAAGGCGGCTCATTTGCGACATCGATGCTCGTCGGTCCGAGAACAGCCATGCGGGAACAACTGTCAGCATTGCTGATTATAGGATCAGTCAAGTCTCAATGCCGTCACGAGGTTCCCCGGATCAGGAAACTTGTAACAATCAGAAAAAGTCATGCCGATGGCGTGATCGAAATGGCCGGCTGTAAAATCCCACCGAAAAATCGCCACACCTGAACTGGAGCCTATCAGATGCGTATCGCGCAAATCTCGCCGTTGACGGAAGCTGTGCCGCCCAAGCTTTATGGCGGAACGGAGCGGGTGATTTCCTGGTTGACGGACGAGTTGGTTGCGCAGGGGCACGACGTCTCGCTGTTCGCCAGCGGCGATTCCGTGACTACGGCGAGGCTGGAACCGATGTGGCCGCGGGCGTTGCGGCTCGATGGTTCGGTGCGCGATCCGAACGCGCTGCACATGTCGATGATCGAACAGGTGTGCCGCCGCGCTCACGAATTCGACATTCTGCACTTCCATCTCGATTACTATCCGTTCTCGCTGATGTCGCGGCAGGATGTCCCATTCGTGACCACCCTGCACGGGAGGCTCGATTTACCCGAGCATCAGCCGATGTTCGAGACGTTCTCCGAGGTGCCAGTCGTCTCGATTTCGAACTCGCAGCGGCGCCCGATTCATCGGGCCAACTGGGCGGGAACCGTGCATCACGGACTGCCCAGGAATTTACTCGTTCCGCAAAACAAGACCCCGTCCTATCTGGCGTTCCTCGGGCGCATTTCGCCGGAGAAGCGGGTGGATCGCGCCGTCCGTATCGCCGAACGTTGCGGACTGCCATTGAAAGTGGCCGCCAAGGTGGATCAGGTCGACACCGATTATTTCAACGACGAAATCCGCGATCTGTTGAACAAACCGCATGTGGATTTCATTGGCGAGATCTCGGACGCGCAGAAGTCCGAGTTCCTCAGTGGTGCGATCGCTCTGATTGTGCCGATTGACTGGCCGGAGCCCTTTGGCCTGGTGATGATCGAGGCCATGGCGTGTGGCACGCCGGTGATCGCCTACAACCGTGGTTCTGTTCCCGAAGTGATCGAAGACGGCGTCACCGGATTTGTCGTCGAGGACGAGACCAGCGCAGTCGGCGCATTGCGCAATATTTCACGGCTGCCGCGTGCGCAGATCCGGCAACGCTTCGAAGATCGCTTCAGCTCGAGCCGGATGGCGCGCGACTATCTCGATATCTACCGCGACATCGCCGGCCTTAATTCGGGTTCGGTGGAGACACTCAAGCCGCGCCTGGTTGCGGGATGAGCGCATATTGGTTGGTTTCAATAAGGTTCTGTTTTTAAATATCTCCGGTCGTCGGTTCCGATCCGTCCGACGACCGGGTTTCCGGCATCAGCAGCCAGAGCACCGTCAAGCCGAACGCGGCGATCAGCGCCAGGCACAGGAAGGTCGCATGGCTGCTGAAACGGTCGGTGATATAGCCGGCGAATGTCGTGCTGATGGACGCTCCGATCCCCATGGCACATCCCACCGCCCCCTGGGTGAGGTTGAAATGCCCGGAATCGCGTGTGAGATCGGCGATCGAGAGCGGAACCAGAACGCCGACGACAGCGGCGGAAATTCCGTCGAGGAGCTGGACGATGACGACGAAGTAAGGACTGGTGATGTACGCGAACATCGCCGCGCGGCAGATCAGTGCGGTAAATCCGACGATGAGAAGTGGCCGGCGACCCCATTGCTGAGCCTTGCGTCCCACCGAGGGGGACAGCATGGCCACGACGAATTGCGGCACCACCATAGCGACAGCGATCAGCGCTGTTGCCGAGCCACTTGAGCGCAACGTCAGCATGCTTGCCACAAGCGGGAGAATCGCGGCGTTGGCGAGGTGGAAGAGCATCACGCAGACGGCGAAGATGACAAGCGCGCGATTGCGCAGCAGTTCGGCCAAGCCTGTGAGAAGATTCAGCGGCTTTGCGTGCGAGCCGCCGTGGGCGCGCACCGTATCGACTTCGGTTCTGTTGATCTGCATCAGTGCAAACAAGGCCGGGGCGATGAATCCAGCCGTCACATAGAAGACGGCCTGGTTGGAAATGGCGTAGCCGACCGCGCCCATGCCCGCTGCGGCCAGCCCGGTTCCAACCGATGCAAACGCCGCATTGCGTCCCAGCCGCTCGCCGATTTCGCGACGCTCAACCAGACCGAGGCTGAGCGATGCGATTGCTGGTCCCAGCACACAGCTCGCGCTCGCTTGCAGGATACGTGAGAGCAGAACGATTGCGAAGACCGGCCATATCGCCAGCATCAGCGCGCTCGCACCGATCAGGACGACGGAGATCGCAGCAGCCAGCCGTGGGGAGCGAACCGCATCGAGGATCGCGCCGCCCGGTACCTGACCGAACAGGGAGATCAGGCCTCCGACCGTGAGGATCAGTCCGATATCGACCTGGGTCCACTTTTGCGCAGTCAGATAGACGGCGACGAACGGGCCGAAGCCGGTTTGCACATCGGCGACGAAGAACACGAACCAGTCGAGGCCGCGACGACTCTGCCGCGAAGCGCCGGAAAGCGGCGGTCGCTTAGCGTTGTTCGTCAGGTTTTGCCGATGGATCGCGCTCTTGTCATCCATGCCGGCGCCATTGGGATATCATCACTGTGGAGTGGCCGGGTCTTTTGCCGCTGGCGGAGGAGGAGGGGCCGGAGCGGCAGTTGGCGTCGGACTCGGTGCTGGATTTGGATCCTTCGCAATGGACGCGGGGGTAGTCTCCTTCGTGGCAACCGGGGGAGGCGCTGCGGAGGCCTGGGGCGCCGTTGCGGCGGGTTCCGCGCGGGGCCGGCCCAGAACCACGATCTGTTCGCCGGCCTTGTACACCGGTGCGACACGCAACTGGTCGCGCGTTAGGTCGACGGCGAGCGATTCCGACTTCTGGTCCGACGGGAAGCGAATCGTGCGCCAGTCGACCGCAATCTGTCGCGTGCCGACTCCAAGAAAGCCGCCGAAGTCGATGATGGCGGCCCGGATCTGTCCGGATTTGTCGACGATGACATCGATGATCCGCCCCATGTCCTCGCCGCTGTTGCTGCGCACCTTCTTGCCGAGGATGCTCTCGACCTGCTGGCCGTCGATCACGACCGCGGGAATGCCTTCGCTCTCGGAGGCTGCGGAGGAGGCTGTCGTCTTGTCCGACTTTTGAGTGCTGTCCGGTTTGGCTGACGCTGCAGCCGGGGCGGGGGCCACGGCAGTCGGGGTTGCCGCGGGAGGTGTTGCAGCGTGCGGTGTTGCAGCCGCGGGCGGCGCGGCGGGAACAGGCGGTGACGCAGGGGCAGGTGGTGACGCCGGGGTTGCCGGTGCTGCTGGCGATTCAGGTGCGGGCGCTTGTGCAATGATATAGGGATCAACGCTGTGAACAGGGCGCGATGCTGTCCTGGCCATTGCCAGCTGCGTGGAGAGCGCCAGCGGCAGACAGGTCGCAACCGTCCACAACACATGCGGGGCTGCTCTCCCGCATTTCATTCGGATCGTCGTTTGGGTGACTGACATACGCGGCCTCGCTTGCAACGTGTTGCAATAGGAAATCGTCCGGTCGAATTCGAAATGCGTTCGCGACAGGTGCTCTTGATCCGAAGTGCAGAGGTGCAGTGCGAGCCGGTCGTGACTGATCCGCACTTTGGGATATTACGACCGCAACAATCAAGTCGAAGGCGTCATGGAACTCATTGTTCTATCGAGGCGTAGTCATATCGAGGCGCAGATGTGGCGAACCGGTGGCAGGCGACGGCGCCATCACACGTTATGTTCACGATGACATGCAGCGACATATTGGGTCTTTCCGATTTCGGATTTCGTCGTATGCTTTTGTCGTGTTCGCGCAGGAACAAATGTCGGTCACGAACGTTTCCTGCGACCGCGAACATGGTCATGTTCCACAGCATCCGGCGGTCCGTTGACAGTTTCTCCCGTGCTCATTCAACCTCATGATGCCCCCGACGAAACGCCGTTCTATATTCCGGCGACGGCGCAGGCGGCGCGCCCGCGTCGCACGCTTAAGCACAACGATACGTTTGCGGTGGTCGATAACCATGGCGATATCGGTGCATCTCTGGGTGAACCCGACGGTATCTTCAATCACGACACACGGTATCTGTCGCGTCTCGAACTGACCATCAATGGGCAGCAGCCGCTGCTGCTGGGCTCCAACGTTCGCGACGACAATACGATCCTGACCGTCGACCTGACCAATCCCGACATTTATGTGAAAGACCGGCTCGTCCTGCAAAAGGACACCATTCACATCGTCCGCACCTCGTTTATTCTCAATGATCTGTTCTACACCCGATTTGGAATCGAAAATCACGGCGATAAGCGGGTTGACCTGTCGCTCGCCTTCACGTTCGGCAGCGATTTTGCCGACATCTTCGAAGCCCGCGGCATGCGGCGGGCCCATCGCGGTGCGCGGCGTCCGCCGGTGCTGGGCCCACAGGATGTCAAGCTCATCTATGTCGGCCTCGACGATGTCGCACGCACCACCTCGCTGCACTTCGAGCCGAAGCCGGACCAATGCAGCGATAGTCATGCCAGCTATCGCCTGACGCTGGAGCCCCACGCCCGCCACTCGATTTTCCTCACGGTCAGCTGCAACGGCGGCGACCAGGTGCAGTCGCCGAACTTTTTCAAGGGGCTCGCGCTGTCGTCGCGCGCGCTTCGGCGTGTGCGCCAGGGCGCGATCTCGATCGGCACGTCGAGCGACGTGTTCAACCAGATCGTGGCGCGTTCGCTCTACGATCTGCGCATGCTGACGACGGAGACCGCAGAGGGTAACTACCCCTACGCCGGCATCCCCTGGTATTCGACGACATTCGGACGCGACGGCATCATCACCGCGCTCGAAATGCTGTGGTGCATGCCCTCGTTGGCAAAGGGTGTACTGTCGCGCCTGGCTGCGTTCCAGGCCGACAAGTTCGATCCGCTCAACGACGCGGAGCCCGGCAAGATCCTGCACGAGATGCGTGGTGGCGAAATGGCGCGGCTGCGCGAGGTGCCGTTCGGCCTGTATTATGGCAGCGTCGATGCGACGCCGCTGTTCGTTCTGCTGGCCGGCGAATATGCCGAACGCACCGGGGATTATGAAACCATCAAGGCGTTGTGGCCGAAGATCGATGCGGCGCTGACCTGGATTCGCGAGCACTCCGCGCTCGACGGTGACTGTTTCCTGCGCCATTCACGCAGCTCGGGTGATGGGCTTGCCAACCAGGGCTGGAAGGACTCGTTCGACTCCGTGTTTCATGCCGACGGCCGGCTGGCCGAGGGATCAATCGCGCTGGCGGAAGTGCAAGCCTATGTTTTCGCCGCGCAGCGCTCGATCGCGCGGGTGGCGCGGCGCCTCGGCCTGGTGGATCAGGCGGTGCGGTTGGAAGAGGACGCGGCAACTCTGGCTGTCCGTTTTGAACAGGCCTTCTGGTGCGACGACATCGGCACCTATGCCATTGCTCTAGATGGCGCGGGCGAACCCTGCCGGGTACGCACCTCCAATGCCGGCCATGTGCTGTTCGGGGGGCTGGCGTCGCCGGAGCGCGCGCGCCGAGTCGCCGCGGATCTGATGTCGCCGCGCTTCTTTTCAGGCTGGGGCATCCGGACCGTCGCGATCGGCGAGAGCCGCTATAATCCGATGTCGTATCACAACGGCTCGATCTGGCCGCACGACAATGCGCTGATCGCTTCGGGACTCGCGCGTTACGGCTTCAAGTCCGCCACCGGGGAGTTGTTCGAGGCCATCAGCGGCGCCGCATCCTACATGGATCTGCGCCGGTTGCCGGAGCTGTTCTGCGGCTTCCGCCGGGTGAAGGCACAGGCGCCGACGCTGTATCCGGTGGCCTGCTCGCCGCAGGCCTGGGCCAGCGGCGCACCGATCAGCATGCTGCAGGCCTCGCTCGGCCTGGAGTTCGAACCGGAGCGCAACCGGATCCGGCTGGTCGATCCGATGCTGCCGCCATTTCTCGATATGGTGGTGCTGCGCAACCTGGAACTGGGCAAAGCCCGGATCGACGTGGCGCTGTATCGGTATGGCGAGAACGTGTCGTTGCAGATCCTGCGCAACGATGACGGCATCGAAGTCTCGGTCAGCCACCGCCGGTCGAGCGGAGCGGCGTCGGGCGGAGTGGCGTAACCGTTTCCGGACGAAGCTTACAGCTTCGCCCGCGGATCGTGCCGCGCCAGCCGCGCCAACAGATAATCGATCTCTTCCTTCGCGGTCTTGCTCAGGCTGGAGCCGGGCTTGCGCTGTGCGTCGGAGGCGATGGCGCCGCGCTTCTGCAGCACGTATTTGCGCACGGCCAGGCCGACGCCTTGCTGCTGTTCGTAGCGCACCAGCGGCAGGTGGGCGTCGAAAATGTCGTGCGCCTTGTCGCGCTCACCGGCCTTCGACAGCCTGACCACATCGGCCAGCATTTCCGGAAACGCGTAGCCGGTCATGGCGCCGTCGACGCCGCGATCCATTTCGAAATCGAGGAACAGGCCGCCATTGCCGGTCAGGATCGAGATCTTCTTCATCGATCCGTCTTTCTCGAAGCCGCGCATTGCGCTGATCTTTTCCAGACCCGGCCAATCCTCATGCTTGAGCATGACGCAGGACGGATGATTCTGAACGATCTGCCGAATCACCTTCGGCGTCATGACGACGGTCAATGTGAGCGGGTAGTCCTGGATCACGAACGGGATATCGGTGCCGATGGCTTCGATGGCCTGGCCGTAATACGTGATGATCTGGTCGTCGGTGCGCAGGTGCGGAGGCGGGGCGATCATCACGCCGGCGGCGCCGCGTTCCATGGCGCCGACCGCGAGCGAACGCATTGCCGCGAAGCCGGGCGAGGAAACGCCGACAATGACCGGGACACTGGTTCGGGTCGCCACGGCTTTGGTGATCGCCAGCGATTCCTCTTCACTCAGCTTCGGCGCCTCACCCATGATGCCGAGGATGGTCAGTCCGGTGGCGCCGGCACCGACATAGAAATCGGTCATGCGATCGACCGACGCCATGTCGAGCCGTCCATCGGGCAGGAACGGCGTCACTGCGATGGAATAGACGCCCTGGGCGGACTCGGTGAGTTTCATGGATCGGTCCTCGTTGAATTCGGTCGTAAGGGGAATGTCGGTGTCTCGCACGAGCCGTCCGGCGGCGGCGTATTGCGTTACTCTTTTTTGGCGATCCGTTGCAAGTAGTCGGACTTGCTGTAGCGCATGTGTTCGACGCAGAGCTGCGCCAGCGCCCAACTGTCCCGTCGCTGCAGCATGTCGATCATCATGTCGTGTTGCCGCTGCGAGATACGCAAACCCTCCGCATCGGCCAGGTTCTTGGCGCGGATCGGCAGGGTCAGTTTCATGTAGTTGAGCAGCGACTGCACCAGGTACGGATTGCCGCAGCCGCCGAACAACGCCAGGTGGAAGGCGTCGTTGGCCTCGTGGATGCCGCGCAGGTCGCCCTCGGCGGCGAACGCGCAATAGTGCTGCTGCAGCGTACGGAGCTGGTCGATCAGGGCCGGCGGCGCCGGCAGCGGAATCATCAGCACCGCCTGCCGGGTCAGCATTTCCCGCACCTCATAGATCTGCCGGACTTCGTCGCTGCTGTAGGAGCGCACCGTCGCGCCGATGTTCTTCTCGCGTAGCACGATGCCCTGGCGCTCGAGTTCGAACAGCCCCTGGCGCACGGAATGGCGGCTGGCGTTATAGCGGGCCATCAAGGTGTCTTCGACCAACCGCGCCCCCGGAGCGAGCCGGCCGAAAATGATGTCCTCCTCCAGCCGTTTGACGATTTCGATCTGCTCATCGCTGCGTGCGGGCGAGACCGCGTCGATGCTGCCGGCGATCGTCTGCGATGGTGCCATGAGGGTCCGTTTGGGGTGAGTTTATGGCATATTATCAATAATTGATGGGGTAATCGAGGGAAAATAGGTGGAAATTTCTGGGTTTTGCCTGTTATTATCGACAATAGCGCTGGGATCGATGAGATTCCGCCGCGACAATCCGGATTAAGGGACAGGCGATGACCAAGGGTCTACGAAAAGGGCTGACGAGCTACGGAGACGCCGGGTTTTCGCTGTTTCTGCGCAAGGCCTTCATCAAGGCGATGGGGTATTCCGACGACGCGCTGGAGCGCCCGATCGTCGGCATTACCAACACCTACAGCG
>JBGMOD010000005.1:0-2726 GCA_041424235.1 Hyphomicrobiales bacterium
CAGCACGCTGAGCAACAACAGCGCGTGGCGCCAGCCGACGCTATCGAAAAAGTAGCAGGACGCCCCGGCGCAAAGCGCGCCCAGGGCCCAGACCACGGTCAGGAGGCGGGCAGCGCCACGCGAGCGCCCCACCGGATAGGTCACCGACGGTGCGCTGTGCATGAAAGAGCAATGCTCAAGCGCGCTTGAACACCAGCGTGCCGTTGGTGCCGCCGAAGCCGAAGTTGTTCTTGACCGCGACGTCGATCTTCAGATCGCGCGCCTCGTTGGCGCAGTAGTCGAGATCGCACTCCGGATCCTGGTTGAAGATGTTGATCGTCGGCGGGCTCTTCTGGTGATGCAGCGCAAGCACGGTGAACACCGATTCGATGCCGCCCGCGCCGCCCAGCAAGTGGCCGGTCATGGACTTGGTCGAATTGACGACGAGCTTCTTCGCGTGATCGCCAAAGGCGAGCTTGACCGCGTTGGTCTCGTTGACGTCACCGATCTGCGTCGAGGTACCGTGCGCGTTGAGGTACTGGACTTCGTCGGCATTGACGCCGGCATTGGCCAGTGCCATAGCCATCGAGCGGCGTGGGCCGTCGACGTCGGGCGCGGTCATGTGGTACGCGTCGCCGGTCAGGCCGAAGCCCGAGACTTCCGCGTAGATCTTGGCGCCGCGCGCCTTGGCGTGTTCGTACTCTTCGAGCACCAGCACGCCGGAGCCCTCGCCCAGCACGAAGCCGTCGCGGTCCTTGTCCCACGGGCGTGAGGCCGTGGCGGGATCGTCGTTGCGGGTGCTCAGCGCGCGAGGCGCGGTGAAGCCACCGATGCCCAACGGAGAGATGGTCGATTCGGCACCGCCCGCAATCATGACGTCGGCGTCGCCGTACTCGATCATGCGTGCCGACGTGCCGATGGCATGCAGGCCGGTGGTGCAGGCGGTCACGACGGCGATGTTCGGGCCCTTGAAGCCGTACTTGATCGACACGTGGCCGGAGATCATGTTGATGATCGAAGCCGGCACGAAGAATGGCGAGATGCGGCGCGGGCCGCGGCTCGCGTATTCGCCGTGCGTTTCTTCGATCATCGGCAGGCCGCCGATGCCGGAGCCGATGTTGCAGCCGATGCGCACGGCCTCTTCATAGGACAGTGCGTCGCCGGTCGGCAGTCCGCTGTCCTGCACCGCCTGGATGGCGGCGGCGAGTCCCAGATGAATGAAGCGGTCCATGTGACGCGCTTCCTTCTCCGAGATGTATTGGGTGATGTCGAAACCCTTGACCTCACCGGCGAACTTGCAGGCGAAGGCGCTTGCATCGAACGCGGTGATGTTCGCAATGCCCGACTTCCCGGCCAACAGGTTGGCCCAGGATTCGGTTGCGGTGTTTCCGACAGGAGCGATGCAACCGAGTCCGGTCACGACGACGCGGCGTTTGGTCATGCCGGCAAACCTTTCTGGAAGCGCTGAACAGTTGCCTGTCGGCGCGTGCGGTTCAAGTAAAAGCCGCCGGCCGCAGTTGCAATCTTGTCAGCTGGCCGATCAGGCCTTTTGATTCTTGGTGGCGTAGTCGACGGCGTTTTGCACCGTGGTGATCTTCTCGGCGTCTTCGTCAGGGATCTCGATGCCGAACTCGTCTTCGAGTGCCATCACGAGTTCGACCGTGTCGAGCGAGTCGGCGCCGAGGTCGGCCACGAAGGCCTTTTCATTCGTCACTTGGGACTCTTCCACGCCGAGTTGCTCGGCGATGATTTTCTTGACACGTGCTTCGATATCGCTCATTTGGTTCCCTCTGAGGGTTTGTAAGTAATCGGTGGATTTTAGCCGGGCGCATTGTGGCATTTGCCGTGCGTCCGGTGCGGGAAAAGATTGCGCCTTGCGGCTACATGTGCATGCCGCCGTTGACGTGCAGTTCTTGCCCTGTCACGTAGGAGGCCTGGGGCGATGCGAGGTACGCCACCGCATGCGCGATGTCGGCTGGCTTGCCCAGATGGCCGAGCGGGATCTGCTGGAGCAGCGCCTGTTGCTGGGCTTCGGGGAGGCTGGCCGTCATGTCGGTTTCGATGAAACCGGGTGCGACGCAGTTGACGGTGATGTTACGGCTGCCGAGTTCACGGGCCAACGCACGGGTCATGCCCGACACGCCGGCCTTGGCAGCCGCGTAGTTGGCTTGCCCGGCATTGCCGGAGGCGCCCACCACGCTGGTGATGCTGATGATCCGGCCATAGCGCTGCTTCATCATGGGTCGGATCACTGCGCGCGACAGGCGGAAGACGGCCTTGAGATTGGTGTCGAGCACCGCATCCCAGTCGTCGTCCTTCATGCGCATGGCGAGCGTGTCGCGCGTGATGCCGGCGTTGTTGACCAGCACGTGGATCGCGCCGTAAGCCTGCACGATCTCGTCGATCAGGGCCTCGACGGCAGCGCCGTCGTTCACGTCGAGTGCACGGCCGCGGCCGTCAAAGGCACTCAGGGCCGAAGTGATCTTTGCCGCACCTTCATCGGTGGTGCCGGTGCCCACGACCTTCAGGCCGCGCTGGGCAAGCTCCAGCGCGATCGCCGCGCCGATGCCGCGCGATGCGCCGGTGACCAGGGCGACTTGCCCTTCGAATTTGGGAATACTCATAAGAGAAAAAGTATCGGGGCCTTGCGCCGGTCAGCCGGCGAGCGATTGTCGGGTTTCCGCGAGCGTGGCCGGGTCGTACACCGACGCGGCTTCGAGATCGGGGGCGATGCGCTTCACCATGCC
>JBGMOD010000006.1:0-22899 GCA_041424235.1 Hyphomicrobiales bacterium
CGATCCCGACCAAGAAGAGCCAGGTGTTCTCGACCGCCGAGGACAACCAGAACGCGGTGACCATCCGCGTCTTCCAGGGCGAGCGTGAAATGGCGGCGGACAACAAGATGCTCGGTCAGTTCGACCTGATGGGCATTCCGCCGGCCCCGCGCGGCATGCCGCAGATCGAGGTGACCTTCGACATCGACGCCAACGGCATCGTCAACGTCTCGGCCAAGGACAAGGCGACCAACAAGGAACAGCAGATTCGCATTCAGGCGTCCGGTGGACTGTCCGACAGCGACATCGAGAAGATGGTCAAGGACGCCGAGGCCAATGCGGCCGAGGACAAGAAGCGCCGCGAGGCGGTCGATGCCAAGAACCATGCCGACGCGCTGGTGCATTCCACCGAGAAGGCATTGGCCGAGCATGGCGCGAAGATCGCCGAGACCGAGCGCCGCGCCATCGAGGATGCCGTCAGCGACCTCAAGGAAGCGCTGAAGGGCGACGATGCCGAAGCGATCAAGGCCAAGACCAACACCCTGGCCCAGGCGTCGATGAAGCTCGGCGAGGCGATGTACGCCCAGCAGGCCGAGGCCGACGCCAAGAAGGACGCTGCCAAGGACGACGTCGTTGACGCGGAATTTACCGAAGTCGATGACGATAAGAACGGCAAGAAGTCAGCGTAATCCTCATAACCAATCACCTCCCCCTCACGGGGGAGGTTTTTGCGAGCATGTCACTCGATGTCGAAACGCTGTTATTACGAGACGCTGGAAGTCGAACGCTCCATTGACGACTCCGGTCTGAAAACCGCCTTTCGCAAGCTGGCGATGAAATGGCACCCGGACAAGAACCCGGGCGACCAGTCCAGTGAAGTGCGTTTCAAGGAAATCAACGAGGCCTATGAGGTCCTCAAGGACGGCCAGAAGCGAGCCGCCTACGACCGCTTCGGCCATGCCGCGTTCGAGCAGGGCATGGGCGGCGGCGGTGGGGCCGGCTTCGGCGCGGGCTTCGCCTCATCGTTCTCCGACATTTTCGAGGATCTGTTCGGCATGGCCGGGCAGCGCGGCGGTGGCCGCAGCGGCGGTCGCGAGCGCGGCGCCGATCTGCGCTACAACATGGAAATCACCCTCGAGGAAGCCTTCCTCGGCAAGACCGCCGAAATCCACATTCCGGTGTCGGTGACCTGCGAATCCTGTTCGGGCACCGGTGCCAAGACCGGGACACGGCCGAAGGCCTGTTCGATGTGCGGCGGCGCCGGTCGCGTCCGCCAGGCGCAGGGCTTCTTTACGCTGGAGCGCACCTGTCCGGGTTGCCAGGGCCGCGGTCAGGTAATCGAGGATCCGTGCGGCTCGTGCTCCGGCTCCGGCCGTGTCACGCGCGAACGCACGCTGTCGGTCAACATTCCCGCCGGTGTCGAGGACGGCACGCGGATCCGCCTGGCCGGTGAAGGCGAGGCCGGGGTTCGCGGTGGGCCCTCGGGCGATCTCTATATTTTCCTCTCGCTGGCCTCGCACGAGCTATTCCAGCGCGACGGGGCAGATCTGCACTGCCGGGTGCCGATTTCGATGATCACGGCCGCTCTGGGCGGCGAATTCGAAGTGCCGACCATCGACAAGGGCAAGACCAAGGTCAAAGTGCCGTCAGGAACCCAGTCCGGCCGGCGTTTCCGCATCGCATCAAAGGGGATGCCGGTGCTGCGATCGCGGCAGACCGGCGACCTCTATGTCCAGGTTGTGGTTGAAACACCGCAGAATCTGACCAAGAAGCAGAAAGAATTGCTCGCCGAGTTCGAAAAGCTGTCCTCCGGCGATACCCAGCCGGAAGCCTCAGGTTTCTTCACCAAGGTCAAGGACTTCTTCGGACCGCGCGCCGGAACCGCGTGAGCCTAAAACTTGACCATGGCAGCGTGCGGCGATACCCATTTATGACGAAAATCTGACGCCGCCCCGCCCGCTTTCAGCTTTGCCGGTCCCGATATGCCTCCGCAATCGTCTGTGCGTGTCCTGAAGAAGCCACTTCGTCTCGACGACGAAGTTCGCTTTCTCCGCTCATGGATCGAGAAGCCGCTGCACATGGGTGCGGTGATGCCGTCGGGCAAAGTGCTCGCACGGACCATGGCGCGGTACGTCGATCCGCATTCGGATGCACCGGTCATCGAGCTTGGGCCCGGCACCGGCGCCATCACCACCGCACTGATCGCCCGCGGCGTCGACCAGAAGCGGCTGGTGCTTGTCGAATACAACCCCGGGTTCTGCGCACTGCTGCGGGAACGTTATCCGCAGGCGACCATCGTGCAGGGCGATGCCTATGCATTGCGCGATTCGCTGTGGGACGTCATGAGCAAGCCCGCGTCCGCGGTGGTCTCCGGCCTGCCGCTGGTCACCAAGCCGATGCGGACCCGCCTGAAACTGATCCGCGACGCTTTCGTGGCGCTGGCGCCGGGCGCGCCCTTCATCCAGTTCACCTACTCGGTGACGCCGCCGATCCCCAAATCGCTCTCGGGTGTCCACACCCAGGCTTCGGAGCGGATCTGGATGAACCTTCCGCCGGCGCGCGTCTGGGTGTATCGCAAGGGATAATCCCGCGCCTGGCGCGGCGGCCCCTCGCGTTTTGGAACCGATGCCCGCGATCAAAATCCTCGTTATTCCCGGCTCGCTCCGCGCCGGCTCGTTCAATGCGGGCCTCGCAGCCGTGGCGGCGAAGGAGATCGCGCTGGCCGGTGTCGAAGTCACGCGGATCTCGCTGGCCGACTATCCGCTGCCGATCTACGACGCTGATCTGGAAGTCCAGTCCGGCGTGCCCGATCAGGCGCTCGACCTCAAGCGCATGATCGGCGCCCATCATGGCGTGCTGATCGTGAGCCCGGAATACAACGCCTCGGTACCGGCGCTGCTGAAGAATGCGATCGATTGGGTCAGCCGGGTGCGCGAACGCGGCGAGCCGCCGTTGCAGGTGTTTCAAAGTCGCGCCTTTGCCATCGCCTCCGCCTCGGCGGGCCAGTTCGGTGGCCTGCGCGCGCTGATGGCGTTGCGGCAGGTGCTGGCGCTCGGCTGCGGCGCCACCGTCATTCCCCGGCAGTTTACGCTGTCGGGCGCGGATCGTGCGTTCGACGACAACGCGCAATTGAAGGACACCGCCGACGCCGAAGCCTTGCGCGCGCTGGCGCGGCAATTGATCGACGTCGCGCAACAGATGATGTGAAAGGATCAGGCCCATGCCGACAGCCAAAATCGATGTGCGTGACCGGTTGATTGTCGGCCTCGACCTGCCGAGCGTGGAGGCGGCCGAAGCCATGATCGCACGGCTCGGCGACAGCGTGACCTTCTACAAGATCGGCTACCAGCTCGCCTACGCGGGCGGCCTGCCGCTGATCAACAAGCTGGCGGACGCCGGCAAGAAGGTGTTCGCCGATCTCAAGCTGCACGACATCGGCAACACCGTGACGCGCGGCGTCGAAGGTATCGCCAAATCCGGCGCCACATTCCTCACGGTGCACGCCTATCCGCAAACCATGCAGGCCGCCGTCGAGGGCCGCGGCGCCTCCTCGCTCAGGATTCTCGCCGTCACGGTGCTCACCTCCTACAACGAAACCGACATGCAGGATGCGGGTTATCGCCTCGGCGTCTCCGCGCTGGTCGAGACGCGCGCAAAACAGGCGCACGCGATCGGCGTCGACGGTCTGGTGTGTTCGGGCGAAGAGGTCGCGCGGCTGCGACAGTTGCTCGGTCCAGGGCGCGATCTGGTGGTGCCGGGAATTCGTCCCACCGGCAGCGATGCCGGCGATCAGAAGCGGGTGATGACGCCGGCGCAGGCGATCGCCGCGGGCGCGGACTACCTCGTGGTTGCGCGGCCGGTGGTTGCGGCGGCCGATCCGAAGGCGGCGGCCGAGGCAATCGTTGCCGAAATCGCCGGCGCACTTGGTTGAGACTCGAACAACGAACGGAGAAGAACAATGGCAAAAGGCTACTGGATCGCACGTGTCGATGTGCACAATCCCGACGGCTACAAGCAGTACGTTGCGGAGAACGGGCCGGTGTTCGCGAAATACGGCGGCAAGTTTCTGGTGCGCGGCGGGCCGTTTGAGGCCAGGGAAGGCGGCAACCATCGCAGCCGCAATGTGGTGCTGGAATTCCCCGATTACGCCACGGCGCTGGCCTGCTTCAATTCACCGGAATATCAGCGGCTGATCGCGATTCGCGCGCCCCACAGCGTGGCGGATCTGATCGTCATCGAGGGCTATGACGGCCCGCAGCCGGGCTGACAAGGGCGGCCCCATCGCCTATAGAGGCGGGGTCTTTTGAGAAGGGTGCAAGCGATGGCTGACATGCGATTGATCGTTGCGGGGGCCGGCGGCCGGATGGGCCGCACCCTCGTGCGCACCATTGCCGAGACATCGGGTGCCGTGCTGGCCGGCGCGCTGGAAGCGCCGGGCTCCGAACTGATCGGGCAGGATGCCGGCGTGCTTGCGGGGCTGCCTGCCAATGGCGTGCTGCTGTCGGCGGACCTGTGGGCGATGTCCGCCCAGGCCGACGGCATCCTGGATTTCACGGTGCCGGCAGCGACCATCGCCAATGTGGCGATCGCCGCCGAGCGCGGCATCGTTCATGTCATCGGCACCACCGGCCTGTCGGCGTCCGACGATGCCGTGATCAAGAGCGTCACCAAGCGCGCGGTGGTGGTGCAATCAGGCAATATGAGCCTCGGCGTCAATCTGCTGGCCGCTCTGGTGAAGCGGGTGGCGAAGTCTCTGGACGACGATTTCGACATCGAAATCCTGGAGATGCACCACAAGCAGAAGATCGATGCGCCGTCGGGCACCGCCTACATGCTCGGCAAGGCAGCCGCCGAGGGCCGCGGCATCAACCTGGAGCAGCACTCGGTGCGCTCGCGCGACGGCCATACCGGTGCGCGCAATCCCGGCGACATCGGTTTCGCGACACTGCGCGGCGGCACCGCGACCGGCGATCACACCGTGATCTTCGCCGGCCCCTATGAGCGGATCGAGCTCGCGCACAAGTCGGAAAGCCGCATGATCTTTGCCCATGGTGCGCTGAAGGCGGCATTGTGGGCGAAGGACAAGAAGCCGGGCCACTATTCCATGACCGACGTGCTCGGTCTCAGTGACTGAATGATTGAAAACCGGGATCATGATGCGATGAGAACCGCATCATGATCTCATGTCTTTGGTTAGAGCATGATCTCCGCGCAAACGATTTGCGTGTGTCGCGGGGGAAAACCGGTTCCTACTTTTCCGGATCATGCTCGCAAATCGGAAGCTTGAAGAATGAGCGATCGTTGTCTTGTGCTGGTTCGTCACGGTCAGAGCGAATGGAACCTGAAAAACCTGTTCACCGGCTGGAAGGACCCCGATCTCACCGAGCTGGGGATCACGGAAGCCAAGGCGGCTGGACGCAAGCTGAAGGAGCGGGGTCTCGAATTCGACATCGCGTTCACCTCGGCGCTGACCCGCGCGCAGCACACGCTCAAGCTGGCACTGGCTGAACTCGGACAGCCCAGCCTGCCGGTGATCCAGGACGAAGCGCTGAACGAGCGCGACTATGGCGATCTCTCGGGCCTCAACAAGGACGACGCCCGCGCCAAATGGGGCGAGGAGCAGGTCCTGGTCTGGCGGCGCTCGTACGACGTGCCGCCGCCCGGCGGCGAGAGCCTGAAGGATACGCTGGCGCGCACCCTGCCGTATTACGTGCAGGAGATCCTGCCATTCGTGCTGCGCGGCAAGCGCACGCTGATTTCGGCCCACGGCAATTCGCTGCGCGCCCTGATCATGGTGCTGGAAAAATTGTCGCCGGAGCAGATCCTCAAGCGCGAACTCGCGACCGGTGCGCCGATCATCTACACGCTGAACGCCGATTCCACGGTCGCCTCGAAGGTCGATCTGGCGGGCTGATCACGCGAGCCTGCGATAGTAGATGCTGGTGTCGCACAATCGACCGTCCGGCCACAGCGCATAGTCGGGCACGATGCCGACGAACACCCAGCCGAGCCGGCTGTAGAGCCGCTCAGCATCGCCGCCGGTGACCGTATCGAGCACCAGCAGCGTCTTGCCGGCCTCGCGGGCCGCGACCTCCGCCGCTTGCATCAGCGCCGCACCGATGCCGCGGCGGCGCCCGCGCCGGTGCACCAGCATTTTTGCGATGTCAGCGCGGTGCGGCTGGTTGTCCGGCTGGGCGAGAACGATCTGCACGGTGCCGACGATGCCGTCGGCGTCGCGCGCCACAAGGATCATGCGCGCACCGCGCGCGGCCTCGCGCGCCACGTCGCGCCAGAAGTCACCGGCCTTGTCGTGCGATAGCGGCTGCATGAAGCTGACGGAAGCGCCGCCCTCGACACAGTCGATCAGCACCGCGGCGAGCTCTCCGATGTCGGTCTCGTGCAGCGCGGAGAGCCGGCGGATCACGATGTTTTCGGATGCGCCCTTCGTCATGGCTTCACCGTGGCGACGAGACTTGTGACAAGAGGACCTGCGACAATGACGACGGCATAACGTGCCGGCGCGCGTGTCCGGTTGCGATACGCCGTCGGCCGATCGAGAACGAATGCCAGGCAGTCGCCGGTGGCGAGGTCATGCCTGGCGTCGCCGACCGTGACCTCGATCGCGCCTTCCAGCACCCAGACCTGGTGATAAATGGTCGGCTGGCGGCCGCCGCTGTCGTAGATGACGTGCGCGTCCGGCGGAAACATCACCTCGACGATCTGCATCGGCGTCTGCTGGCCGGCGGGCGAGACGTTACGGCGCACGTAGCCCGACTCGGGATCGCGCCAGACGGGCTGGTCGCCGTGGCGGGCCACGGGATCGGCCGGAGCCGAGGCCGGCTCGAAAAGCGTGGCCAGGGTGGTGTCCAGGCCGGCGGCGAGTTTCTCCAGCAGCACGGCCGTGGGGCTGCTCTCGCCCCGCTCGATCAAGGAAATCATCGACCGGCTGACGCCGCTGCGCTCCGCCAGCGCCTCCAGCGACATCGCCCGCTCCGCCCGGAGCTGGCGTACGCGTGTCGCGATCTGGTGGTTGATGTCCGATTCCATGCATCTTCTAATATAATGGATTTTTCTCCATTATATTAGAAGATCTATCCAGCGGGCTGTCAAGCAGGTCGCCCGCAGCTAATTTATCCCCACCTGGCCGGCTTCCCAGCCCAGCATCGCCTGCTTGCGGGTGATGCCCCAGTGATAGCCGGTCAGCGCGCCGCTCTTGCCGAGCACGCGATGGCAGGGGACGACGAACGACAGCGGGTTCTTGCCAACTGCCGCGCCCACGGCGCGGGACGCCTTCGGACGTTCGATCTTGGCTGCGATGTCCGAATAGGTCGATGCGCAGCCCATCGGGATCTTCAACAGCGTCTCCCACACCCGGACTTCGAAATCGGTGCCGATCATGGTGACGCGCAGCGGCTGGTCCGGCCGCCACATCTTGGAGTCGAAAATGCGTTGCGCCAGCCCGGCGGTGCCGGCGTGGTCCTCCACATAGCTGGCGTTGGGCCAGCGCCGCTGCATGTCGGCCAGCGCCGGTCGCTCCTCGCCGGGATCGGCGAAGGCGAGGCCGGCCAGGCCGCGGCCGCTCGCGATGACAATGGCAGTGCCGAAGGGCGATGCGTGGAAGCCGTAGGTCAGCGTCATGCCGGCGCCGCCGGTTTTCCACTCGCCCGGCGACATCGCCTCGTGGGTGACGAACAGATCGTGCAGCCGTCCCGGCCCCGACAATCCGGAATCGAGCGCGGCGTCGAGCACGCTGGCGGAGGAGCGCAGCAGGCCCTTGGCGTGATCGAGGGTCAGCGCCTGCATGAAATCCTTCGGCGTCAGGCCCGCCCAGCGCCGGAACAGATGGTGCAGTTCATCCGGGGTCACGCCGGAGGCCTCTGCGATCGCTTCGATCGGAGGTTGCGAGCGCCAGCGTTCGGAAATGAAGGCGATGGCGCGACGAACGGAATCATAATCGCGCAGCGCCGCGTCCTGCGGGCCGGGCTTTGCGGAGCGATGGTCATTGAGAGCAAGGTTCATCATGACCCCAATGTAGGTGGCGGTGGACACGTGAACCACCCGATTCCCGACAGCGCAATCACGTCACCGGATTATAGGTCGGGCCGCGCCGGGCTTCCTGCAGGGCGGCGGATAATGCCTTGTAGAAGCTGTCTTTTTCAGCAGGGCCAAGGAACCGGGCCAGGCCGAGACGGCGGCCGTTCGCAACCAGATAAAGCCGCTCCAGCCCGAACTCCTCATGAACCTCGCGGTCGAGCTTGATCCAGAGCGGATTGAACACCCATTCCATGCTGTGGCCGCGGTGGGTGACCCGGCGTACGCGCAGTTCGGAATAGGAGACGCGGATGTCCTCATAGGCGCGGGCATCGCGGAAATTCACCTTGAACGCCCAGTAGATCACCAGCACATCGAGCCCGAAGAATCCGAACACCGGCCACGCGCCCATCAACAGGAATGCGACGCCGGCGGCAAAACTCACCACGCTGAGAAAGCTCATCAGCACGATGAAGCCGGTCCGATTCAACGACCGGTGCGGCGTCAGGCGTGCCGTGAACAGCGGCTGCCGCAGCACTTGATCAAAATCATTGCCCGAGGTCATGACGGTTCATTATAGGAGGATCATGGCAAAAAAGACGAGCGGCACTGCATCAAAAACCAGGGTTGTGAAAGCAAAGACAGCGAGGCCGCGTGCCGCCAAGATGTCCGTGACCGCGGGATCGAAAGCACCAAAGCCGAAAGCCCCAAAGGCCAAAGCGCCAAAACCCTGGACGGCCGCCGAGGTTGCCGAGGCGTTCACCCGTTTTCGATCAGCCAATCCCGAGCCGAAGGGCGAGCTGGAACATCTCAATCCCTACACGCTGCTGGTGGCCGTGGCGCTGTCGGCCCAGGCAACCGATGCCGGCGTCAACAAGGCGACGCGCAATCTGTTTCCGATCGCCGACACCCCGCAGAAAATGATCGCGCTCGGCGAGGATTATGTCCGCGATGCAATCAAGACCATCGGGCTCTATCGCAACAAGGCCAAGAACGTGATGGCGCTGTCGCGGCTGCTGATCGAAAGGCACGGCGGCGAGGTGCCGCGCGATCGCGAAGCGCTGGAAGCGTTGCCCGGCGTCGGCCGCAAGACCGCCAATGTCGTGCTCAACATGGCGTTCGGCGAGCCGACCATCGCCGTCGATACGCATCTGTTTCGCGTGGGCAATCGCACGGGACTGGCGCCCGGCAAGACGCCGCTCGAGGTCGAGCTGGGGCTTGAGCGCATCATTCCCGCGGAATTCAAGCGGCATGCGCATCACTGGCTGATCCTGCACGGCCGTTATATTTGCATGGCGCGCAAGCCGCGCTGTGATGTCTGCCTGATCAACGATCTCTGCCGCTGGCCGGAGAAGACGGTTTAGCTGCGATTCCGGTTACAGGCCGAAGTGTAGCGACGACATCCAGTCCGCGCCGTCCTCATGGCAACGATCAACAGGGCCCCTGACCGACGGTGCCACCTCCACCATACGAACACATGCGTCGCGGCTCGGGTGCCGGCTCAGGTGCTTGACAAATGTTCTGCCCCATTGCGTTCCGGCATGGATCTGACCGGATGATGTTGCCGGCTGCGGCTGCCATCGCGCGGGCTTTCGCTGCAAATCTTTCCACGGCCTCGTTCCTCGCCGAGACCACAGCATGCATTTTTTGCGACCACGCCCGCGCCCGTACCTTGTCTTGCTTGGCAAGAATATCTTGCCCCTCCGGCACCAGCTTCGACAGTTCCAGATCGTATGTGACGATCTCCGGCGGCGCGAAGCCGTTGCGAACCAACTGCTGATCGTTGGCGATCAACGTTGTCAAATCCGCGCCGGTCAGATCGCTGTTCAAGATCGCGGCGCTCGGTCCAGGGTTACTTTGCGCTGCGGTCACGCAACTCGCCAAGGCCGCCGCCATGAACGCAATAACCAGAATTTTCAGCATCCAATGTCTCCGCAGCCTGACCGCAGGCCCAGAGTAATTGTCCTATTCCGTAGGAAAAAACGATTAAATCGACGGTACGGTGGTGAGTTTGAAGCACCAGCCGCAGCGATCTGCGCCTGCCGCTTTAAGTCGTCGGCACTTTCATCCGCACCGGCTCCAGCAACTCCGGTCGCGGGCCGGACAGCCGCTTGTGCATGTGGACCATGAAGGCCATGCCGAACAGCGGCGTCGCCAGGTTGACGATCGGAATCGACACAAACGCCGCAATGAACAGGCCTGCCACAAACACCATGGCGCCGTTCTGCTTGCGCATCGCCTTGGCCTCGGCCGGCGGCCTGAAGCGCATGGCGGCGAGCTCGAAATATTCCCGCCCGAGCAGCCACGCGGTGGCGATGAAGAACACGATGAAGCCCGCGCCGGCAACGAACACGAACGGCAGTGCGATCAGGTAGACCAAAATTGTCAGCAGCGCGGTCTTGCTGCCTTCGATGACGGCGACGCCGGCCGGCAGCGCTGTGCCAACGCGTTCGGCCGGATAATGCTCGCGCTCCACATGATCGGCGATGTCGTCGACAAAGAAGCTTGCGACGAACGACGTGATCGCCGGCATCAGGAACACGGCGCCGAACAGGATGCCGAGGCTCGCGGCGATCGAAATGGTCCAGGCCAGCACGTTGATCGCGGTGTGATAATCGGGGCCGAGCGAGGCCTCGATCCAGGCTTCGCCCGATCCGGCGAACCATGTCAGCAGCCGCTGCAATGCGATGCCCGCCACCACGATCAGCACTAGCGACAAGCCGATCGCCTTCCACAGGATGGCGCGCATCGGAGCCGAAAACATCTGGGACAGGGCCTTCGCCGCCGCGTCGAACATTCATCTCTCCTGGTGCGGACCGTGCCGCAAAAACCGCTGGCAGAGTTAGATATGCCGGGGCGGGGATGCAAGATGCCCGGCGTTCACCGGCGGGAACTCAGGTTCGGACGGGAATCTCGGCCTGCGGCACATTGGCCAGGTTCAACACCAGGGTATCGATCAAAATCTCTTTCAGCCGCTTTGCGGCCGGTGCAAGTCCACGTCCTGCATCGTGCAGGCACAACGCAATGGTCGGAACCGGCGGCAAACCGGCGCGCTCGTCCAGCACCACAAGCGAGTCGGGAAGACCCACCGCCGTGCGCAGCGTCAGTCCGAGTCCCGCATCCACCGCAGCCCACAGTCCATGCAGGCTCGGGCTGGTGAAGGCGGTGCGCCAGGGAATGCCGGCTCTATCAAGCGCGGTGACGCCGGCCTGGCGGAAGAAGCAGGGCGCGGCGTACATGACGAGCGAGAGCGGCGTCGCCGGCATCAGGCCTCGATCGCCCGTGGCCGGACCGATCCATTTCATCGGCAAGGTCGCCAGGTGTTCCGCATCGCTGCGCGCTTCGCCGCCGAACACCAGTGCGAGGTCGAGCTGTCCCTTGTCCAGGCGTTCGAGCAGCAAAGCGTTGCGATCCACCACGGCTTCGATCAGGACGGTTGGGTGCGCGCGCTTGAAGCGGCCCAGCGTCATCGACAGCCATGTCTCGGCGAGATCGCTCGGTAGTCCGAAGCGCACGGTGCCCTCGACGGCGACACCGCGAACCGCCGTCACGGCCTCGTCGTTGAGCTCGAGGATCCGCCGGGCATAGGCGAGCACCACATCGCCGGCTTCCGTCAGCGCCAGGCCGCGTCCGTTCTTGCGGAACAAGGTTTCGCCGGTCTGCTCCTCCAACCGCCGAATCTGCTGGCTGACTGCTGATTGGGAGCGCCCGATCTGGTCGGCCGCGCGGCCGAACCCGCCAAGCTGCTGCGCCGTCACCAGGGTTCGCAGGACATCCATGTCGAGGTTGATGTGAGCCATTGTTCAGTTTCTCGAAACTGTTGGATAAGAAATATGAGGTTTTCTTATCATATCAGCTCGTTAGTTTCCAACAACGCCATTGTCGGCGCTCTGGAAGCCCCCGCCCATGCAAGATCCCTCCCGCCTGACCGCCACCGCCGCCGCTCATCTCATCCGCACCGGCCGGCTCGCGCCGACGGACCTGCTGGAGGCGTGCCTGGCACGCATCAGCGACCGCGAAGGCGATGTGCGCGCGTTCGCGTTTATCGATCCCGCGCAAGTGCGCCGCGCGACATCCAGCGCGGGGCTGCTCCACGGCCTGCCCATCGGCGTCAAGGACGTCTTCGATACCGCCGACATGCCCACCGAACACGGCTCGCCGATCTGGAAGGGCTGGCGGCCGAGAGCCGACGCGGCCGCTGTCGTCGCCGCGCGTGCAGCGGGCGGCATTGTGATCGGCAAAACCGTGACGGCCGAGTTTGCGATTCGCACGCCCGGGCCGACGGCTCATCCGCAGACGCTCAAGCACACGCCGGGCGGTTCGAGCAGCGGCTCGGCCGCCGGTGTCGCCGATGGATTCTTTCCGCTGGCTTATGGCACGCAAGCGATGGGCAGCATCATCAAGCCCGCCGCGTATTGCGGCGTGGTCGGCTACAAGCCGACGTATGGGACGATCAATCGCGGCGGGGTCAAAGTCGTCTCCGAAACCCTCGACACTATCGGTGTGCTGGCCCGCAGCGTGGCGGACTGCGCGCTATTCGTCGGCGCGGTCTCGGGGCAGCACCTCGGCGATCCCGATCGCAAGCCCGACCGCGCGCCGCGCATCGGACTATGCCGTTCGCCCTCATGGGACAAGGCGCAGCCGGAAACGCAACGCCTGCTGTTCGACATCGCAACGGTGCTGGCGCGGGCCGGTGCCAGTGTTGTCGAGCATGAATTGCCGCCCGTCTTCGGTGAGTTTCACCAGGCGTTTCCGCGCGTGCTCAACCGCGAAGCCGCTCACGCGCTCGGCTGGGAAATGGCGCATGCTGCCGACCAGGTCAGCCCGGCGCTGCGCGAGCAGCTTGCGGCGGGACGTGCGGAAACGGCGGTCCGCTATTTCGAAGCCGCCGAAACCCTGGCTCGTCTCCGTGATTTGTTCCCCTCGGCGATCGAGGATCTCGACATTCTGGTGACGCCCGCGGCAACGGGGCAAGCGCCCGAAGGGCTGAACTCCACCGGCGACTCCGCTTTCAACTCGCTTTGGACGGCGCTGCATGTCCCCTGCATCACCGTTCCCGCCGGCCTCGGCCCCGATGGCCTGCCGCTCGGCATCCAGATCGTGGCGCGGCGCGGTGCGGATCGCGAAGTCCTTGCGTGGGCGCAATGGATCGCGTCCGCCCTCGCTGGATAAGGCCGGGGCGCTTTGCGCGCGGCAATCGACCACCCATCAACGAAATGGATGAACCATGAGTCGCATTCTCTACACGATGATTCGCGTCGGCGATCTTGAGCGAAGCATCGCATTCTATCGGCAACTCGGTTTGACCGAGCGTCGGCGTCGTGACGTCCCCGAAGGCAAGTACACGCTGGCCTTTCTCGGCTATGGCGATGATGCGGGCGCGGCGGGCATCGAACTGACCTACAACTACGGTGTCGCTCGCTATGAGCACGGCACGGCGTTTGGTCACCTGGTGATCGAGGCTGCCGACGTGTTTGCGTTGTGCGACGCTTTGCGGTTGGCGGGTGTCATCATCAGGCGCGAGCCCGGCCCGGTGAAGTTCGGTACGTCAGTGATTGCTTTCGTCGAGGATCCGGACGGCTACAAGGTCGAACTGATCCAGCATGAGCCCGTTGCCTAGACCGGAGGGATTCGGACGCGAACAAATCCGATCAGTCGACAAGCTCCGGAGTCCGGCGGGCATTCGGCCGAACTTGCGCGGACGTTACGACGGCGTCGCCTGGCGCGAGCGGCGCCTCCGGCGCTTGGAGGACTCGCGCTGGAAAGGGATCTTCCTCCGCCGCTACCTCCGCGAGCGGCTTTGGCTTGTCCGCCCAATGCAGCGCGGTGTAGTCGAAGCCGCGTTCGATGGTCGGTTTGATGATGGCGAAATAGGGCGAGATGTCGAAGTCGCGCGGCATGTAGAGCGATGAATCGCGGATGTGCAGGATTTCGCGGCGGGCCTGGCGGCTGCCGGCCTCGGTGATCTTCGGCAGGATCGGATAACGTACGGCGCCGAAAGCCTGCGCGATCAGGGCCGAGCAGATGATCTTGGTCGGATCGCCCGATCCCATCGCGATCATGCGTCGCCGCCAGCGCTGTGGCACCGGCAGCGGAATCAGAAAGCGCATCAAGTCGAGGATGTTCTTGGTGTCGTAGCCGAAGCCGATGCGGTTGATGGCATAGCGGCAGACCGTGGTGCGGTCCTCGAACGACAGCCCCACCGGGCGGCAAAGCCGGGTGTGATAGGGATAGTATTTCGACAGCGGCGCCGACGTCACGCCTTCGCCGACATTGGCCTCGATCAGCACATGCGGCTCGCCATCAGGTTCGGACGCGCCGTCGATCGGGCCGACGAACAGCGCCGAATGCGACCAGGTCGATTGCGTCAGATACTTGATGATGCCGGAGATGCGGTTGTTGCCTTCGACCAGCAGTACGTCGCCGGGCTGGATCAGTCCGCGCAGCCGTTCCGGATCGCTTGGCGTGAACGGCTCATAGCCCGGCACCTCCTTCTGGAGATAGCGCGCGATCAGCTTGCCGACCGTGTCGAGCACGAAGCCCATGATGGTCTCTCCCCCACCGCGGCTCATCCCGGCCGCTTGTTTTGTGTCCATCATGGTGGTCGAAAGCCATTGCAATTTGGTTCATGGGCCGGCCATTGCGGTCATCCCCGGGTAACCATGACCGTTGCCGACGGCATCTCAATACGGCAAGTTCGCGCCCTGTGCCAGTCGCCTGCAAAGTTTCAGAAACCATGCGAATGACTATTTTGGAAATGCCGCAATGCCGGTGACGCGCCGCGGTTTCATGGGGTTATCGCTGGGGTTGGCCGCTGCCGGCCCGTTCCGGCCGTTCCAGGCCTGGGCGGCGCCGCTGCCGCGCGATGCTGACATTGTCGTGATCGGCGCCGGCGCGGCCGGCATTGCCGCGGCGCGGCGGATCGCCGCTGCCGGACGCAAGGTGGTGGTGATCGAGGCCACCGGCCAGATCGGCGGCCGCTGCCAGACCGATTCCACCACATTCAGCCGGCCGTTCGATCGCGGCGCCTGGTGGATGTACAATCCGGACAGCCATCCGCTGGTGAAGCTGGCGCGCGGCGCCGGGATGGACATCGCGTCGGCGTCGCAGGGCCAGAAGATCCGGATCGGCCGGCGCAATGCGCGCGCCAGCGAAGCGGAAGATTTCCTGGCGACGTTGGTGCGCGCCAACCGCGCCATCGATGACGCCGCACGCCGCAGCGATATCGCCTGCGCCGCGGTGCTGCCGAAAGATCTCGGCGACTGGAGCGGCGCCACCGAATTTCTGCTCGGCCCTTCCAGCACCGGAAAGGATCTCAAGGATCTCTCGGTCGGCGATCAGTTTCGTTCAACGCATCGCGATGCCGCCGCCACATCGCGGCAGGGGCTTGGAACGCTGATCGCCAAACTCGGCGAAGGCCTGCCGGTGGCGCTGTCGACGCCGGCCACGCGCGTGGTCTGGAGCAATCGTGATGCCAGTGTCGAAACGTCCGCAGGCACCATCACCGCACGCGCCGTCATCGTCACCGCGTCCACCAATGTGCTGACATCAGGCAAGATCAGGTTTGCGCCGGAGTTGCCGAAACGCCAGCTCGACGCGGCGGCGAAACTCTCGCTCGGCAGCTACGATCATATCGCGCTGGATCTGCCCGGAAATCCGCTGGGGTTGTCGCGCGACGACGTTCTCATGGAACAGAGCCGGGATAACCGCACCGCCATGCTCTACGCCAATATCGGCGGCTCGTCGCTTTGCATGCTCGATGTCGGCGGCAGTTTCGGACACGATCTTGCGGGGCAGGGCGAGACGGCGATGGTCGCGTTTGCGAGCGAGTGGCTGGTCAAGCTGTTCGGCAGCGACATCGCCGGGATCGTCAAACGCTCAAGCGTCACGCGCTGGGACACTGCGCCCTATGTGATGGGGGCGATGTCGGCCGCCGCACCCGGCGGCCAGGCCGGCCGCCGCGTGCTGATGGAGCCGTCCGGCGCGCTGTTTCTCGCCGGGGAGGCCACGCATGAAACCATGTGGGGCACAGTCGGCGGCGCCTGGGACAGCGGCGAACGCGCAGCCGATGCGGCACTGAAGAAGATCGGAGGGATCAAGGAGGCTGAGCCGGCGAAGCCGGAGCGTCCGGCGCGGCGGTCTCGGACAAAAAGCGATGCTCCGCCGCGTGCGCCGGGGTTGGCGTGGCCGCGGACCTGAGGTCATTTCTGCGGCGTCACACCGGCAGCGACAGCTCCATCAAATCTTTGGCGACGATCACCTTGCCGCTGAAGTTCTGCCGCACGCCCGCAATCAGGCCTTCTTCCGTGACGTCGAGCCCGTCGCCGGGCGGTGGAACGATGTGGCTGAGCACCAGCGTTTTGACGCCGGCGGCCGCGGCGATGCGCCCGACGTCCTCGGCAGAGGTGTGGCTGTCGAGCAGGTGCTTCTTCAGGGTTGCGCCGTTCTTGGTCCGCAGCACCAGCTGGTCGACCGCGGGGACATACAGCACCTCGTGCACCAGCACGTCGACTCCCTTGGCGAACTCGGCGAGTTTCGGATTGTAGGCGGTGTCGCTGGAGAACACGATGGTGCCGTCCGGCGTCTCGAACTTGTAGGCGAAGTTGTCGGTGATCGGCGGATGCGGGGTGCGGAACGCCGTCACCTTGACGTCATCGGTTGTGAGCACCACGCCATCCTCGGTGATATCCTTGGCGATCAGCAGTTTTCGCGGATCGGGCCGGCCTTCATCGGCGATGCGGGTGTCGACGTCGAACTTGTTCAGCTCCCAGTAGATCCGGGTCATCTCTTCGATGCCCTTGGGTCCGAAGGAATGGATCGGCGTCGAGAGGCCCGCCGCCCAGGCATTGTAGACGAGGTTGCCGTATTCGAGATTGTGATCCGAATGGTGATGGCTGATGAAAATGTATTTGATTGCGGGGATCGAGATGCCGGCGCGGGCAAGCTGCCGGGTGACGCCGTTGCCGCAGTCGACCACATAGGGCGTACCGTTCACGATCACGGCATTGGCCGGGTTGGAGGCGCCGGCGCCGACGCGTGGGCCGCCCTTGGTGCCGAGGAAGATGATGCGGGTGCGCGGCTTCTTCGCCGTATCCTCGGCAAAGGCGAACGGCATGCGCGCGAATGATGCCGTTGCGCCGGTTGCGGCGAACTTCAGAATGTCACGACGATCGATCACGGGCGTGCTCCATTGTTGCTGGATCGAATTTGAAACCAGCCAGCGGCAAAGGCAAGCAACGCAGGCGTGTTGCGGAAAGAGATCAGCGCAGCACGCCGTCGAGCAGGGGCAGTCCGATCACGGCGGCGAGTGCGATCAGGCTGTAGCAGGTGATCCGGAACAGCGTGTCGCTCGCCTTGCCGAACATCTGGGCGCCGATCAGCAGGCCGAAGGCGTAGATCGGGCCGACCAGCAGCGACAGCTTCAAGACATCCATCGTCAGCAGGCCGGCGACCACGTAACTCACCAGCGAGAACAGGTCCGAGCCCGCAAAGAACAGCACGATGTTGGCGCGGGCGACGCTCGGTGTGATCGGCCGGCCCAGCCAGTAGGCGACGATCGGCGGTCCGCCGGTCTGCGCCAGCCCGCCACAAAATCCGGACAGGCCGCCGACGCCGACCGCGATCGACCCATGCTCCTGGCCCCGGTAACGAAATCCCGAGACCAGCAAAGCGAGCATGGCGAAAACAAAGGCGGAGATGATCCAGCGCGTCACCACCGGATCGAGCTGGGTCAGCGCATAGGTGCCCAGCGGCACGCCAACGGCCGCGCCCGCCACCATGGCGATGACGGGTTTGCGGTCCGCGTGGGTCAGGGCATTGGGAATCAGCGGCGCCGCGGCGATCGAATCGATCATCAGCAGTACACCGGCCACCAGGCTCGGCGGCGCGATGCTGCTGGCGAGCGGCATGAAGATCAGTGCGGAGCCGAAGCCGGAAAAGCCGCGCGCGACGCCGGCGATCACCGCGATGATGCAGATCGCGGTGACCGCGCCAACGCTGATGTCGGATGGCAGCAGCGCAGCGAGGCTCATCCTCGCAGCACGCCGCCGGTCTTCTTGGTCACGTCAGCGACGATCTTGGCGCCGACCGCCTCGATCTCCTGATCGGTCAAGGTCTTGTCGCGCGGCTGCAGGGTCACGGCGATGGCGATCGACTTCTTGCCGTCCTCGATGCCCTTGCCCTCATAGAGATCGAAGACATCGACGGCGGTGATCAGCTTGCGGTCGACGCCTTGCGCCGCACGCACGATGTCGCCGGCCTTCACGCCGCGATCGACGATGAAGGCGAAGTCGCGCGACACCGGCTGGAACGCCGACAGTTCGAGCAGCGGCTTGGCGCGGGTCGGCTTCGCCTTGGCGTCGGGAATCCGGTCGAGAATCACCTCAAAACCGATCAGCGGACCTTCAGCACCCAGCGCTTCGAGCGCGCGGGGGTGCAGCTCGCCGAAATAGCCCAACACATTCTGCGGGCCGATCTGGATGGCGCCGGAGCGGCCGGGATGCAGCCACGCCGGAACATTTTTCGCCTCCTGCGCCGGCACCACCTGCAGTCCCTGCACCGGAGCGCCGGCTGCCGTGAGCACCGCGAGCGCATCCGCCTTGGCGTCGAAGGCATCGGCGGTCGCCGCGCCCGTCCAGTGCCGTCCCACTCCCTTGGACGAGGCAAGGCCGCGGCGCAGGCCACTGGCGGCGATGAACTGATCCTGCGGCCGGTCACCCCTGAAGATCTGCCCGACCTCGAACAGCGCCACGTCCGTGAAGCCGCGGTCGGCATTGGCCTGCGCGGAGCGCACCAGCCCCGGCAGCAGGCTCGGCCGCATGTCGGAGAGATCGGCCGCGATCGGATTGGCGAGTGCGAGCTCGGCCTGGCCGCCGCCGAACAGCTCGGCATGCGGCTTCGAAATGAACGACCATGTGACGGCTTCGGTCATGCCGCGGGCGGCCAGCGCCCGCTTGGCGCGGCGTGTCCGCAGTTGAAGCTGGGTCAGCACCGGCTTGCGCGGCGCGTCGCCGCGCTCGAACGGAACCATTGGCACCCGATCGACGCCGACAATGCGGACGATCTCTTCCACGATATCGGCCTTGCCGCTGACGTCGGTTCGCCAGGACGGAACCGCCACCTTCACCACAGCGCCGTTACCGGCCATCATGAAGCCGAGATGGCCGAGGATGCGGCGCATCTCGATCAGCGGCACTTCGATGCCGGCGAGCCGCTTCACTTCCGCCAGCGGGAAATCGATGACGCGATCGTCGCCATGGCTCTTGCCGACCACGACGGCCTCCGATGGCGTGCCACCGCACAGCTCCATCACCAGTTTGGTCGCCATCTCGAGACCGGGCACCATGAAGGCCGGATCGACGCCGCGCTCGAAGCGATAGCGCGCATCGGAATTGATGCCGAGCTTGCGGCCGGTCTGGGCGATGTTGATTTCATTCCACAGCGCCGATTCGATCAGCACGTCGGTGGTCTCGTCCGAGCAGCCGGAGGCCTCGCCGCCCATGATGCCGGCGAGCGATTCGACACCATGCTCGTCGGCGATGACGCAGTTGTTGCTGTCGAGGGTGTAGGTGCGGCCGTCGAGCGCCAGCAGCGTTTCGCCGCCATGCGCCCGGCGCACGGTGAGATTTCCCTTCACCTTGGCCGCGTCGAACACGTGCAGTGGCCGGCTGCGGTCGAAGGTCATGAAGTTGGTGATGTCGACCAGCGCATTGATCGGCCGCAGCCCGATCGAGGTCAGGCGTTTCTGCAGCCATTCCGGCGAGGGTCCGTTCTTCACCCCGCGCACCAGTCGCAGCGCGAAACCCGGACACAGCGCCGCGTCCTCGACCTTGACCTGAACCGGGCAGGGGAATTCGCCCTTCACCGGCTTGATCGTCGGATCCCTGAGCGTGCCCATGTCGGCGGCGGAAAGGTCGCGCGCGATGCCGTGCACGCCGGTGCAATCCTGCCGGTTTGGCGTCAGGTTGATCTCGATCACCGGGTCGCCGAGCTTCGCCCACTGGGCGTACGGCGCGCCGATCGGCGCATCCGCCGGCAGCTCGATGATGCCGTCATGGTCTTCCGACAGTTGCAGTTCGGCCGCCGAGCACAGCATGCCGCGGCTTTCCACGCCGCGAATGGTGCCGACGCCGAGCGTGATGTCCTTGCCCGGGATATAGGTGCCGGGCGGCGAGAACACGCTGACGAGGCCGGCGCGCGCATTCGGCGCGCCGCACACCACCTGCACCGGCGCCGCGCCGTTGCCGGTGTCGACCAAACACACCCGCAGCCGATCGGCGTTGGGGTGCTGTTCGGCGGAGATCACCCGCGCGATGGAAAACGGCGCCAGCGCCTTCGCCTTGTCGTCGATGTGCTCGACCTCGAGCCCGATCATGGTGAGCTTGTCGGCCAGCGTGTCCAGCGGCTCGTCGGTGGTGAGGTGCTCTTTCAGCCAGGAGAGAGTGAACTTCATGATTGTTTCCTGTTCCCTCCCCCCTTGTGGGGGAGGGTTAGGGAGGGGGGTGAGTGACGAACACGGGAAGAAGCCGTTTGCCGAATGACTTCGACGACGCCTTCCAGGCTCGACGTGACTTGGTTGTTGGTGAAACGCAGAACGTCGAAACCTTCGGCCGCAAAGAATGCATCACGCATGCGGTCAGCTTTTTGTCGCTCTGCGAAATCGTGACTCTCACCATCAAGTTCGATGATGATTTTTGCGGAGAGGCAAGCAAAGTCGGCGATGTAGTTCTGGAAAGGGACCTGTCTGCGGAAGCCTAGTCCTTCGATTTGATGGGCCTTGAGGTAGCGCCAAAGCAGAGTCTCGGCAGGTGTCATCGCTTGCCGGAGCTGCCTTGCCCGGCCGCGTTGCCGATCACTGACGGAGGCGTGGGGCATCCGCTGCTACCCCCCTCCCTGACCCTCCCCCACAGGGGGGGAGGGACGAGATGGCGTGGCCCCCTGACGAGCTGGAAATTCGCGCGCGCATGATTTCGCTGTTCCCTCCCCCCTTGTGGGGGAGGGCTAGGGAGGGGGGTATGCCGCGCGTACAGGTTCACATATGAGCTCACGTGCTTAGGCCCCCCGCGATCGTCGGGACTTCCAGCGGCCGGAAGCCGTAGTGATTGAGCCAGCGCACGTCGGCGTCGAACAATGCACGCAGGTCGGGCAGGCCGTACTTCAGCATGGCGACGCGATCGATGCCCATGCCCCAGGCGAAGCCCTGATAGACATCGGGATCGATGTTGCAGGCGCGCAGCACGTTCGGATGAACCATGCCGCAGCCGAGAATCTCCAGCCAGTCTTCGCCCTCGCCGAAACGGATCTCATCCTTGCCGCGACGGCACTGGATATCGACCTCCAGCGACGGCTCGGTGAAGGGGAAGAACGACGGCCGGAACCGCATGTTGACGTTGTCGACCTCGAAGAACGCCTTGCAGAACTCGTGCAGGATCCACTTCAGGTGGCCGAGGTGCGAGCTCTTGTCGATGACAAGGCCCTCGACCTGATGGAATTGCGGCGTGTGGGTGGCGTCGGAGTCGATGCGGTAGGTGCGGCCCGGGCAGACCACGCGGATCGGCGGCGTCTGGCTCAGCATGGTGCGCACCTGCACCGGCGAGGTGTGGGTCCGCAGCAGCAGGCGCGAGCCGTCTTCCTTCGGATTGAAGAAGAAGGTGTCGTGCATCTCCCGCGCCGGATGGCCTTCCGGGAAATTCAGCTTGGTGAAGTTGTAGTCGTCGGTCTCGATATCCGGACCTTCGGCGATCGCGAAGCCCATGTCGGCGAAGATGGTGGTGATCTCGTCCCACACCTGGCTCAGCGGATGGATGCGGCCGGCGTCGGTGACGGCCTCGCGCACCGGCAGCGTGACGTCGAGGGTTTCGCGGGCGAGGCGCGCATCAAGGGCGGCGGACTTCAGCACGTCGCGGCGCTCGCTCAGCGCCTGGGTGACCTTGTCCTTCACCGCATTGATCGCGGCGCCCTCGATCTTGCGCTGGTCCGGCGACATCTTGCCGAGCGTGGCCAGCAGCGCGGAGATCGAGCCCTTCTTGCCGAGCGCGGAGACGCGCACGGCTTCGAGCGCAGCCTCGTCGGAAGCCGCGCTGATCTGTGTCAGCAAGTCGTCTTGTAGTGCGGTGATGTCGGACATCATGAGCCCCAATCGGAACGGTCGTCTTGTGGACCGTCCGGCAGGGGTCAAGCAAGCCCAGCCGAACGGCTCGGGGCTTTTTAAGCCCCGGTCATGTCGGCCTCGTCAAAGCGGGCGTTTGAAGGATTCAGGCCGCGAGGGCGGCCTTGGCCTTTTCAGCGATCTGCTGGAACGTCGCCGGCTCATGGATGGCCAGATCCGACAGCACCTTGCGATCGACAGTCACGCCCGACTTGGCGAGGCCGTCGATAAATCGGCTGTAGGTCAGGCCGAACGGACGAACCGCAGCGTTGAGGCGCTGGATCCAGAGCGCGCGGAAGGTCCGCTTCTTGCGCTTGCGGTCGCGGAAGGCGTACTGGCCGGCCTTCTCCACCGCCTGCTTGGCAGTGCGGATAGTGTTCTTGCGGCGGCCGTAATAACCCTTGGCGGCCTTGTAGACTTTCTTGTGCTTGGCGTGAGCCGTCACACCGCGTTTAACGCGTGCCATGACAGATCTCCTTCAAATCAATGGTGACAGATAAACCGCGCGAGCGCGGCCCGGGGGGATCGATCAGGCGTTGGGCAAGAAATATTTCTTGATGTTGTCGCCGTCGGTCTTGAACAGCACGCGCGTGCCACGGAGCTGACGAATCTGCTTCTTCGTCCGCTTGATCATGCCGTGGCGCTTGCCGCGCTGAGCATGTTTGACCTTCCCGGAGGCGGTCACCTTGAAGCGCTTTTTAGCGCCCGACTTGGTCTTCAGCTTGGGCATTTGGCTCTCCTGT
>JBGMOD010000007.1:0-22450 GCA_041424235.1 Hyphomicrobiales bacterium
ACAACGAGGCGCAGGTGTCCGACGCCATGAAGGCCCCGGAAATCCAGATCAAGGTGGCGCTCGGGCTCGGCAAGGGCCGCGACCGGGTGCTGACCTGCGATCTCACCAAGGAATACGTCGCCATCAACGGTGATTATCGCTCGTGAAGATCGTTCTTGTCGTCGCCTGCGCCCTGATCGATACGGACAACCGCGTGCTGATCGCCCAGCGCCCGGACGGCAAGTCGATGGCAGGCCTGTGGGAATTTCCCGGCGGCAAGCTCGACACCGGCGAGCGGCCCGAACAGGCACTGATCCGCGAACTGCAGGAAGAATTGGGCATCACCGTGCGCGAGGCCTGCCTCGCGCCGCTGACCTTCGCCAGCCATGCCTATGACGATTTTCATTTGCTGATGCCACTCTACATCTGCCGGCGCTGGGAAGGCACTGTCGTCGGACGGGAAGGCCAGAACCTCGCCTGGGTGCGCGCCAACAAGCTGCGCGACTATCCGATGCCGCCGGCGGATTTGCCGTTGATCCCGCATCTGACCGATCTGCTGTAGCGCTATTTCGGCTCGCGCGGCTTCAACACCTCAGCCAGACTCACCTTCGCTGACCCCGGCTTCAACGGCTTCTGCTGGCTCTCGTGCGGCGCCCAGCCGGACAGCCAGACCACATCGAAGGTGGCGCGGATGCGGCCATCGGGATCCGCGAACCGCTCGCTGTAGACCTGCGCCATGCGCGAGAGCGTCGCACGGCGAAGCGGCGTGCGGCGGCGTTCGCTCAACACATTGGTGGCGCCCATGCGCCGCAGGTCCTGCATCAGCGCGAACGCGTTGTCGTAGCGCACGATGATGCGATCCACGTCGGTCACCGGCAGCGCGAAACCCGCGCGCTGCAGCAACGCACCGAGATCGCGCAGATCGGCGAACGGCGCGACGCGCGGCGACAGGCCGCCTTCGATCTCGGCTTCCGCCGCCGCAAACGCCTGCCGCAATTCGGTCAGGGTGTCGCCACCGATCATCGCCGCCAGAAAAAGCCCGTCCGGCTTCAGCGCGCGGCGGATCTGCGTCAGCACTCCGGGCAAATCGTTGACGAACTGCAACGCCAGCGCCGAGACCGCGAGGTCGAGCGTCTCCGGTGCAAGCGCCAGCTTTTCCCGCTCGGCGAACAGATCGGCATGGACCAGCGTCGCGAAGCGCGCACGCAAGGCCTGCGCAACCCCATCACCCGGTGAGCCGATATCGGCGACATCGGCAAAGTCGCGCAGCACCGCACCGAGCCGCTCGAGCAGATCCTCGGCAACGCGGTCGAGCAGAAACGTCGCCGCGCCGAGTTGCGCGGCGCGGAGCTGGCGTGCGTGCAGCAGCGCGCGGTCGAACAGGATCGGCGCGGTCTGTGCGGCATTTTCATCTTGCGGCATACGCAAGAAATTCCTTCTGAACTCTGGAAAACGGCACGCTTTACCAGCTTTGGGGCTGGCCTGCCGCAGCAAAACGTCCTCAGGCTTGAGAACGCAAGACAGCGGCGATAGCATAAATCATGGGCAGGACAATGGACGGCGACACCGTCCCACCACGCGCGATCGGCAGCCAGGTTCTCGGCCTGCTGTCGACATGCCGAAACGCCGCCCGGTCTGCCCTCGCCGCCACAGCTCGTCTCGCCCTCGACGTGGCATTGCCGACACTCTGCGTGTCGTGTCGCGAACCGGTGGCCGGCGAAGGCGTCTGCGCCGCCTGCTGGGCGCAGCTGTCGTTCATCGCACCGCCGTTTTGCGCCCGTCTCGGCATCCCCTTCGTCTACGATCCGGGGCCGGACCTGCTGTCGATGCAGGCGATTGCCGCGCCGCCGGCCTACCATCGGGCGCGGGCCGCGGTGCGCTATGACGATACCGCCAAAACCCTGGTGCACGGCCTCAAATATCAGGACCGCACCGACCTGGCTCCGGTGATGGGCCGCTGGATGGCGCGCGCCGGACAGGAACTGCTGGCCGACGCGGACGTGCTGGTTCCGGTGCCGCTGCACTGGCGGCGCAGCTGGAGCCGGCGTTTCAACCAGTCCGGGCTGCTGGCCAAAACCATCGAAAAGCAGTCCGGCGTACCGGTCATCGGCGATGCGCTCCGGCGCATCAAGCGCACGCAGCAGCAGATCGGCCTGACCCGGGCGGAGCGAGCCCAGAACGTTCAGGGCGCCTTCAAGGTGCCGCCTGAAAAGCGGGCAGCAATCGAAGGCCGTCATGTGCTCCTGGTCGACGACGTTCTGACCTCCGGCGCCACCCTGGACGCCTGCGCACGGGCGCTGTTGCGGGCGAAAGCCCGCCAGGTCGACGTGCTGGTGTTCGCGCGGGTTGTGGAGAGCTTTAAATCCCCCATATAATCGTCACTTAACACACGCCGAGGCCTTGCATGACATCCGCTCCCGTGACCGCCACCGTGGAGATCTACACCACCCAGACGTGCGGTTATTGCCGCGCCGCCAAGGCGCTGCTCACGCGGAAGAATGTTCCGTTCAAGGAAATCGACGTGTCCGCCGGCGGAGAACTGCGGCGGGCCATGACGGCCCGCGCCCACGGCGGGACGACGGTTCCCCAGATCTTCATCAATGATGCGCATGTCGGCGGTTGCGACGATCTCTATGCGCTGGACCACGCGGGCAAGCTCGACCGGCTGCTCGCAGGCGAGGAGGTTGTATCGTGAGCGCAAACGCGGGTGTACCTGCAGATCAGGAGAAGCCGGCCGCCTTTACCGCGGCGATGATCCAGATGCGCACGTCGCTCTCGCCCGAGGCGAGCTTCGATCAAGCAGCAACCCTGATCCGTCAGGCGAAGAACTCCGGCGCCGACTACGTGCAGACGCCCGAGATGACCAATCTGATGCAGAAGAACCGCGACGCGCTGTTCGCCGTCCTGCAAGAAGAGGAGAACGACAAGTCGCTCGCCGGCTACCGCGATCTCGCGCGCAGCCTGAAGATCTTCGTGCATGTCGGCTCGCTGGCCGTGAAGGCTTCGGCCGAGCGCGCCGCCAACCGCTCGTTCCTGATCGATCCGGCGGGCGAAATCGTCGCACGCTACGACAAGATCCACATGTTCGATGTCGATCTCGGCAATGGCGAGACCTATCGGGAATCCGCCAACTATCAGCCCGGCGAGGTCGCGATCATTTCCGACCTGCCCTGGGGCCGGATCGGCCTGACCATCTGCTACGACCTGCGTTTCCCGTCGCTGTATCGCGCGCTCGCGGAAACCGGCGCGTCGTTCATCACCATTCCCTCCGCCTTCACCCAGAAGACCGGCGAAGCGCATTGGCACACTCTGATGCGCGCCCGCGCCATCGAGACCGGCTGCTTCGTCTTTGCCGCCGCGCAAGGCGGCAAGCATGAAAACGGCCGCGAGACCTACGGCCACTCGCTGATCGTCGACCCCTGGGGCACGATCCTGGCCGAAGGCGGCACCGAACCCGGCGTCGTGCTGGCGCAGATCGACCCCGCGAAGGTCGAGAGCGTGCGCAAGAGTATCCCGTCGCTGCAGCACGGGCGGCGCTTCAGCGTCGCGGATCCCAATGGCGGACCGAACCACCTGCAGCTGGTTCGGAGCAAGGCATGATCCACTACGCGCTCCGGTGCGAGAAGGGCCATGCTTTCGAAAGCTGGTTCCAGAGCTCGGCCGCCTATGACAGCCAGCGCAAACGCAAGCTGGTGAGCTGCCCCGTCTGCGACTCCACCAAGGTGGAGAAGGCGATCATGGCGCCGCGCCTCACCAAGAAAGGCAACGCCAAAGCGGCCTTGCCCGCGCCGCAGCCGGCGGCCGTTCCCGAAGTGGTTGCGCCGACCGATGCGGTGCCGCTGATCTCCACCCAGGAGCGCGAGCTGCGCGCCAAGCTCAAGGAGCTGCGCGATCATATCGTCAGCAAGGCGGACAATGTCGGCGAGAGTTTTCCGACCGAAGCCCGCAAGATGCATTACGGCGACATCGAGCACCGGCCGATCTACGGCGAAGCCTCGCTCGAGGAAGCTCGCGACCTGATCGACGAAGGCATCGAAGTTGCACCGCTGCCGATCGTGCCGGACGATCGCAACTGACCGGCGACCTCGGCCGCAGGGCCGTCATGATCATCGCCTATTGATGTCGGCCCCTCCATGATCGCGATATGACGGTTTCTCCATGACGCTCTCCTGGCAAATCTGGGCCCTGCTGTCGGCGTCGTTCGCCGCACTGACCGCGATCTTCGCCAAGGTCGGCGTCGAGAACATCAATCCGGATCTGGCGACGTTCATCCGCACGATCATCGTGCTGATCAGCTTTGCCCTGATCCTGTTCGCGACCGGGCAGTTTCGCGCACCGGGCGAGATTTCAACCAAGACGTGGACATTCCTGGTGCTGTCCGGCCTCGCCACCGGCGCCTCATGGCTGTGCTATTTCCGCGCCCTGAAACTCGGGCCTGCAACACTGGTGGCGCCGATCGACAAATTGAGCGTGGTGCTGGTGGCGCTGTTCGCGTTCGTGTTCCTCGGCGAGCGGCCGTCGGCAACGGGATGGGCCGGCATCGCGTTGATCTCGGCCGGCGCCGTGCTGCTGGTGCTGAAGCGGTAGAATTCGGCTCGGGGCGGGTTAGCGAAGCGTAACCCGCCGCCGCACATCACGACATCTGCAGAGCGGCGGATTACGCTATCGCTAATCCGCCCGTTCTGCGCTACGTCGCCACCAGCAACCCTACCCCGAGCACGATCAGCACAATGCCCGCAAGTTCGCGCCGCGAGAGCGGCTGCTTGAATGAATAATACGCGACGCCCTGCGCCAGCAGCACCTCGACCAGCGCCAGTGTCCGCACATTGGCGACGGCCGTGAGCGCAAACGCGAGGTACCAGAACTGCGAGGCGAACGCGCCGATGAAGCCAGCGAACAGCGACGGCTTCCAGAGCCGGACAATCGCGCGCAACACCTCGCGATCCCTTGCGATCAGGTAGCTGCTCAGTAGCACGCTCTGCAATAACAGCCCGCACATCAGCGTGAAACTCGCCGAGGTCACGAACGACACGCCGTTGGCATTGAGAATCGCGCCGCGAAAACCGACCGCCGACAGGGCGAAGGCAGCCGCGGCGGCAAGGCCAAGCAGCGTCGGCCTGATATCGGCAGCGCCTTTCATGCCGCCGGGACGCAGCGCCGTGACGATGACGCCGAAGGTTGCGATGACGATGGCGACCACCTTGATGGGCGTGAGATGATCACCGAGAAACGCGAAGCCGAAGGCCGCCGCCTGGATCGGTTCGGTCTTCATGTAGGCCGTGGTCACGACAAAGGATCGCTCCGTCATCGCCGCCAGCATCAGCGCGGTGCCCGTAATCTGGGTCAAAGCGCCGAGCAGCAGCCAGGACCAGAATGTCGGCGCCAGCGAAGGCAGTGGATCTTTTGTCGCGAACAGGACGAGCGCCAGGAAAACCAGCGAGAACGGAAATCCGAACAGGAACCGGATGTGGGTGGCGCCGACGGTTCCGAGCGGACCGGTCAATCCACGCTGCATGGCGTTGCGCGCCACCTGGCCCGACGCACCGATCAGGGTGAAGGGAATCCAGAGCCAGGCGAGATCGATCATGAGAGGCCCGACCCAACGTCACGCTTGAGGTGGGAGGAACGGGACGCTTTACCCCGCCGTTTCCGCCACCACCATGTAATTGACATCCATGTCGGCTGAGAGCGTCCACTTGTCCGCGAACGGGCTGTAGACCACGCCCGACTGTTCGGTGATCCCCAGACGGTTGCGCTCGAGATGCTCCGCGAGCTCGTCCGGGGTGACGAACTTGTTCCATTCATGCGTGCCGCGCGGCAGCCAGCGCAGCACGTATTCGGCGCCGACGATCGCCAGCGCAAAGCTCTTCCAGTTCCGGTTCAGCGTCGAGACCACCATCATGCCCGACGGCTTCATCAGCGCCGCGCAGCGATCGAGGAATGCGCCGACATCGGTGACGTGCTCGATGACCTCCATCGCCAGCACCACGTCAAAACGTTCGCGCGGATCGATCTCCTCGACGGTCATGCAGCGGTAATCGACCAGCAGGTTCGACTTGGTGGCGTGCAGCTTGGCGGCGGCGATGTTGGTGGCTGAGGGATCAATGCCGATGACCTGGGCGCCGAGCCGGGTGAACGGCTCGCACAACAGGCCGGCGCCGCAGCCGATATCCAGGATGCGCAGACCGGCCAGGCAGCTCAGGCTGCGCACATTGCGCTCGAACTTGCGGCAGGCCGCATCGCGAATATAGCCAAGCCGCAGCGGATTGATCTTGTGCAGCGGCGCCATCTTGCCCTTTGGATCCCACCATTCGTCGGACAGGCGCGAAAATTTCGCGACTTCCGCGGGATCCACGGTGGAGGCGGGAGACGAGATCGGGTTGCTGGCGGCCATTGCTCGGTGTGACAGGTTTTCAGGATCGCGGACAGATCTATTGCTTAGCTGATTTGGCCGGCTTGGGCATACAGTCCCTAGCGCGCGGTGATATGATTGCGGAATTGCAGGGGTGAGGCAATCATCCCGATGGTTTTCCGGCCCTCGCCGACCCCGAGGATGGTGACGTCGCCATAACCGAAAATACGGCCAAGGATGCTCTGATTGACATCCACACTTTCGACCTTGTCGAGATTCATCTCGAAAGTGCTGCGCTGGATGAAGCCCTCCTTGTGGACAACTCGCAGCGTGGTGACGTCGGTTTCGGTGATCCAGCGCCGAAACCAGGCCTTCACCGTCCAGTAGAGCGCGGCGATGGCCGCCAGCCCGGCAAGAATGAGCCAAGCCAGACTGCCATCGCCCGTCTGGGCGCGGCGGTCCATCACGAAGCACCCCGCCGCCACGATCCAGGCCAGCACCGCCGGCAGGTAGATGATCCCGTGCAAGGTCGTGGAATAAAGGACTTTTTCGCCCGGTTGCAGGATCTGATCGATGTAGCGGGCCATGCGGTCCTCATTCCTAGCCGGCGAGCCGCCCCCGGGGGACGACAAATCCGGCGCCTGAGGGCGCCGGACACGGTGGCTTGCTCCAAATCTCGGCTTTATGTATACGCGCCTTTTGGCTCGCGCGCCTCAATTTTGCGCGGCTGTTCAACTCGTTAACCCGTGAAGGACGACGCCACTCGCATGGGCCGGCTTGTCATGAAATTCGGCGGCACGTCGGTCGCCAACATCGAACGCATCCGCAATGTCGCGCGCCACGTCAAGCGCGAGGTCGATGCCGGCCACGAGGTCGCCGTCGTGGTCTCCGCCATGTCCGGCAAGACCAATGAACTGGTGGCGTGGGCGACCGAAACCTCGGCCCTGCACGACGCCCGGGAATACGACGCCATCGTCGCATCCGGCGAACAGGTGACCTCCGGTCTGCTGGCGATCGCGCTGCAGTCGCTCGGCATCCAGGCCCGCTCCTGGCAGGGCTGGCAGATTCCGATCCAGACCAGCGACGCGCACGCATCGGCCCGGATCCTCGGGATCGACGGCACCGAACTGATCAAGCGCTTCAAGGAACGCCAGGAGGTCGCCGTGATCGCCGGCTTCCAGGGCATCCATGAAGAGACCGGCCGCATCACCACGCTGGGCCGCGGCGGCTCCGACACCTCGGCCGTCGCCATCGCGGCCGCCATCCATGCGGACCGCTGCGACATCTACACCGATGTCGACGGCGTCTACACCACCGACCCCCGCGTGGTGCCGAAGGCGAAACGCCTGGACAAGGTGGCGTTCGAGGAAATGCTGGAACTCGCCTCGCAGGGTGCCAAGGTGCTGCAGGTGCGCTCCGTCGAGCTCGGCATGGTGCACAATGTGCGCGTGTTCGTGCGCTCCAGCTTCGACAAGCCAGAAGATATTGACCCCTATGCCAACCAGCCGCCCGGGACCCTGATCTGCGGCGAGGAGGAGATCGTGGAAAGCCAAGTCGTCACCGGCATCGCCTTTTCAAAGGACGAAGCCCAAATCTCCGTGCGCCACATCGAGGACAAGCCGGGCGTTGCCGCCGCGATCTTCGTGCCGCTGGCGGACGCCAACATCAACGTCGACATGATCGTGCAGAACGTGTCCGAGGACGGCAAGACCACCGACCTCACCTTCACGGTGCCGGCGGCCGACTACAACCGCGCCAAGGACACCATCGCCAAGGCCAAGGACACGATCGGCTACACCTCGGTGGACAGCGCCACCGACGTCGCCAAGGTCTCCGTGATCGGCATCGGCATGCGCAGCCACGCCGGCGTTGCCGCGCAGGCCTTCAAGGCGCTGTCGGAGCGCAACATCAACATTCGCGCCATCACCACCTCGGAAATCAAGTTCTCGCTCCTGATCGACGCAGCCTACACCGAGCTCGCGGTGCGCACCCTGCACACCCTGTACGGCTTGGACCAGGCGTAAGGCCCGTGGCCGGCGGCCGCGAAGGATGTTCGACGACCACCTCAGGCGATGGGAGCTGACGCCGGACGGCGATCCCATCGTCACCCACGCCGCCCGCCTGCTGCCGGTTCGCCATCGTGGCGAAGCGGCGATGCTGCGGATTGTCACCAACAGCGAGGCCAGGGGCGGCGACGCCCTGATGACGTGGTGGGATGGCGACGGCGCCGCACGCGTGTTGGCCGCGGAAGGCGATGCACTGCTGCTGGAGCGCGCGGAAGGCCACCGCTCCCTGTCCGACTATGCCCGCAATGGACGCGACGACGAAGCCACCACGATCCTGTGCGACGTCATCGCACGGCTGCATGCGCCGCGCGCAAAGCCGCTTCCGGACCTGATCCCGCTTGCAACCTGGTTCCGGGACCTGGAACTGGCCGCCGCCACCCACGGCGGTGTCCTCGCGCGCTGCGCACAGTCAGCCCGTTTGCTGCTGGCGGAGCCCCGGGATGTCGGTGTCCTGCATGGCGACGTTCACCATGACAACGTGCTCGATTTCAGCAATCGCGGCTGGCTCGCGATCGACCCGAACCGGCTGATCGGCGAGCGCGGTTTCGACTACGCCAACCTGTTCTGCAATCCGGACCTGGAGGATCCCTCGCGGCCGGTTGCGACGCTACCCGGCCGGTTCGCACGACGGCTGGAGATTGTCACAGCGCGATCGGGCCTCGACCGGGCCCGCCTGCTGCAATGGATCCTGGCCTGGACCGGCCTGTCGGCGGCCTGGTTTCTCGGTGACGGCGACAGCGCCGAGATCGATTTTCGGATCGCCGCACTGGCAATTGCTGAAATAGACACCTGATGCCGCGCTGAGCGCCAGTCGGCATCAGTCCGCCGGCGTCCGCTTGTCGTAGGCGCCTTCCAGTCTCACGAACGATGACCAGAAATTCAGCGGTTCACGCCCGGCTAGGCGATCAGCCAGAATATCAAGATGAATATGCCAGCCGCCGCTGACACTGATCATCTGGCTGCGGTCGGTCAATCGGGTGTGCGTAACCACCAGCAGCACGTCACTGCCTTGCGGCGTCAATTCGAAGGTCGCCTCCGACGAGTTTTCTACGTCGTCGCCCCAAGCAAAGCTCAAAAATTTCGGCGGATCGCAGCGGGTGACGCGACCGGCCATCTGATTGCCTTCGTATTTCTTGAAGCGCTCCGGAACAGGCTGCCTGTCGGCCGAGAGCTCGGAGTTACGCCAGGTCAGATTGACCCGTCCACCGACGCGAAGCTCCATGTCGCCGGACGCGAACCACGTCCCGCGCTTGTCGGACTCGGTCAGGTAGGCCCAGACGCGTTCAATCGGGCCCTTGACCAGGCGCTCGATCCGCACGGTGCGCGGGGCTGTGACGACGGCATACTCATTCATGACCAGATCCTTTGCTACTGGTGTTCAAATCTGCGTTGTCTTCCGAGGGCGTCTCGGCGGAGTCCTTCAGGTCCTCCCTGGCAAGCTCCAGCTCGAGCAGATCCAGCCGCCGGGTCCACACCGTCCGCTGGGTTGCGATCCAGTCCGCGACCTCATCGAGTGCCTCGGGCTTCAGCGACAGGAAATGCTCCCGCCCGGCCCGCCGGCGGCTGATCAGGTTGGCCTGTTCCAGCACACGGATGTGCTTGGAAACCGCGTTCAGGGACATCGCATAGGGCTGTGCGAGTTCAGTTACGCGCGCTTCACCGTGGCGCAGTTGCTGCAGGATCGCCCGCCGCGTCTGATCGGCCAGCGCCACGAAGGTGAGGTCGAGAGGAGGCTGGCTCTGGAGCATGGCGGAGATCGCGCCTTATTATTCAACCTATAGGTTGAATATCAGCTTGAGCAGTATTCGTCAAACTGGAAACCAACCCGCGCACCCCGACACCGCTCCAGCCGCGAAACAGCGGTGCACAGCCACGGAATCGGTCCGGTGTGGCAGGCGTTTTGCTTGGCAAAACAAACACAATTTCGCTATACGGCCTGAGGAATAGGCAGCGGCAAAATGTGTCACAGTTCTCTGTTTCCCGATTCGGCCAGACCCTGGCCGGGCCAAGTCGGGGCACACTAAAAGCTGTTATATTTCTTGGGCTTAACCCCGGCGCGCTGACTCAGGCGGAAGGCCGGGATCGCAGGGCGGAGGTGTCGGCATATGCGGAGCGCGCTGGGAGGCCCCCGCGTCTTGTTGAGACGGCTCCGCGAAGTGATGGCCGAGCCGGTCAGCGCTCAGGAGCGGCTGGACAAGATCGTGGTGCTGATCGCCGCCAACATGGTGGCGGAGGTGTGCTCGACCTATGTGCTGCGCGTCGACAACACGCTGGAATTGTATGCAACCGAGGGTCTGAACCGCGACGCCGTCCACTTGACGGTGCTGAACGCCCACGAGGGCCTGGTCGGCCTCGTCGCCAGCGAAGCGACCCCGCTCAACCTGTCCAACGCGCAAAGCCATCCGGCCTACTCCTACCGCCCGGAGACCGGCGAAGAAATCTACCACTCGTTCCTCGGCGTGCCGATCCTGCGCTCGGGCAACACGCTTGGCGTGCTGGTGGTGCAGAACCGCGCCCACCGCACCTATGTCGAGGAAGAGGTCGAGGCGCTGCAGACCACCGCGATGGTGCTCGCGGAGATGATCGCCTCGGGCGAGCTGTCGGCTCTGGCCAAGCCCGGTGCCGAACCCGCCGCCCGGCACTCGCTGCACCAGACCGGCTCGATCCTGTCCGACGGCATCGCGCTGGGACATGTGGTGCTGCACGAACCCCGCGTGGTCATCACCAATTACATTGCCGAGGACCTGCCGAAGGAAATCAAGCGTCTCGACACCGCGCTGACCAAACTGCGCGCCGATCTCGACCGCCTGCTGGAGCGCGGTGACATGGCGGAGGGCGGCGAGCACCGCGACGTGCTGGAAGCCTATCGCATGTTCGCCAACGATCATGGCTGGTCGCACAAGCTGCATGAGGCGGTGGCGACCGGCCTCACCGCCGAGGCCGCCGTCGAACGCGTGCAGTCCGACACCCGCGCGCGGATGCTGCGCTCGACCGATCCCTATCTGCGCGAGCGCCTGCACGACCTCGAGGACCTCGGCCACCGCCTGATGCGACAATTGCTGGGCCAGGATCATGCGCCGTCGCGCGAACAACTGCCCGACAACGCCATCCTGATCGCGCGCGCGATGGGGCCGGCGGCGTTGCTCGACTACGACCGCAAGCGGCTGCGCGGCCTGGTGCTGGAAGAAGGCACATCGAACTCGCACGTCGCGATTGTCGCGCGCGCGCTCGGCATTCCGGCCGTCGGCGAGGTGCCGAACGCGGCCGGCATCGCCGATCCCGGCGACGCCATCATCGTCGACGGCACCTCCGGCTCGATCTATTTCCGCCCCTCGGCTGAAATCGAATCCGCCTATGCCGAACGCGTCCGTTTCCGCGCGCGGCGCCAGGCGCAGTATCTCGCGCTGCGCGACAAGCCGACGGTGACCAGGGACGGCCAGCCGATCGAGCTGATGATCAATGCCGGCCTTGTCATCGACCTGCCGCACATCGAGGACACCAATTGCTCCGGTATCGGCCTGTTCCGCACCGAACTGCAGTTCATGGTGGGCCAGGCGCTGCCCCGCTCCAGTGAACAGTTGCAGCTTTATCGCACGGTGCTGGATGCGGCCGGCGACAAGCCGGTGACCTTCCGCACCCTCGACATCGGCGGCGACAAGGCGCTGCCCTACATGGAGACCATCACCGAGGAGAATCCCGCGCTGGGCTGGCGCGCGATCCGGCTCGGCCTGGATCGTCCCGGCCTGCTGCGCGGCCAAGTGCGCGCATTGCTGCGCGCCGGTGGCGGCCGCTCGCTGAAGATCATGTTCCCGATGATCTCGGAAGTCGCCGAGTTCGACCAGGCCAAGGTCATCGTCGAGCGCGAACTGACCTATCTGCGCCAGCACGGTCATCCGCTGCCGGAACGCATCGACATCGGCACCATGGTGGAGGTGCCGGCGCTGCTGTATCAGCTCGACGAACTGCTGAAGCGGGTCGACTTCGTCTCGGTCGGCTCCAACGATCTGTTCCAGTTCATGTATGCGGTCGACCGCGGCAACGCCAAGGTTGCGGACCGTTTCGACACGCTGGCCGCTCCGGTGCTGCGCGCCTTGCGCGACATCGTCACCAAGGCGAACGCGGCGAAAAAGGCCGCGTCACTCTGCGGCGAAATGGCCTCGCACCCGCTCGGCGCACTGGCGCTGCTGGCGCTCGGCTATCGCTCGCTGTCGCTGTCGGCGACCGCGCACGGGCCGGTCAAGGCGCTGATCCTCGAGCTCGACGTCGCCAAGGCGGCGGCGATGATCAAGCCGTTGCTCGATGCCCCGTCCGGCAGTATCTCGATCCGCGACAAATTGAAGGAATTCGCGGACAAGGAAGGATTGCCGCTGTGACCGGTTTTCACGGACCATCGGCTTAAAGCGAACGCAGCGATGTTACCCGAAGCCAAACTCGACGTCTTGCTGGCGCGCCATGCCGCGCTCGAAGCTGAACTGCTGGGGCAGGTCAGCTCGGAAGTCTATGTGCGCACCACCCGTGAACTGAGCGAACTGACGCCGGTGGTCGACGCCGTGAAGGCCTACCGCGCCTCGGTCCGCGAGATCGCCGATCTCGATGCCATGATCGCCGATCCCGCGACTGACGCCGAGATGCGCACCATGGCGGAGAGCGAGCGGCCGCAACTCGAAGCCCGCCGCGACGAACTGGCCCAGGCGATCCGCGTGGCATTGTTGCCCAAGGATGCCATGGACGACCGCAACGTGATGCTGGAAATCCGCGCCGGCACCGGCGGCGATGAGGCCTCGCTGTTCGCCGGCGACCTGTTCCGGATGTACGAGCGCTTCGCGACGCTGCAGGGATGGAAGGTCGAAGTCGTTTCCGCCAGCGAAGGCACCATGGGCGGGTACAAGGAAATCATCGCCGAGGTGAAGGGCCGCGGCGCGTTCGCCAAGCTGAAGTTCGAATCCGGCGTGCATCGGGTGCAGCGCGTGCCCGACACCGAGACCCAGGGGCGCATCCACACGTCAGCCGCGACGGTGGCGGTGCTGCCCGAGGTCGAGGACGTCGACGTCGACATCAAGAGCGACGATCTGCGCATCGAAACCATGCGGGCGCAGGGCGCCGGCGGCCAGCACGTCAACAAGACGGAGTCGGCGATCCGCATCACCCACATTCCGACCGGCATCGTGGTCAACATGCAGGACAGCCGTTCGCAGCACAAGAATCGCGCCAGCGCCATGAACATCCTGCGCTCGCGCATCTACGATGCCGAACGCCAGCGCATCGACGCGGCGCGCTCCGCCGATCGCCGCGAGAAGGTCGGCTCCGGTGACCGCTCCGAGCGCATCCGCACCTATAACTTCCCGCAAGGGCGCGTCACCGACCATCGCATCAACCTGACGCTCTACAAGCTGCCGCAGGTGATCGCCGGCGAGGCGTTGCACGAACTGACCGAAGCGCTGACCACCGAACACCAGGCGGCGCAGCTCGCCGCCGAAGGCGCGGCCGCGTGAGCGGCGGCTTCAGGGGCCTGACCATCGACGCCGCGCGGCGTCATCTGACCGGCTTGCTCAAACCGACCGCCACCGACACGCCCGAGCTCGATGCCCGGCTGCTGGTCGGCGCGGTGCTGGATCTCGATCTGACCGGTCTCGCGAGATCAGCGTCCCGCATTGTCGATGAACAGGAGGCTCTGCGTCTGGCTGCGTTCGCGCAGCGACGCGCCGCCGGCGAACCGGTGGCACGCATCCTCGGCCTCAAGGAGTTCTGGGGACTGCCGCTGCGGCTCTCCGCCACCACCCTGGTGCCGCGGCCCGACACCGAGACCCTGGTGGAAGCAGCCCTCGCCATTCTCAAGGCCGGCGCGGCCAACACCGCGTTGCGCATCGCCGATCTCGGCACCGGCTCGGGAGCCATCCTGCTGGCGCTGCTGTCGGAGCTGCCCGCCGCATGGGGCGTCGGGACCGATATCGACATGGCCGCCCTGCGGACCGCCGCCGGCAATGCACGGCATCTTGGTCTGGACCGGCGCGTTGCATTCGTCCAATGCAGCTATGCGAAGGCGCTGCGCGGACCGTTCGATATGGTGCTGTCGAACCCGCCCTATATTCCGTCGGACCAGATTGCGTCGCTTGCGGTCGAGGTCCGCGACCACGATCCGCATCGGGCACTGGATGGCGGCGCGGACGGCCTTGATGCTTATCGCGCGCTCATCGCGCAAGCCGCCGAACGGCTGAAAGACGGGGGCGCCCTGCTGGTTGAAGTGGGGCAACACCAGAGCGCCGATGTCGGGCGGCTGATGCAAGCCGAAGGCCTGGCGGTTGCCCCGGTCAGGGCCGATTTGGCCGGAATTCCGCGGGTGGTCATAGGGCAAAAATGCGGCTCGCAAGGCCCCCCGGGTCAATAAAAACCTCTTGGAATATCGGTCGAGAGCGACTAGGTTCCGGGCACAGCATCGGTCCAGGCAGCCAACCCCGCAAGACCTGCGGAGGCTAAAGCTCCCCGGGAGCCCGACCGAGTAAAGGTTCCAAAGACTGGTTGTGCTGAGCGCAGTGGCTGAAGCAGTCACGCGGCTCGCAACCGCCAAGCGAACGAAAGCTTGATATTGCGGCGACACACTCATTTACGAGAATTCGGGCCTGTTCTGGATGCCTGATCAGCTGATCAGGCCAACGGGACCGACTGCACGCGACGTTTGGGGAACGCGTTCGTGGTGAACACATCTCTGCTGCACCCGGTTCCGGTCGACGCGCCCGCGGTGGGCATGTGTCCAGGGACAACGGTCGATGCACATTTGGATCTGGTGTCGCGCGTCCGGCTTTCGCTCGTTTCGGCGATTCGTGGAGCGGACGTTGGACGTTCCTTTCGTCAAGGATTCGCCTCCCGTCAGGGATTCACGGAGGCGACGAAGGGAACTTCTGAACCACTACACTTGATTTGACTTGAACCGGACAGCTTCCGGACGCCGTTTGCGTCCGTCTTAATCATCATGACATCGACACTTCAGGGTTGGCGAAAAGGCACGACATGAGAAACGGTCAGAACAACAACAAGCGGATGCGGAATCGGAATAACAATCACAACAACAACAATAATAACAACCGCCGCAGCCAGAACCCGATGACCCGGGTTTATGATTCCAACGGTCCTGACATCAAGATTCGCGGCACCGCCGCCCATGTCGCCGAAAAATACCTGCAGCTGGCGCGCGATTCGCAGAGCTCCGGCGATCCTGTCGCCGCCGAGAATTATTATCAGCACGCCGAACACTATTTCCGTCTGATCGCGGCCGCCCAGGAGCAGTTCCGCCAGAGCCAGCCGCAACAGCAGCCGCGTCTCGAGCAGGATCTGCGCGGCGACGACAACGGCGATGACGGTGAGGAGAGCTTCTCGAATTTCGGCGCCGAGCCTGGTTTCGGGCTGCGCGAACCGCAGCCGTCCTATCAGCCGCAGCCGTCTTATCAGCCGCGTGAGAACCATCGCGACCAGGGCGGACGGGATCAAGGCCCGCGCGATCAGGGTCACCGCGATCAGGGACCGCGCGAACAAACCATGCGCGATCAGCCCCGCGAGCAGACCTATCGCGAGAACCGTTCGCAACCCCAGCCGCAGCCCTCGCTGCCGCTCAATGATGCCGGCGATGTCGACCGCCTGCCGTCATTCATCACCGGTGCTCAGCCGCAGCCGACAAACGGGGCCAACGGTTTCGAAGGCAACGGCCATCAGGATGGCAACCGTTTTCCGCCCCGCCGCCGGCGCCGCCCGCATGGGCCAAGGCCTGAAGGCCGTGGGCCACAACAGAGCCAGAGCGAGGATTTCCCCTCCGGCGAATAAACGCTGACGGGCGGCATCGGAAGCGACTGGATACCACAACGAATCAGGAGCTCATCCGCAGGCCATGCGGATGGGCTCTTTCGTTGAGAACGGATGTTTCGAGATCAGGTCACGACTTCATCACGACGCGGCGCGGCCGTCGGCACCAGCACCGGATCGAGCGAGGGAATGAGCCGCGTGCGTTGCCGCCGCGCCGGAATGGCGCGGTAGACCTGCTTGGTCGCCTCCACGATATGTACGCCTGCGAACGGCGACGAGATTGCCGCGCTGACACGCTCCCATGCACCCGCGGACCGCAGGAACCAGCTGCCGTCGATCGGCGGCACGAACAGAGCTTCGCTCCAGGCCGATGGCGTGAACCAGGTCAGCCGCAGCAGTTCAGTGATCTGGCTGCGTGAGTACGGCCGGCCATGCCCGAACGGCGTCTTGTCGGTGCGGGCCCAGACCCCACGGCGGTTGGGAATGATCGCCATCACCCGGCCCGATGGCGCCAGGATGCGCCAGACTTCGCGCAACAACCCGGCCGGATCGTCCGACATCTCCAGGGCATGAACCAGCAGGATTCGATCGATCGCCGCATCCGGCAGCGGCAGCGAGAACTCATCGACCAGGGTCGCCAGCGTCGGCCGCGAGGTCGGCCATTTCAGCACGCCCTGCGCTGCCGGCATGAAGGCGATGCAGCGCTCGGAGTCTTCCCGGAACAGGCCGAGGTAGGGCGTGGGATAGCCGATACCGAGCACCCGCAATCCCTTGGCGCGGGGCCACTGCGCGCGAATGCCGCGGTTGATCTGGCGGCGCGCGACCACCCCGAGCGGCTGCGAATAGAAGTTGCGGAGGTCGATCACATCCATCGTCATCGTCACATGTCTAGCATGTTCGGGCGGTCGCGTGCAGCACGCCCCGCTTGCAAAAAATGCCGGCCTTTCCCGGACGTTAACACCACATTTCAACCCGCCCGGCGGCTGTGCTAGCGTTTGCCGTGCGATATTCGAAGTCAGCCGCCGCCTTACCGATGGAGTTGTCATGGCCGCAGAAATCCGTGTGTTCCCCTGCCTCTCGGACAATTTCGGCTATCTGGTCCATGACCCCGTCAGCAAGGCGACCGCCTCGATCGACGCCCCGGAAGCAGGCCCGATCATCAAGGCGCTGCAGCGCGAGGGCTGGACGCTGACCGATATCCTGGTCACCCATCATCACCACGATCACGTCGGCGGCATTGCCGAGCTGAAATCCAAATACAATTGCCGCGTGGTGGCGCCCCACGACAAGGCCGTTGCGATCGCGCAAGTCGATGAGCGGGTCCGCGAAGGCGACAATGTCAGTGTCGGCACGTTGTCGGCGCGCGTGCTGGAAACTCCGGGACATACCCTCGATCACATCTCCTACGTGTTCGATTCCGAGCACGCGGTGTTCTGTGCCGACACACTGTTTTCAATCGGCTGCGGCCGGGTGTTCGAGGGCACCTATCCGATGATGTGGCAATCGCTCCTGAAGCTGCGTGCACTGCCCGACGAGACGCGGATCTATTGCGGCCATGAATACACCCTGTCGAACATCAAGTTCGCCCTGACCGTCGACAAGGACAATGCCGCGCTGAAGGCTCGGGCCGAGGAAGCGACACAACAGCGCGCCGCCAACAAGCCGACCATCCCGACGCTGATCGGCGACGAAAAAAAGACCAACGTCTTCCTGCGCGCTGATGTCGCGGCGGTTGCCGCCGGACTGGGGTTATCCGGCAAGAGCGCCGCCGAGGTCTTCGGCGAATTGCGTGAACGCAAGAACAAGTCCTGACGATGCCAACACGATTGACCGCCGAAGCCATCATCGCGCTGCTGCATCTCGCGCCGCATCCCGAAGGCGGCCATTTTCGCGAGGTGTTTCGCGATCCTCGCACCGATTCTCACGGTCGCTCCGTGTCGACCGCGATCTATTTCCTGCTGGCGCGCGGCGAGCGCTCGCACTGGCATCGGGTCGACGCCGCCGAGATCTGGCACTTCTACAGCGGCAGCCCGCTGGCGCTGCAGATTGCCGATGAACATGGACATCGCACCCTGCATCTCGGACCGGACCTGCTGGCCGGAGAGGTCCCGCAGATTGTCGTGCCCGCCGGCGCCTGGCAGGCCGCGGAAAGCATCGGCGACTGGACCCTGGTCGGCTGCACCGTCGCGCCGGGTTTCGAGTTTGCGGGTTTTGAGCTGGCGCCGCCGGGATGGGTGCCGGAGAGCTGAAGCGGGTTCAGATTGTAGGGCGGATTAGCGTCAGCGTAATCCGCCGACGCACATTTCCAAGGCTACGTGCGATTGCGGGTTACGCTTCGCTAACCCGCCCTACAGCACTGAGTTCTAGCGGCGCGCTCTCAGCATGTCGCGCGCTGCGATCAGACCACCGCCTGCGATCAGGATAGCCGCAATCGCCAGCACCGGCGTCGGCTGCGCGAAACCGGCCAGAATCAAAAAGCCCGTCGACAGCAGCGGCGTGGCATAGGACAGCGCGCCGAGCAGGCGGATGTCGCCGCGCTTCATGCCGATGTCCCAGGCGTAGAACGCAGCCCCGACCGGGCCGAGCCCAAGCGCGACGATGCAGGCCCACTGCAACGGTGTCTGCGGCCAGACCGTGGTCTCCAGCGCGAGATGACAGACCGCTGCCAGCACGGCCGTCGCCAGACAGAAGCCGGCCACCGCGTCGGTCGGCACCGCCTTCAGCCGGCGCGACATCACCGAATAGCCGGCCCAGATGAAGGCTGCGCAAAACGCGGCCGCAAAGCCCGGGATATTCTCCGGCGCCACGTGCCCCAATCCCGCGCCGCTGCCGCCCACCACCAGCAGCGCCATGCTCACCAGGCCGAACAGCGATCCGATGATGTGGTGCGGCTTGAGCACCTCACCCGGCAGGAGCGCGGAGAACAAAACGATCAGCAGCGGCCACAGATAATTCAGCAGCCCCGCCTCGGCCGGCGGCGCGAACCGCAGCGCCAGGAAATACAGCGCGTGGTAGCCGAACAGCCCGCCGACGCCGACAAGCCACACCGCCAATGGCTGGCGCAGCGCCGCAACGGCACCGGGACGCCACAGCCACGTCAGCGGCCCGACGCAGGCGCCGATGGCAAATGTCATGGCGGCGAGCTGGAAGGCCGGGATGCGCCCGGTCGCAACCGTGAGCGCGGCCAGCAGCGACCACATCACGATGGCGAGAAGGCCGACAAGGGTAGCGGTGTTCAGCGACATGCCGGTGTTATGACAGAGCGCGCGGATTCGCGCTCTGTGTTTTGATGCCACGAGGGACAGGCTGACGCCTCAGGGCGAGGAGCGACAGCTCGCCCGCCAGATCAGGCGTGGTACTGCCCGCCATTGATGGTCAGGGTCGAACCGGTGATGTAGCCGGCATCGTCGGAGGCGAGGAACACCACGGCGCGCGCGATTTCCTCCGGCTCGCCGAGGCGGTTGACCGGGATCATCGGCAGGATGCTCTTCTCCACCACGTCCTTCGGCACCGCCTGCACCATTTCGGTGTTGATGTAGCCGGGGCAGATCACGTTCACGGTGATGCCGCCGCGGGCATTCTCGAGCGCCAACGCCTTGGTGAAGCCGATGTCGCCGGCCTTGGCGGCCGAGTAGTTGACCTGGCCGAACTGACCCTTCTGGCCGTTGATCGAGGAGATATTGATGACGCGGCCGAACTTGCGCGCCCGCATGCCCTCGATCACCGGACGGGTCATGTTGAACAGCGATCCGAGATTGGTGGTGATGACCGCATTCCATTGCTCGAGCGTCATCTTGTGAAACGCACCGTCACGGGTGATGCCGGCATTGTTGACGAGAACGTCAACCGGACCGACTTCCGCCTCGACCTTCTTGATGCCTTCGGAACATGCATCAAACGAGGCAACGTCCCATTTGTAGACCGGAATGTGAGTCTCGTGCTTGAACTTGTTCGCCGCCTCGTCATTTCCTGCATAGCTCGCCGCGACCTTGTAGCCGGCGGCTTTGAGCGCCTTGCTGATCGCCGCGCCGATCCCTCGCGTCCCACCCGTCACCAGTGCCACACGTGCCATGCTCAGGTCCTCCTTCAATGACTCAGCGATATTCTTTTTAAGTCGCCGAAGTATTCAAGCCAATTGTGAGAACTGCAAGACCAAAAACCTGGATCGTGTCTGAGTTTAAGTGAAGCAGTCCTTGACGCCGCCCGCTCGTCCCGCCCACCGTGGGGCGATTCAATCGAGCGCAGCAGGGATCACGATATATGACGACACAAGCTTTCAGCGTTGGCGATGCGGTGCGAAAGCGCGCCGGCTATGAGTATCCAGGCTTTATCGTTGCAGTGTTCACCACGCGCGCAGGCGCGGTGCGCTACGTCGTCGAGGCGGACCATCCCGCGTTTACTGGAATGCTGCACATCTTCAACGGAGACCAGCTGGAGCTTCGCGCAGGCGGTCCGCCGGCATAGGTCAGGCTGCACTCCTGACCATGAAACGAAAATGCCCGGCACGAGGCCGGGCATTCGATTGAGAAATTGTGCAGTGCGTTGTGATCAGAGATCAGCGCTCGACACAGAGCGCGATGCCCATGCCGCCGCCGATGCAGAGCGTGGCAAGGCCCTTCTTGGAATCGCGCTTCTGCATTTCGTGCAGCAGCGTCACCAGCACCCGGGCGCCCGACGCACCGATCGGATGGCCGATCGAGATCGCGCCGCCATTGACGTTGACCTTCGAGGTATCCCAGCCGAGGTCCTTGTTGACCGCGCAGGCCTGCGCGGCGAACGCCTCGTTGGCCTCGATCAGATCGAGGTCGTCGGCCTTCCAGCCCGCCTTCTTCAGCGCGGCGCGCGAGGCCGGGATCGGGCCGGTGCCCATGATCGCCGGATCGACGCCGGCCTGGCCCCACGACACGATGCGGGCCAAAGGCGTGCGGCCGTCCTTGGCGGCCTGCTTGGCGCTCATCAGCACCAGGGCGGCGGCGCCGTCATTGATGCCCGACGCATTGCCGGCGGTCACGGTGCCGTCCTTCTCGAACGCCGCGCGCAGCTTGGCCATCGCCTCGATGGTGGCGCCGTGGCGCGGGAATTCATCGGTGTCGACGGTGACGTCGCCCTTGCGGCCCTTGATGATGAAGGGAACGATCTCGTCCTTGAAGCGCCCGGCCTTCTGTGCGGCCTCGGCCTTGTTCTGGGAGCCGACGGCGAACTCGTCCTGCTGCTGGCGGGTGATCTGATATTGCTTGGCGACGTTCTCGGCGGTGTTCCCCATGTGGTAGCCGTTGAACGCGTCCCACAGGCCGTCCTTGATCATGGTATCGACGATGTCGAGCGAGCCCATTTTCACGCCACCGCGCAAATGCTGGGCATGCTGCGCCATGCTCATGGATTCCTGGCCGCCGGCGACAACGATGTCGGAATCGCCATTGAGGATGGCCTGGTAACCCAGCGCCACCGCGCGCAGCCCCGAGCCGCACAGCTGATTGACGCCCCAGGCCGGGGCTGCCACCGGAATGCCGGCATTAATCGAGGCCTGGCGAGCCGGATTCTGGCCCTGCCCGGCGGTCAGGATCTGCCCGAGGATGACTTCGGACACCCGGCCCGGCTCGACGCCGGCGCGCTCCAGCGCAGCCTTGACGACAGCAGCTCCGAGATCATGGGCAGGGGTATTGGCAAAAGCGCCATTGAACGAACCAACAGCGGTGCGTGCAGCGCTGACGATGACGACATCGTCGGTCATGGATATCTCCTTGGCTTTGAGTTTCGGGCACAGGCCCGGTGCCTGGCTGGCAGAGCGAGGTCTCCCGCGCATCCTGTTAACCTAAGGCAGGCGTGTCAATCGGACATTGCGGCGGATCGATCATCCCCCTGCCCGAGGGCTCGATCCCCCCGCGATTTGTCCGGCCATCGGGCGGTTTTCGCAACCGCGCCATGCCGCCCACGGACAGCTAGGGTATTAACTGTGCTGCACAAAACGGTAGCCGAGCGCTGCCGGACATGCTTACTTTGTTGCGTTGCATTGACCTCCCCCCTCCGGGAATGTCCGGTGAGTTCCCTTATCTCTCAGCGTGTGAGACCCATGGCGAAGTCAGAAACACCCATTACGATCAAAAAATACGCCAACCGCCGGCTCTACAACACCGGCACCAGCACATACGTCACGCTCGAAGATCTCGCCGCCATGGTGAAGGAAGGCGAGGACTTTCTCGTTTACGACGCCAAGACCGGTGACGACATCACACGCTCGGTGCTCGCCCAGATCATTTTCGAA
>JBGMOD010000008.1:0-22275 GCA_041424235.1 Hyphomicrobiales bacterium
GACTCCTTATCCTCGTCTCGACCTTTAGTCGCCCGGCCGCGGCTCCGGCCGGGCGTCGACCGTCGGCAGATTCGCCCGCACCCAGCCGTCGGTGCCGTCCGGATACCACGCCACGTTGCGATAGCCGTAGGACAGCGCGCGCTTGGCCGCGTTCCACGACATCCAGCACGCCTCCTGGCAGTAGAACACCAGTTGTCTCGTCATATCGCCGCCGCTGGCCCGCGCCAGCCCCTGACGCAGGTAGTCTTCGGTCGCCGCGGCAAGCGCGCCGTAGCCGGTGTCCGGGAGCCAGATGCTGCCGGGGATGTCCGATCGCGGCGTCTCGCGCCACACTGTGCCTGCCGGCAGGTTCTTCGGCTTGGGGGGATGCGGCAACACATCGATGAAAACAGCCGCCTTGGTTTCCCAGATCGCCCTCGCCTGGTCGGTCGTCAGCACCCGTGCACCTTTCAGTGTCGCGGGAACGGGCGCACGATAATTCTCCATCCGATAGCCGTCCGGCTCGGGCGCGATATCGTCCGCAGAGGCCGCTGCCGTCAGCAGCAGCAGCGCCGCGGCGACACGCCCGAGCTTCGCGATCATGGCGGCTTGGTCGCGGCCTGCGCAGTGATCGGCTGGTCGTTGTCGTCGAGCAGCGGAACGCCGAAGTCGAGCAGGATCTTGTTGATCTCGCTTTGGCTCTCCTGGATCAGACGATTGAGCTGGCGCTTCCAGTTCTGGTCGGCGTAGCGCACGCCCATTCCGATCCGGTAGGCGAGCTTCGGCCCGGCGGTCTCCTTGACCAGCGGCATCACATGCAGTGCCGGAGTGGACTGCCTGGCGTAATAGCCCGCCATCGGGCCCCACAGCACGCCGGCATCGATCGCCCCCGATTTGATGTCGTTGATCATCGCCTCGGCCGAGGAATCGATCCGGGTATCGATCATCAATGGATACGGCTTGGCGTTGACCATCAGGCCGTTGACGGCCATGTCGGTGGCCGGCGGCGTGCCGGCGACGATGCCGATATGTTTGTCTTTCAGACGGGCATCTCCGAGCGTCGCGACATCGTCGAGACCGCTGCCGGATTTGACGACCAGCGCATAGGCAGTGCGGTAGTACGGGTTCGTCACCTGCACCAGATCGTCGCCCTGCGGAAAGCCCATGATCAGATCGCAGCGGTGCGAACCGAGCGTCACGCGGACGAAGCCGGTGGCCTGCGGGAAGAACATGTAATCAAGTTTTTTATTCAGTTTCGCGGCCAGCAGTTCCGCGATCTTGTTCTCGAACCCCTCGCCTTTCTCGTTTGAAAACGGCATGTTGCGCGGATCGGCGCAGATCCGCAGCACCTTCGGATCGATCAGTTCGATCGACATGTCGGCGCCGTCCGGCGGCTGCGCCTGAACCGGCGGCTGCGGCATTTGGGCCACCGCGCCGCCGTCTCCGAACAGCGTTGCGCACAGGAGCGCGAGCGCAACCCGGCGGCACCCATGAGCCGGCGTCATCGCGGCCACCTCCTCGCTTGTGCGCGCGTCACTTGTTGCCCATGCAGGTATTCTCCGCCTTGGTGAACGCCTCGGGCTTCTCCTCGTGCTTGGCCGGCCGCACCCGCCCGGTCGCATCGTTGGCGCGGGAGCGGAGATAGACGTAGATGTCATCCAGGTAACAAACCACATTGGGATTGTCGCCGAAGGCCGGCATCACGTTCTCCTGCGCGGTGGAGATGTTCTTGCGGCCGCTCGCGACCACGCCGAGAAAATCGCCATAACTCATGGTCTTGAGGGAATCCTTCAAGGCCGGCGCATAGGTCGAGCCCATGCCGTCCGGGCCGTGACAGACATGGCACTCGGAATGATAACGGCGGTATCCGGAATAGGTGTACCAGTCGACCGTGCCGTCCGCGGCGACCTTGAACGTCGGATTGCCGTCCTTGTCGAAATATTTGCCGTCCTCGGATTTGACCGCGGTCGGATCACCGCTGCCGTCGGCAAAAGCAGGATTTTCAAACACAAAATTCCCGAACGCCACGACGGCGATCGTCGTCACCACAAAAATGGCTCGCACGCGATTTTCCTCGATGATGGACCAACAGATTGCAGCGCAAAATCCTGAAATGCGTTTCCTGGAACGTTTCCCAAACGCATGCTGCAATGCGCACGTCGTCCTGAAGCGCAGTCCCGAAACGCATGTCATGAACGAACCGGCGCGCGGAGAAGTTCCGCGCGCCGGAGAGAGTTACTCGTTCAGTTTGCGCTGGGCAGCGTGAACGTCGTCAGGGTCCCGCCGAGCGCGGTGTAGTTGCTCAGCGCTGCGTAACCACCGACTGCGCCGAGGCCCGCGGTCGGATCGGTCAGACCTGCCGCCAGACCGATTCCGGCCCAGCCGCCGACGCCGGACAGCACGGCAATGTATTGCTTGCCGGCGTGTTCATACGTCGTCACGTTGCCGATGATGCCGGACGGGGTCTTGAACTTGTACAGTTCCTTGCCCGTCTTGGCGTCAACCGCCTTCAGATACCCTTCCAGCGTCCCGTAGAACACCACTCCGCCGGCGGTGGCGAGTGCCCCCGACCAGACAGAGAACTGTTCCTTGTTCGACCAGACGATCTTGCCGGCCTTGTTGTCCCAGGCAATGAAGTTGCCCATGTGGGTATCGCCGGGAGGCGGATACATCGAGAGCGTCGCCCCGACATAGGGCTGGCCCGCGGTGTAGCTCACCTTGAACGGCTCATAGTCCATGCAGACGTGGTTGGTCGGCACGTAGAACAGCTGCGTCTCCGGCGAATACGCCGCCGGCTGCTCGTCCTTGGTGCCGAGCGCGGCCGGGCAGATGCCCTTGTTGTTGTGGTCCTCGCCCTGCTTGTCGGTCGAATACGCATCGACAACCTTGGGACGACCATAGGTCGGCGAACTCTTGTTCATGTCGACGCCGGTGGTCCAGTTGACCTTCGGATCGAACTTCTCGGCGACCAGCAGTTCGCCGTTGGTGCGATCGAGGGTGTAGGCCAGACCGTTGCGGTCGAAGTGGGTCAGGAGCTTGCGCGCCTGGCCGTTGATCGACTGGTCGGAGAGGATCATCTCGTTGACGCCGTCATAGTCCCATTCGTCATGGGGCGTCATCTGGTAGACCCACTTCGCCATGCCGGTGTCGGCATCACGCCCGAAAATGGTCATCGACCATTTGTTGTCGCCGGGCCGCTGCTTCGGATTCCAGGTCGAAGGATTGCCCGACCCGTAATAGACCATGTTCAGAGCCGGATCATAGGACATCCAGCCCCAGGTGCAGCCGCCGCCGATTTTCCATTGATCGCCCTGCCAGGTCGCAAGGCTGGAATCCTTGCCGACCGGCTTGCCGAGCGACATGGTCTTTTCCGGATCGAACTTGATCTGGTCGTCCGGTCCTTCGGAGAAGGCACGCCACACCTGCTTGCCGTCCTTGATGTCATAGGCCGTGACATGGCATTGCACGCCGAACTCGCCGCCGGAAATGCCGATCAGGACCTTGTCCTTGACCACGAGAGGCGCCGAGGTGCCGGTGCCGCCCTTGCCGGGATCGCCGTTCTTCACGGTCCAGGCCACCTTGCCGGTCTTGGCATCGAGTGCGACCAGCGTGGTGTCCGCCTGATGCAGGAAGATCTTGCCGTCACCATAGGCGACGCCGCGGTTGACCGTATCGCAGCACATCACCGGAATGACGTTCGGGTCCTGCTTCGGCTCGTACTTCCAGACGATCTTGTTCTCATTGGCGAGATCGAGAGCGTAGACCATGTTCGGGAACGGCGTATGCACATACATCATGTTGCCGATGATCAGCGGCCCGCCCTCGTGCCCGCGCAACACGCCGGTGGAGAAGGTCCAGGCCACCTGCAGCTTGCCGACGTTCGCCGCGGTGATCTGCTTGAGTTCGGAGTAGCGCTGGCTGGCATAGTTGCCGGCCGGTATTACCCAGTCCTTCGGGTTCTTCGACATCTGGATCAGATCGTCATTGGCACTTGCGGCACCGACAGTCAGCGCCGCAACAGCGCCAAGACAACTTGTAAGCATCACCTTGCGCATCATGAATCCTTCCCACGGTTTTATTTATTTTCGCTCTGGCTTTGTTAAGTCGCTGGGCTCTCGTCCATGTCCAGCGTCAACTCTTGAAGCAGTTCTTTGGGACAGTTCTTTGGGGCAACTCTTGAGGGATGGTCTTCCAACGTCACGTCGTGGCTTCACCGAGAAACGAGACACGCCCTTTCTTCAGATCTCGCGAAGCGGTCACGGACTTCAGCTATCCCGATGAACTTGAAGTCCAGTGAACGGCAGTCCGATATCCCGATGGATCAAGGTTCATGCTCCCGACGAACGTTGGTCCATTGTCCCGATGCTATGCTCGCCAACTTTCGCGTGCAACAGAAAATCAATCGCGCGCTGCACTCGAGATGCGCACGCATCTCGAAACGCGCACTGTGCGAACGACTGACTCGCGAAGATGCGAGTTTTGCCTGCAATTACTGGGTAAACGGGAACTTTTGCATGATCGACAGAGTGTGCTTCACTGACCCATCCCGCGTCGCAAGCGAGATTTGTGTTACGCCAATACTACATTCGATCGCGGGCTCATGCTTCGCCGAACCGCGACAGATATCCGACGCCTGACGGAGTGCGCATGATTCGCCGCCTTGCATTGTTCGTTGCATTCGCGATGACGACCGCGCCGCTGCTCGCGCAGGTGCGGCAGGACGTTCAACCGCTCTCCGTCGATGAAATCGCGCCCGGCGTTTTCGTTCACATCGGTACAATCGCGCTGATGACGCAGGACAACGAGGGCGCCATCGCCAATGTCGGATTCATCGTCGGTAAAGATTCCGTTGCGGTCATCGATACCGGCGGCAGCACGCGCGAAGGGCAGCGCCTGCGAGCGGCCATACGGGCGCGCACCGACAAGCCGATCCGCTACGTGGTGAACACCCACGGCCACCCGGATCATGCTTTCGGCAACGCAGCATTCGTGGCCGACGGACCGGATTTCGTCGGTCATAAAAACCTGCCGCGGGCGCTCACCACGCACGGACAGTTTTACCTCGATGCGTTTCGCCGCCTGATGGGAGACGACCTGATCGACGCGGTGAAGATCATTCCGCCCACGGTGCTGGTCGATGGCGAACTTCGTCTCGACCTCGGCGACCGGCCGCTGATCCTGCGCGCCTGGCCCGCCGCGCACACCGACAGCGATCTGACGGTGCTTGACGCCGCGAGCGGGACGCTCTTTGCGGGTGATCTGGTGTTCGTCGCGCACATTCCCGTGATCGACGGCAGCCTCCGTGGCTGGCTAACGATCCTCGACTCGTTGGCCGCGACACCCGCCCAGCGCGTGGTTCCCGGACACGGCCCTGTCACCGCATGGCCGCAAGCGCTGGACGCAGAGCGGCGTTATCTGGACAAACTCGCCGCTGATGTTCGCGCCCTGATCAAATCAGGCGCGCCGCTGGCGGAAGCAGCCAAGACCGCAGGAGCCTCCGAGCAGGCCCGCTGGTCCCTGTTCGACGACTACAACGCGCGGAACGCGACTGCAGCATTCTCCGAATTGGAGTGGGAATGAGTCCGAAGCTTGGATATGTTCGGCATGCGATGCGTCATTGCGGGAGCAGGACCATGCACCGAACCAAGATCCGTCTGTTTTGCCTTCTGTCTTGTCTTGCTGGCCTGCTGGTCACCACGCCGTTCGGGCCCTCAGCGGCCCGCGCGGAAACGCCAGCGCCGGCGGCGGACTCAGCAAACAACGTCTGGGCCGGGCTGGTGCAGGACATCTTCAACAATCGCCCGATGCAGGACGGCAGCGGCGTGATTGCCATCGAGATGCCTTATCGCGCCGAAGACGCCGCGATCGTCCCGGTCACGCTGCGCACGAAGCTTCCGGCCGATGATCCCCGCCATGTCGTCGCCATCACGCTGGTGATCGATCAGAATCCGGCCCCGATGGCCGCGCGTTTCGACCTCGGCCCCGACGCCGCGGTCTCCGAGATCTCGACCCGCGTGCGGGTCAACAACTACACCGACGTGCATGCGGTCGCTGAACTGAGCGATGGCAAGCTCTACATGACCAAGACCTATGTGAAGGCATCAGGCGGCTGTTCTGCCCCCGCGGCCAAGAACGCGGACGAAGCCAACAGCCGGCTCGGCAAGATGCGTTTCCGGCAGTTTGCAGGCGCCGCAGACGCGCCCTCCAGCGGCGCCCGCGAGGCCCAGCTGATGATCGGGCATCCCAACAATTCCGGCCTGCAGATGGATCAGATCACCCATCTCTATATCCCGCCGTTTTTCGTCAACGACCTGCACGTCTGGCAGGACGACAAGCTGATCCTGGCCATGGACGGCGGTATCTCGATCTCGGAGGATCCGAATATCCGTTTCACCTATCGTCCGGGCGCCGCCAAAAAAATCCGCGCCGAGGCCAAGGACACCGACGGCCACGTTTTCCAGGGCGAGTGGCCGGTCGAGTCGTCTGCGATGTAACGTCGCGGTTCACAAAAGCCGCGGCTCACCTGGCGCACGGCACCGGTTGCTGTCTTTCTCGCGCGCCGACGCCTCTAGAAACACCGCACCTCCGCCTCCGCCTGTGCGCGGCGCAGATCATTGACCGCACTCGTCGCCTGTTCGGATGACCGGAACTGGCCGCCGAGATTGCCTTGCACCTGCGCCATGCTCAACACCGTCGCCGCCGTGACGTAACGTTCATAAGGCAGCAGCGACGCCACGACATCGACCGAACAGGAACACTGGTCGAGTGTGCGCTGCGTCTCGCCGTTGGCTTTCATGCAGCCGAACACATAATCTGCGCGCACCGAGGTCGGATAATCGTTGACGCTGTCGGCATGTGCGGTTGCGACATTCATGCAGTGCAGCACCAGTCCGCCAAGCAAAAGTCGTTTCAATTCGACACGGGTCACAGAGATTCTCCTGCCGATGCTGATTGCAGTCGCCGATCTTAGATAGGAAGATAGCTTGGAAGGATGCAAGGTGGAAACCTCCCGCTTTGCGGGTTGACCTTTGCATCGGGATGCTTCGAAATATCCAGGCATGAAACATGCTGTCAAATTGGCCGCCGGCTGGTGGTGCGCCCTCATCATTGTCATCCTTGCGTCGGTTCGGCCATCCTGCGCCGCCGACACGGTTCGGCTGGCCGTACAGAAAACCGGAACGCTGGCCTGGGAACTCGCTGTGGTTCGCAGCCATGAGCTGGACAAGCAAGCCGGCCTCACGATCGAGACCACTGAGCTTGCAAGCCCGGAAGCCGGCAAGATCGCGCTGCGCGGCGGCTCCGCCGACGTCATCGTGTCGGACTGGCTGTGGGTGTCGCGCGAGCGTCAGCTCGGCGCGAAGCTGACATTCTATCCCTACTCGAATGCGCTTGGCGCCGTGATGGTGCCGGACGCCTCCCCGATCAAGACCCTGGCCGACCTCAGGGGGCGCAAGCTTGCGGTGGCCGGCGGCCCGATCGACAAGAGCTGGCTGATGCTGCGCGCCGTGATGAAGCAGGACGGCATCGACCTGACATCCCAGGCCACCATCGCCTACGGTGCCCCGCCGCTGCTGGCGCGCAAGACCATCAGCGGCGAGATGGACGCCAACCTGAATTACTGGAATTTCTGCGCCGCGATGGAAGCCAAGGGATTTCGCCGCCTGGTCGGCATGGACGACATCGTCTTGAAGCTCGGCGCCAAGGGGCGCACCGCGATGATCGGTTATGTCTTCGACGAGAGCTGGGCGGCAACCCATCGTGATGCGGTCGCGCGCTTCATATCCGTGACACGCAAGGCCAAGGAGATTCTCGCCACGTCGGATGCGGAATGGGACACCATCGCGCCGCTCACCGGTGCAACCGACGCCGCAACGCTGCGGGCCTACCGCGATCGTTATCGCGACGGTATCGCCCGCCGCCCGATCGCCGATGAGGAGGCCGACGCCCGCGTGCTGTACCGCGTGTTGGCGGCAGTCGGCGGGACCGAGCTCGTCGGGCCGGCCACGGAGCTCGCCCCCGGCACCTTCTATCGCCCAATGACCGGAGACTGACATGCTCCGGCTGGCGTCGCTCGCTCTGTTCGTCGCGACGTGGTGGGCCGGCTCACTGCTGGCGGGCAGCGAACAACTGCCCTCGCCTCCCACGGTGCTCGCCGCGATCGTCACGGAGGCGCGGTCCGGGGCGCTGTTTTTCCATCTCGGCGTGACGCTGGCGCGGGTGCTCGTCGCCTTCACTCTTGCCATGACGCTGGGCACGGCGATCGGTTATCTGATGGGCCGGGTCAGGACCGCCGACAGGCTCGGCGATCCCTGGCTGATCGTGCTGCTGAACCTGCCGGCCCTGGTCATCATCGTGCTCGCCTACATCTGGGCCGGCCTGACCGAGGCCGCAGCCATCGCAGCCATTGCCATCAACAAGCTGCCCAACGCCGTGGTCACGGTCCGGGAGGGCAGCCGCGCGCTCGATCCCGCGCTTGACGAGATGGCCACCGTGTTCGCGTTCCCGCGCTGGACCGCATTCCGGCACGTCGTGCTGCCGCAGCTCGCGCCCTACATCGCCGCCGCCGCGCGGTCCGGCCTCTCGCTGGTGTGGAAGATCGTGCTGATTGCCGAGCTTCTGGGCCGTCCCAACGGCGTCGGCTTCGAGATCGGGACAGCCTTCCAGCTGTTCGACATTCCCCGTATCCTCGCCTACGCCTTGTGCTTCTCCGCCATCGTGCTGGCGATCGAAATCATCGTGGTGCAGCCTTTTGAAAAACGCGCCTCGCGCTGGCGGCAGCATGCGGCTTGAGGTAGCGATCGAACAAAAGGTCTTCGTCAATGCCGCGGGCGAGCGGGTCGATGTGCTGCGCGACCTCGCCTTCACTCTCGATCACGGCGAGCTGGTGGCGCTGGTCGGGCCATCCGGCTGCGGCAAGACCACGATGTTGCGGATCGTGGCCGGTCTCGATCCCGATTACCGCGGCCGCGTCGTGCATGCGCCGGATACCCGCATCGGCATGGTGTTCCAGGAGCCGCGCCTGCTGCCGTGGCGTTCGATCGACGACAATGTGCGGCTGGCCGCGCCGCAGGCGGACGAAGCCAGGCTCTCCGCGCTGTTCGAGATTCTGGAATTGAGCGCGCACCGCTCCCACTTCCCCGGCGAACTCTCGCTCGGCCTCGCCCGGCGCGTCGCCCTGGCGCGTGCCTTCGCCATCGAACCGAATGTGCTCATTCTCGACGAGCCCCTGGTCTCGCTCGACAATGCCCTGTCCGCCCGCTTGCGCGACGAGATCGCGGCCCTGGTCGCGCGCCGGCCGGTCACCACGCTGCTGGTCACCCACGATCTCGACGATGCGGTGCGCCTCGGCGATCGCATCCTGCTGCTGTCGCCGCGCCCGGCCCGCATCGTCGCGGAGATCCCGATCCGAACGCCACGCGCCGCGCGCGGCGCAGCCGAGATCGCCGCCATCAAGGCCGAGATCGTGCAACGCAGCCAGGGGGGCCCTGATGCGCGGGAGGCCACATAAGATGCGGAGCCGGATCTGCGCGATGATGCGACGGCTCGCAGCCGCCGTCCTGATCGGTCCCGGCCTTCTCGCCGTGGCGGCGGCGCAGGACATGATGCGTCATGTCGACCTCACCTCCCCCGACATGGTCTCCGCGGAGATGACACGGGAGGACGTCGAAGCCAAGCTGGCCACCGCGACAGCCGCCGCCCCTGCCGACTTCTCCGGCAAACGGCTGTCCGGTCTCGACCTGTCCCGCCTCGACCTTTCCGGCGCGCTGTTTCGCGGGGCGCGCCTCAACAAGACCAAACTGGTGGAGGCGAAGCTCGATCGCGCGGATCTCGGTCAGGCCTGGCTGATCGAAGCCGATCTCACGGACGCAAGCCTGAAAGGCGCGAACCTGTTCGCCTCGCAGATGCAACGCGCCCGGCTTGACCGCGCGGATCTTTCGCAGGCACGCATGGCCGCCGATCTCACCGGCGCAAGCCTGGTCGGCGCGTCCGTCGCGGGAGCCAATCTCGGCGCCGACATGCGCAACCAGTCGATGGGGCTGATGCGCACCGTGCTGAAGTCCGCCCACCTGGAGCGGTTGAACGCGCGCGGTGCGGACCTCTCGCGCGTCGATCTCGAATTCGCCTCGCTCAGCGGCGCCGACCTGACGGATGCCTCCCTGAAAGGAGCGCAGCTCGGTGGCGCGGACCTGACAGGCGTCATCGTCGCCGGCACCGATTTCGACGGTGCCGATCTCGCCTCGACAAAGCTGATCGCACCGGTCGGCCTCGACCAAGCCAAGAATTTCGACGCCGCCAAAAACCGGGATCGCGTGATAAGAGAACAGTAGCGGCCGGATCACAAACGGCCATATCACCAAAGAATGTCACTCAGGGAGGACACGATGCGACGATGGATACTGGTTTCCACCGCTGTGCTGCTCGTCAGTTCGAGCCAGGCATTCGCACAGGGCAAAGGCATCCGGTTCTGGAACCTGACCTCGGCGACTGTCTCCAACTTCCAGCTCTCGCCTGCGGGCAAGAACGATTGGGGCGCCAACCAGACCTTGAACGACAAGGACAAGGAGGTCGACCACGACGAGCGGCTGCGCATCACCGGCGTCGATCCCGGACGCTACGATGCCAAGGTCGGTTACCCCAAGGGCCGCACGTGCTTTGTTCGCAACATCGAGATCGCCGCCGACGCGGTGTTTTCGATCGCCGACAAGGACCTGAAGGACTGCAGCAAGAAATAGTGCCGGGGCCGGTGTCGCTCAGTCGTGCGCGACACTCACATCACGTCTTGTCTTGTTTTGCCTTGTCTTGTCACGTCTTGTCTTGCGGATGCGGATACTCGCAGCGCCAGCGCACCGCGCTCCATTTCGGATGCTCGCCGATCCACTGCGCGATATAGGGCGGCGCAGCGTTGGCGCATTGCTGCAGCGAGCCGCTCCACTGGAACTCGAGATGCCGCTCTTCGCAGTTGGCGGGAGCGGCCAACGCACACACGGTGACGATCAGGTCGATCAGGTCCACGACGATGATCCCTTTTTAGCGATGCGATGATCGCACACTTAGCAACGGACACAGTCGGCAGAAAGTTTCAAACTCACGTGAGCCGGCCCCGGCCCCGGTGCGTGCAGCGCAATATCGCCGCGCGATAACCGCCAAAAAGAACCGGGTCAAAGGAAACGAGTCAAAAATTGACGCCGAACACCAGCCGCGCCTGGTGTCGTTCGAAATCGACGAGATTGAGCGCGCCTGTTCCGCCGGCCGCGCGCCCCCAGGCCTGAAAACTCCAGGCCGCGGTGAGCCGCGATCGTTCGGTCAGCTTGATGAAGGCAGTCGGTCCGACAAACAGCGCCTGACCGGACAACTGATTCAGACCGAGGTCTTCATATTTGCGCAGGTAGCGCGCTTCCCCGCCGAGAAAGAACCCCGGCCGGACCTGCGCCATCAGCGCTGTCGCAGCCCCGATGGTCGCATCCTGCTCATCCACTCCGGTGCCGAGGACGTGTGTCCATTCCGGCTGATACAGCAGGTTGAGCGCGACCACGAGAGAGTTGGGAATCAGCTCCCGATCGAACGCGAGGGTGAAGTCCGTGCCGTACTGCCGGACGGGCGCCGCGGTCGTCTCGTCGCGGCGCGCCGCATGGGTCTCGACCCCGAACAGCATGCCGAACGGCGCCGTCTCACGCTCCAGCAACTGATAACGCAGATCGAGCGACGCGCTTTGCCAGGCCAGCTGACGGCGATTGTCGAATCCCGTGACACCATTGATGTCGTAGGAAGCAAACTCGCCTCCGACTTCCACCCGGAAGTTCCGCATGGGCACGAACTCCAGCTCGAGCTCCTGCCCGATGGCGCGGTACGTCCCGCCGCTTTTGCCGAACCGGCCGGTGGTCTGGCTCTGGAATTCACGCTCGCCGACGTTGCCGACATCGGAGCCGATCATGAAGCCGAACAGATGCTCGGTATCGACTCCGGAAGCCGCCGCCTTATCCGGATCCTGGGCATGCCCGGCCGTCGACAGCAGCGTTGTGAACAACACCGCAGCCCCGACCATCTTTGCGCGAACAGGCCCTGTCATTCGAAGCCGCCCCGAGTTCGACAGTCATGCACAGTCCCACTCACTCAGAGCGCTTTGCAAGTCCAACCGTCTCCGCCGTGGCGCCAAAAGTAGGGAACGTGCCCCGGTTCGATCCGCGACTGAAAAATGATCTCATGCAATGCATCGAACAATCCGCCGTGAGCAACGAACAAAATCGTGCCGTCGGGGTAGCGGTCGAGCCATTTTCCCATGACCCGGATCACTCGCGCTCGGGTCTCCTGCCATTGCTCGGCATCGGCGGGCAAATGCTGGGCCAAGCGCTCATGGGGCTGCAGGCCCAGGCGGTTTTTCACCTCGTCGACGCGCAAGCCTTCGAAACTGCCGAAATGACGCTCCTTGAGTTCGCTATCGATGAACAGCGGCTTCTGAAGACGTTCGCCAACAATGGCAGCCGTCTTCAGGGCGCGAACCAGCGGACTGGAAACGATGACATCGATCGCGCAGCTCTCCAGCACACGCGCTGCGCCATGAGCCTGCGAAACACCAAGGTCATTGAGGGGGATGTCGGTGTGGCCTTGAAACCGCTTGTCCACGTTCCAGTCGGTCTGGCCATGGCGGAGAAAATAGAAGCTTCTGCTTGGGAGAGGCACCGCAGACGCCTTCGTTAGCGGCGACATAACCACCTGTCGCCAGCAGCAACTCTCTGTCGCGAGGCCTCCCGGGGCGGTCTCGACATCGTCGTCATCACCGCAAAAATCGAAATTTTGGTCGGAGCGAGAGGATTCGAACCTCCGACCCCTAGTCTCCCAGACTAGTGCGCTAACCGGGCTGCGCTACGCTCCGTGCCTTGCGGCCCGGATGCTGTAGCGTCGTTCCAGCCGGGACGCAAGACGCGTTCGAGACCCGCCGGTCCGGGGGCCCGTTTGGTGGAAAACCCAGGCTATTTCAGCGGGAACAGCTCGGCCGGGGCGGCTTTCAGCGCGTCGTCGATCAGCCGTTTGCAGGCCACCAGGTCGTCGAGGGCGCCCCTCAGGCGCTTCGCATCCGCTCGGGATATCCCCTCCGGGGCGCGGGCCGCCGGCTCGCCGCTCTGACGGGGCGCCGCGAAAACCGGCTCGGGACGCGCGGCGCCCTCGAACGGGTTGGCCGGCGGCTTCGTCGCCACGCGCTCGCGATCCGGCTGGACGATGGGGGACGGCGACTCATCGTCGTCGCTTTCATCTTCCAGCTCATCCTCGTCAAAGCCGGCCTCGTCCGCCTCATGCGCGTCGGCGTCAATGTCGGCGTCCTCGGACTCCGGCGCGGCGAGATCGCCATCATCATCCTCCGGCGCGGCATGACGGCGTTCCGTCACCGCCGAGGGCGGGGCCGCGGCAGTGTCAGCCAGTCCCTGGACTGCCTTGATCCCCTGCTCGCGCAGGATCCGCTGCACACCGCGGATGGTGTAGCCCTCGCCATACAGCAGGCGGCGGATGCCGCGCAGCAAATCGACATCGTCGGGGCGATAGTAGCGGCGGCCGCCGCTGCGCTTCATCGGCTTGATCTGGGTGAACCGGGTTTCCCAGAAGCGCAGCACATGCTGCGGGATGTCGAGATCGTCGGCGACCTCGCTGATGGTCCGGAATGCATCGGGGGCCTTGTCCAAATGCCTCATCCTTTCGAGGGAGCCGGTCCAGGCACACGGTCCGTAGAACCACGTACCGGCTTCGCGATCAGAACGCACTCAAACGCGGGAAACCTGGCGGGCGCGGCACAACACCGGGACCAGCGCCAGAATCAGTCGGCCTTGGTCTCGACGGCGCCGTTGCCGTTGATCCGCTGCTTCAGGATCGCCGATGGCTTGAACACCATCACACGGCGGGGAGAAATCGGAACTTCCGTTCCCGTCTTTGGATTTCGTCCGATGCGCTGTCCCTTCTTGCGCACCATGAATGAGCCGAACGAGGAGAGTTTCACCGTTTCGCCCTTCTCGAGGCAGTCGGTGATCTCCTTGAGCACGAGCTCGACAAAAGCGGATGACTCTGTCCGGGACAGGCCTACCTTTTGGTAGACAGCCTCGCACAGGTCGACACGCGTCACAGTTTTTCCGGTTCCGGTCATCGCCTGCCCCAATACGGCGAACAATTCGCTCCTGAAATTATGAGTTTAGCGCCCGAGGGTCAACTGCACTCGCGCATCAAATTGCGACGCCAATATACATCCAATTCGAATCAACTCACCAGCGGATCAGGGCGGAACCCCAGGTGAAGCCGCCGCCCATTGCCTCCAGAAGCACCAGATTGCCCTTTTCGATCTTGCCTTCGGCAACCGCTGTCGAGAGCGCCAGCGGAATCGAGGCCGCCGACGTATTGCCGTGCTTGTCGACCGTCAGGACCACCTTCTGCGGCGCAATATGCAGCTTCTGAGCGGAGGCATCGATGATGCGCTTGTTGGCCTGGTGCGGCACGAACCAGGTGATGTCGTCGGCCGTGGTGCCGGTGGCCTTGAAGGCATCGACGATGACGTCGGTGATCATGCCGACCGCGTGCTTGAACACTTCGCGGCCCTCCATGCGGAGATGCCCCACGGTCTGGGTCGAGGACGGACCTCCATCGACGTACAGCTTGGATTTGTGCCGACCGTCGGAGCGCAAGTGGGTGGTGAGCACGCCGCTGTCCGCCATGGTGCCGGACTGCTGCTGCGCGTCCAGCACGATGGCGCCGGCGCCGTCGCCGAACAGCACGCAGGTGGTGCGATCGTTCCAGTCGAGGATGCGCGAGAAGGTTTCCGCGCCGATCACCAGAGCGCGCTTGAAGGCCCCGCTGCGCAGGAAATTATCCGCGGTCGCCACCGCGAACACGAAACCGGAGCAGACCGCTTGCAGGTCGAACGCCGCGCCGTGATGAATGCCGAGCGCGTTCTGGATCGCGACCGCGGTCGCAGGAAACGTGTTGTCCGGCGTCGAGGTCGCACACACGATCAGGTCGATCGACTGCGCGTCGACCCCGGCATGCTTCAGCGCTGCCAGCGCGGCCTTGGTGCCCAGATGCGAGGTGAACTCGCCGGGTGCTGCGATATGGCGCTGCCGGATGCCGGTCCGCTGCACGATCCATTCGTCCGAAGTGTCGATCTTTGCCGCCAACTCCGCATTGGTCAGAATCTGCTCCGGCAGATAGGACCCACAGCCGAGCACGACCGAACGCGTCACAGTCACGAGAGAGCCTCCTGAGCGGCCGGCGCCAACACAAGCGCTCCGCCTTCGCGATGAAGTGTCTGGTTGATCTTGGTCAGGAGATCGTACTTGACCATCTCATAACCAACGTCCACGGCCGACGCATAACCCTCGGCATCGGCGCCACCGTGGCTCTTGATGACGATGCCGTTCAGTCCAAGAAACACCCCGCCATTGACTTTGCCGGGGTCCATTTTGTCGCGCAGCGCGCGGAACGCGCCTCTGGCGAAGATATAACCGATCCTGGAACGCCACGTTCGCGACATAGCACTCCGTATATATTCTGCAATCTGTCGTGCAGTGCCTTCCGCAGCTTTCAGGGCGATATTACCGGTAAATCCTTCAGTAACGATAACGTCCGCGGCGCCCTTGCCGATCCCGTCGCCTTCGATGAAGCCGATGAAGTCGAGCTGCGGCAGGTTGAGCGCACGCAGCAGGCTCGCGGCCTCCTTCACTTCCTCGACGCCCTTGATCTCCTCTTCGCCGATATTGAGCAGGCCGACGGTCGGCCGCTCGAGATCGAACAGCACACGCGCCATGGCGCTGCCCATCAGCGCGAGCGACGCCAGATGCTGGGCGTCGCCACCGATCGAGGCGCCGACATCGAGCACGATCGATTCTCCGCGCAGCGTGGGCCAGACCGCACTCAGCGCCGGACGCTCGATGCCCGGCAGCATCCGCAGATGCAGCCGCGCCATCGCCATCAGCGCGCCGGTGTTGCCCGCCGAGATCGCGACATCGGCCTCGCCGCGCTTGACCGCATCGATCGCCAGCCACATCGACGAGGTCTTGCGGCCGCGGCGCAGCGCCTGGCTCGGCTTCTCGTCCATGCGCACCGCGATGTCGGTGTGGACGACCCGCGACGCCGCCTTGAGGGACGGATGCCGCGCGAGCTCTCGATTGATCAGCTCACTGTTGCCGTACAGCAGGAATTCCGTTTCCGGATGCCTTGTCAGCGAGATTGCCGCGCCAGGAATGACGACCGCGGCGCCGACATCGCCCCCCATGGCGTCCAGCGCAATTCGAACCTTTTGAGGCATGAATGTCCCGGCAATCCGATTCTGCGACCCTGGGTCGCGAGCTTGAAGCTTCTCGCCGCTGGCGCGGCCCACAGGGCCCGGCGTGGCCCCCGCGGGCGGCGACAATACCGCGTCCCCACACCTATTCAACATCTTGACGCCAGCTTTTACGCGATCAATTGCCCCCTCTGTTGCAAGGCCGCGGCAAGGTTCGAGGCCGCCAGGTTTTCAACTCCTGTTTTCAGCTTTTGGGCTTTTTGGGCTTTGGCGGCGGCGAATCGCCCTTCAGAGCCTTCAGGGCGGCAAACGGGTGGCTTTCCGGGTCCTCGGCGACCACCGGAGGCTCGAAAACCGCGTCCGGCTTGCGCGGATAGGGATCAATTCCCAGAAACAGCGCATCCGCCGCCAGTTTGCCAAGGTCGATGGCGCCGTTGACGATCGCTTCCGGCGGATCCGGCACCTCGTCCTCGGTCTCAGCCGCTTCTTCCATGGCCTTGGTGATCGCCGCGACCTGGTCCTCCGGCGCGAACAGCACGTCGACCGGCTCGTCGATGAGGGTGTCCAGCGGCTCTAGGGTCACCACGCAGGTCTGTCCGACCTGCGCCGTCACCCGTCCGGCGACATGGACGCGGTCGCGGCCCACCCTGCGCAGCTCGAAGTCCGCACGCACGTCGGTGAGATCACGCAATCCGCCGAGATCGCGCATCGCGGCGCGCTGGGTTTCGTCGGCCGCGAGCTTCTGATGGAGGCCAGCCTCCGGAATCTGGTCGACGACCACCTTGACGCTCCAGGGGTCGGGACTGGCGCTGCGGCTCCTGGTGTCGGTCGGAGGGCGCGTCATGCCAGCACCCGCGGCGCCGGGAACTGCCATTGCCCCGCCTCGAGGGCCGTGCGGTCGATTGTCGCCATGCGCGCCACGGCCTCTTCCACATAACTGCAAAGGCCTGTCGCCCGGGACGGATCCGCGTCGTTCAGGACATTGCGGGCGAGCGCATCTTCCATCGCCTGTCTTCCGGCGGCCAGGGCCTTGTCGTACGCCGCCGTGCGGCCATAAAACGCCTCGCCGAACTTCTGCATGCGCTTGGGAACGGTCAGATCGCCCACGCCCATTTCCCGCAAATTGGCGTCCATGTCGCTGCAGAAGCGGTCGAACAGGGCCTGCGCAACCGGCGCCGGGCCACCGGCGGCCTGCAGCGAGCGGAAAACCAGCCACAGATGCAGGACAACCATGTCAAAACGGCTATTAACCGTATCCGGGACGTTGAGTGCTTGATAAAACACGGGTTCTCGTGCCTGCGCCACGATCATGCCATAGATGGCTTCAATGGTGCCGCGCGATGGCGTCTGGGGATTCAGAAAGCGTTTGAAGGGCCAAAGCATTACCGGTTCCGCGGGCTGATCCAAGAGGGCTTGTCGCTTGCAAGCCAGTCTTGCAAGTCAGCACCCTGCCCGGTACGTCAACGCCCCGCGCGATGCAAGAGGAAGGGGCAAGCCCCGGAATGACCGATTCGACTGTAAAGAGCTCCCGGAGCCACCCGCTCCGCGCCGTCAAGGCGCGCCGTCGCGGCTTCGGCCTTGTCATCGCCGCCGCACTGGCCTGCGCCACACTGGGGGCGTGCACCTCCGAGCAGTACCAGAAGGGTTACATCCTCCCGGAAGGCGCACTGGAGCAGATTCCGATCGGCGCCAGCCAGGACCAGGTCCTGATCGTGATGGGAACGCCGTCCACGGTGGCGACCCTGAACGGCGAAGTGTTTTATTACATCTCGCAGCGCGCCGAACGGAAAGTCGCCTTCATGAACCAGCAGGTGATCGACCAGCGGGTGATCGCGGTGTATTTCGACAAGAACCGCCATGTCACCCGGCTGGCCAATTATGGCCTGCAGGACGGCAAGATCTTCGATTTCATCAGCCGCACCACGCCGACCAGCGGCCAGGAAATCAGCTACCTGACGCCGCTCTTCAAGCTGCTCGCATTCCACTGAAGATGCGCCCACTGAAGATCCGCCGCGCGATATCTCGCGGCTGAACACCACGGTCCAACGCAAAACAGCCGCGGATCGTGTGAACGATCCGCGACGCGGTGTCGCTGCGCAGCCGCCATCACGCGTGACGGCCCTCGACCACGCCTGATATCGACAGAAGCTGTTTGGATCCCGACCTAGACGGCGGCCAGTCCCTGCTCGACAAATTTGTATCCCGCCTCCCAGCGCGCGTGCTGTTCGGACCCTTCCGGATACGGATTGCTCTCGGACTCGCCATTGAACCGAGCCAGTTTGCCCTGCTCGAACGGATCCCCGTCATCCACCGCCATGGCTGTGTGCTCCCCTGTTGAGACGCGACATTAACGCCGGACCAGCAACCGGGTTTCAGGCGGGAGGCGGATTTTATTCTTGAAGACCGGCTTCAGATGGCGGTGGATTTCACGCAATTGTCTTGAAATTGCAATGAAGGCCGCCGCCGCCCGTTGCGCGGATCTTCAATGGCCAGGAATCTTCACTTGCCAAGCATCTTCACTTGCCGAGGATCTTCTCGGCAGCATTGACGATGCTGATGTTCGGATTGGTCGCACAAAAGGCGCCGAACTTCTTGGCGTTCTCGACAAACACGTTGGTGTCGATGATGGCCTCGTCGCTGTCGCCCTTGTACCAGCCGTCCATCCAGGTCAGCACCATCTTGATCCCGTCATCGCCGCTTTCGAGGAATTGCTTGCAGCTCAGCGTCGACAGATCGATCGTCTCCGCGCGGACAGGTGACGCGAGCACGGTGAGAATTGCGGCTGCGGACAGGATGATGGCGCGCTTCATGGGCTTCCTCCTCTTGGATGCGGATCTTGAATGCAGATCTAGGACGTGTGGCTCCCATCGAGACCTAATGATTCACGGGCAACTCGTCGTCTCATCGTGTGCAAAACGAAACGCATTCAATAAAAAACCGCGACGATTCATGTGATGTCGCGTTTGGGCAACACCCTCCTCGCGGCAATCCGGCGCTATTTCACCGCGGCAAGGGATTGCCGGTAATCCCGCGGCGAGAATCCGTACGAACCGCGAAACGCCCGGTAGAACGTTGCGAGACTGTCGAAGCCGCAGGAAAATGCGATCGCCGATACCGGCGACGCCACGCCCTGGGTGAGCAATCCCCGCGCGTCATCGAGCCGCTTCGACATCAGATTGCGCGCGAAGCTCGTTCCGGTCGACTCGAACAGAAGGTGCAGCTGACGGACAGAAATGCCCAGCATCGCGGCAACCATCGCCGGCGACAGGTCGGTACGGTGGGAATGCTGCGCGATCATCTCCTGCGCGCACATCAGGCGGCCGGCGCGAACCGCAGAGCGCAGCGGTTCGTCATAGCTGCTGAGCATCCCGCGAACGGCAAGCGCGATTTGCGCCAGGCTCAAGACCGCGGTCTCGGCCTCGGCTTCGCTCAATTGCGGCACGCGGCGGAGAAATGCCGAAAAATACAGCGACAGCAGCGTGTGCAGCCGCCCGTCGTCCTTGACGGGCTGCGGCGACAGATCCCGCTCGCGACGCAGAAACGGCACGCAGATGCCGAACGGGATCTTCAGAATGCGAAGATGAAAGCCCTCGTCCGTGATCGGATGGGTCTCAAACGGCATTTCCGAATGGTTGATCGAAACAGCGCCGGCGGAGATCACGAACTCGCCGCGCCCGGCTGTTCCGAACCACGCTCCGCCACTGATCTGTTTATAGATGCAAAGCGAATTGCCGGGTGCGCGCGCGATGTCGGCCGGCGTCCGCCTGACCAGATAGGACGAAGCGTGCTGCTCGATCAACGTCGCGGTGGCGACCGGCTCGGCCGTGAAGACGCCACGAAAGCTCGCGCGTCGGGGTGCGTCCAGTTCGGCCGAAAGGCCGAACACATGCTTGGCGCGCACCTCACGCCAGAAGGGAAAACGGTCGGCCTCCGGCAAGGTGTCGGTTGACCACGTCGGCATCGAAAATGCCCTGATGAAAATTCAGACCAATACAAATCGAATAACGGCATCAACCTATCAGTTGGGTTGGAAAAAAGAAGCCGTTTGTAACTGCCTGGTCAATTATTCTTTCGCATGGGAACCACGGCCCAGCCGAGCAACACCCACTGCATGCCCGGTTTTGCGGCAGCAGAGTAACACCGGAGCTAATATCCGGAACGCACGGCTTGCCTGTAGTCCATTGGCGAAACACCAACGGTGTTTCGGAATGACCGGTAGAACGTCGCAAGGCTTTCAAAACCCGACGCGAACGCGATGGACGAGACCGGCCGCTCCGACGTCTGGGCAAGCAGCTCGCGTGCGTGAGCGAGGCGCTTCAAGGCCAGATAACGCGCGAAACTCATTCCGGTCGGCTCGAACAGCAAGTGCAGATGACGAACCGAGATGCCCAGCATCCGGGCGATGACCGCCGGCGACAGGTCGGAGCGATGAAAATTCCGCGCGACCATGTCGCGGGCGCACATCAGCCGCGCCTGCCGGATCCCGCCGCGCACCGGCTCGTCGTAATTGGCGACGACACCGCGCACGGCCAGGATGAGCAATGCCATGGTCGCCACCGCATCGGCGGTATCGGCGTCATCCAGTTCCGGAGCCTGATCCAGAAGTGCGGTGAAATACAGCGAGAGCAGTGTCTTGAGACGCTGATCGCGATCGAGCGGCTGTGGGAAAAGATCCGCTTCGCGCCGGGTCAGCGGCGCGCAGATCGTGAAGGGCATCTTCAGGATGCGCAGATGGAAGCCCTCATCCGTCAGCGGCCGCGTGGCGTAAGGCAGATCGGAATGACTGGTCGCAATCGCCCCCGCGACAACCGTGAACTCGGCCTTCTTGGCCGTGCTGAACCAGGCCGCTCCGCGCGTCTGCTGGTAGATACAAAGACTGTCGGTGGGATGGCGGCTGATGTCTTCATTGGTGCGTGCCACCGCATAAGGCGACGCATGCATTTCGATCAACGTCGCCGCCGCCAGTGGTTCGGCGGAGAATTTCCCTCGAAATGACCCGCGCTTGGCCGGATCGAGTTCGATCGAAACACCAAACAGATTCTTGGCGCGGACCTCGCGCCAGTAGTCGAAACGGTCGGCCGCCGGCAGGACGTCGGTGGACCAGGTCGGCATGAAAAACGAGCCCCGATGAAATTCGTTCAATCGAATACAACGGGACACATACATGGACTTATCGTCTTGAATCGCAATCGCATTTTTGCACGACGTGTGAACGCACGTTCACATCGGCAGCCCTGCAAAAAGCAGAAGGGCCCGCGGCGAAACGCGGGCCCTTCTTCAACGGATGCGAACGGATCAGTGATGGGCGAGGATCGCGAGCAGCAACAGCGCAACGATGTTGGTGATCTTGATCATCGGGTTCACGGCAGGACCCGCCGTGTCCTTGTAGGGATCGCCCACGGTGTCGCCGGTGACCGCCGCCTTGTGGGCGTCCGATCCCTTGCCGCCGAAGTGACCGTCCTCGATGTATTTCTTGGCATTGTCCCAGGCGCCGCCGCCCGAGGTCATCGAGATCGCGACGAACAGGCCGGTCACGATCACGCCGAGCAGCATGGCGCCGACGGCCGAGAATGCCGCCGACTTGCCGGCCGCCCCGCCGCCTGCGATCGCATAGATCACGAAGTAGACGAAGATCGGCGACAGCACCGGCAGCAGCGACGGAATGATCATTTCCTTGATCGCCGCCTTGGTCAGCAGGTCGACGGCCTTGCCGTAGTCCGGCTTGTCCTTGCCCTGCATGATGCCCGGCTTCTCGCGGAACTGGCGACGCACTTCCTCGACGATGGCGCCGGCCGCGCGGCCGACTGCCGTCATGCCCATCGCGCCGAACAGGTACGGCAGCAGGCCGCCGAACAGCAGGCCGACCACGACGTATGGGTTGTTCAGCGAGAAGTCAGGCGCGACACCGGTAAAGTAAGTGTTCTGCGCCGCGTTGGCGATGAAGAACTTGAGGTCTTCATTGTAAGCCGCGAACAGCACCAGCGCGCCGAGACCGGCGGAGCCGATCGCGTAGCCCTTGGTCACCGCCTTGGTGGTGTTGC
>JBGMOD010000009.1:0-2683 GCA_041424235.1 Hyphomicrobiales bacterium
TCAAGTGCTCGTGAGCGTTGACGCCACCAGCAAAAAGCGTGCTTTTGAAGAAGCCGGCCTGCTGTTCGAAAGCCTTCACGGTCTGGGCCGTGCCCTCATCACCGACAGCCTGTTTGCGCGCGAGCGCCTCGGCTCCACCGGTCTGGGCCATGGTGTCGCCATTCCGCATGGCCGCATCAAGGGCCTGAAGGCACCGATGGCCGCCGTGTTCCAGCTGGCCAACCCGATCGGCTTCGACGCCCCGGACGAACAGCCCGTGGCACTGCTGATCTTCCTGCTGGTGCCCGAAGCGGCCACGCAGAAGCACCTCGAAATCCTCTCTGAAATCGCCGAGCTGCTGAGCGATGCCAGCCTGCGCGAACAGATCAAGTCCAGCACCGATGCCGCCGCGCTCCACGGCCTCATCGCCGGCTGGCAATCCACCCAAGTCGCCTGAGCGCATGCGTTGGCACTCGCAGCTGCTGATAAGCTGCGCTGCTGCTGCCTTCGTCCATCACAAGAAAATGCCGGCGTGTGAGCGCCGCCTCCTGAACGCATGAAGCCGACCGTCATCAGCGCCGATGCCATGTTCGAGGAGTTCCGTGGGTCGCTCCGCTGGGAATGGCTCGCCGGGCTCGGCGCCTCGGAGCGCCAGTTCGACCCCGACGTCATCAGCCGCGCGCAGTCGGCCGCCGACCTGGTCGGCTACCTGAACTACATCCACCCGTACCGTGTGCAGATCCTGGGTGCGCGCGAGGTGGCCTACCTCACGCGCGGCAGCAAGGAAGACTGCGTGCGCCGCATCGGGCGCATCGTCACGCTGGAGCCGCCGATGCTGGTGCTGGCCGACGGCCAAGCCGCGCCCGACGAGCTGCTGTCGATCTGCGAGCGCGCCCAACTGCCGCTGTTTGCCACGCGCGAATCGTCGGCCTTCGTGATCGACCTGCTGCGCGCCTACCTGTCCAAGCACTTCGCCGAGCGCACCTCGATGCACGGCGTGTTCATGGACATCCTGGGCATGGGCGTGATGATCACGGGCGAGTCGGGCCTCGGCAAAAGCGAGCTCGGCCTGGAGCTGATCTCGCGCGGCAACGGCCTCGTGGCCGACGATGCGGTCGACCTGTACCGCATCAACCAGAACACCATCGAAGGGCGCTGCCCCGACCTGCTGCTGAACCTGCTCGAGGTGCGCGGCATCGGCCTGCTGGACATCCGCGCGATCTTCGGCGAGACGGCGGTGCGGCGGAAAATGCGGCTCAAGCTCATCGTGCACCTGGTGCGGCGCGACAGCTTCGAGCGCGACTACGAGCGCATGCCCTCGGCGCCGCTCACGCAGGACGTGCTGGGCATTCCGGTGCGCAAGGTCATCATCCAGGTGGTGGCCGGGCGGAACATCGCGGTGCTGGTCGAGGCGGCGGTGCGCAATTCGATCCTGCAATTGCGCGGCATCGACACCTATGCCGATTTCGTGGCACGCCACCACAAGGCGATGGAAGCGAACCGCGACGACTGAGGCGTCAGCGCCGGCCGGCGCAGTCGCCGCACAAACCGTAGAGCGACATGGCGTGGTCCTGCAGGATCCAGCCCTTGTCCTGCGCAATCATCTGCTGGCGGCGTTCGATCTCGGCGTCGTAGAACTCCTCGACCTTGCCGCACGAGGTGCAGATCAGGTGGTCGTGGTGCGTGCCTTCGTTCAGTTCGTAGACCGCCTTGCCGCTCTCGAAATGGCTGCGCTCGAGAATGCCGGCCTGCTCGAACTGCGTCAGCACCCGGTACACCGTGGCCAGGCCGATGTCCGAATGTTCGTTGAGCAGCACGCGAAACACGTCTTCGGCCGTCATGTGCCGTTGGCTGCCGGTCTGGAAGATTTCGAGAATCTTCAGGCGTGGCAATGTGGCCTTCAGGCCGGTATTCTTGAGTTCGTCGATATTGGCCATGTTGGTTCCTGCGCCCTGGGCTGCGGCAAAGGCCCTGAAAAGGGCCAGCCGCTACAATGGCCGATCATATCGCTACCCCCTTTTCCTCCCATGCCTGCCATTCTCCAACGCCGTCCCTGGCTGCTGGTCGCCGCCATCGCCGCGACGCTCTGCCTCGGTGCCTGCAGCGGTTTCAGTGAGCGCACGCGTGGCGCCCTGTCGGCCGTGACCCCTTACAAAGTCGAAGTGGTGCAGGGCAATTTCGTGTCGAAGGAACAGGTCGCGGCGCTCAAGCCCGGCATGTCGCGCCAGCAGGTGCGTGAAATCCTCGGTACTTCGCTGCTGACCGACGTTTTCCACTCCAACCGCTGGGATTACGTCTTCACCATCCGCCGCCAGGGCGTGGACCCGCAAGAGCGCCACCTCACGGTGTTCTTCAACGGCGAGCTGATGGACCGCTTCGAAGGCGACGAAATGCCGAGCGAAGAAGACTTTGTCGCCACGCTCGACACCCGCAAGAAATCGGGCAAGGTGCCGACGCTCGAGGCGTCCGAGGACGAGCTCAAGAAATTCGCGCCCGCCAAGGACGACAAGGCCGACACCACGGCCAAGTCGCCGTCGGCCAGCCTGCCGCCGCTGCCGGCCGCCTACCCCCCGCTCGAAGCCACGCGCTGAGCGCGCACAGCGGGCGGCGCCCGCCGAAGTCAGGCGGCGTTTGTCCCGTGTCCATGCATGCCATTGGCCATATCGAAGACTGAATCCGCGTGACTGAATCCACCTCCATTTCC
>JBGMOD010000010.1:0-21208 GCA_041424235.1 Hyphomicrobiales bacterium
ACCACGTTCGCCTGTCCGGCCAGGACAGCGAGCGCGGCACCTTCTCGCAGCGCCATTCGGTGCTGTTCGACCAGGAGGATGAGAGCCGCTACACGCCGTTCAACCATCTCTCCGAGAAGCAGGGCCACTACGAGGTCATCAACTCGCTGCTGTCGGAAGAGGCTGTGCTCGGCTTCGAATACGGCTACTCGCTGGCCGAGCCGAATGCGCTGGCGATCTGGGAAGCGCAGTTCGGCGATTTCGCCAACGGTGCCCAGGTGGTGTTCGACCAGTTCATCTCCTCGGGTGAACGCAAGTGGTTGCGCATGTCCGGCCTGGTCTGCCTGCTGCCGCATGGCTACGAGGGGCAGGGGCCGGAGCATTCCTCGGCGCGCCTGGAGCGCTTCCTGCAGATGGCGGCCGAAGACAACATGCAGGTCGCCAACTGCACCACGCCGGCGAACTACTTCCACATCCTGCGCCGGCAGCTCAAGCGCGAGATCCGCAAGCCGCTGATCCTGATGACGCCGAAGTCGCTGCTGCGCCACAAGCGCGCGGTGTCGACACTGGCCGAAATCAGCGCCGGCACCTCGTTCCATCGCGTGTTGCGCGATGATGCGGAGAAGGGCGGCGAGCTCAAGCTGGTGGCCGACGGCGAGATCCGTCGCGTCGTGCTGTGTGCCGGCAAGGTCTATTACGATCTGCTGGAAGAGCGCGAGAAGCGCGGCGTCAATGACATCTACCTGCTGCGGGTCGAGCAGCTCTATCCGGTGCCGGTGAAGACGCTGGTGCAGGAGCTCGGCCGTTTCAAGAAAGCCGAGGTGGTGTGGTGCCAGGAAGAGCCGCGCAACATGGGCGGCTGGCACTTCATCGAGCCCTATCTCGAATGGGTTCTCAACCAGATCAACGCGCCGAACCGGCGCCCGCGTTATGCGGGCCGCGCGGCGGCCGCGGCGACCGCGACCGGGCTGATGTCCAAGCATCTGGCCCAGCTCAAGGCGCTGCTGGACGACGCGCTCGGTTGAACTCAGACGTTCGCGATAGCCCCGCGCCGCGTGTGACGTCAGTCATTCCGCGGCGCGGGTCGATCCCTTCGCACCACTGCAACGTTCCGCTGCCACTTTAAACTCCTGCAATTTCGAAGCCTAAAGCTTCCGATCAAACGATGATTGAGACGCCGGACCCGGGCGCAACCGGTCGCGGCGCAAGAGGGAAAACATCATGACTGAAATTCGTGTTCCGACGCTCGGCGAATCCGTCACCGAGGCGACCATTGGCCGCTGGTTCAAGAAACCGGGCGATGCCGTGGCTGTCGACGAGCCTTTGGTGGAGCTGGAAACCGACAAGGTCACGATCGAAGTCCCGGCGCCCGCCGCCGGCACGCTCGGCGAGATCGTCGCCAAGGACGGCGAGACGGTCGCGGTCGGCGCGCTGCTTGGCCAGATCTCCGATGGCGCTGCTGCGGCGAAACCTGCCGCTGCGGCTGCCGCGCCCGCCAAGGCCGCTCCGGCTCCGGCGGCCGCTGCGCCGGCCCCGGCTCCTGCTGCTCCCAAGACGCCGCCGGCTGACACGCCGCTGGCGCCCTCGGTGCGCAAGCTCTCGGCCGAGAGCGGCGTCGATGCGTCGACCGTTCCGGGCTCCGGCAAGGACGGCCGTGTGACCAAGGGCGACATGCTGGCGGCGATCGAGAAGGCGGCTTCGGCGCCGACCCCGGTCAACCAGCCGGCTGCCGCGGTCCAGGTGCGTGCGCCGTCGCCGGCGGACGACGCCGCGCGCGAGGAGCGCGTGAAGATGACCCGGCTGCGCCAGACCATCGCGCGCCGCCTCAAGGACGTGCAGAACACCGCCGCGATGCTCACGACCTTCAACGAGGTCGACATGAGCCACCTGATGGCACTGCGCGCGCAGTACAAGGATCTGTTCGAGAAGAAGCACGGCACCAAGCTCGGCTTCATGGGCTTCTTCACCCGCGCCGTGGTGCAGGCGCTGAAAGACGTGCCGGCGGTCAACGCCGAAATCGACGGCACCGACCTGATCTACAAGAACTACTATCACATCGGCGTCGCCGTCGGCACCGACAAGGGGCTGGTGGTGCCGGTGGTGCGCGACTGCGACCACAAATCGCTCGCCGAAATCGAGAAGACCATCGCGGAATTCGGCAAGCGCGCCCGCGACGGCCAGCTCAAGATCGAGGACATGCAGGGCGGCACCTTCACCATCTCCAATGGTGGCGTCTACGGGTCGCTGATGTCGACGCCGATCCTGAATGCACCGCAGTCGGGCATCCTCGGCATGCACAAGATCCAGGAACGGCCGGTCGTGGTCGGCGGCAAGATCGAGATCCGCCCGATGATGTATCTGGCGGTGTCCTACGATCACCGCGTGATCGACGGCAAGGAAGCGGTCACCTTCCTGGTGCGCATCAAGGAGAGCCTGGAAGATCCGGCGCGGCTGGTGCTGGATCTGTGATCCGATGCATCTGTCGCCGGAATTCCTGACCCTGTTCGGCGTGTTCGTGCTGGCCGCGATTGCGCCGGGCGCGGACTTCGCCTGCGTGCTGCGCGAGGCGACCGGCTTCGGGCGGCGGGCCGGGATTTTTTCGGCGCTGGGTGTCGGCTCGGCGATCATGGTCCACGTCGCCTACACGGTGGCCGGCGTGGGCTTGATCATCGCGCAGTCGATCCTCGTCTTCACCATCGTGAAGTGGTGCGGGGCGGCGTATCTGGTCTATCTCGGCCTGCGCTCGCTGACCTCGCGCCGCCGGTTGGCGTCCGACGGCACAGAGATCGCCGCCGCGACGTCCGGCCAGGCGCGCTCCGCGGCCATGTCCTACGGCATCGGTTTCCTCACCAATCTGCTCAATCCGAAGGCGACGCTGTTCTTCGTGTCGCTGTTCGCCACCATCGTCTCGCACCAGACGCCGGTCGTGACCCAACTCGCCTACGGTGCGTCGCTCGCGGTCTTTCTGGCGCTGTGGTTTTCATTCGTGGCGATCTTCCTGACCACGCGCTCGATGCGGGCCGCATATGAGCGTATGGGGCACTGGATCGATCGCGCGACCGGGCTGGTGCTGATCGCATTGGGCGTGCGCATCGCCCTGCAAAGAGCGAACTGACGACCGGGAGAGTTGACCATGGCCTTCGAATCCAACCCGCCGCCGCTGCAGCCGCATATCTGTGTCAAGGGCGGCCTCGATGCGATCGCCTTTTACAAGAAGGCATTTGGCGCGGAGTGCCCGTTCCACCAGCTGGCGGAAGATGGTCGCCGCGTCATGCACGCCAACATCGAAATGTTCGGCAGCGAAATTCTGCTGCACGATGAGTTTCCGGAATTCGGCGATGACGTGCTTTCGCCGCTGACCGTGGGCGGGGTGAGCGGCGCCATCAATATCAATCTGAAAACGCCTGGTGACGTCGATGCCGCGATGGAGCGTGCGCGTGCCGCTGGCGCGGAGGTGATCATGCCGCCGGAGGATGCGTTCTGGGGGGCGCGCTACGGCCGCATCCGGGACCCATTCGGCCATATCTGGGCGTTCAACGCTCCGCTGGGCGGAGCCGCGGCGTGATGGAACGCGTTGCCGTCATCACCGGAGGCAGCCGCGGCATCGGTCGCGCGACGGCGCTGGCTGCCGCCAGCCGCGGCTATCGCGTCTGCATCGGCTATGCCTCCAACGAGTCGGCTGCGCGCGACGTGGTCGCCGCCATCGAAGCCGGCAACGGCAAGGCGATCGCGGTGCGCTGCGACGTCGCCAGCGAGGCCGATATCCTGAACCTGTTCAAGGTCGCGGATGATTTCGGCCCGCTCGGTGCGCTGGTCAACAACGCCGGCGTGGTCGATGTCTCCGCCCGCCTCGATGATATGAGCGCGGATCGCCTGCATCGCATGATGACCGTCAACATCGTCGGCAGCATGCTGTGCGCCCGCGAGGCGGTGAAGCGGATGTCCACCCGCCATGGCGGCCAGGGCGGCGTCATCATCAATCTGTCGTCGGTCGCGGCCAAACTCGGCTCACCCAATACCTATGTCGATTATGCCGCGTCGAAGGGCGCGATCGATACCTTCACCCTGGGGCTTGCCTACGAAGTCGCCAATGAAGGCATTCGCGTCGCCGGCGTCCGCCCCGGCCTGATCGATACCGATATTCACGCCAGCGGCGGCGAGCCCGATCGCGCGTTTCGGCTGGCCAGGAACGTGCCGATGCAGCGCGTCGGCACCGCGGATGAAATTGCAAACGCCATCGTCTGGCTGATGTCGGACGAGGCCTCGTATGTCACAGGTTCAATTCTCGACGTGTCCGGCGGACGCTGACGTCCGCCGTCGTCGGTCAGTCAAGGAGCAGTTATGGCGAGCTACGATCTCATTGTCATCGGAACCGGCCCCGGCGGTTATGTCTGCGCGATCCGCGCGGCGCAACTCGGCATGAAGGTGGCCGTGGTCGAGAAGAATCCGACGCTCGGCGGCACCTGTCTCAATGTCGGCTGCATGCCGTCGAAGGCACTGCTGTACGCCTCCGAACTGCTCGAGGAAGCGGATCACTCGTTCGCCAAGATGGGGATCGGCGTCGGCAAGCCGAAGCTCGATCTGCCGGCGATGATGTCGTTCAAGCAGGAAGGCATCGACGGCAACGTCAAGGGTGTCGACTTCCTGATGAAGAAGAACAAGATCGACGTGCTGCGCGGCACCGGCCGCATCGTCAGCGCCGGCAAGGTCGAGGTCAAGGCGGCCGACGGCAAGACCGAGGTCTTCGAGACCAAGAACATCGTTATCGCCACGGGCTCCGATGTGGCCAAGCTCAGGGGTATCGAGATCGACGAGAAGCGCATCGTGTCGTCGACCGGCGCGCTGTCGCTCGACAAGGTGCCGGAAAAGCTGCTGGTGGTGGGCGCCGGCGTGATCGGGCTCGAGCTCGGTTCGGTATGGCGTCGCCTTGGTGCGCAGGTCACCGTGGTCGAATTCCTCGACCGCATCCTGCCCGGCATGGACGGCGAGATCTGCAAGCAGTTCCAGCGCATCCTCGAAAAGCAGGGCATGACGTTCAAGCTCGGCGCCAAGGTCACCGGCGTTGATACGTCGGGCAAGAAGCTGAAGGCGCAGATCGAGGCGGCGGCCGGCGGCAATCCCGAGACCCTGGAGGCCGATGTGGTGCTGGTCGCGATCGGCCGCGTGCCCTACACCGAAGGGCTCGGGCTGAAGGAAGCCGGTGTCGTGCTCGACAATCGTGGCCGGGTGCAGACCGACAAACATCTTTCAACCAACGTCCCCGGCATCTATGCCATCGGCGACGCCATCGTCGGCCCGATGCTCGCCCACAAGGCTGAAGACGAAGGCGTTGCGGTGGCCGAGATCATCGCGGGCCAGGCCGGCCATGTGAACTACGACGTCATTCCCGGCGTCGTTTACACGACTCCGGAAGTTGCCTCGGTCGGCAAGACCGAAGAGGATCTCAAGCAGGCCGGCGTGGCTTACAATGTCGGCAAGTTCCCGTTCACCGCCAACGGCCGCTCCAAGGTCAACCAGACCACCGAGGGCCTGGTGAAGATTCTTGCGGACGCCAAGACCGACCGCGTGCTCGGCGTCCACATCGTCGGCCGCGAAGCCGGAGAGATGATCCACGAGGCCGCCGTGCTGATGGAGTTCGGTGGATCGGCCGAGGATCTGGCGCGGACCTGCCACGCCCACCCGACGCGTTCCGAGGCCATCAAGGAAGCGGCCCTTGGCGTCGGCAAGCGCACCATCCATATGTAGTCGGTAACAGGCGCAAGCGGGGTCGCCTCGCTTGCGCCGCAGTGTTGCAGTGGGATGATGGTGGGTGCCCGCTTGTTGCGGCGCCGCAAGGATATTGTGCAAGGGCGGCCTTTAGCCGGGCCCAACCGTGGTGGGAAGCGAGCGCTTTTATTTCGCCGGCGATATTGCGAGGCCTTTGCCGGGCCTGTCGGGAGCGACATGCGATCTGTTTTGAAACCGTTCTGGTTCCTGCTGGCGCTGCTGTTCCTGCTGGAAGCGTGGCTGTGGGATCATCTGGTTCCGGCGATTCGCTGGATCGTCGATTCAGTCCCCTGGCGCACGCTGAAGGGGCGGTTGTCTGATGCGATCGAGCATCTGTCGCCGCCGGCGACGCTGGTGGTCTTCCTGATTCCCGCCGCGATCTATTTCGGCCTCGAACTGATCGCGCTGTGGCCGCTGGCTTACGGGCGCTGGCTGCTGGCGCTGATCGTGCTGTGCGTCGCCAAGGTGATCGGCGCAGCGATCACCGCCTTCGCATTCGACGTGACGCGTCCGAAACTGCTGCAGATGGCCTGGTTTCGCCGCGGCTACGACGCCATCATCGGCTGGCGCGATGCGGCCCATCGGCTCGCCGATCCATATCTTACCGAATTGCGCGAGTGGGCCCGCGAGATCAGGCCGGCAGCGCGGTCGCGGTTTGCGCGCTTCGTGCAGCGGCTGCGCCGCAGGGCGCAGGCCGCCATGTCGCGGCGATAATCTCCGGATATCCCGGAAGCAGCAGTCTCAGAGCAGGTGCACCGCATGCGGCGCGAACGCGCCGATTGCGGTAAAGAAGATGCCACCGAGCGCAAGCAGGCCGGACACCCAGGCCAGCGCCACCATGCCGGTGATGATGGTGGCGGATGCCAGCACGATCGCAATCTGGAACGCAGCGGACGCCAGCTCGAAGTGATGATACTTCGCGAGCGCGAGGTCGCGCTCCTCCTCGGAATGCTTGGCACGCTCGGCCAATTGTTCCGTGCCTTCATTGGTTTCCGGCTCCGATCGATAACGGGCCGCTGTCTTTGTCCAATCCTCGACTTGCTTCTGCGCCGCGGCTTTCTGCGCCGGATCGGTCATCGTGGGCACGGTGATCTTCAGGCTTTCCGCGGCGGTCTGCACCGAGGTGCGGCGGATGGTCTTGGCCTGGAAGAACGACCAGAGGTTCGCCGCCTCCACGTTCTTGCTGATCGATTCGGTCTGGGCGCCCTTGCCCAGGGTTTCCGACAGCGCCAGGCACAGCGCGATCACCGCGATCAGCAGCGCGATCTTCTTGTTCTCGCCGGATGCATGCTCGGCATGCTCCGCCTGCTCCATGCTCTCGTGTGCGCTCATCGTGCTTCCTCCTGCCAGGTTCCAACTCGCGTCCCGAACCCATTTGACCGAACGGGAACCGGTTCGCAAGAGGCAAGTCGGTGACAGGTCGTGGCTGAATCAGAGTATGATCCGGAAAAGTGGAAACCGGTTTTCCGAAAAGATCATGCTCAAACAAAGAGATGAGATCATGATGCGATTTATCGCATCGTGATCTCATGATGAACGGCCGTCATGGCGGCGTCATGCACGGGGATGGGCGGTCTTGTAGACGTCCATCAGTCGTTCGGCATCGATGCCGGTATAGATCTGCGTGGTCGACAATGAGGCGTGTCCCAGCAATTCCTGGATTGCCCTGAGATCGCCGCCGCGCGACAGCAGGTGCGTGGCGAAGGAGTGGCGCAACGCGTGCGGTGTGGCGCTGTCGGGCAGGCCGAGGGCGCCGCGCAGGCTGGCCATTGCCAGCTGGATGATGCGCGGGCTCAGCGGGCCACCCTTGGCGCCGACGAAGATCGGGCGCTCGGGCGGCAGGGCGTGCGGGCAGATGGCGACATAATCCGCGATCAGCGCCAGCACGTTTTGCAGCACCGGCACCATGCGAGTCTTGTTGCCCTTGCCGGTCACCACCAGCACGTCGCCGGCGCCGGGCGCGGGCACGTCGCGGTGTTTCAAGCCCAGAGCTTCAGAAATACGCAGGCCAGATCCGTAGAGCAGCGCCAGCACCGCGGCGTCACGAGCGAGAATCCAGGGTTCGCGATCCTCTCCGGCGCGCAGGTCGGCATCGACGATGCGTTTCGCAGTCGCCATCTGCAGTGGTTTCGGCAGGCTCTTGCCGACTTTCGGCGCGCGGATCGCCGAGAGCGCGCCGACCTTGCCCTTGCCTTCGCGCTCCAGGAAGCGCGCCAGCGAGCGCAACCCCGCCAGCGCCCGCATCAGCGAGCGCCCCGCAATCTCGTCGGACCGCCGCGCCGCCATGAACGCGCGCACGTCGGTGGCTTCGAGCTTGGCAAACCGCTTCAGGGTGAGGGCGCTGTCCCAGTGTTCGCCCAGAAACACCATGAATTGGCGCACGTCGCGCTCATAGGCTTCAAGCGTTTTCGGCGACAGCCGGCGTTCGGTGCGCAACTGCGTCAGCCAGCGATTGATTTCCGTCAACAGATCCGGCGCCGCATAGGGCGCGAGCGCGGGTTCGGCTGGCTGTGAATCGGCGGCTTTGGCCACGGTACTCTGCCTCGTAGCCCGCATGAGCGGAGCGATATGCGGGAGTGCTTTCAACAAGCCCCGGATGTCGCTTCGCTCATCCGGGCTACACCTTGAGTGCCGGCCATCATCGCGGCTGGAAGTTCAGCCTTCGTTAACTGCAGGCGTCCGGTTACTCCGGAAACCGCTTCAACGGCTCGGGCGTCCCCTCCGGCAACGGGGTGCGGGCCGCATTCATGGTCATGGCCAGCAGCGTGTAATAGCCATTGATGCCGAGGATATCGATGACGCCTTGCTCTCCGAACACGGAGATCGCCTTGGCATAGGTGGCGTCGCTCACCCGCTTGGTGCGCTGGATCTCCATCGACAGGTCATAGGCCGCAGCTTCATCGTCAGCCATCGGATTTGGCCGCCGGCCGTCGGCGATGGCGTCCGCGATCTGCGGCGACAGGCCGGCTTTCATGGCGATGGCGTGATGGGCAACCCATTCATATTGCTGGGTCCATTCCCGCGCGGTGATCAGGATCACCATCTCGCTGAGACGCGGCGGCAGCACGCTCTTGAAGCGCAGGTAGTCGCCCATCGCCTTGGCGCGCAGCATCACTTCGGGGCTGCGCATCAGCGGCACGAACGGCCCGCGCACATCGTAGCCGCGGCCGCCGGCGAATTCCTCGGCCGCCTTCTTCTGCGCCTCGGTATAATTCTGCGGTGCGATCGGCGGCATGCGGTCCTGCGCCACCGCGGGATGGCTCAAGACAGTGAGCACAGACGCCATGACAAAAAGCACGGTTCCGAAGGCGGGCCGAAGCATCGCACGATCTCCCTTTTTTGTTGTTCGTGTTTGGTTATGCATGGACAAACGCGGCCTTGTCGCGCTGGTCCTGATCCGGTGGGAATTTCGGGACGCTAGTGTCCTTTTCGAATTCGGGACACTAGGACTTCTTCCGCCACCTGAAATAATAATAGAGCAGGGCGCCGCCGAGCAAAGTGCCGCCGCCGGGAATGGCAATCGAGAGCGCGACCGCGGCGAGGATGATCAGCACAGGGATCACCCATGATGTCTTTTGGGGCGGTGCACTCTGAGCCGATTGCGAACGGTTGTTGTCCGCGCCGGACGGGGGCACGGGCCGGGCCGTCGCAGGCTGGGGCGGAATATTCGGTGGGCGCGATGTCGATTGCCGGGCCGCCGTGGCCGCTTGCTCGGCCGCAGCCTTCTTCTCGTCCGCCTTGGCGATCGCAACCAGCACGGGATCGGGTGGCGGTGCCGGCCGCTCCGCCGGGGTCCATTGTTTGCCGGGCGGCGTCTGTCCGGCCGCGGCGGCTTTGCGAAAGGAAGCTGATGTGGCGCGCCGGCGCCGGGAAAAGTCCGAACTGCCATGGCTGGCCGCCAGGCGCTGGGCGCGGGCCAGCAGCGGCTGTCCGCTCTCGGGGTCGATCATCGCGGCGAAATGGCCGAAGCCGATCAGTGACGTGACCACATTCCGGCCGGGACCGAAGCGCTTGCCGTCCGGTCCATGGCGTTCGACCTGATGCAGCACCGCACGATAGCGGCGCAGCAGGTCGCGCGGCACCGCGACGGCCTCGTTGACGGTCAGCCCGGTCACTTCCTGGCGCGTTGATCTGCGCATGATCCGGGTCTTGTCGGGATGAACCTTGAAGCCTTCCGCCTCCACGATGCCGTGGACCGCCTTGAGCAGCGTCCCGATCTTTCGCACCGCCTCGCCGGAGGCCGAAAAGGTCATGTCATCGGCATAGCGGCTGTAGGTAAAACCGAGTTTCTGCGCCAGGCCCCACAAGCGCCGGTCGAGTTTGCGACACACAAGGTTGGTGATCGCCGGGCTGGTCGGTGCGCCCTGCGGCAACAGCCGCGGGCCGTCGGCGACGAAATGACGTTCGCCATCCAGCGCGATCTCGTCGATCTGCGGCTCGGTGCAGAGCAGCGCCAGTGGGATCGCCGCCGCCTCGGCATATCCCAGCGCTTCGAACAGTCCCTTGACCCGGACGTAGGTCAGGCTCGGGAAAAAATCCTTGAGGTCGAGATTGATGACCACGTCGCGGCCGACATGGTTGCGCGCGTTGGTCAGGATCGAACGCTGCGGCGCGAAACCGTGGGCGGCCTCATGCAGCGGCACGCCGGCGAGGATGTTGTCCAGCACCCAGTATTGCGCGCGTTTCAGCCGCGGCATCGGCGCCGAGATCAGGCGCTCGCCGCCGGTCTTCTTGGCGATACGGAAGCGCTGATAATGATTGATCGACGTGACAGCGCGATTGAAGGTGAGAAAGCGCAGTTCGGCCAGCGCGATACCCATCGCGTCGGCCAGCGCCTTGGCGTCGGCGAGCGCGGGCAGGCCCGCGGGCCGCGGCCGCGTGGTCTCCTTGACATGAAGTCCGGCGGAGACGCCTTCGCCGAGATACAGCACGTCGCGCTTGCGCCGCTCGTGCCACGCCTGCGCGCGATCCTGCCGCGCCTGGGCATGGCGGCGCTTGGTCTCCTGGCGCCGCGCCATTGCTTCGGCCTTGCGGCGCTTGTGCATTTCCTTCAGCGCGCGTTCCGGATCACCGAGCAGGCTGTTCTGCCGCTGCAGTTCCGTGAGTTCGCGGATCGCGTCCGCGCGTTCGCGGATTGCCTCAGCCGCCGGCGAGGGAGCGGCTTCGCCATCCGGCCAGAAACCGAGCCGGATCATTTCCTCGAGGATGACTTCATCCTTCGAGGACTGCCGGATGCGATCGTATAATTCCTGACGCGTCAGCGTGCCGGGCGAAACGGGCTCGGTCATTCGGCCGTCCTTGCGACGCGATGTTCGGCAGGGGTGACAATGGGAGAGAGCGGTAAGGGCGCAGGCTGGATTGCCTTCGTCTCATCCAAGAACTGGATCAATCCACTCGACGCCGGGATGGCCACCCGTGCGTAATTGGGTTCAAGGAACCCAATCTGCAATTGCGCACGGGTGGCCAATCCCGGCCCAGTGAAGATTGGGCCAGTGATGCGTGAGCAGTCATGGTGCAAGGACGGCGATACGCCGCCCGGGTTGCAAGGTCCTGACCAGCCCGCGCCCTTCCGATGCAGCAGGTATCCGTATTTGCCTGCTGAATTCAAGTGTGATGTGCGTTCCATCCGCTTCATGTCGCGCTCGCCTGATCTTGCGCCTGATCCTGCGCGACGCCTTCGACTTGCGCGTGAAAAATGCGGCGCACGGCCAGCATGTGCTCGCAGGGGCCTCGCATCATCTTGTTGTGGCCGTAGAAGTGACAGGTGCAGCGCGCCTCGACGAGCCGATCGTCCTCGTTGATCACGAGGTTCACCTGCTCGGTGCGGGCGTTGTCGAGCACGCTGCCGCTGATGACGCGCCTGCCCTGGTTGCGCTCGATCTGTCCCAGCGTGACCAGCCTGGCGTCGATCAGGCGGTCGGCTTTTTCTTCCTGCGGGCTGGCAAAGCGAAGCTGCGACATGACCAGCGGCTCGCGCGCCAGTTCGCGCAGGCGATAGACGCTCTTGTCGAGGTCGAACATCACGCGCCCGGCCTGGGTGTAGGCGGAGAGTGCGGCATGAACCAGCGCTTCATCGACGCCGGTCTGCCGCGCCAGGTCGCCGGCCGTTGCGCTGTGCACGCGACCCAGTGCGGCGAACACGCGCTGCGCGGTGTCGCTGTCGATCTTGTGCCGCGGCGCCAGCAGATCGAACTGTCCGGCGGACGACCAGTCGTTGGCGGTCCAGCCCGAGAGGCCGAGGGTAAAGCGGATGCCGCCGAAATCGACCACGAAGAATGACGGCAAGCCGGTGCCGGTGAGGTGGACCCGCACCGATTGGGCCAGCGGCAGCGCACGCGCAAGAATCCCCAGGCGGCGCCGGCCCCAGATGCGGACTTCGCCGCCCTGTTGGCCGCGATAGATCGAGCGGCGGAACATCAGCCGGTCGCCCCAGGGATCGATCACGACCTCCACCGGCGCATCGGGTTTCAACACAAAGCGCAGCGAGCGCGGGCCGACCCGCTCCTTCTTCTGCGCCAGCCGGGCCAGAATGTTGGCGACGTCAACCGGGTGCAGGTCGAACACATGCGCCGGCAGGGTCATCGCGCTCGACACCTGCAGGAAGCCGCGCACCCAGCTGTCGGGCAGGTCGATCTTCTCTTCGCGAAAATCGGTGTCCTCGCCGGTCTGCACCTCGAAGCCCGAGGGATCGATGCTCAGCGTGGTCTCGCGATAGGACCGGATTTTCTGGAATTCGTCATAGAGCGCGTGGCTGTAGTCGATGTTGGTGGTGCCATAGGCCATGTCGCCCAGGCTCTCGAACACATCGTGGTCGCAGGACAGCCGCCCGTAGCTCGATTCATCCAGGCTGAAGCATTCGAAAAAGATTTCGTCGGGATGCACGGTGATCACCGGATCGAGCACGATCCAGGCATCGCGGTTCTGCTTGTAGATATAGTTGAAGTAGGACTGCCGCGCCGCGAAGAACGGCTTCATCAGCCGGCTGCGATCCTGATCGAAACGCTGGATCTGGTGCTGCAGGGCTTCGATGCGGGGCTTCAGCGCTTCGCGGCTGGCGGTGGCTTCGGCCAGGAAGTGCGCTTCGTTCTGCTTCAACCACTCGAAATAGGCCGTGCGATCGCGCGGTTTGAAGCGCAGGTCTGACACCACCACATGATGCAGCGCTGAAATCGCTTCGCGAAACGCCAGGTGTTTGGCCACCTTGCCGGTGAAGAAGGTGGGCTGGCGCAGCGTATCCGGCGCAAAGCCGAACGACGACGAGCGGGCGTCGGTGGCGGCGCTGGTTTCGCCAAGGAAGCGATAGACGAAATTCATGCGGCGCCTCCGCGGTGCTGCGAGCCGTCGCGCAATCGTGCCGGTGCCAAACCGATCGGCAAGGCGATGTCGGGCCACGCGTGGGCGATGTCACGCAGGATCAGCAATGCTGGCGCCTTGTCGCGCGCAATGGCGCTCAGCGTGAGGTCATGCAGCAGCCGCCAGATCGCGACGGCGCGATCCTGCCGGGCGAGAGCTTCGCGCCGCAAGGCCGCGAACACGCGGTCCTTGGCGATGCGCCCGCGATTGATCTGCATCAGGATGATGCGGGCCTGGATCAGGAACTTGTCGAACACGCCGGGGTCGGCCAGCACCTGATCGGTGATCAGTTCGGTGACGAAGAGGTGGAAGTTGCCGGAGGGATGTTCCAGCACGCGCGACAGCACCGGGCCGGCGTCCTCATCGGCCAGCCGTCGCCGCAGCAATTGCCGCGCGCCGTCCTGTACGGCCGGCAGGTTCGAATCCGCCATCACCGCCAGCGCCGCTGACGGCAACGCGTCGGCCGGCCACGCGGTGAAGCGGGCGATCGCGGCCGAGCGCACATCTTCCCATTCACTCTCGACCAGCAGCACCGCGTCTTCCGGTGCGGCACGGAAGCGGGCCTCGTCGCTCTCGAACGCGCGCAGGGCCCAGCGGCGCACCGCGGCAAACGGATGATTGCCCAGTCTCGCGATCTGCTTCACTGACAGCCGCGCGGGATCGCTGGTCTCCAGCACGCGGGTCCCCAGGAAACGGGCGCCATTGGCTTTCGCCTGGAGCAGACGCCAGAGCGTGCCGGTGTCGATGGCCGCGAGCGCCTGCGGCAGGCTGTCGACAAAAAGCCGGACCATGTCGGCGGCGTGGCCCTCGGCGGGCTCCGCATGAAACAGCGCGGTCATCAGGATGTCGCGCAGCTGCGCGGCGAAGTCTGCGTTGGCCGTGGCCAGGCGGACAACCAGTGGCCGTGCTGCCGCCCGCAGGTCGGCGTGGGTGCTGGTCGCGGCCAGCAGCACGGTTTGCTGATGATCGGCCAGCGACGCCGGATCGAGGCGGCCGAGCAGGATCATCGCCGCGGCGCGAATTTCCGGCGCGGAGGCCTGCAGGATCGCATTCCAGAACGGCTCAGGCAGGTCCTCGGGCCGAATCGATGTCACGGCCAGCAACTGGATGCTGGCGGCCTGAACCTCGGGACACGCATGGCCGGTGAGGGCCTCGATCTCTTCCGGCGCCAGCGGGCAATCATGTGCGGGCCACAGCAGCGGAAGCAATGACACCACGAATCGCAGGCCGTCGCGTTGCGTGGTGTCGAGTTCGCCCGGCAAGCGGGCGAGCCAGGTCGCGAAGGCTTGTGTCAGTTGCGCGCGCTGATGCTGCGTGGGCGGACGCTCGCCGAGCCAGCGCTGCGCGGACTGGCGGACATGCTCATGGGCGCTGGTCATGGTTGCGAGCGCTAGCGGAGTGTCCGACCAGGGCCATTCGGTCCGCGCGTCGATGGCCTTGATGCCGAGCTCCCGCAACTCCTGGAGAGCAGCGCCCAGCAGAGCCGTCACCAGCGGACCATCGGTCTTGCCGGCGTCGACCAGCCTGCGGGCGATCGACAGCGCAAGCTGGCCGACCTCCGCATAGGGAGAGCCGAGCAGGCCGGCGATGGCGGCAGTCTCCAGCGCTTCGGGGCGTGCAGGCCCGTGGGTCAGTGCATTGACGGCAAACAGTGCGGTGGGCCGGTTGCGCGCATGCCCCGCAATCCGCAGCAGCCGCTCCGGCTGGGCGTCCCACAGATCCGCAAAAGCCTCGCCGCGCTGCGACGGCGATATCGCGCCGTCATGGCGATGGGTCAGCGCATTGGCGTCGAAGCGGCTCGTCGGGGCCACGGCATGCAGGACATGGCTGGCGCTCCAGACCCGGCGCAACGCATCGCTCGATCGCGGGTAACTCTGGTAGCGCCTGTCGATGTAGGCATAGCCGTTCCATTGTCGCGGCGCGTCGCCGTCGGCATCGGTGAAAGCCAGCAGCAGCTCGCTGGCCATCGCCGTGTAGGCATCCTGGCCGAGTTCGGCGCGTTTGCGTAGCAAACGCCAGGCGCGGCGCTTGAAGTAAAGCAGTGTCTGGTCGGAGAGCGCGATGCGTGGCGTGGCGCTGCCCTGCTCCTCGTTCAATTGCACCGTCGTGCGCGTCTCGTTGATCCAGACCTTGCCGCGACGAATGCTGCGCCTGGAATACATCGGTTGGGCGAGTTCGAATTGCCGCGCGGTTGCGGCGAACAGTGCGCCGTCGTCGGTGAGATCGGCATATTTGAACAGCCGGCGCAGCACCTGCACGAACGGCGGCCTGGCCTTGACGGCGCGCAGCGCCGCAAGCAGCGCGGCCCGTGCCGCGGGATCGGCGTGGGCCCGATGGGCAAGGGCGATCAGGTATTGGTTGGCGAAGCCGGGCTGTTCGGCGCTGATGGCCACAAGCGCCTGCACCAGCGCCGGTCCGTCAGCCGCAGCCACGGCCGCATCGACTTCATTGGCGTTGTTGATGTTCATTGTCTGCGGCAAGGCGAGGCGGGATGTCTGCCGCTTCGCTCCCATCAGGTCGCTGACCAGCGCATAGCCGGCATAGTCGCGCGTCACATGGCTGACGTTGACGTCGGCGATCTGGCGCAGGATATCCACGGCATCCGCGCCGCCACAGCGGGCCAGCGCATGCACCAGGCTGTAGCTGGCCGCGGCCGGGGTCAGCTTCTCGGCCATCGCGGCCAGTTGCGGGGTCGCGGCCTGCAGCCTGATGACGCCGAGCCGCCAGAACAGACGGTCGCGTTGCTTCTCGGGCCACGGCGCGCGCAGGCATGCGTCCAGTTGTCTCAACAGCTCCGCACTGCGCCCGTCCAGTTCGGAACCGGCGACGGAATCGGTTGTGGAACCCGACACCGCTGTGGGCGCATCGTCTTCGCCGGTGCGGCGATAACCATCATTGATCTTGGAGACGACGACGCTGTCGTAGAGCCGTTCAGCCTTGTCGAGACTGACGGGTGACGTCGTCTTGGTGCCGTCCCGCAGCGTCGCACCGCGTCGGCCGTATCTGAAATTGACGAGATAACGCTGGTCGTCGGGCGTGCGCTCGAGATCGATGAGGTCGACCTCATAAACCTTGTCGGAGGTGCCTTCTCTGAACCAAAGGCGTACGGACCGAACAACTTTCATTGGACCCCAAGACGCATTCCGACACGATCAATGGCAAGACCGGTGAAGGTCGTCAATCCTGTGATGTCTTTTGCACGGCGATCAATGTGGCCGACATGCGCAAAGCGCTCGGCGTATATCTGCGGAATCATTGAGAGTTGGGCTGCTTTGGGAAGATGACTCTTTCAAGACAATCACTTGAAGCCAGACTTTGGAGCTGAAGTCAGATCTCCTGAAGTCAGATCTCGGGACAATGATCTGGAAATTTGTGACAGAATTAAATCCAACTTCGTAACCTGGCGCTGGTTCCCGCCTTCCGGGAATCCTAAATTGCATATCCCGTTCCTCGAGTCCGATTCGCCGTATGGCTTCTTCCGTCAGCAAGACCCGTTTCGTCGATGTCATGGTGCCGGTCGCGCTGAACCAGACCTATTCCTATCGTGTGCCCGCGGGCATGGAGCTCACGCCCGGCGACATCATCAGTGTTCCGCTGGGCGCGCGCGACACCATGGCGGTGGTCTGGGCCGACAATGCCAATCCGGAACCGCGCCTGCACAATCGCCTGAAGGACGTCGGCGAAAAATTCGAGGCGCCTGCGCTGCGCGACGAACTGCGCAGTTTCGTCGACTGGGTGTCGACCTACACGTTGTCCGCGCGCGGCATGGTGCTGCGGATGTCGCTGCGCATGGGCGAAAATCTCGGACCTGAACGCGTGCGGCTCGGCGTGCGGCTGGTGGGCGCGCCGCCGCAGCGTTTGACCCCGGCGCGGCGGCGCTTGATCGAGGTGGTGTCCGACGGCCTGCTGCACGGCAAATCCGATGCGGCGCGCGAAGCCGGCGTCAGCAGCGGCGTGGTCGATGGCCTGGTCGATGAAGGCACGCTGAGCGTCGAGGTGATGCCGAAGCCGCCGCCGCCACCGGCGCCGGATCCGGCCTTCGCGGAGCCCGACTTTTCACCGGAACAGCGCCAGGGCGCGGATGCGCTGCGTGACCTTGTCGCCAAGGGCGGCTTTGGTGCCGCGCTGCTGGACGGCGTCACCGGGTCCGGCAAGACCGAGGTGTATTTCGAGGCTGTCGCGGAAACCATTCGTCGCGGCCGGCAAGTGCTGCTGCTGATGCCGGAAATCGCGCTGACCGGCCAGTTCCTCGATCGTTTCTCGACACGCTTCGGCGTGCGGCCGCTGGAATGGCATTCGGAACTGACGCCGCGCACCCGCGCGCGCAACTGGGCCGCCATCGCGGCCGGCGAGGCGCATGTGGTGGTGGGCGCGCGCTCGGCGCTGTTCCTGCCTTACGCGGATCTCGGCCTGATCATTGTCGATGAGGAGCACGACCAGGCCTACAAGCAGGACGACGGCGCGCATTATCATGCCCGCGACATGGCGGTGGTGCGCGCGCACATCGCGAAGATTCCGGTGGTGCTGGCGTCTGCGACACCGTCGGTCGAGACCGAGGTCAATGCGCGCAAGGGGCGCTATCAGCGTGTCGCGCTGCCGTCGCGCTTCGGCGGCCAGCACATGCCGCACATCCAGGCCATCGATCTGCGGCGCGCGGCGCCGGCGCGGGGCCGCTTCATCTCGCCGCCGCTGGCGGAGGCGGTGCGCACCACCATCGAGCGAGGCGAGCAGGCGCTGCTGTTCCTCAACCGCCGCGGTTATGCGCCGCTGACGCTGTGCCGCGCCTGTGGCCATCGGTTTTCCTGCAACATCTGCGACGCCTGGCTGGTCGATCACCGCTTTCGCCAGCGCCTGGTGTGCCATCATTGCGGGTTCTCGACGCCGCGGCCGCAGCAATGCCCGCACTGCGGCGCCGAGGACTCGCTGGCCGCCATCGGCCCCGGGGTCGAGCGGCTGCAGGAGGAGGCGGCGGCGCTGTTTCCCGAGGCGCGCAGCATGGTGCTGTCCAGCGATCTGATCACGTCGATCGAGGCCATGCGCGCGGAGCTGACCGAGATTGCCGAGGGCCGCGTCGATGTCATCATCGGCACGCAGCTGGTGGCCAAGGGGCATCATTTCCCGCGCCTGAACCTGGTCGGTGTGATCGATGCCGATCTCGGGCTCGGCAACGGCGATCCGCGCGCGGCCGAGCGCACGTTCCAGTTGCTCAACCAGGTGATCGGCCGCGCCGGCCGCGAGCAGGGCCGCGGCATCGGCTATCTGCAGACCCATCAGCCGGACCACCCGGTGATCAAGGCGCTGATCGCCAATGACCGCGAGGCATTCTATGACACCGAGATCGAGGCGCGCGAGCGCACCGGTTATCCGCCGTTCGGCCGCCTCGCCAGCCTGATCGTATCGGCAGGGGATCGCCCGACCGCGGAAGGGTTCGCGCGAAAGCTCGTCGCGATCGCGCCGATGGATGAGAAAGTGCAGGTGCTTGGTCCCGCGGAGGCGCCGCTGGCGGTGATCAAGGGCCGCTACCGGTTTCGCATCCTGGTGAAGTCGGCCCGCGGCTACGATCTCTCGGCCTATTTACGCGACTGGCTGGCGGCGGCGCCCAAGACCACCGGCAATCTCAAGCTCGAGGTCGATATCGACCCGCAGAGCTTCCTGTGAGTGTGCTTGCTGTGTGAACAGGCAAACAAAAGCCTGTCACCGTTCGCACGATGACAGGCGGTCAGGACTCTGCGGGGGCACCGCAACCTGTACGCAACGCTACTGAACTGAAATCAAAAGATCGCGTTACTGGACTTCGGCGACGATCCGGCCAACGCCGCGACCGGTCAGGCCGACCGCGCGTGCTGCGCCGGTCGAAAGATCCAGAACCCGGCCACGAATGAAGGGGCCACGGTCGTTGATGGTGACGATCACGCTGCGACCGGCATGGGTGACCTTGAGACGGGTGCCGAACGGCAGGGTGCGGTGGGCGGCGGTCATGGCGTTCTGATTGAAGCGCTGGCCCGACGCGGTGCGGCTGCCGGCTTCGTTGCCATAGTAGGAGGCCATGCCGGAGAAGGTGTGGGCTGAACCGATGGAGGCGTTGGACTCGCGCCAGTCGGCCTGGCCCTCGGCGTGGTGGTGGCGATGATGGTGATGGCCGCGGTGGGATTTGGCGGATGCGGCCGATGCCCCCCCGACGAGGACCGAAGCGGTGACAGCTGCGGTCATGACATTGCGAACCGTCATGGCGCGCCACGGCGGGAAATTAAGGTTTCGAATCATCAAGCTTTTCCCTCGATCGTATTAGAGCGTAATAGGACAGGATCGCTGGCTATAACGCGCAACCCCATGGACGCCGGAACCGTACACCGGACAATGAGGCGTAATCGCGGCGCGCAAATTGGTTCCCTAAACCATCATAGATTTGCGTCAAAACTGGAACTAATCTTATAAACTTACGCTATATTTTGCTTTAACCGATCATTAACCATGAAGTTGGTGCGAATACTTCAGAAGCAAGATTTCATTAAGGTTGCATAAGAAGAAGGGCGTGGAGGCGGACCGGGCCGCCGCTATGCGCAGATCGCAAGGTGCCATGAGCTGAGGGGGACGCTGGGCCGGCCAGCGACGTTTTTCCGCTGGTGGGATCCGGCGCGGTTACGGCCGGGAGTTTTGCCCCAGCGCCTGCCGGCGCATGGACATCTGGTACAGGCGATTGAAAACAATTCGCTTTTTGTCCTGCGCGGGGGAATCGCGGACGGAGGCGTGAGTCTCCCGGTGATCCGGTGCCCGGTCGCGGTTTGCCATTCAGGCGTCTCGCAAGGCGTGTTGCCATCGTCGGGAGGGCAGACGATGTCGTCGGTGCCGAGGTGGATATTGCCCCGGGTGCCAGATCCCGATCATGCGGCGACCTCGCGCGATCAAGATCGAGCTGTTGCAACGACGACAGGTTTGCGTTCCCTTTGGGAACAGCGTTGGCACAGCCGAAGCGAGCGTTCTGAAACATCTGCACGGGCGTGCGGATTGGCGCGACAGGTTCGCTGCGACAAACCATCACTGCTATCACGCGGTCGTGTTGCACCTGCGCGCTGCCTATGTTAGCAAACCGCGATTTTCAACGGCGGCGGCACTCTGCCTGCAGCCCGAAAATAGAAGTCCCGCTTGAATTCCAAGGACTTTGATCGCCTGTCACCTCCGGTGGCGACGCTCTCTGTGCTTGGCCTTTCGACAGCCAGATAGAGCGCATTCGTGGCAGCAGATAATCCGTCGGTTTCTGGAGTGTCCGGTCGTTACGCGACGGCCCTTTTCGATCTCGCGCGCGATGAAAGATCCATCGACGCCGTCAAGGCCGATCTCGATAACTTCGACAAGCTGATCGCCGACAATCCGGACCTGGCGCGCCTGGTGCGCAGCCCGGTCTTCACCGCCGACGAGCAGGCGAAGGCCCTGAACGCGGTGCTCGCCAAGGCCGGCATCGGCGGCATCACCGCCAAGTTCCTCGGTGTGCTCACCGCGAATCGCCGGCTGTTTGCCGTGCGTGACGTGATTCGCGCCTTCAACGAGCTGGTGGCCCGCTTCAAGGGCGAAGTCTCCGCCGACGTCACCGTCGCCGAGCCGCTCAGCGACAAGAATCTCGACGCCCTCAAGACCGCGCTGAAGTCAGTGACCGGCAAGGACGTCGCCCTCAATGTGAAAGTCGATCCCGCGATCATCGGTGGGCTTGTCGTCAAGCTCGGCAGCCGCATGGTCGACAGTTCGCTTCGCACCAAACTCAATTCGATTAAGCACGCGATGAAAGAGGCAGGCTGATGGACATCCGCGCCGCGGAAATTTCCGCAATTCTCAAGGACCAGATCAAGAATTTCGGCCAGGAAGCCGAGGTCTCGGAAGTCGGTCAGGTGTTGTCGGTTGGTGACGGCATCGCTCGTGTCTATGGCCTCGACAACGTCCAGGCCGGTGAAATGGTCGAGTTCGAGAACGGCACGCGCGGTATGGCGCTCAATCTCGAAACCGACAACGTCGGCATCGTGATCTTCGGCGCCGACCGCGAGATCAAGGAAGGCCAGACCGTCAAGCGCACCCGCGCCATCGTCGACACTCCCGTCGGCAAGGGCCTGCTCGGCCGCGT
>JBGMOD010000011.1:0-148319 GCA_041424235.1 Hyphomicrobiales bacterium
CCGGATCCGGGCGTACTGACCCGGCAGCAGCGAGAAGTCCGGGTTGCTGACGGTGGCGCGGGCGGTGATGGTGCCGGTGGCGCGGTCCACGGTGTTGTCGAGGAAGGTGACTTCGCCGTGGTAACGCGGCGTGGTGTCGCCGGGCAGCAGCAGATCGGTCGCAATCTTGCCTTGCGCGCGCGCCTTCTGGATATCCACCAGGTCGCTTTCGCTGGGGTTGAACGTCACGTAGATCGGGTCGAGCTGCACCAGGGTGTTGAGCGCGGCGCCGGCGACATTCATCAGCGTGCCGACGGGCGCCTGGTTGCGGCCGAGGCGGCCGGCGAACGGAGCGCGGATCTGGGTGTAGCTCAGATTGAGCTCGGCGGTGCGGATCGCGGCCTTGTCCGAGGTCAGCGCCGCTTCCGCTTGGTGCAGCGTGCTGGCGCGCTGGTCGTAGCTGTCCTTGGAGAGGAAGCCGGTCTTGGCGAGATCCGAGCCGCGGCTGTAGTTCGACTGGGCGTAGTCAAGCGCAGCCTCGTCGCGCTGCGCTTGCGCCTTGGCCTGGTCGAGCGCCGCCTGATAGTCGCGCGGGTCGATCTGGTACAGCAGGTCGCCTTCCTTGACGTCGGATCCGTCGATGGCCGGCTGCGACTGTACGTAGCCGGCAACGCGGGCCTGCAGCGTCACGTTGCGGATCGATTCCGTTCGCGCCGAATACTCGCGGTAGAGCGGTATCGTCTTCTTCACGACCTTGGTCACCGGCACCGGCATGGCGAAGCCTCCGGGGCTTGCCGCCCCGGCGTGATTTTCACCGACCTGAACGCCGTGCTTGGTCACGACATAGGTGATGGCCACTGCGGCGACCGCGACAACGGCGCCCAGGCCCAATTTCCAACTGCGCATCCCACCAATCTCCACTTTATTCCGCTGCCTCGGCTTTCGCCTGGTCGTGTCCATGTGTCCCATGAGCCGGCGCCGCATCCTCGATGTGCAGCGCGCGCTCCCGGATCTGTTCAATCACCGCGTAGAACACCGGCACGAACAGTAGCGTCAGAACAGTCGCTGCCAGCATACCGCCGAACACGGTGGTGCCGATTGATTGCCGGCTTGCCGCACCTGCACCGGTCGCGATCATCAGCGGCACGACGCCGAGGATGAAGGCGAACGCCGTCATCAGGATCGGCCGCAGCCGCAGGCGGCCGGCTTCCATCGCTGCTTCCACCACGCCGAGGCCTTCCTCGCGCCGCCGCCTGGCGAACTCGACGATCAGAATGGCGTTCTTCGCGGCCAGGCCGATCAGCATGACGAAACCGATCTGCGAATAGACGTCGGTTTGCATGCCGCGCAACCAGAGCGCCGCAATGGCGCCGAACAGCGCCAGCGGCACCGCGAGCAGCACCATGAACGGCATCGCCCAGCTCTCATACTGCGCCGCCAGGATCAGGAACACGAACACCAAGGCGAGCCCGAACACGATGGTCGCGATCGAGCCGGCCTTCTGTTCCTGCAGCGTGATGCCGGTCCATTCGTAGCCGAAGTCGCGGGGCAGCGCGGTTGCCGCAGCGCGCTCCATCGCGGCCACCGCCTGGCCCGAGCTGTAGCCGGGGGCGGGGCCGCCATTGATCAGAGCAGACCCGTAGTTGTTGTAGTGCGTCACCGTCTCCGGGCCGACGATCGGCTTCAGCGATCCCAGCGAATTCAGCGGGATCATGCCGCCGGCGGAATTGCGCACATAAAGACGGGAGATGTCCGTCGATGATGCGCGCGCATCCTTGTCGGCCTGCATGGTTACGCGGAAGGTGCGTCCGAACAGGTTGAAGTCGTTGACGTAGAGCGAGCCCAGATAGATCTGCAGGGTGTTGAACACGTCAGGCAGGTTGAGCCCCAGCAGCTTCGCCTTGTTGCGGTCGAGGTCGTAGACGTACTGCGGGGTCGAGGTCGAGAACGACGAGAACAGCTGGTGCGCGTCGAGCTCCGGCTGCTTGCGGGCTTCCGCAATCAGCGCCTGCGTGGCTTCGTTGATCGCCACCGCGCCGTGGTTGTTGAGGTCCTGGATCTGGAATTCGAAGCCGCCAGTGGTGCCGAGGCCCGGAATCGACGGTGGCTCGAAGCTGAGCACGAACGCCTCGGGCATCTGCAGCAGTTTCGGCCGCACCGATTCCACGATCTTGCTGGCGCTGGTCTTGGCGTTTCGTTCTTCCCATGGCGCGAGGATCGCGAATTCCACCGCCGCGTTGGACTGCGCGGCATTGGTGAGGAAGTTGAAGCCGCTGACCGAGATAACGTGGGAGACGCCGGCCTCCTGCATCAGCTTTTCCTTGACCTTGGCGGCGACGGCGTCGGTGCGCTCCAGCGACGAGCCGTCCGGAAGCTGGATCACCACGAAGAAGTAACCTTGGTCTTCCACCGGGAGGAACGCGGAGGGGACGCGCAGCGACATCGCCCAGGCGGCGACGCCGCCGGCGATGAACAGGGCGAACATCGCCCAGCGCCAGCGCACCAGCGAGCGAATGCTGTCGGAATATTTATGCGACAGCCAGTTGAATCCGTTGTTGAACCAGCGGAACAGCACGAAGTCGATCGGCGGCCGGTGGCGCAGGAAGGCGGCGCTGAGCGCCGGACTGAGCGTCAGGGAGTTGAACGCCGAGATGCCGACGGAGATCGCCACCGTCAGCGCGAACTGGTTGTACATGCGCCCGGAGACGCCGGGGATGAAGGCCACCGGGATGAACACCGCCATCAGCACCGCGGTGGTGGCGATGATGGGACCGGTAACTTCGCTCATGGCCTTGCGGGCGGCGGCCAGTGGCTGCAGCCCGGCTTCGAGCTGCCGTTCCACGTTTTCGACCACCACGATGGCGTCGTCGACCACGAGGCCGATCGCCAGCACCATGCCGAGCAAGCTCAGCATGTTGAGCGAGAATCCGAGCATCTTCATCACCACCAGAGTGGCGATCAGCGACACCGGGATGGCGATGGTCGGGATGATGGTGGTGCGCCAGTTCTGCAGGAAGATGAACACCACCAGCACCACCAGCACCAGGGCTTCGCCGAGCGTGACCAGCACGTCACGCATCGCGGCCGAGACGAACCGCGTGGTGTCGTATTTCATCTCGTAGGCGATGCCCTTGGGGAAGCGCTTGGACAGCTCTTCCATCTTCTTGGCGACGTTGTGCTGCAGGTCGAGGGCGTTCGACCCAGCCATCTGGAACACGCCGAGCACGACGGTCGGCTTGTCGGCGGAGAACGTGGTCGAGGAATACAACAGCGCGCCGAGCTCGACGCGGGCCACGTCGCGCAAGCGCACCACCGCGCCGTCGCGCGGATCGGCCCGCACCACGATGTCCTTGAACTGTTCGGGATCACTCAGGCGTCCGAGCGCGTTGACCTGCAGCTCGAAAGCCGTGCCGGGCGGCGAAGGAGACTGGCCGATCTTGCCGGCCGCCACCTGCACGTTCTGCTCGGAAATGGCGTTCTGCACGTCGACCGCGGTGATGCCGAGATTGGCAAGCTTGTCCGGATCGAGCCACACGCGCATAGAATAGCGCCGCTCGCCGAAGATCTGCACGTCGCCGACGCCGGGGATGCGCTTGAGCGGATCCTGGATCTGCAGGTAGGCGTAGTTGCTGAGACCGATCGGGTCGACCGAGCCGTCGGGCGAGATCAGGTTGACGATCAGCACGAAGTTCGGATTCTGCTTCTTGATGATGACGCCGGCCTGGTTGACGATCGCCGGCAGCACGGGGGCCGCCTGCGACACGCGGTTCTGCACGTCCACCGCGGCGATATCCAAGGGATAGCCGACATCAAAGGTGATGGTGATGGTCGAGGAGCCGTCGTTCGAGCTGGTCGAAGACATGTAGGTCATGCCCTGCACGCCGTTGATCTGCTGCTCGAGCGGCGTGGTGACGGTGTCTGCGACGACTTGCGCGCTGGCGCCGGGGTAGTTGGCGCTCACCACCACTTGTGGCGGCGTGATGTCGGGGAATTGCGACACCGGCAGCAGGAAATAACAGATGGCGCCTGCCAGCACCATGATGACGGCGATCGCCGATGCGAAGATCGGACGTTGAATGAAGAAATTCACCATGGCTTACTGGATCCACCCGAGCATGCATTGATTGGACATCGTCGGCGCGCCTTGCCGCTGTCGCGGTATCGATCTGTTCCGGGATCACTGCGATGATAGTCACTGTGATGATGAGCGGCGTTCTGCGCCACCACCGGAACTGCGTCCTTATATGTCCATGGTCCCCATGATCCCGCCATACTTACTTTTTGGTGGGTATCATACTTTTCGTATGTTCTTGTCTTTTATACAGTAAATGCGGTTCCGGGAAAAGTCCCAACTGCAACGATCCACCGCGCGCTTGCCATTTATCCGCCAGAAGTGCGGCGGGACTTCGGCATCACGATGGTGAGTGCACTCACCAATCGCGCTTCGACAGGAAATGTTGTTTCAGCGCTTGGTTTTGAAATTTTCCTGCGCGGAGATCTGCCGATCATCCCAGTTGGCGGGTACGAGTCAAATGTAAACTCCGCATCGATCGCCCACCCGCGCATCGATGTCGCAGGCTTCGGTTTGCAAACCCTCCAAATCTGCAAGCCTCCCAGATTGGCGAGACGTCCAGATTTACAAGCCTTCCAAATTTGCACGACTCCAAACGAGACTCCCCTCAGCGACGCGGATGCGGCTGCAGGTCTGCGTCGTCGCTATCGCAGCGTTTTGCCGGTGCGCTTGCGCTGGCTGCGCGCGCGATTCGCGGCGATCACCTGGCGCTTGCGGACTGCGGCGCGTCCTTCCTTGCGCAGCGTAGCCCAATCCAGCAGCGCCTGGAACACCGGTCCGAGCGCGGTGCCGATCTCGGTCATGGTATATTCCACCTTCGGCGGAATCTGATGATGAACGATGCGAGCCACGATGCCGTCCTGCTCGAGATCGCGCAGTTGCTGGATCAGCATTTTCTGCGAGACGTCGGGGATGGCGCGCTCCAGTTCCGAGAAGCGCAACACCGCGCCGTTGCACAGCCGCGACAGGATCACGAGTTTCCAGCGCCCCTCGATGCATTTCAGCGTCGCTTCGAGATCGGCAAGGCAGCGGGCCTGCTGGTCGGCGAAATCCTGCGAAGCTGCCTCCTTCAACGCTTTTGCCTTCGTCGCTTGCGACTTCGGCGCCTCCTTCAGCACCTCTGACTTCAGAGTGTCCGATTTCAGCGCCTTGGATTTGAGCGGCTGCGCCTTGGGGGCTGAGGATTTCGCTGATGTCATGCGCCTGGAGCCATCTGCCTGCCTTCCGGTCAGTACCTGCCGTTTCGGGTGTTCCCATCTTTTATAGGGTGTGGTCCGTGGCAGGGAAAGCCCGAAGTGGCCTCCGGCGTGATGTGGCCGCTGCGTATTGTGTAGCGTGATGCTGCGGCGCGCCCGCTTGATTTAAAGTGCAATCGCGACGGTGCGAAATCCTGACCTGGCAAAATCTTGACCCGGAATGTCACGATTCGGTCTGGGAACCACGGCGGACTGTCGCGTGTTCTTGATCGGTATGCCGGTTACGCCCTCACAATGCCCAGCTTTTGCGCTTGCATGGTCAGGGCGTGGCAGCGAGCATTCGAGGATCGGGCGGACGGATTGGCGCGGCGCGGGCTGTCATGGAAACGGAGGCGTCCGAGCCTTTTGAATCGCGCCTCTGTCCCCGGCCTTTTGCAGCGCCAGTCAATCGGCGGATGTCCAGGAATGGTCGTCCAGGCCAGGGTCAACGAACCAGATAACAGCGATCGTTCAAGCGCGAGTGATTATTCAAACGCGTATCGGGGACACCGCAAGTCAGGCGACATGTAGTCAAACTTTAGCGAGCCCAGCAGGAAGGTCGGAACTCATGCGTATTCGCAACGTGTTCAGCATTCTGTCGATGATCACGCTGACAGCATTCACCTCCGGCATTGCCGGTCTCTCCAAGTCTCATGCCCTCGAGAACCGCGGCACCGAGGCGCAACAACTCGCCTGCACGCCCGATGTGTTCCGTCTCTGCGGTAGCCAGATCCCCGACGCCGATCGCATCGTGGTGTGCCTGCGCCAGAACATGACGTCGCTGAGCAGCGGATGCCGCGCGGTGTTCGATGCCGAGGCCAGCATGCAGCAGACCGAGACCAAGCCGGCGGCCGTGCCCGGCAAGCCGCAACGCCTGACCCCGTCGAAACCCGTGGCGCGGGCGCCGCAGCCGGTCGCTCCGCCGGCCGCGGTGAGGCCGAACGAGGACGACGGCGACAATGACGAGTGAGAGTGGAGTCGGAAGCGTTCGGCCGGGCGCTCTTCCTCACATCGCATTTTGTGCGAGGCGCAGACCTCACCCAAAGCCGTCATGCCCGCACTTGGTCGGCGACTCGGGAGAGCCGAGCCGCGGGGGCATCCACGCCTTGACGGACGGGCCGCCCAAAAGTCACGGCTGAGAGCGATGAGATGCCTGGACCAATCAACTTCCGCTCCGACGGTGCGGCGCGCAAATCACTCCTCCCGATACAACCAACAGCACCGCCGAGATCACCAGCGCGAGGTGCGCGCCGTGGATGAAATTGCCGGATTCGCCGATCAATGAGCCGAACAGCGCCACGCCGATGACGCTGCCGGTTTGTCGGGTGGAATTGAGCACACCGGCGGCAACGCCCGCACGGGATTTCTCCACGCTGCCGAGCAGGGTCGAGGTCATGGGCGGCACCAGCAATCCGAGCCCTGCGCCGATCGCAACGAGTTGCGCGCAGGTTGCGGCATAGGACGTTTCACTGCCGATGCCGAGCAATGCGAGGCAGCCGAGTGCCGCGAGCCCGGCGCCCGCTGCAATCGTGGCCGGCGCGCCGATGCGCTCCGCCAGCCGGGGCGCGATCAGGTTGACCGGCAGTACGGCGCCCATCATCGGCAGGAAGGCGAGCCCGGTGGCCAGCGGCGACAGCTTGGTGATGCGCTGGAAATACAGGCTGAAAACGAAGATCAGGCCGTAGAACGCGATGTTGACCAGCAGTCCCACCAGCGCGGCGCGCGAAAACATCGGCCGGGCGAACAATGACGGTGGCAGCATCGGCTGCTCCGCGCGTCGCTCTTGCAGGACGAATAGCAGAGCGAACACGATCGCCCCGGCAAATGCCGCCAGCACCAGCGGATTAAGCCAGCCGATTGCGCCGCCTTCGATCAGCGCACCGGCAAGCGCACCGAGCGCTGCGATTGCCACGATCTGGCCAAACCAGTCGACATCGCGATGCGACGATCGTGGGGTCTCGCTGGCGTAGCGCAGGGACAGCCACAATCCGGCCAGGCCGATCGGAAGATTGACCAGAAAAATTGCGCGCCAGCTCGACAGCGCAATCAGCGCGCCGCCGGCAAGAGGCCCGGCAGTCAGCGCCAGACTCGCGCCCGCAGCCCAGATTCCGACCGCGCGTCCGCGTGCCTTGTCGTCGGGATAGGCGTGGCTCAGCAGCGCCAGGGAATTCGGCACCAGGATCGCTGCGCCGAGGCCTTGAAGGGCGCGTGCGATGATGAGGATGGTGGTGGACGGCGCCAGCGCGCACAGCAGCGAGGCGGCGGTGAAAATGGCGAACCCCGCCATGAACACACGCTTGGCGCCGATGCGGTCGCCGAGCGCACCGGCGGTGAGGATCAGCGCCGCGAACGCGATGGTGTAGGTCGAGACCACCCATTGCAGGCGGGAAACGTCGCCTCCGAGCGCAGTGCCGATGCTGTTGAGTGCGGTGTTGACGATGGTGACGTCGAGCTGGACCACGCCATAGCCGAGACTCATGGCGGCGAGGGTGAGCGAGGTCGCCAGCGTCGATGTCGCCGCAGTGCCGGTCGCCTTGGGCGTCGCGTCGGGGTAAGTTGTGGGCATGGCGGTTCGCACTTTCATCATGGTGGTTGGCATGGGGGCTCCTCGTCGTGACGCCGGTGTGCAGCGGATGCTGCGGCCGGCTTCGATCCGTCCCGGACACAACGCCCCGCAATAGCCCCTGTTGCGACCGGACGTTTCGCTGCGGATCGAAGTGTCGCCCGGGGAACCGCCCAGAGGCCGGTCCACGGATCCAACAAGAATGTGCCCAAGGAACCGTGATGATCTCCGTGGAACAAAACAGGCCGTATCCGCATTGCAGACCCGACTTTTTCGTTTGAGGAGGGAACGATGCGAACGTTTCTTGGAATGATTCTGGGCTGCCTGCTCATGGTGTCCGTGGTTTATGTGCATGACACCATGGCGACATCGACAGTCGCCAGCGGGCCCGCCACTGCGCAGCGCGGCCAGATCGTCAACTGGGATATAGCGGCGAGCGAGTGGGGGCGAGTAACCGACAATATCCGCCTGACCTGGAACAAACTGACCGCGAATATTGGATAAGGGAATCGGTCAACAGCGATGCCATGAACGATAATAAAAAAGACAATCGCTGAGAGGCGGCCCGCGCGCGGGCCGCCTTTTTAATGCACCCGTGAGGACTGCGGCTGTGCCATGCGCGGACGACGTGGAGGAACCATGACAGTGCGCCGCGGTTATCGGGTCGCCAATTCGGAGGTTTCGATGAACGACGTGATCGAGCGGGTTCTCAGCACCTACAATCTGATTCATCCACTGGATGAGCTCCGGCTTGCGGAGTCGCGCGAAAAGATCAACGGCTATATCGAAAAGCTGACCGCGGCCGGACAGACCGATGCACATGAGCTGGCCGTGTTCGGTCTCGCCTATCTCAAGGAACTGCACGAAGGACCGAACCCGCGTTATACGGGCTGCTAGATTTTGCTCTTGTCGCCCGGATGAGCGAAGCGACATCCGGGGACGATCCTTGCGTGGAATCCCGGATATCGCTTCGCTCATCCGGGCTACAGGCTACAGTCTGAGTCCGGTCCCATGGTCCACGATGCCTCCCACTCCTTCTTCAAAAACTTCCAGTCCCGCCACGTCGACGCCGGTGGCCTCGACATCTTCGTGCGACACGCCGGCGAAGGTGATCCGGTTCTGCTGCTGCACGGCTTTCCCCAAACCCATCTGATGTGGCGCGACGTGGGTCCGCGGCTCGCGCGTCGCTTTCATGTGGTGTGCGCGGATCTGCCCGGCTATGGGCAGAGCAGCTGCCCGCGCGATGCGCCGGATCATGCGGCCCATGGCAAGCGCGCTATGGCGCAGCATCTGGTTCGGATGATGGACGAACTCGGCTTCGCACGGTTTGCGGTGGTCGGCCACGATCGCGGCGGCCGCGTCGCCTATCGGATGGCGCTGGATCATCCCGCGCGAGTTACCCACGTGGCGGTGCTCGACATCGTCACCGGATGGGATGCGTGGTCGCGCGCCGATACCCGGCTCGCGCTCGGCTTCTGGCCGTGGTCACTATTGGCGCAGCCGGCGCCGCTGCCCGAACGGCTGCTGCTTGGGGCGCCAGAGGCGATTATCGATGATGCGCTGACACAGTGGGGCTCGTCCGCCGCGACATTCAGCCCGCACGTACGCGCGGCTTATGTCGATGCGTTGCGTGATCCGGCGCACGTTCACGCCATCTGTGAAGAATATCGCGCCGCCGCCACTGTCGATCGCGCGCATGACGACGCGGACCGCACGGCGGGCACGCGCATCAATGCGCCGCTGCTTGCGCTGTGGAGCGGAGCAGGCGCGCTCAATCATTGGTATGACGCCGATGGTGGGCCGCTCGCGCTATGGCGGGCCTGGGCGCGGAACGTGCACGGATTTGCACTCAGCGCCGGCCACTTTTTTCCCGAGGAGATGCCTGAGCAGACCGCAGACCTGCTCACGGACTTTCTCGCGGCGCCGAACACCGACTGACCGGCCCGGCGGATCGTCGCGCTGTGGTCGCGATCCCGATTCCGGCAAACACCGTCACCAGCCCCACCACCAGGTTCCAGCGGATCGGTTCATGCAGCAGCGCGGCGCCGACCAGCGCCGCCGTCATCGGATTGACGGTGACCGAGATCGCGACCCGGGTCGGCGTGGTGTGCCCGAGCGCAAACGCCCACAGGAAAAAGGTGATGGCGCTGCCGAACACGCCGAGATAGGCCACCGCGCCCCATTGTGCCGCATCGAAATTGGCCACTGGCGCGAAGCCGCCGCGGGCCAGCGAGATCGCGATCAGGCCACAGGCGCCGGCCGCCATGCCCATGGTGGTGAACGCGATCGGGCTTGAGCGCCGGATGAAGGGTTTCGACCAGACATTGTAAAGCGCCATGCAGAGCGCGGCGCTGACCATCAGGAGGTCACCGCGCCAGGCGCCTGGCGGTGCGGAGGCGAGATCGGACAGCAACGCGGTCGCCACGCCGCCGGTTGCCACCAGCACGCCGAGGGTCTTGCGTGCGGTCAAGGGCTCGATGCCAAGGCTCGCGCCCGCCACCATGGTGAGCAGCGGCAGCGTCGACAAGGCCAGTGCGCCGCGTGCGGATGTCGTGAACAGCAATGATGCGTTGAACAGGATCGGAAACAGCCCGAAGAACAGCACGCCGAGCCCGAGCACTTGCGGCCAGTCAGCCGCCGGCGGCCAGCGTTCCCGCAGCATCAATGCGACCGGCAGCAGGAAGATGAAGCCGAGGCCGAAGCGGAAGGCGCCGAGCACCAGCGGATCGCAGGCGCCGACCACGTAGCGGGTGGCGGCAATCGACGTGCCGCCCAGCGCGCTCGAAACCACGGCCGCCAATACACCCCAGATCTCGCCCATCTGCGCTCCCCGCTCCGAACTTGGTTCTTGTGCGGATCGTAGCGCCGGCGGATAATCAAGGAATCGAATATATCTGATGGATCTTATCACAAATTGAAATGACCTTTCCGGTTCTCGATCTCGCATGTCTGAAGGCGTTCGTCGCGGTCGCCGAGCATCGCTCGTTCACCCGCGCCGCGGCGATGCTCAATCGCACGCAGTCCGCGGTCAGCATGCAGGTCAAGCGCCTCGAGGAGCAACTCGGCACCGCGCTGTTGTTGCGCACCAAGGTGCAGGTCGATCTCACGGCGGCGGGCGAAGGCCTGCTCGGCACTGCGCGGCGCATGCTGGCCTTGAACGAGGAGGCGGTCGGGCGGCTGCACGCGCATAAGGTCGAGGGTCATGTGCGGCTTGGCGTCATGGATGATTACGGCGCGCTGGTCGTGCCGCCGCTGCTGGCCGGTTTCGTCAACGCCTATCCGCGCATCCATGTCGAAATGGAGACAGGCCTGACCGGCACCATGCCGGCGCGGCTGGGCGAGGCTTTCGACCTGGTGATCGCCATGCATCCGCAGGGCCGCGGCGACGGCGTGTTCCTGCGGCGCGAGCGGGCGGTGTGGGCCGCGGGCGCATCGCATGCTGCGGAGGCGATCGACCCGCTGCCGGTGGCGCTCTATCCGCAAGGCTGCCTGTTTCGCAAATGGGCCGTGGAGGCGCTGGATGCCGCCCGGCGGCCGTGGCGGCTGGCGTTCGTCAGCCACAGCTCGACCGCGGTGGAATCGATTGTCGCGCAGGGCCTCGCGGTGACGGTTTTCAAATCCGGCACCTTCCCGTCGCGGTTGCGCCCGCTGTCCGAACGCGACGGGCTGCCGCGACTGCCGGCCGCCGATATCCGCCTGCATCGGGCCGCCAATCTGTCGCGATCGGCGTCGCTGCTGTCGGATCATCTGATCGCTGGCTTGCGCCAGCGATCGCGCGTGTGAGTTGTGGATCTCTGCTATTGGCCGACCTTGGCCGGATATCCAGGATGGCTGGGATCGTCGCCGGGCAGGCCGCTCGGCGAGGCGTCGGTGCCGATCGTCCCGGGTGTCGAGGTGTTCGGCACGCCGGGCTGGTTGGTGTTGCCGGGGTTGAGGTTCGGATTGGTGGTGGTGCCGGACCCCGTGCCCATGCCCGTGGTGGTGGAGGACGATGTGCCCGGTGCCGGCGTGATGCCGGCGGAGCCCGGGTTTTGCGGGGTGACCGCGGGACTGCTGGTGGCGGCGCCGGCGGGGGCTGCGCCGGTCGCGGAACCAGCGGAGCTGCTGGCGCCCGCGGCGGCCGCGAACGCTGTCGATGCAACAAACAAACCCGCCGCGACTGCGGCGTGACGGACGATGGATCGCATGGCGGATCTCCCGTTGAGTCGATCTTTCGATCTGACGACGATGGGTCAACACGGGCCGCCGTGACGTCGTTCCCTCAGCGATTTTCCTTTGGCGATTTTGTCGGAAGGGCGATGACGGGAATGTGAGGCCGGCGCGCCCGGTCGTGACGCCGAAACCTGCCGCGCTTTATTTGGCAGGCGTCTCGGTGCGCAGCGGCGCGAGAATCGCCTTGTACTCGTCGAGTACGCCCTGCACGCGCTCGCATTCGTCGCTTCCGACGGTAAAGGGGATCCACTCCTTCTTGTTCTCGTCGGGAATGTAGACCGCGGCTTTCTCGAAACCGCGCCGATAACCCTCGGCGATCCAGTGGCGGTTGTTGCGCGACAGATGCTTGTCGATATCCTTCATCATGGGCGCGACCTGGCCAGTGAGGATCTCGCCGTGCCGCTCGCAGGTCGCGGCCGCCGCGAAGAACGAGCCCGCGCTGATGGAGGTTTCCCGGGACATCTCGGCCGCCGCGGGGCGGATCGCGGCAAGCAGGGTGATCGTTGCGAGCAGGGCGGGCCCAAGCAGGATAGACCAAGGTTTGATGCGGGGTGCGTACGGTCTCACGTCTGGATATCCGGTCCTGTGCATCACGGTGTCAGATCGATCTCGGTTGGTGGTCGTGCCGGCGCGCCGTCCTTAGGAATCGCGCGTAACTGCCGGGCCGCATCCGCATTGCCGAACATGCAGGCCATGGTCGGCTCCGCCACCGACGACATCACTTGGTCGATCAGCGGACGTTTGGCTTCCGGCAGCGACAGCGCAAAGATGGTCGGCACGCCGCGTTCGGTGATGCCGTAGAGCACCGCATCGACCATGTCCGGATCGGCGATCTTGTCGCGGATGCTCGCCTGCAGGCAATCGCAAATGCTCTCCGGGTGCATGTAGCGTTGCGCCATGAACGGCGCACACAGGCGGATGAACTCGCCGCGCGGATCGGGCATCTGCGACAGCTTGAGCGCATCGGCCTGCACCGGCGTCGACGCGGTGATCACAACAAGAGCGGCGCATGTCAGCAATGATTTCAGCACGCAATACTCGTAGCGACGGCAATCCGGATAGGCAATTGGTCAATCGACAGCCTGAATCCGCGATCCGGCTCAAGGGGTTGGCATCGAGCCTGCGATCGCACCGTCTGCAATAGCACTGATGAGGCCGATGGCGCGAGATCGCCCGCCCGCGCGTCCACAGCCATTGGTGGGGCGAGGGCGTGATGCAAAATGCCGACGCCACCGTCGCGGGGCGACGGTGGCGCGCAGTGACGGTGGGGGATGACTTGAACGTGTGTCGTGATCAGCGAACGGGGCACCCGGCCCCCTCAAGCCCTGAAAATCGTCAAACCCAGCAACAGCAGCACGATGAAGATCGCCGCGAATACATAGAACAGGAACCGCGCGATATCGGCCGACACCACCGACACGCCGGTGAAGCCGAGCAGGCCGGCAATGATCGACACCACGAGAAAGATCAGGGCCCATTTCAGGATCGACATCGTTTGCTCTCCAGTCGCCAAACTCGGCGGTTCAACACCGCATGCGCGCCAATGTTCCGTGTGGGGAACGCGTAGGGAGCGGGCGCTCCGACAGGCTTTCCCGTGCGGCGCCCGGTGCAGGATGATGGCGGGAGCGGCGGTCCTCGCCGGCAACGCCACAATTCCTGTGCCCCGGGCGCGGGAATCCGGTGGTCTGGCCGGTTTGTTCGTGTACTGTCGTTCTCCCGTTGTCCGTTTTGTCTCCCTTCGGCCCCCTTCGTCGTCATGCCCGGCTTCTCGGATTCCCGCTCTGCCGACACCAGCGACCGTCGCCGGCGCACCGGCATCGTGGTCGCGTTCCTGTTGCTGGTGCTGGCCGGCATCGCGGCCATCATCGCGACCCTCAGCGCCAACACTGCGGAAGGGTGGGCCGCTCATTCCATCGAGGTCCGGCAGAATGTGGCGGCGCTGATCGGCGCGGTGACCGACACCGAGACCGGACAGCGCGGCTATCTGCTGACCGGCAACGAGGATTATCTCAGCGCATACACCGACGGCTTGCGCGAACTGCCGGTCGTGCAGCGCAACCTCCGCGCCCTGGTGGCCGACAACCCGGCGCATCTCGAGCTGCTGACGCAGCTCGATCCGCTGATCGCACAGAAACAGGCGGAGCTGAAACAGACCATCGACCTGCGCCGCGCCGGCCGCACCGCCGAGGTTGACGCGATCGTCAAGGCCAATACCGGTCGTGACCTGATGCGGAGGATCCGCGAACTGGCCGGGCAATTCGACCAGGCCGAGCGCACGCTGCTGCTGGAGCGCCAGCACGTGGCCGAGCGGCAGCGCCTTATCGCACTCGCCGTCATCCTGGTGGCGCTGCTGGCTTCGGCGGTGCTGGGCCGGCTGGTGACGCTGTCGGCGCGCCACTCGGAACGGGCGCTGGAAGAACGCAACGCTGCGCTCGCCGCCGAAATGGCCAACCGCGAGCGCGCCGAGGGCCAGTTGCGCCAGGCGCAGAAGATGGAGGCGCTGGGACAGTTGACCGGCGGTGTGGCGCACGACTTCAACAACATGCTGTCGATCATCGTCGGCAATCTCGACATGCTGTCGCGCAAGCTCGGGGCCGGCGAGCCGCGGTTGCAGGATCTGGCCGGCCGCGCCCTGGAAGGCGCCAATCGCGCGGCGGCGCTGACCCACCGGCTGCTGGCGTTCTCGCGGCTGCAGCCACTGGCACCGAAATCCACCGATATCAACAAGTGCGTTACCGACGTCTCTGAAATCCTGCGCCGCAGCCTCGGCGAGACCGTTCTGATCGAAACCGTGCTCGGCGGTGGCGTGTGGCGGGCGCTGGTCGACGTGCCGCAGCTCGAGAGTGCGATCGTCAATCTCGCCGTCAACGCCCGCGATGCCATGCCTGGTGGTGGCAAGCTGACACTGGAGACCGCCAATGCCGCGCTCGACCAGGCTTATGCCGACGAGCATCACGAGGTGGTGCCGGGGCAATATGTGTTGATCGCTGTCACCGACACCGGCACCGGCATGCCGCCCGAGGTGGCGCAGAAGGCGTTCGATCCGTTCTTCACCACCAAGGATGTCGGGCAGGGCACAGGTCTGGGGCTGAGCCAGGTCCACGGCTTCGTCAAGCAGTCCGGCGGCCACATCAAGATCTACAGCGAACCCGGCACCGGCACCACCGTCAAGCTGTACCTGCCGCGTGACCACAGCGGTGGTGCGCCGGAGGATGCCGTGAGGCCCGCGGCCCCCGCGCCGATCCAGCGCAAGCTGAAGATCCTGGTGGTGGAAGACGAAGACGGCGTGCGCGCTTTTGCGGTGGCGGCGCTGCGCGACATCGGCTTCGAGGCGGTGGAGGCCTCGAACGCTGCCGCGGCGCTGAGCATGCTCGATGCCCATCCCGAAGTGGTGGCACTGCTTACTGACGTGGTGATGCCGGTGATGGACGGTCGCCGCCTGGCCGCCGATGCTCTCTCACGCCGTCCTGACCTGCGCGTGGTCTACATGACCGGCTACACCCGCAACGCCATCGTTCACAACGGCGTGCTCGATCCGGGCACGCGCCTCATCACTAAGCCCTTCACCATCACGCAACTGGAAAGCGAGATGCGCGCGGCGCTGGCGGATTTGTTGTGAGGGGAGTGATGCTCCGTTCGTAGTCGTTCGCAATTCGTAGCCTGGATGAGCGGAGCGATATCCGGGACTTTTCACGCACCGTTCCCGGATGTCGCGGACCGTGTCATCGGGCCGCGCTTTGCGCGGACCCCGTTGGCTCATCCGGGCTACGGGTTCAAACGCGTGTCCTGCAGGCCTTAGTATCCGCCGTTGCGCCACCTGCGGTTTTGCGCACGGCCGCCGCGGGGCTCGTCATAGGACGGATCGTAGGCGAGGCGCGGGTTCTGGATACAGTCGCCGCCGATGCCGCTGATGGTGGCCTGGCATTGGGCGAACGACGCATAGGAGCAGTCCCCGCTGATATTGTAGGTGACGTTCTGCGCGCACCATTGCAGGTTGCCTGAAGCTTGGCTCGGCGTGGAGCCACCGATCAGGCCTGTCGTGACAGCCAGCGTGAAGGTTGCGGCTGCAAGAGCCAGTTTCGAATTCATGTCAGTCCCCTGATGGTCATATCGGTCAATTCGCCATCGTTAGCGTAGTTCCCATTTAGACCTGGAACGGGCCAGCCACAACCTGTTGATGGCCGCGCGGCAAAATAACGCCGGCCGAGGCGATCAATCCGCTTCCCCGAAAGCCGGCGACAGGACGCCGGGATGGTCATCGTCTGAGTCGGAAACATCAGGACATGGTGACGGAATTGCCGGTCGGCGCGGTTCATCGAGGCCGTGCCGCCTGGCGAAGATCGCTTTGCAGTCACTCAAGCAGAAGTGAAGGCCATGCCGGGCCAGCAACCCAGCCCCGGCGCGTTCCACTCTGGTTCGAGATGAACGTGCTCGTTACTGTCGCACAAAATAAAAAGGGTGAGAAACGAATGTCCGGAGCGGAGCAGGCAACAGCACGCCTCAAATTGGTTCAGCGTACCGCGTTGGCGATGCTGGTTGTGGCGGGTGTGGTCAACTATATCGACCGAGCGACTTTGGCCGTCGCCAATCCGCTGATCCGGGAGGAACTCGGATTATCGATTGCGGATATGGGCTACCTGCTCTCCGCTTTTCTTTGGGCCTATGCGTTCTCGCAGTTACCCACCGGCGCCATGGTCGACCGGCTGGGACCACGCATCCTGCTGACAATGGGACTCAGCCTGTGGTCTTTCGCGCAGCTGCTCGGCGGGCTGGTGCAAAGCTTCGGTCAGTTTTTCAGCGCGCGCCTGTTGCTGGGTGTCGGCGAGGCCCCGCAATTTCCAACCGGGGCACGCGTGGTGCGGGACTGGTTCAATCCGCGCGATCGTGGCCTTGCCACCGGCGTCTTCAACTGCGCCTCGTCGCTGGGAACAGCGATCGCCGTGCCCCTGCTCACCTTCCTGATGCTGGCCCTCGGCTGGCGGATGATGTTCGTGATCATGGGCGTCGCTGGCTTGGTCGTGGCGGCGGTCTGGTATCTCATTTACCGCAACCCGGAAGAGCTTGCGCTGACGCCGCAGGAGAACACCTACCGCACACAGGGGGATCCGCCCGGCCAGCGAACAAAGGTCACGTTTCGCGAGTGGAAGCTGCTGTTTCGATTTCGCACCACCTGGGGCATGGTGTTCGGCTATTTCGGCTGCATCTATCTGACCTGGATCTACACGGCGTGGCTGCCGGGCTATCTCGAGATCGAGCGCCACATGAGCGTGAAATACACGGGATGGGCGGCGGCGATCCCGTTCGCATGCGGCGTAGTCGGCGGTGTGCTCGGCGGCTACATCGCCGATATTCTGGTGCGTCGCGGCGTGGCGCCGGTCAAGAGCCGCAAATATCCCGCGGCGATTTCCCTGCTGGGAACGGCGGCCTGTACGGTGGCGGCGGCTTATGTCAGCAGCAACGCGCTTGCCATCGCCTTCATTTCGGTCTCGCTGTTCCTGGTTTACGTCACCAGCACCTGCGCCTGGGCGCTGAGTTCGGTCGCGGTGCCGACCAACTGCACCGCGTCGGTCGGCGCGGTGCAGAATTTCGGCGGTTATCTCGGCGGTGCGCTGGCGCCGACCGTCACCGGGCTGATTGTGCAGAAGACCGGGTCCTTCGTGCCGGCGTTGGTGGTCGGTGCATTGATCGGGACGATCTCGGCGGCCTGTTATCTGTTCATTGTCGATCAGCCGATCACGGCCCTGGACATGGATGCGATGTCAGATCCCAAGGCTGATCCCATGCGCGCGGGAGTTGGGCCGTAGTGCCGCCTGCTGCGCCGCGTTTTGAGGTGCTTCATTCACCTTCCCTGGATAACGCGTCAGAGCGATTTCACCTCGCCGCCGTCCATGCGCAACACCGTACCGGTCATCCAGCGCGCCGGAGGCGACACCGCGAAAGCGATCATCTCGGCGATCTCGTTCGCTTCACCGAAGCGGCTGATGCCGGTTTGGATGAGAAACTGCCGTTTCGCGTCATCGAGCGTTATCTTTTTCGCAGTTGCGGCATTTTCAAGCATGGCTCGCCGGCGATCGGTCATGACCGCGCCAGGGGACACGCTGTTGACCTGAACGCCATCCGCAATGCCGCGCTCAGCGAATGCCTTGGCCAGCGCTTCGATCGCCGCGTTGATGGTGCCGATCGCCGCCGCGCCGGCTTTGGGAGTGTCGGCGGCATTGCCCGACATGAACACGACGGCTCCGTTCGACGCCTTCAGGGCATCCCAGGCGCGGATCGTCAGCCGGCGCGCGCCGTGAAACTTGAGCGCCATGCCCGCCGTCCACTGATCGTCGGTCATTTGGAACACATCGAGGCTGGCCACGGCGCCCGCGATGTTCGCCAGGGCATCGATCCGGCCGAAACGATCAAGCGCCGTCGTCACGACGATCTCAGCGGCTGCGGGAACCGCCAGGTCGAGGTCGAGAACAAGCGGTTCGGCGCCGATCGTTTCGACCTGCCGGGCGACCTCGGCCAGTTTCTCCGCATTGCGCGCCGCGAGCACGATGGCGCCGAAGTCGTGCGCCAACCGAAGGGCCGCAGCATTTCCGATTCCCGCGCTTGCACCGGTGACGATGGCGACTGATTTGGACATGGCATGGTTCTCTGCGGTGTTGAGGTGGAAGCTGGTGCGGGGCGGTCGCTGGTGGCCGTCCAGGAGATCAGCCGGCGGCTGTCGCGCGGATGGCATCGTGGATGATGTCGACGACGACCTCCGGTGCGGTGACACTGGGCGTGTGATCGACCGCATGGGCCTTCACGGTCGCCTTCATGCGCGCCGCCATTTCGCGCTGCGTGTCGGGCGCGATCATCCGATCATTGTCCGCCACCAGAAACCAGCTGGGGATGTCCTTCCACAGCGGCCGGCCGGCGGCGACGGTGATGCAAGCCGCTGAAATCGGCCGCTGGATGGCGGCGAGGACAATATGATCGTCCGCGGATGCGTTCTGCGCGAACGCCGCGCCGAAGGCCTCGTCGGGCAGCCAGATCAGGCCATTGCCATCGGGGGCAAGCTTCGGCGCCAGCGGGTGGGGATCCCTGCGATAGAACACATCGGCAACCGTTTCGCCCTCGTCCGGCGCAAGCGCGGCCACATAAACCAGCGCCCGGATCCGCTCAGGGCGTGCCAGCGCGATGACCGCACCGGCATAGGCGTGGCCTGCCAGCACGATCGGTCCATGCGTCCGGTCCAGGCAACGATTGAGCGCGGCGACATCATCGGCCAGCGACGTCGGAGGAAGCGGGGCCGCCACCACGTTCACACCCTCGGCCTTCAGCGCCGTGACGACGCGCGCCCAGCTTGATCCATCCGCCCATGCGCCGTGGGCAAGCACAACACTCACATCCTTGATCGTCATCCTGTTGCTCCCGCGATTTTGGCGATCTGGTTCGTAACCTATTGAATGGCTATTGATAGGTTACTAAGCCTGGATGTAACTTGTCAATTAGCTTCTGACAGGTTACTTGATTGGAGCCGTTTCAGAGAGGGACGATTTTGCAGCACAGACCACCTGCCATGTTCATCGCCGATTCACTCGGCCTCGACTTCCTGAACTCCATCGCAACACCGCTCGATACACCTGTCGACTGGCTGGACAGCGGCGACGGCCTCGTGAGGTGGTTGGCTCAGGCGAAGTTCGTTCCGGCGGATGTTTTGGATGACCTCAGGGCGCGCGCGAAGCCGGGTGAACTGGACAAGGTTGCGGGCGAGGCCCGTGATCTGCGCGAGTGGTTCAGAGGCTTCGTCCGCAAGCACAAGGGGCGGCCGCTGACGCCCAGGGCGCTTCACGAATTATCGCCTCTGAGCCGGCTGCTGGAGCGCGATGACACCTTCCGCCAGATTTCACGACAGTCCGCCGGCGAGGGCGGTGGCCTGGAATTGCGAATGGTGCGGCACTGGCGCTCGCCGGCATCACTGCTGCTGCCGATCGGCGAAGCGCTGGGCAGGCTGGTGTGTGACGAAGATTTCACCGACGTGAAGGCGTGCGCGGGCGAGAACTGCACCCTGCTGTTCGCCGACCATACCCGACGACGGGCACGGCGGTGGTGCAGCATGGCCATCTGCGGCAACCGCGCCAAGCAGGCCGCCTATCGCGACCGGCTGAAAACCACGAACTGAGGGCTGACCAAACGCAACAAGACAGGAGTCTCACATGGCTGCGCTTCCCCTGGTCGTCTTCGATGTCAACGAGACGCTGCTCGATCTTGAAACCATGGAGCCGACGTTCGCCCGCATCTTCGGCCATAAGGATGCGATGCGGCTGTGGTTCGCCAACTTCATCATGTATTCGGCGGCACTGACCGTGGCGGGCTGCTACGTGCCCTTTACCGACATCGGCGCGGCGGTGATGAAAATGCTGGCGGATACGCGCGGCATCAGGATCGGCGACCGGGACAAACAGGAGCTCACCGAAAAATTCTCTACCATGCCGCCGCATGCCGAGGTTCCGGCGGCGCTGCGCAAGCTGCGCGCTGCGGGATTCCGGCTTTTTACGCTGACGGACAATCTGCTGGAGGTGCAGACCCGGCAGCTCACGCACGGCGGCATCGTCGATCTGTTCGAGCGGCGGTTCAGCGCCGACGGCGTCAAGCATCACAAGCCGTCGCGCGAGGCCTATGCCTATGTCGAGCGCGAGCTCGGCGTGAAGCCCGACCAGCTCTGCCTGATCGCTTGCCACACATGGGACACGCTCGGCGCAGTCGCCGCGGGCTGGGAGGGCGCGCTGATCAAGCGGACCGGCAACGATGTCCTGGGCGTGGGGCCGCAGCCGCACATCGTGGGCGATACCTTGAATGACGTCGCCGACCAACTGATCGCCCGCCACAACTGACGGATCCAGGCTCGGGTCTGTCGTATGGCGGAGCCCGACGCATCTCGGGAAGCGGCAGCGACGGCGATGTCTTCGCTCTTGTTCATCATCCTAGCGGTACGCGCGGCGGCGGTACGTTCGCCGCGCCGATCTGAACCGTCCGTGAATGCGGCGCCGATGCTTCATCCCGGGCCGATCACATTAGGTTTTCTTGTCATTGTTTCGGTCGTCGTCGATGACTTGCGCCAAGTGGATGCGCGGGGATCGAGGCGCCGCGTTTGACTCGCGCGAGCGGCCTGTCCCGAGAGGAACGTGCTGTTCGCGCGCCGGCGCGGAGCTTGTGAATGAAACTTGATGTTCGCTTTGTGACGATTGGCGTATCGATCCTGCTTTGCCTTGCACGGCCCGCGGCAGCAAGGACGTGTGAGGCACCTCCGGCGCTGGCATCGGTCGATCCGCCCGGTTTCTATCTGGATGCCGGCGGCTATTCGGAGGCCATCAAGCCGCTGCATGCCTTCATCGCGGAGGTGAACAAGGCGGCCGATGCCGGCGACGCAGGGTGTGTCATGGACCTGCTCGCCGGGTGGGCCAAGGGAAACGCCCTGCTGACGATCGGCGCAAACTATCAGGGCGATTATGAGCGATCATGGGCGGGGACGGACTTTTCGCTCGCCTTGCTGCGATTTCCCGGCGCAACGACGAATGCGGATCCTCGCTGGCGCCAGATCAAGCCCTGGCTGATCAGGATGGCCGAGGAGACGCGCGATTCCGATCGCATCAACCACCTCAACAACAATCTGGTTTACTGGGCTGGCCTCGATCTGATGGCGATCGGTGCCCTGACGGACCGGGGCGATCTGGTTGACGCCGGCTTCTCTCGGGCGCGTCAGGGCATCAGGGACATCGGCCCGCATGGCGAACTGCAGCGCGAGTTGAAGCGTGGCGAGCGCGCGCTTCACTACCACAACTTCGCGCTCACGCCGCTGGTGTTCTGCGCCGAACTCGCGAGCCGCCGCAAGATCGATCTTTATGCGGAGAACAACGGGGCGATCCATCGGCTCGCGGACCTGATCATTCGCGCCGTCCAGGACGAGCGCAGCTTCGGCGCTTTCAGCACTATTCCGCAGCAGCTGTTTCCCTGGACCTTCCAGGGAGACCTTGCCTGGATGGAGCCGTATGACGCCCGCTTTCATGATCCGCGCCTGGGACCGATCCTTCGTGCGAAGAGGCCTCTGAGCAATCCGCGGCTCGGCGGGAACGTGACGGCATCCTGGGGAGCGCGCCTGCCGAATTGAACGCCGATCAGAGGCCGCGAGATTTGGCTGCGCCGGACCGCTCGCTTCAGACGGCCAGCCATCTGAACGCGCGGCGCAGAAAGGCCCGGGCATCGTTTTCGACAGGCGTTCCGTGGGCCATCAGCACCTTCTCGGCCGGCCAGGCGAAAATGCGATTCAGCGCGGCGCGCGCCACGCGGCGATTGGTGAAGGCGAGACGAAACTTGCGCGGCACCGATGGCTCATGGCCTGTCATCAGGTCCAGTTTCGCCACCAGCGCCCGCCAGCCGGAGAACGAGGCGGCGGGAAACTGCTCGATCAGGTCGGTGAAGAGCACGGTGCCGCTCTTGCGATGGAAGAACACCACCTCCGTGGTGATCAGGTTGCCCGGCATCAGGACCTGATCGATCTCCCCGGCCCAATCCGGGCTCGGCGCATCGTCGAGGTCGGCGTCAAAGACGATATCCTTGCGCTTGCCGCGCAATCCGGGCGGAGCGCAGAGCCTGGCTCCGGGGTAGGCGGCCTTCCACTCGGCAGGAAACAGGTGGTGAAGCGAATTTGGCGCAATGATGTGCCGCACCTGACCGAGGGTTTCCATCTCCGCCCGCAGAGCGTCCGTCAGCCGGATCGGCGACCAGACGAAGAGGGTTCCGTCTGACAACTTCATCACCGCCATTCGCGTCGGATAATGAAATCCGGCGACAGCGACCTCGGGTCCATCAGCGATCCATATCTCATGACCGAATGGCTTCAACATGGATGATCCCACGCAGTTGGCGCCGACGGTTTGTTAATCGCTGGAGGCAGTCCTCGCAAGCGCCGATCGGCGCGGCCTATGGCTGCAGATGCCGCTTCAGAAACCGCACGGTTTCGCCGATCGATTGGGCGCGAACCGCAGCATCGAACGCCATCGCATATCCGGGAGCTTTAGCCATGCAGGCGCCGACGAAACTTGGGTCGAACGGTCCGGTTTGACCGTCGATGAGGAACCGCGGCCGGTTCGGCCCGAGCAGAATGAGCGGGCATTTTTTCGTGCTGACGTACTCTGGGTAGAAATGCGGGGTTACCAGGCTGGGAACCGTCCACGCATGGGAGGCGCCGGGATAGATCACGGTTTCGATCGGGGCGGGATGGCCCGCCGATCGCGCGTAGGCCAGATAATTCTCCATCTTCGCCACGGGCAGATTGTCGTCTTTGTCGCCGAGCAGCATCAACACCGGTGATCCGGTGTAGGCGCCGGGGCCGGCAATCACGCCAAAGCTCCCGGCGGGATAGAAGGCGACATGCGCCGCAAACCGGAGCAGGCCGGGATCGAGCGCCGATCGCAGCGACGCGAAGGCCGTCATGTGAGCAATTTCGCCGCCAAACGAGAAGCCGATGATAGCGATGCGATCGGCATCAATCCGAGGGTCATTCGCGAGCCACCGCAACGCGGCGTAGGCATCCGCTGTGCCGGCAATCAGATAGGCCGGGGAGGCCGACAGGGTCTGCCCCGTCGTTCCGCGCGCCGCGAAGCTGTCGTAGGTCAAGGTAGCGAAGCCCGATTTGCGCAGCTCGGCGGCGACATAACCTTCATTGGCGTCGCGATAGCCGCTGAGTGTGTGAACCACGATGACGGCGGGATACCGATCCCGTTGCTCGTCCGGAAAACCAAGGGTCGCGGGAATCGTCACTGTTGCGGTCGGCGGCTGCCGTGCCAACACCTGGCGAAAGTCGTCATAGGTGGACGATTGAAACGTGAGCGTGGTCGTGCCTGCCTGCGACGCCTGGCAAGAGGCGGCCGTGCCATATCCGATCATCGCCATCAGCACGCACAGGATCTGAGACATGGGACACGCTCGCGCGATCGGGGGGTCAGGGGGCGGACGCCACGCCGCTAACTCTCCGGTGAGATGGTGCGAACGACCTCCCTTAAGGCCTGCGGCGCACCGATCATGTCGGTATGCGTCATGTTCGGCACCAGCGTCACGGGGATGTTCACGCCGAGGCGCCGCAGCAGCGGCGCGAACTGGTCGGCGAATTCCTGTTCGTCGGCGCCGCCGACAAGGATCGCGGCCGGTCGGCGAATGTTTCGGAGATAGCTCTCGTACGCGCGGCTGGCGCCGAAATTCAGTGTCAGCCGATAGGAATAGCTGGCGGTCACCGATGGCGCCAGGTCGGGGGAGATCGCGTAGCTGAGGACGGGAACTCCGTCGAATCCATGAATGCCGAGGCGATCGAGCCAGTTGATTGTCACCACGCGAGGGAGCGAGACGTTGATCCAGCCGCCGGAAGACGGGCGCAGGGTCGGCGAGCCCGGCAGGATGGGCGATAGCAGCACGTAACGGTCGAACAGCTCGCCATAGGGACCGCCGGCAAAGCGGATGGTGAAGCCGCCGCCAGCGGAGAAGCCGACGAGCGTGCGCGTCTCGCCGTTTTTGACCGGCCCAAGCTGGGCGACGAAGTCAGCGAGATCGTCGTCGATCTGCCCGATGTAATCGATGTCGCCGCGCCGTCCCGAGCCGCCGTGCCCGCGAATATCAAGGGCGTAGGTCGTCACGCCGGCGCCGCGTAGCGCCTGCGCCAGCGCATGCATGCTGGGGGCGGGAAAAGCGGAGCCGTGGATGAGGACGGCGACTTTGTTTGTGTCGGCGGGATAGGCGTAATACTGCAAGCTGGTGCCGTCGCGCGCCTGGAAGTGGCGGGGTTCAGGAAGGTCTCGAATGTGGTCCCGCTTGTTGTGCGCGGCCGATGTCGCCATGGCGGGTGGCGGGGCCGGTGCGCTGAACGCAATCACGGCCATGGGGATCGTTGCTATTACGACGAGCAGTGTAAACAGGCCGGCCAGCAGCCCGGACATTGCCTTCTTGGACATGGCTCCATCCTCCTTCGCAAGGCGATGCGGCGGTTCATGTGGCGCTGCTGATGAGCGCGGATTGACCGGCGCTCAAGCAGGGCGCTGGTCCGGGGTGAGCGACGGCAGGCCTGCGCCTACGGCATCTGGATGATCTGCCCCGAGCCCGAGACGTGGCTGCGGATCCGTGCCGCGGCGGCGCCATGCAGCCGCACCACCGCGCTGCCGGAGATGGAGATATCCGCATCCTCGCGCGGCGCGAGGTCGACGGTCGCGCTGCCGTGAAGCCGCGTGCTGGCCTGCTGCGCTACGAGCCTGCCGAGGTCGACGCGGCTCGATCCCGCCGCCTCGAGCGACAGCACATGGACCTCGCCGTTTGCGGTGATGCGGCTGCTGCCGTGGGTGGTGATGCGCAGGGCGTCCTGCTTCAGGTCGGACAACTCGAGTTCACTGGAGCCGTTCAGCGTCCAGGCCGGAACCGCGGGGCCGGAGATCTGCACCACCAGGCTTTCCGCCGGGAAGCACTCGTCGAGGGTGTCGGATTCCAGCGTGTCATTGCGCAGCCGCACGTGGTCGACCTGCTCGGTGTTGCCGCTGACGCTCGCCTGCGGCTTCGGTCCGGGCTGGTAATGCACCCGCACCGGAATCTTGATCCTGATGATGTCGCTTCCGCTCCATCCGAGATCGAGCGTGCGTTGTTCGCCCGCGCCGGCTCTTGCCGTCGTGCAGCGTCGCGCCGTCGCGGCCCAGGATCGATAGTCGCTGTCGACGAGGCCCGTTGCATGGGCCCAAACGGCCACCAGCGCGCAGAGCGCCGAAATGCTCAGTGACACTTTCGCGATCGAAACAAGATGTCGGTTCATGACGCACCTCCAACGATTGTCTGGCTGGCAACTATTGTCTGGCCGGCTCCTGGCCCGGCTTGAGCAGGCGGTAATGCAGCCGCGCGTAATCGCCGAGCATTTTCACGGCGGCGTTGAGCGCGAGCAGCAGCAGCGCGCCGCAGCCCACGCTGGCGGTGACCAGCCCGATGCCCGCCACGGCGCGCGGCATCATGGCGGCGATCGAGGCGAAGTGTCCGACCCTGAGCAGGCTCAGCAGTAGGCCGAGACCGACGATTCCGAGCGCGAAGATCACCAGGCCGACAATCAGCACCACCAGCATCGCGCCGAACAGCAGCGGCAGCAGGAACAGGATGTCGACCGCGGCAAGGCCGCCGAGCGCCAGCAGGGCGGTCGAGGAGTTCTTCAGGCTCGGATGGTTTTCCCAGTGCCGCAGCCCGGTTTCGGCGCGCAATTCCCGCGCCAGCCGCCGCGGATCGCCGAGGGCCGCGGAGACCTGCTCCTCGCTGCGCCCGGACGCATGGGCCTCGTCGAAATAAGCGGTGTAGTCGGCAAGGATGTCGTCGATCTCGTGCGGCGGCAGGCCGGCGAGTCCATCGCGGAGGATGCGGAGGAAGGCGGCACGGTTCATCAGGTGTCTCCGAGCAGCTGATTGACGGCTTTCGTGAACGCCTGCCATTCGCGCTTCTGCGCGGCGAATGCCGCGCGGCCGTTCGTTGTCAGGCGATAGTATTTGCGCGGCGGGCCGCTGCTGGACTCGACGAGGCGGGTGTCGACCAGTCCGTCGTTCTGCATGCGCCGCATCAGCGGGTAGATCGTGCCTTCACCCATGTCGACGCCGTCAGCCAGCGTGCTGGCGATCTCGTAGGCATAGCTTTCCCGGCGCGCCAGCAGTGCGAGCACGCACAATTCGAGCGCGCCTTTCTTGAGCTGGATCTGGATCGACTCGGTCATCGAACCCCACGCGGCTAGTATCAGCGAAAGTATATAACAAGGTACATACTAATGCAAGGTACCTGTCAATGCAATGTCGGAGATCGCTGGGGTTCTCTTCGAAGAGTGGGCGTGGGACGGCGAGATCCGGATGTTGACGACAGTGGATTTGTTTATCGCGCCATCTGGTCGATGGAGGTAGGCCGGAACACCAGCCAGCCGAACAGCAGCGTATCGGCAAGAATGATCAGCGCGATTGCGGCGATCGGATCGCCGGCCGGCCAGAGTAAACCAGGGCAACACCGATGGTGAGAACGATTGTGCCGGCAACCCAGATACAGGCCTGGATCCGAGCCAGCCGGCCGAGATCGGTCGCCGGATGCAGATGATAGGAGATGCCGAACAGAAAGAGCGAGACGAAGCCGAGCAGGTTCAGATGCGCATGCACGGGCAGGGTCGAATGATCCTGGCTGATTGTCACGACCATGCCTGCAACAACCAGCAGCACGGCGGCGCATGCGCGACACTGACCGGATAGCAAATTCAAATCGAGGACCATCGGAGCATAATGCCGATCGGCGATCAAGGAACGGCGAGCCTCCGGGACGGCGTGGTGCGGTCGACGGCTATCCCCGCTGCTCTTGACTTCCCTTCACCCGGGATCGCTAATGGATCAATCAACCCCGGTGTTCAGGTGACGCATCATGGATGTCGACAAAGCCATCGCACAGATCTCCGCGGCGGGCATCGAGCTGACCGATCGCCGTCGCAATGACAGCGACGACGCGTGGGTTCTGCGTTTCGCCAACGGAGCGATCCTCAACGTGCATGACAATGGCGAGGTGGCCGCGCAGGGCCGAGGTGTCGACGCGATTGCCCGGATTGTGGATCTATCGGCCGGATCTCGCGGGACTTGATCAACAAGATCAGCCCGACACGACTCGCCTGGCACCGACCATCGAACGGGACGCCGGTTATTGCGGCGCTTCATAACCGTCGGTCAGTGTGCCGAGAAACGCGACGACGTCGTCGATCTCCGCTGCGGTTAGCGCCGGCGCGTCGCCGACACGCCGGTCGAACGGCGGCTCGCTGTTGACGTTTGCCTTGGTGTCCGGCGGCAGGTCGTCGTAGGCGTTGACACTGCCATCCGCGTTGCGCGCGAACCAGCGGCCGGGATTGGTCTCGCGTTCGCTGTAGAATTCCACCGCTTGCCTCAGCGAGCGAAAAATCCCGTTGTGATAGAATACCTTTCGTTGCGCCACATTGCGCAGGGTCGGAGTGCGGAACCGTCCGCAATAGTCGCGGCGGTTGGCGAAGTCGGTGCGGAGCGGGCCGCACAGGCCCAGATCGAAATAGGCCGGATCTCGATTGGCTGGAATCTCGGGATTGCGCGGCACTCCGAGCGCAATCAGCCCGTAATCCGTGAACTGCGGTGGCGTTCCGTCCTTGCCGCGCTGGCTGATATGACAAGAGGCGCAGTTGCCTTTGCCGACATCGTTGAACAGCGCCAGTCCGCGGGCTTCCTGCGCAGTCAGCGTCGTCTTGCCGGCAAGAAAGGCGTCGTACTTGCTCGTGTAGGGGTAGAACGCCCGGTAGTCCTGCTGGAACACCTCGAGTGCCTTGGCTGCGGTGGCGAACAGGGTGTCCGTATCCGGCGGATCGGATCTGCCGAGTGCGGCGACGATTTTGTCGCCATAGCCGGCCGCGAGCAGGTGGCGTGCGACCTCGGCTGCGTCGGCATTGCCCATCTCAAATGGCGACAGCAGCGGGATCTTCGCCTGGTCGCGGCTGCGGTCCACGCGTCCGTCCCATGTCAGGCCGCCGGTTGGCCCGTTGTCCACGCTCTCGTCCGCGTCGTCTTCCGATTCGAAGAAATGTTCCGTGAACGCCGGCACGACCTGGAGATATTTCAGCGACGGCACGGCGCGTTGTCCCGGCTGCCGCATGTCGCCGCCACCGAGCTGGACCGCTTTGTCGTTGGGGGGACCAAAGCCGTGATCCGGATCGTGACAGGAGGCGCAGGCCATTTTTCCTGAACTGGACAGGGCGGGATCGAAGAACAGCGCACGGCCGAGGTCGCTCAGCCGTTCGACCCGGCGCCGCACCTCGTCGCGCGTGAGACCGCCGCTCGGGGACAAGAAACCGCCGGGTGTGTCGCGCGGTGCGGGCTGCGCCATGGCGTCATGCACGATGAGCAATGCGAGCCCGGCCACCGCAATCGCGACCGCGCACAGTCCTGCCCGTATCCGCACTCTTGCCCTGCGGCCCCTTTCCATGATTTCTTTCGCTCGTCGTTGCGTGAGGCAGTCGCCGTACGATAGGGGCAGCTCCGCCAGCAGAGCAAGATAGAGCACCACAAGAGAGCAGCGAACGCTGTGGGGGATATCACCGTGGGGGAGATCAGAATGCGGCCGACCATGACCGCTGCGGCCACAGCGCTGGCCTTCACCGCCGGCCTTGCCGCTCCGTCCCACGCAGGCGGCTTCAATGACGATCCCACGCAGAATCTGAAGCAGATCGAGACCGTGGTGGTGATCTATGCGGAGAACCGCAGCTTCGACAATCTGTATGGGCGTTTTCCGGGCGCCAACGGGCTGCAGAACGCGTCGCCCACGGCGCTGATCCAGCGCGACCGGGACGGCACGCCATTACAGGAGTTACCCCCGGTCTGGGACGGATTGACCGTCAAGGGCGTGACGCCGCCCGTGACCCAGGCGCAGACCGAGCACCTGCCGAACCGGCCCTACAACATCGACGATCCGCAGGGTTTCAACTTGCCGCTGGGCACCATCACCCATGATCTCTGGCATCGCTATTACCAGAACATCATGCAGATCAATGGCGGCCGCAACGACAAGTTCGTCGCCTATGCCGACTCCGGCGCCATGGTGATGGGGATGTGGGACGGTTCGCGGACCGCGATGTGGAAGGTCGCGCAAACCTACACCCTGGCCGACAACTTCTTCATGGGCGGGTTCGGCGGCTCCTTCTTCAATCATCAATGGCTGGTGTGCGCCTGTGCGCCGTTCTATCCGGATGCCGACAAGAATCCGGCGAAACCGTCCATTGCCGCGGTCGATGCCGACGGCGTCACCCTGACGCTTGCGGCCAACTCGCCGAAGTCGGCGATGGATGGCATTCCGAAGTTCGTCAGCGACGGCAACCTCACGCCGGACTTCTACGCCGTCAACACCATGCAGCCGCCGTACCAGCCGAGCGGCAACCCGCCGGCGGAGAAGGCTGATCCGGCCACCGCCGATCCCAAGCAGCCGACCACTCTGCCGCCGCAGACCGAGCCGACCATCGGCGACATGCTGAGCCTGAAGCGCATCAGCTGGGCCTGGTACAGCGGCGCGTGGCAGGACGTGCTGGATCACGGCTACAAGAGCCCGGTGCCCAACTTTCAGTTTCATCACTCACCGCTGAACTACTATGTGAGTTTTGCACCGGGAACGGCGGCGCGTGCCGAGCACCTGCGCGACGGCGGCCTTGCCGGTGTGGAGTTCATCAAGGCGATCGATGCGGGCACGTTGCCGCAGGTGGCGTTCTACAAGCCGCAAGGCAACCTTAACGAGCACTCCGGCTACGCCGATGTCGAGGCCGGCGATCGTCATATTGCTGACGTCATCGCCCATCTCGAGAAGAGCCCGCAATGGCCGCACATGCTGGTGGTGGTTACCTACGACGAGAACGGCGGGATCTGGGATCATGTCGCCCCGCCCAAGGGCGACCGCTGGGGTCCGGGGAGCCGCATTCCCGCGATCATCGTCTCGCCGTTCGCGCGGCGCGGGTTCGTCGATCACACGGCGATGGATACGACGTCGATTCTTCGTTTCCTCACCCGACGCTTCGAATTGCCGACCCTGCGCGGCATCACGGTGCGGGACCAGGCGGTTGCCTTCCATAACCAGCCGCCGCTGGGCGACCTGACCAGCGCGCTTGACCTCAAACCGCGTCAGTAACGCCGACTCAATCGGCTCCACTGGCGGTCCGGAGGCCCATCAAAGCTGCACGAAGGTGCATGTCTCCGGGAGCGATGTGACGACCCGTGCGCCACGGGACGTCAACGTCTGTGCGAGATCGCCGCGCGTGACATGCAATGCCCAATCCTGTTGCACCTCGACCGGATGCCCCCCGCGTTTCGCATCGTCGCGCAAGGCCGCGAGCAACGCGTCGGTCTCCGGCAGGTAGGTCGTGAAGCCGTCCCCCTTCAGCGCGGCGATATCGATGCCGAGATGCTGGCAGATCGCCGCCTTGGCCACGATGTCGTTGCGATCCGCCTGGCGGGAGCGTTCGATGAGGTCGGACAATCCGGAATCGATGACGCGCCCGTCGCGCATGAAGGTCGGGCCGGTCAGCCAGGTTTCCGGCGCGCAGTCCTTGGATTGCGGCCGCAGCGGGATGTGGGGATTGATTTCCATCGGATAAATCCGGCACACCAGCGGGCGCCGGTGATGGATGGCGCAGCGGTTCTCATCGGTGAGATGGCGGCAGGCGCTGGTGTTGTACCCGGCAAAGGTGATGGCGACGTAGGCGTCGGTGTCTCCGCAGCGGACCCGCAGGGACCGGCGCTGGGCATGGTCGCGCTGATCGTCGGGCACGCCGGTGCCGTCGGCCAGAAACGCCTCGATCACGATGATGAGCCGGCCACCCTCGGCGACCCATTGCCGGGCTTCCGCCAGCGTCAGCGGCAGGTGACGATCGCGGCAGCATTTGCCGCAGAAATTGCACGCGAACTGCATGGTCAGCGCGGCCCGCCGGCCGGATCATGACCGGTGCCGGCGCATCCGGCTGCTGTGGCCAAGGTCCTAGGTAAAACGATCGTCGTCTGCATCACCCGCCGGTTCCGAATCAGGGACATCCCCCGATCACTCTTCGCACGGATCGGGCGGTTGTTACGTCCCCGCAGCTGATGGCTGCGGCGGTCCAGCGATGTGGGGTCGTCGACCGCTCTACCGGGCACCCAGTTTCGATTTGAAGTCTTTTCTCAGCCCGTTATCGACTCCGGTGACGTGGACCCGGCTCACTTCCTGGGGCTTGGGATCGACGACGATGTCGTCGATTTTCCAGCGGTCTCCCTCTCGTTTCAAAATGAACAGCCGCTTGATCGGCTGGTCGTCTCCGCTGTATGCGCTGTCGACATAGGACGCCAATATTTCAGGGCTGTCCGGCGGCGTCTGAAGCTTCGTAAACTTGATATTCTTGACCGGATCGTCTGTTTGATCGGAGCCGAACACCCAGGATCCCGACGACGTCGTAATACGCCCATCCGCGGTGCTTTTGTTTTCCTTGGTCTTCAGGTCCGACAGATCGGAGAGGAAACCCGTCGTAAAGAGTTGCTTGACCAATGGCGGAACCGACGACGGGTCGTAATTCAGCAAATAGTCTTTGACGTTTGCGCTCTTGACGTCGTGCGTGAACGCAAATCGCACGATGGCAAGAGGATCCGCTTGTTCGGTCGGTGGCGTCGCGTCCTGAGCAATTGCCCCGAGCGGGATCATGAAAGCGAGGAAGGAAGTCAACCCAACAATTTTCACTTTTGCGTTCATGTCACCAGTCCTTCACATCCACCTGCATCGGTCGCCCGGCATCGCCAATCAGCGCGTCGATTGTGGTCATTGCATATCCGAAAAATAATCCGGCGGACGATGCATGATTCTCAGCGGACATCAAGTTTCTGCCCGTGACGGCCACCGCCTCGAGGGGAACCATCGTGGTCTGCATCCTGCCGGCCACATCGGGGCATCCCCGATTTTTTTCGCAGGGATCAGGCGGTTGTTGCGTCCTCGCGGATGGCGGCCGCTGCGGTCCAGCGATCCGGGTCCGTCGTCTGCCCGATCAGCGCCAGGCCAAAGGCGATGGATTCGAACTGGTCGGCGGAGGTCAGGCGCTCCTTGCCGAAACGTTCGCTGAACAAATGCTGCACCGCCGGCACGAACGAGGTGCCGCCGGTCAGGAACACCTTGTCGATCTCGTGCGCGTCGACGCCGGCCTTGTCGAGCACCGTGTCGACGGTGGTCCCTAGCCGCTCGATATCGTCGGCGATCCAGTCCTCGAAATCGTCCTTGGTGATGGTGGCGCGAATGTCGATGCCCTGATTGGCGAAGCGGAACTCGACGCTGTCCTGCTGTGACAGCGCCACCTTGGCGTCCGATACCGCGCGATACAGCGCAAAGCCCAGGTCATAATCAACGATGGTGATGAAGTCGTGCAGCGGCTCAGGTTCCAGCGCGCTGCGGGTAAGCTGCTGCAACTCGCGCAGGTCGCCGCTGCCCTTCATCATGGCGAGCTGATGCCAGCGCGCCAGGTTGGAGTAATAATGCGTGGGGATCGGAAGCACCTTGCCGAACGATCGGTAGCTTGAGCCCTTGCCCAGCCGCGGTGACACCACGCGATCGACAATGCGAAAATCGAAGCTGTCGCCGGCGATGCCGATGCCGGCGTGGCCCAGCGGCTCGGCGCGCAGCGCGCCGCCCTGGCGCGAGAACCGCATCACCGAGAAGTCGCTCGTGCCGCCGCCGAAGTCCGCCACCAGCACGGTGGCGTCGCGGTCGAGGTGGCGCGCGAACGAGAAGGCCGCGCCGACTGGCTCATAGACATAACGCGCGTGTCCGGCGCCGAGCCGCTCGAACGCGGCCTGGTAGCGCTGCATCGCCAGCGCCTCGTCCGGATTGCCGCCGGCGAAGCGCACCGGGCGCCCGACCACGATGGTCGGTGCTGCCAGATCGAAGCCGTCACCGGCATGCCGCGTCAGCGTGCGCAGGAATGCCGCCAGCAGATCCTCGAAGCTGTAGCGCTTGCGGAACACCTGCGTGTTCTGGAACGCCTTGCTCGCGGCGAAGGTCTTGAACGACTGGATGAAGCGGTGGACGCTGCGGCCTTCGAGGAACTGCTCGATCGCCCACGGGCCACCCTCGGCGCGCGGATCGAGCCCGCTGCCGGGCCGGTCCTCCCAGAAGCAGAGCGCCGTCACATAGACGCTGTGGCTGCGCCCGCCGTGTTCGAAGCGGATCGCCTCCACCTTGCCGTCGGCATGCGCCAGCGCCACCACGGTGTTGCTGGTGCCGAAATCAACGCCGATCGAGACGGCAGGTGTGGAACTCGGCATGGCTTGCCCAGAGGTTTTGTGAACGGATTTTGTGAAGGGGCGGACCGTTTAACGGCTTTGGCCGGCCCTGCCAACCCCTGTTGACGGTGTCGCGGGCGGGTTTCGCGGCAATACGCCGTGTCATCAGCAAAAAATTGCCGGATCCCGAAAAAATTGCGCGGCCATGTCACTTCCGCACGCGCCACCTCGTCATCGCAGGGAAGGCGCGGGCTTGGACCCGGCGCCATGGCAAATCCAGAGGGGTCGAACATGAAGATCGTGGTGATCGGCGGCACCGGGCTGATCGGCTCCAAGACCGTCGCGCGGCTGCGCAAAAAGGGACACGAGGTGGTGGCGGCGTCGCCGAATTCCGGGGTCAACACCATCACCGGCGAAGGCCTGGCCGAAGTGCTGGCCGGCGCGCAGGTGGTGCTCGATCTGGCGAACTCGCCCTCGTTCGAGGACAGAGCGGTGCTGGCGTTTTTCGAGACCACCGGGCGCAACCTGCTGGTGGCGGAAGCCGTGGCCAGCGTCAAGCATCATATCGCATTGTCGGTGGTCGGCACCGATCGCTTGCCAGGCAGCGGCTACCTGCGCGCCAAGATGGCCCAGGAGACTCTGATCCGGAAGTCAGGGATTCCCTACACCATCGTTCGTTCGACCCAGTTCTTCGAATTCGCCGGCGGCATCGCCCAGTCGAGCACCGAAGGACAGACCGTTCGGTTGTCGCCGGCCTATCTGCGACCGATCGCCTCGGACGACGTCGCCGATGTGATGGCCGATGTGGCGTTGTCGACGCCGGTCAACGGCATCACCGAGATCGGCGGTCCGGAAAAAGTGCGCCTCAGCGAGCTTGTCGCCGGATTCCTGAATGCGACCGGCGATGCGCGCAAGGTGATGGCGGATCCTCATGCGCATTATTTCGGCGTGGAGCTGGATGATACCTCGCTGGTGCCCGGCGACGGTGCGCGCATCGGCGCCATCCGTTTTGCGGATTGGCTCAGCCGGGTGCCGCAGCGCGTCTAGCGCAAAACGGCGCGCGCGAAGCCGAAGCTGCTTTGTCGCCCGACGATATTCAACTCCAACCACCCCCATTCGAACAACCGCCGCCGCGTGGAAGGCTGCGCTCAACAGGAGACAACCATGAACTTGCAAAACACCGCACAGCTCGATCGACCGGGGCCCGGCGAATTGGTTCCGTCGCGCTACGCGCTGCGGATCGGCGAGATCGATGTCACGGTGATCAGCGATGGGACGATATCGATCTCCGCCGAGACCATGGCGACCAACGCCGACCCGGCCGTCCGCTCGGCCTGGATGCACGAGAGGCTGCAGCCGGACGTGATGGATTGGGCGCTGAACGAGGTCGTGGTTCGCAGCGGCGGCCGCACCATTCTCATCGACTCCGGGCTGGGCATGGAGGCGCCGGACTTCCCGCGCACCGGGCAGTGGTCCTCGCGACTGTTGGCCGCCGGCATCGATCTGGCCGATGTGACCGACGTGGTGCTCACCCATATGCACTTCGACCACATCGGCGGGCTGCTCGTCGACGGGGTGAAGGAGCGGTTACGTCCGGACCTGCGGGTCCACGTGTCGGCCGCCGAGGCCGAGTTCTGGGAGGCGCCCGATTTCTCCCGCACCGCCATGCCGGCGGGAATGCCGGAGATGATCCGGTCGGCCGCCAAGCGGTTTTTGGCCCAGTACGGCAGCAAGCTGCAGACGTTCGAGTCGGACACCGAAGTGGCGCCGGGCGTGGTCGTCACGCGCACAGGCGGCCACACCCCTGGGCACAGCGTGGTCCGCCTGGCGTCCGGCGGCGAGCGCCTGACGTTCGCCGGCGACGCCGTGTTCGCGCACGGGTTCGAGCACCTCGATTGGCACAATGGTTTCGAACACGACCCCGAAGAGGCGGTCCGCGTCCGTGTCCGTCTTTTGCGCGAGTTGGCGGCGACCGGCGAACCGCTCCTGGCCACGCACCTGTCATTCCCATCGGTCTGCCGGGTGGCGGCCGTCGGCAACGGCTATCGCTGGGTGCCGGCCTTCTGGAACTACTGACCGCAAACAATTTGCAACAGAGCGACATCAGGATAATCAAATGATCGCACGACTAATCTGCGCACTGGCGCTGGCCGCCACGCTCGGCACCGAGGCCGTCGCTCACGACACGACCCAGCACGACTCGGCCAGCAACGACGCGAAGGTAACGCTGGTCTACGACCATGTGCTGCCGAATGCGCCCGGCAAAAGCATCAAGGGCGTGCTGGTGGAGTACAAGCCGGGCGGCACCTCGCCGGCGCACATGCATCCGAAGTCTGCCTTCATCTACGCCACCGTGCTGGAGGGGGCGATCCGCAGCCAGGTCAATGACGGCCCGGTGAAAACGTATCGCGCCGGCGAAAGCTTTTCCGAGATGCCGGGCGATCGCCATGCGGTGAGCGAAAACGCCAGCGCCACCGCGCCGGCGCGGCTGCTTGCGGTGTTCGTGGTCGACACAGCCGAGACCACGCTCACAACGCCGATCGTGAAATGACAACGGTGCTGCGTGAACGAGACCGGGCATGGACGCGAGTTATCTGTCGGCCGTAGCGGCGCTCGCCGGCTCGGCGATCGGCGCGCTCGCCTCGTTCGCGACCACCTGGGCGACGCAATCGTCGCAGGCGCGAGCGGCGCAGCGCGGGCAGGCCCGCGCGCGTCGCGAGGCGCTTTACGGCGAGTTCATCAGCGAGGCGTCGCGGCTGTTCGTCGATGCCTTCGAGCACGAGCTGGATGATCCTGCGAAGCTCGTGCACCTCTATGCCGTCGTCAGCACGCTGCGTCTGTTCGGCGATCCCGGCACAGTGACGGAGGCAGAGCACGTCGTGAACCGGATCGGTGCCGCCTATTTCGCGCCGAACAAGGAGCTGCGGCTGTTCGCCGACATCACCGCCGGCGGCGAGCTCGATCCGCTCTATGCGTTCAGCACCGCCTGCCGCAACGAATTGCGGCGGCTCGAACAATAAATTCCGCGGCGGTGTCACTTTCGAGGATGCCGTCTCGTCTTGAGGATATCGGTTTCACAATGGAGACAATCATGACCTCGCGTCTACAAGCCCCTTACACGCTCGCCCCCGAGACCATCAAGGCGATGATGGCGGTCGAGACCAGCCTCAGGGCCAGCGGCCTCGAGCACAGCCTGCTCGAACTGGTGAAGCTGCGCGCGTCGCAGATCAACGGCTGTGCCTACTGCATTCACATGCACACCACCGATGCGCGCGCGCACGGCGAAACCGAGATGCGGCTCTACATGCTCAATGCCTGGCGCGAATCCAGCCTTTACAACGCGCGCGAACGCGCGGCGCTCGCTTGGACCGACGCGCTCACGCGGCTCGCGGATACCGGCGCACCGGATGCGGATTACGCCCTGGTCAAGGCCGCGTTCAGCGAGACCGAACAGGTCCACCTGACACTGGCGATCGGCTCCATCAATGCGTGGAACCGGCTGCAGGTCGGTTTTCGCGTAGCCCATCCGGTCGAAAAGCCTCATGATGCGGCACATGACGCCGCCTGATCAGGCCACCACCATCTTCGAGGCGCACCGGCCCCGGCTGGTGCGCCTGGCCTATCGCATGCTCGGCGAAATGGCCGAGGCGGAAGACATCGTCCAGGAGGCCTGGATCCGCTGGCAGCGTGTCGATCTCGATGACGTGCGCGAGCCGGCTGCATTCCTCACCCGCACCGTCACCCGGCTGTGCCTGGACACCATGAAGTCCGCGCGCGCCCGGCGCGAGACCTATGTGGGAAGCTGGCTGCCCGAGCCGATCGTCGCGCCGCAGGAGGAGGAACTTCCGCTCGACGAACTGTCGTTGACCCTGATGCTCGCGCTGGAACGGCTGTCGCCGCTGGAGCGCGCGGCCTTTCTGCTGCATGACGTGTTCGGCGTCGCGCTGGACGAGGTCGCGAGCACACTGGAGCGTGACACGGTGGCGGTGCGCCAGCTGGCGGTGCGGGCGCGCAAGCATGTACGCGACGCCCGCCCGCGTTATCCGCTGGCGCGCGAGGAGGGCGATCGCATCGCCAAGGCATTCTTCGTCGCCTCCAGCAGCGGCGATATCGAGACACTGCGCACCATGCTGGCACGCACCGTGGTGGTGCAGTCCGACGGCGGCGGCAAGGTGAACGCCTTCCTCAAGCCGATCGCCGGGCTCGACAAAGTGCTGCGCCTGTTCGCCGGCCTTCATCGCAAGCTGACCACGCCCGCGGTGTTCGTCCGCGCGGCCTGGATCGACGGCCTGCCGGGCTATCTCAGCTACGACCGCGATGGCATCCTGCAGACCACCGCGATCGCGGTCGAGGACGGCCGCATCACCGCCGTCTACATCACCCGCAATCCGGACAAGCTGAGCCAGGTATTGCGGACGCTGGAGCTGCCGCTGCAGTGAGCGCTCAGCTGATGCCGGTTCCGTGACCGTGGGCGGGATCCTTCCGCACCGACCGTTGTTGTGCTTCTGTCGTACCATGGCATGATCCCGTCTCACGGTGATCGAACTCTCACGGAGCATGTCAATGACGGACCAGATCGCGCCTGCCTCCGTGGCCGACCGCAGCCCGCCGCCGGTCAGCGCCGTGCTCGCCGGCACCATCGGCAACATGCTGGAGTTCTACGATTTCATCACCTTCGCGTTTTTCGCGGTGCAGATCGGCCGCGCGTTTTTTCCCTCGCACAGCCAGTATGCCAGCCTGATGGGGGCACTCGCCACCTTCGGCGCGGGTTTCGTCACTCGGCCGTTGGGCGGCATCGTGATCGGGCTGTACTCCGACCGCGCCGGCCGCAAGCCGGCGATGCTGCTGAGTTTCACCCTGATGGGCTGCGCCATCATCGTGCTGGCGCTGACGCCGTCGTATGAGACCATCGGCATCGCGGCGCCGATCATCGCCATCGCGGCGCGCATGGTGCAGGGCTTCTCGCTTGGTGGCGAGGTTGGTCCCACCACGGCCTATCTGCTGGAATCGGCGCCGCCACATCGCCGCGGCTTCGCAGTGTCCTGGCAGCCGGCGAGCCAGGAGATCGCCGCGACCATCGGCGCGGTGGTCGGCCTGGTGCTGACATCGTCGCTGAGCCCGGAGGCGCTCGATGCCTATGGCTGGCGCGTCGCCTTCCTGATCGGCGCGTTGACGCTGCCGTTCGGCCTGTGGATGCGCACGCGCATGCCCGAGAGCATGCACCTGTCGGAGGAGGCCACGCCCGCCCACGTTGTCGTGGCCGATGGAGCGGCGTCCAGTGTGTGGCGCGCCCACAGCCGCGTGTTCCTGCTCGGCCTGCTGATTCTCGCCAGCGGCACGATTGCGACCTACGTCACCAAGTACATGACCACCTATGCGGAGACCACGCTGCAGGTGGCACCGTCGCTTGCGTTTGCGGCGTCGGTGGCGGGCAACGCCATGGGTTTTGCCGGCGCGCTGCTCGGCGGCTGGCTGGCCGATCGTTACGGCCGCCGCCCGCTGATGGTCTGGCCGCAGCTTGCCGCATTGCTGCTGACCTATCCGGTCTTCCTGTGGATCGTGGAGACCAAAAGCTCGGCCGCGCTGCTCGGCGGCTTCGGCGTGCTGTCGCTGATCGGCACCATTCCCTACACCGCGTTCTACGCGGCGATGACCGAGAGCCTGCCCAAGCGCATCCGCGGCGGTGCCTTCGCCATCCTCTATGCGGTGGCGATCGCAAGCTTCGGCGGCACCACGCAGCTCGTGGTCACCTGGCTGCTGCACAGCACCGGCAATGCCCTGGCGCCGGCCTGGTACCTGCTGCTCAGCGGCGCGATCGGCCTCGTCGCCATGATGCTGATGCGGGAGACGGCGCCGGATCGCGGTTCGGTTCATTAAGTCAGGAGCGCAAGGTCGCGCTCCACACACTCCGTCGTGCCCGGCCATGACGTCGAATGTGACGACGCGTCCCGGCGCACGTGCTGTGTGCGGTTTCCAGCCGCTGCCGTAAACCACGGGAACCTCGCGTGAATCCTGCTTCTTAACAGAATCTTGACCATCATTAACCGCTCGTTAACCAAGCCTGACCAATCTGAAATTAACCAATCGATTACCAACAGAGAGTCGCCCCCCGTGAATGCAAACGTGGATGTTAAGGCGGAGCCGCCACGCCAGATGGTGCGCTTCCGCGGCCGGTCCTATGTCGCGTTCGTGTTCTCGCCGGTGCTGCCGCTCGTGGACTGGCTCGCCGAGATCGACGCGACGCTTGCCCGTTCGCCCGGATTTTTTGTCGGCCGCCCGATCGTGCTGGATCTCGCGGCGCTTGATCTCAGTAGCCATGGCATCGCACACCTGATCGCGAGCCTGGAGGAGCGCGGCATCCGCGTGCTCGGCATCGAGGGCGTCGACGCGGCGAAAGTCGATGCGCGCCTGCCGCCGCTGCTCACCGGCGGCCGCCACTGCATGATCGACGCGCGCGAGCCGGAGAAAAAGACCGAGACGAAGCCCGATCTCAAGCCGCCGCCGGCCACCTCGCTCCTGATCGAGCAGCCGGTGCGCTCCGGCCAGTGCATCGTGTTCTCGGAAGGCGATGTCACCGTGCTCGGCGCGGTCGGCTCCGGCGCCGAGATCGTGGCCGGGGGCTCCATCCACATTTATGGCGCGCTGCGCGGACGCGCCATGGCCGGCATCAACGGCAATGCCGCCGCGCGCATCTACTGCCAGAAGATCGAGGCGGAGCTTCTCGCCATCGATGGCTACTACCAGACCGCCGAGGACATCAACGCCATGGTGCGCGGGCGCGCCGCTCAGGCGTGGCTCGACGGCGAAACCATGCGCATCACACCGCTCACCTAAACACTTTGAAGGAGATACCGATGGCCAAGGTCTTGGTCGTGACATCAGGCAAGGGCGGCGTGGGCAAGACCACGTCGACGGCCGCGCTCGGCGCGGCGCTGGCGCAGAACGGCGACAAGGTCGCCGTGGTCGATTTCGACGTCGGCCTGCGCAACCTCGATCTTGTGATGGGAGCGGAACGCCGCGTGGTGTTCGATCTCATCAATGTGGTGCAGGGCGTGGCGAAACTCTCGCAGGCGCTGATCCGCGACAAGCGGCTGGAAAATCTGTGGCTGCTGCCGGCCTCGCAGACCCGCGACAAGGACGCGCTCACCGACGAGGGCGTCAAGGCCGTGATCGAGGACCTGCGCTCGAAATTCGACTGGGTGATCTGTGACAGCCCGGCCGGCATCGAGCGCGGCGCCACGCTGGCGATGCGTTACGCCGACGAAGCCGTCATCGTCACCAACCCCGAAGTATCCTCGGTGCGCGATTCCGATCGCATCATCGGCATGCTGGATTCCAAGACCGCCAGGGCGGAGCGCGGCGAGCAGGTGAAGAAGCACATCCTGATCACCCGCTACGACCAGGGCCGCGCCGCGCGCGGCGAGATGCTGTCGATCGACGATATTCTCGAAATCCTGGCGACGCCCTTGCTCGGCATCATCCCGGAAAGCCAGGACGTGCTGCGCGCCTCCAATGTCGGCTCGCCGGTGACGCTCAACAATGCCGCAAGCCCGCCGGCCCGCGCCTACATGGACGCGGCGCGGCGCCTGGCCGGTGAAACCATCACCATGTCGGTGCCGTCCGAGCGCAAGGGTTTTATGGAGCGGCTGTTGCGACGGAGGGCGGCATGAACCTGATGCGCCTTTTGCGGCCCCGTGCCGCCTCGGCTCCCGTGGCCCGGGAACGCCTGCAGATCCTGCTTGCGCACGAACGCGGCCAGCGCGGTCAGCCGGAACTGCTCAACATCCTGCGCGAGGAAATCCTCGCGGTGGTCTCCCGCCACGTCGACCTGGACCCCGACAAGGTCACCGTCCGCATGGATCGCGGCGACAGCGTCTCGACGCTGGAGGTGGACATCGAGCTGCCCAACGGGTTCGAGAAGCGGATGGCCCGGGCGGGGTGAGGGCGGTTATCGTCTGAACGAACCCATTTAGACTCAAAGCGCCTGATCCAGGTTCTGCTGTCATCACCCGCGAAAGCGGGTGATCCAGTAAACGCAGGCCGTCGTGATGCGCGCAGTGGTTCCTCTTGCACACCGGGCGTACTGGATGCCCCGCTTTCGCGGGGCATGACGGGAGAGGGGGTCGGGGCACATTGCCCCTCGCGGCATGACGGGGCGTGGCCGGCGAGGCGCACCCGTCCCCAAAACCCTGCATCCCCCCATCCCGCCGCTGGCCAAATCCGCCTGGACCCCCTACCTTCGTCGCTGACGTCACCGGCGGGGCTGCCTCGAAAACCGCGCATTATCCCTGTCATACCTGTCTGGCCCCCCATGGCCGACCGAGGTGAAAGCAGACTGTATGCCGTTTTCAGTTCCCGAATTTCTCAGCCCCCATCTGATCCATGGACTGATCGCGTCCTACGGCTATTTCGCCATCTTCGGCATCATCATGCTGGAAAGCGCCGGAATCCCGCTGCCGGGCGAGACGGTTCTGATCGGGGCGGCGGCGTATGCGGGAATGCATGGCAAGCTGGATGTCCGTTTGATCATCGCCACCGCCGCCTGCGCGGCGATCATCGGCGATAACATTGGCTTCTGGGTAGGCCGGGAGTTCGGGCGCAAGGCGCTGGTGCGCTGGGGCCCCTTGATCGGGCTCGACCGGCGCAAGCTCGATCTCGGGGAATATCTGTTCCTGCGCCATGGCGGCAAGATCGTGTTCTGGGGCCGCTTTGTGGCGCTGCTGCGGGTGTTCGCCGCGCTGCTCGCCGGCGCCAACCGTTATCCGCCCGGCCGCTTTTTCCTGTTCAATGCCTCCGGCGGCATCGCCTGGGCCTGCATTTTCGGAACTGGCGGCTATCTCGGCGGCAAGAGTTTTCACCATGTCGCGGGCCCGCTCGGCTGGTCGATGCTGGTGGTTGCCGTCGTCGGCGTGGTCGTGGTCTGGCGCTACTACAAGCATCACGAAGAGCAACTGCTGGCCGATGCCGAGCGCGCGATGCTTGCGGAGCGGGAACAGCAGGAGCGGGCCCGCGCCGCCGCCTGACACGGCGGCCTCAGCCGCGCAGCAGCGCCGCCATCTCCCGCCAGTGATAGATGCTTAGCTTGCCTGCCGGTTGCCGTGCCGCCAGCATCATGGCGCGGGCGATCTCTTCGCCCGCAAGGCCCCGATAGCGGTCCGTCGGCCCCATCAGCAGCGGATTGAGCGCGCCCCAGACGCCGATCAGCAGCCGCTCCCGCGGCCGGTCCTCGTGGCGCTGGCCCAGGATCATCGACGGGCGGAAGATATGCGTGTGATCGAACCCCAGCGCGATGATGTCCCGCTCCACCTCGCCCTTGGTGCGGATGTAGAACACGCTTGACGTGGCATTGGCGCCCACGGCCGTGACCAGGAACACCGCGCGTGCGCCGTTCTCCCTGGCGATTCTCGCCGCCAGCACCGGATAATCGTGATCGATCTTGTAGTAGTCCGCTTCATCGGGCGTGTGCGCCCGCGTCGTGCCCAGCGCGATGAACACCTCGTCGGCCACGAGTTGCGGCGCCAGCGCCGGCAGCGTGGCGAGGTCGCCGATCAGCACCGTCAGTTTCGGATGACTGAGCGCCAGCGGCTTGCGCACCACCGCGATCACGCGGGTGTAAGCGGGATTGGCCACCAGGTCTTCGAGCAGATGCGAGCCGATGAAGCCGGTGGCGCCGAACACGAGGGCTGTGGTCATGGGGCAGGGGTCTCGCTGAGGGGCTGTTATTTTACTCCGTCATGGCTGGGCTTGTCCCCAGCGACTTGGCGGAGCCAAGTCGCCGTTACATCCACGTCTCTAAGCGGGATTACCGGACAAGCCCGGTGATGACAGAGAGAAGTGGCCTACATCGTCCCCCGGCAATCGTCGGTCAGGATCCGCACGATGCCGCCCACGCTGACGCGATTGCTGCCGGACAGCGATCCCCGCGGATGCAGGGCGGCGCAGGTGCCGCCCACGGTGACGTTGCGGCCGCGCCAGGCGAAATATCCGACACGGTCGCCGTTGGCGTAACCCACCAGCCCGATGCATTGGGGGTCTTCGCGCAGCGGCTCGCGTTTCAGCACGCAGGCGGCGGAGGCGGCCTGCGTCAGGCCAGCCACGGCGACAATGGCAAGGACCATGGGAAAAACAATGCGAAGAACAATGGCTTTCATGCGCTCTCCCTGAACATCCGGGCACGGAGACTATAGCGTCTTCGCGCCGGCCGCGCATCGCTTTCGACTGACGATGGCGCATCGGCGCGGGTGCACCGCATCAACGCCCATGCCGCGCGCGCAACGCGCAACGCATTCCCGGCGCTGCTCGCGATCCCTAGGCAATGCTATCGTCATCCGGACAGGCAGGAGCCATCAGACAAGAACACCACGACAAAACAATATCACGGGAGGAGTGCCGCATGACGTCGCCGATCGTTCGCGCCAGCCGCCGCCGCTTTCTGCAATACCTCGCCGCAAGCCCGCTGCTCGCCTCCGGTGCGGCCACCGCACTCGGCGAGGAGATGCCGTCGCGGCTGCCCGATCCGATGATCTGGCGCCCGGCGGGCACGCCGATCGCCAGCCCGAAGGACGCCATCAACGTGTTCGACTTCGAGCCGGTGGCCTACCGAAACGTGCCGCCGGCGCATTTCGGCTACATGGCCTCCGGTCTCGACGACGAGGTGACGCTGCGCGCCAACCGCGAGGGCTTCCTGAAATTTCAGTTGCTGCCGCGCCGGCTCAACGACGTGTCGAAGGTCGACATGAGCGTGGAGCTGTTCGGCAGCCGCTACGACTCGCCGATTTTCATCTGCCCCACCGGCGGCAACCAGTTCTTCCATCCCGACGGCGAGGTGGCCGTGGCCAAGGCGGCGCGCGCAGGCAATCATCTGCAGATCCTCTCCACCGCGTCGAACTATTCCGTCGAGGATGTTACCGCGGCGCGCGGAGCGCCGATCTGGTTCCAGCTTTATGCCTCGCCGCGCTGGGAGGTGGCGCAAGCCCTGATCAAGCGGGCGGAGGCCGCCGGCTGCCCGGTGCTCGCGGTCACGGTCGATCGCATCGCCGGCCGCAACCAGGAAACCCTGTTTCGTTTGATGCGCACCGACACCCGCGAGTGTTCGGCCTGCCATGATCGCAGCAGTTTCGCCGGTCGCTCCGCGCGCCGGCACAATTACGACGGCATCGATCTCACAGGGATCACCGGCGGCGGCGAGTCCTCCAATCTGTCCTGGGATACGGTCAAGCGCATGCGCGACATCACCCGCATGAAGATCGTGCTCAAGGGCATCGTGTCGCCGCAGGACGCCGAGCTCGCGGTGCAGAACGGGATGGACGGCATCCTCGTCTCCAACCATGGCGGCCGCGGCGAGGACAATGGCCGCTCCACCATCGATGCGCTGCCGGAGATTCTCGCGGCGGTGAACGGCCGTTTTCCCGTGATCGTCGACAGCGGCTTCCGCCGCGGCACCGATGTGGTCAAGGCGCTGGCAATGGGCGCGGCCGCCGTCGGCATCGGCCGGCCTTATTTGTGGGGCCTCGGCGCCTTCGGCGAGGAAGGCGTCGCCCGCGTGCTCGACCTCGTCCGCACCGAGACCCGCGCCGCCATGCAGCAGTGCGGCGTGCGGTCGGTCAGAGAGCTCAATCCGGGGTTTGTGCGGCGGGCGACGTGAGGGGCATCGCCTCCGCGGCGTGGTCTGTTTGTGCGGACTGACGGGAGTGGCGGCCGAGGAGCATCGCCACTCTCTCCCCGTCATGGCCGGGCTTGTCCCGGCCATCCACGACTTAACAGCATCGCCGTGAAGGAAGACGTGGATACCCGGCACAAGGCCGGGCATGACGGGGAGAGAGTGTCGAGGCGCATTGCCTCTTACACCACCCTCCTCACTTCCTCGCCGTCAGACACACATCCCCCATGAACAGCGCGTCGATGCCCGACTTGCGGAAGGTGACGATCGCATCCGTGGGCGTGCAGACGATCGGTTCGCTGTCGTTGAACGAGGTATTCACCACCATCGGCACGCCGGTGCGCGCGTGGAAAGCGGAGATCAGCGCGTGGAAGCGCGGGTTGGACTCGCGCCGCACCAGTTGCAGCCGGGCGCTGCCGTCGTGATGCAGCACGGCGGGGATGTGCTCGCGCTGGGCAGGCTTCACCGGCGAGGCGAACAGCATGAACTCGTGGCTTCTGGTATGCGAGCCAATCTCGAACCAGTCGTCGGCATGTTCGGCCAGCACGCTCGGCGCGAACGGGCGAAAATCCTCGCGGTGCTTCACCATCTGGTTGAGAATCCGGCGCATGTCCGGCCGGCGCGGATCGGCGAGCAGGGAGCGGTTGCCGAGTGCGCGCGGCCCGAACTCCATGCGCCCCTGGAACCAGGCGACGATCTTGCCGTCGGCGATCATCTTGGCGGCGTCGTCCGCCGCCGACTTGCAGCGCCGCGGCGTCAGGCCCGCCGCTGTCACCGCCGCCAGGATGTCGCGCCGGCTGAATGCGGGCCCCAGATACGGCGTGGACAGGCCGCGCTTCGGCGCGCGTTTGCGTTTGGTGCAATGCACCACATAGGCGGCGCCGATGGCGGTGCCGGCATCGTGCGGCGCGGAGGGGATGAACACGTCGGCGAAATCGCCCGCGCGGCGGATCACGTCATTGGTCACGCAGTTGAGGGCGACGCCGCCGGCGAAGCACAGTTTGTCGACCCGCACCTTGCGCCTTATCCGCCGCACCAGCGCCGTGACCGCATCCGTGGTCGCCGCCTGCAGCGCGGCGGCGATATCCGCATGACGCCGCAGGATCTCGGTATCCGGCTCCCGCGGCAGGCCGAGCAGGCTTTCGATCCGGTTCGTCTTGGCCGATTGAAAGCCGATCGCCTCCGGGTCGATCGCGTAGTCGTCTTTGCCCACGCGCATGATGGTCTGGAACGCGCGCTGGAACACCTGGGGATCGCCGTAGGCAGCAAGCCCCATCAGCTTGGAGGCATCGAACGGCGAGAAGCCGAGATGGCCGCACACGATCTCCCACAGGAAGCCCAGCGAATGTGGATAGTCGAAGGTCTCGACCGGCTTGATGGTGGTGCCTTCCGCTGTCCACAGCGTGGTGGCCGCCGCCTCGCCGATGCCGTCGATCACCAGCACCGCCGCCTGGTCGAAGCCCGAGGGATAATAGGCCGAGGCGGCGTGCGCCAGGTGATGCGGCACGAAATGAAATTTTTGCCGCAGCGGACGCCCGAAGATGTCGTCGGCGACGCCGCGCACCTGTCCCAGCCGCAGCAGGAACGTTTCCTCGAACCGCGGATCCGTCCACCACTCGGCGCGATACCGCTTGCGGCGCAACTGCGGATCGAACGCGTAGGCCACGTGATCGAGATCGCCGGCCGTGAGCCCGGCGTGCTTCAGGCAGAACCGGATCGCCTGCTCGGGCAGTTGATGCGGATTGTCGACATCCGGCAGCTTGCCATATTTGATGCGGTTGAACCGCTCCTCTTCGACGGCAACAGACAGCTCGCCGTTGATCAGCAGTGCCGTGGCCGGATCGTGATAAACCGCGTTGAGTCCGAGAATGTTCACCGGTGAACCTCTGCCTGCATGATCTGGCTGACCTCCGCACATCCCAGGTTGTCGCACCCCGCAGGGTAGCGAATGTGTCCGAATATGTCAGCGCAATCGCGGCGATTCTGCGAAGGAGGGACAGGCTAGGCTGGCAGTGCACTTGAGGGTGTGGTGTGTGGGAGGTGGTGTCTGAAGATGAATGCACGATGGCGGCAGGCGCTGCGTATGACGGACGTGGGAGTCGAGGCCCATCGTCATATTCTGCCGTCATGGCCGGACCTGGTCCGGCCCTCCACGTCTTTCTTCCGGCGATGCGGTTAAGTCGTGGATGCCCGCGACAAGCGCGGGCATGACGAGAGTGAGTGTGGGGGGGGCATCGGCATACTCTGCGGTAATTGCCGGGCATGACAGCAGAGGGTCCTCACAAAGACCATCGAAACGATCGACAACACGCCCATTGGCACAAACCCGCCCCATGATGATATCACCCTCCCGGACACGTCGTCCGCATGCCCCGGAGTTGACCGCATGAAAAAAGTCCTGCTCGGCCTCGCCGCCATCGCCATCATCGCGGTCGCCGGCTATTTCGGCTTCGACGCCTACATGCAGCACCGGGTCAAGGGGGAGGTCGAGGCGGCGTTCGAGCGGATCCGTGCCACCGGGGTCAAGGCGAGCCACGGCAAGGTCGCCTTCGATGTCCGCAGCCGCACCGTCACTATCGCCGATATCACCACCGAGTCCGCGGCGGAGCCGCCGCTCAGTGTCAAGATCGCAAGCCTGACGGCTGCGGGCGCCAGCCAGACCGATCCGGCGCGGTTTTCCGCCGACAGCATCGATATCGCTGATGTCGAAGTCGGCCTCGCGATGCCTGCCCAGGGGTTGACGCGTATCGCCTACAAGGTGCCGCGGATTGCGGTGAAAGCCTATTCCGGGCCCACTGGCGTGCAGCCGCCGCCGGCCTCGTCGTCCCTTGTGGAGCTCTACCGGTTCGGCCTGGCGCAGCTCGCGAGCATCTCGGCCACCTCGGTCACGGCGCCGACCGTGACGGCGGCCATGACGTTCGCCGCCCCCGCGCGCGGCGGCACCGGCGATGGCGAATTCACCTATTCCGGGGTGGCCATGGAGGGGCTCAAGGACGGCAAGATCGCCTCCGCCAAGGTCGACGGCTTCCATCTGCTGTTCAACCCGCCGGCGGGACCCATGAAGCAGATCACCGGTGATGTCGCCAATCTGGTCGCGACCGACATCGATGTCGGCGCGCTGGCGGCCGCGTTCGATCCCGGCCAGGCCAAGGACGACCGCGAGCACCGCATTTACGGGCACATCTCGGGCGGTCCCTACGTCATCAGCTCCCCGCAGGGCCTGAACCTGCGGATCGAGGGCGTGACCATCGATGACGTTGCGCTCACGCCGTCGCGGATGCAATTGCCGGCGCTGATGGCGATGATGCCGCCGGCCGGCGCCGCGCCGCCGACCCCTGCGCAGGCGCGCGAGATGATGGGGCGGATGGCGGGCTTCTACGAGGGCATCCGTGTCGGCAAATCCGAGATGTCGGGGTTCTCGGTCGACACGCCGCAGGGGCCCATCAAGCTGCAGTCGCTGCGCTTCGGCTTGGCCAACGGCAAGATCGGCGAACTCGCGGTCGAGGGCCTGGATGGGCGCGCGCCGAAAGGGCCGGTTAAGCTCGGCCGCTTCGCGCTGAAATCCATCGACATCGCCAACCTCATGCGCACCACGGCGCAATTCGCCGGACAAACGCCGTCGGCCGAGCAGGCGCTGGCGCTGTTGCAGCTGATCGAAGGTTTCGAGCTCAAGGCGCTAGCCGCGCCCTTCAAGGACACGGGCAAGCCGATCGACCTCGATACCTTCAGCCTGGACTGGGGTCAGTTTGTCGGGCCGATCCCGAGCAAACTGCGACTGGTCGCGAAACTGTCGGGGCCGCTGGATGCGACCGACCCCGGGCAGCAAAAGCTGATCGCCGCCGGGATGGACAAACTGGCTGTCGATGCCGATCTCGGCGCCGCCTGGACCGAGGCGTCGCGCGTGTTCGCGCTCGATCCGGTGAAGCTCGAAGTCGGCGGCCTCATCAATGCCTCGGTGCGCTTTTCCCTCGCCAACGTTCCGCGCGAGGCCTTCTCGATCAACCCGGCGCAGGCGATGGGCGCGGCGGCGCAGATCGAGACCGGCGCGATCGAGCTGTCGCTGCACGACCTCGGCGGCGTCGATCTCGCCATCGCCGACCTGGCCCGCACCCAGGCCATCAGCCGCGACGCTGCCCGGCAGGCGATCGTGCAGACCATCCGCGGCGCCGACGCGCCCGACGAGCTTAAGCCGGCCGCGGACGCGCTCAAGGAGGCACTGGTCAATTTCGTCGAAACGCCGGGCCAGACCCTGGTCATCAAGCTGACCCCGCTCGCCAAGGCCCCATTGCTGCAACTGATCCAGCTCCTGAAAACCGAACCGCTGCTGGCGCTGGCGCAATTCAAGATCGAGGCGTCGACAGGGTTGTGATGGCTGGAGGCGCCCGCTTATGGCAGGGCGACTACGACGGCAGAGATGGCCGAGGCGCATCCTCGTTTTGTGCCGTCATGGCCGGACTTGGTCCCAGCGACTCGGCGTAGCCGAGTCGCCGTTACATCCACGCCTTTCTTGTTGTGAGGCAGAGAAGTCGTGGATGCCCGCACCAAGTGCGGGCATGACGGGGAGAGAGAGGTGAGGCGCATCGCGTCTCATCCCCACTCCGTCATTGCCGGGCATGACGACAGAGAGCGCCGCACCGCTCACCGCGGCGCCGGGCTCGATGCGCTGAGCGCGATGTTGCCCTTGCCAGCGGCGAAGTCGTCGAACTGCTGCTGTGACCCGAAGAACGCATTCAGGTCGACCTTTTCGGAGATGCCGGGAATGATTGCGGTCGAGGTGAACTGCCAGAACGTCCATGGCCGCGGAGCGACATTGTCGAGCTGGACGGATGCGGCGGGCTGCTTCCTGTAATCCGCCAGCCACAGCGAGTAATCATTGAAGCGGCTGTCGATCAGCTCTTTGGCTGCGCTGCCGTTGACGTACACGACCGGCTTCTTCCTGTAATGCTCGGTCACGCGTTTCGAGAGCTGCAGCAGCCGCTGCCTGATCGCCGGGATATCGTTGCACGCGGCCTCCTGAGCCAAGCCGGGCTTGCCGCCGAACCATTCGAGATCGATCGCCAGCGGCAGCGCCGCGTCGGTGGCGGGAATGGTTTTTTCGATGTTGGCAAACTGGTCGTCGGCGGCCTGGCAGAAGCTGAACACATGATACGCGCCGACCTTCAGCCCGGCCTCCTGGGCATGGGTCCGATGCTGCTGAAACCGGCTGTCCTGTCGTGCTGCGCCCACCGTTGCGCGGGCGTAGATGAATTGAATGTCGTTCTCCTTGAGCAGGCTGTAATTGACCGACGCATTGTACTGGCTGACGTCGACACCGCGGATCTTGTAGGCTTCAGGCACATTGTAGACCGCGACGTCCGGCCGGTCCTTGATGGCGCTGCCGGTTCGTTTGCCTGTCTTGGTGGAAAGCTGAATGAGTTCCGGGAAGGCCGCCTTCAAAGGGTCGGGGATCTCCGCGGATGCTGTGACGACCACCGGGCTCTGGCTTCCCAGAAAGAAAAACGCGCCCTCGAAATTCTTGGCCGGCGCCATGGCGCCGATCTGGATCTGGGGAAACGGCTGGTGCGTGACCGGGTTCATCGTGCCTTCGAGGCGCTCGTTGACATCCAGCACGGCGCGCTCGAGCCGGACGATGGCACTGTTCGGGCTCGGCGCCTGCTGGTTGCTTCCGACCAGCAGCCGCTGATCATAGATCTGCGGCTGAGACTCCCGAACCGCGGTGATGAAATAATCGAAGAACACGGTTCCCTGCGTGCCGCCCAGTGTCCAGGCAAACTGGTTCTGCTTGGCGGAGGCCACGACATGCGCGCCCGGCTTCAGCGAATAACTGTAGCTTTGCGCATCCGAATTGCCGCGCGGAAAAACGCCTCCGGAATAACACGAGCCCAGCAGCGCGACCGATTGATACCCCAGGCTGGCCACGACCTGGAGCCGGGAGGCGAGGTCGGCCAGCGGAAACGTATTGTCGGGATCGCTGTCGTTTTCGCCCGCGATGGTGCTCAGCGCGAGCCCGCCGGGAAGCGTCGGATCCGCGCTGTGCGAACCGTGGCCGTCGAAGGCGAACAGGAATCGCGCGCGTCCACCGAAGATGCTCATCTGCGGGACGAGATACTTTTCGAACACCATCCGGATACGTGCATTGGTGGCCTGTTCGTCCTCCAGCACGATGATTTCGTCGAACTGCTGCTCTCTGAGGAAGGAGATGATGTTCGGCAGGTCGGTGCGCACCGCCGCCAGATCGCGGTGACTTGGATCCTCCATGTTCGGATATTTCGAGACGCTGACCACGAACGCGAAACTGCGGATCGGCGGCGCATCGGCTGTTGCCGTGGGAAAACGATCTTCGATGCGGGGATCGACCGGCCGGGTGCCGCGCGGGATGAACTGCCTGAACCAGCCGCACATCGCCGGGTCGGGAACCGCGGCGCCCACAGGCGACGTGCAATCCACCGTGTCGGCGCTGGCCCTGCTGACAAGGCTCGCCAGCAGCAGGCAGCAGAGGATCCTGAGCAGGTGTCCCGTGGGCATGTGGGGCGTGACCGCGATTCAACCGATGCCGAACGCCTGCTTGAAATCGGCGTCCGTGCCATAGAAGATGTTGGCGTCCATGCCGCCGCTGTAGCCCGTCGACAGCTGCGCCCGGTCGCTGAACTGCCACAGCGCGGCGGTCATCCCGTCCGGGACCGCCGGCTTCTCGGACAGCTTGCGCCGGTCGTTGTAGTCGGCGATCCAGAGCGGAAAATCCTTCAGCGCGGTTATCTGGGTCAGCGGAATCGTTTTCGGCCCGAACCAGCTTTTGGCGGTGTAGATCATCGGCGTGCGGCCCGAGCGCTCCTTGATGCGTTTGACGCAGCTCAGGACGACATCGAGGATATACGGCGCGCCGCGGCCGCTCCAGCGATCGGGATTTCCCGGGACCACGTCCCATTCGAGATCGATCACCGGCACCATGTCGCCGGGCTTCACGCCGCCGTGCAGGTCGAGATAGTCCAGGAAGGCGTCGGCCTGCGCGCGGCCGGGTTTGTCCGACGACAGGAAGTGATAGGCGCCGCGATAGACCCGGTCCGCCTCCGGCAACGCGCCGGCCTTGTCCCAGAACGTCTTGAACATGTTGTCCTTGAAGCCGGTGCCTTGTGTCGCCTTGATGTAGACAAAACGAATGCCCTGCAGCCGCAGCAGGTCGAAGCGCAGGTTGGCCTTGCTGTGATGGCTGATGTCGATGCCAAAGATCGAATTGGCCCGGGGCTTGTTCTCGATCGAGTCGAAGCGGGCGTCGGCCGGAAAATAGAAGATCGGCGGAATCGCGAGCGGCGAGGGCTGCTGATCCTGCTCCTCGCGCAAGCCGGCCGGCCGCACCTCCTTGTCGAACAGATCCGCCCGCGATGCGTCGTCGGTAAGCGCGACGTAGCTGTCCTCGGTGCGGGCCGCCGCAAAGGAGACACCGCTTGCAAGCGGCGTGAGGAACGGTGCGGCCAGTGCACCCTTGACCAATGATCGGCGAGAAAATAATCGACGGGACAAGGTTCGGCGAGAAAATCGGGTCATCATCAGCCCCAAAAAAAATTGATGCGATCAATACGAGTACAAAGAAATACGAGTGCGAAGCCGTTCAATGGCCCGCGCTGAAACCTAGAATGGTCAGGTCACGTCGCCTGAAACAGGCGACATAAAATTTTGAAAAAATTGGCCGTAAATCGAGTAGACGCGAAAAACCTGAAGTTGTCTTCAGGAAAATACACAATCCGGCAAAGCGCAAGTGGGATTATTGTCAGTTTTTCAAGGCGCGTCGTTGCGCCGCGGAGCCGGGCATGACGGCAGTGGGGGCCGAGGCGTCTCGCCGTTTTCAGCCGTCATGGCCGGACTTGGTCCGGCCATCCACGTCTTGACAGCATGGCCGCAAGGAAGTCGTGGATGCCCGGCATAAGGCCGGGCATGACGGCGGAGAGTGTTGTGGCGCATCACGCCTCATCCCCCATCACCCCCTCTGCAACAACCTCCCCAGCTCCCTCACATCCGCCACCGCCTCGATCCCCACCACCATCGCGATCAGCCGCTCCGCCTGCTCCTTTCCCAGCACCGGCGCGGTCAGATCCCGCGCCTTCTCCATCACCACCGCCCGCGGCATCGGGTTGCGCGGGGTGCCGCGCACCGCCGTCACGCGCTCCGACAGCCGCGTGCCGTCGGTGAGCTCGATCTCCACGATCGCCACGCGCACCGGCAGCAGCTTCGCCAGCTCTTCGTCGCGGATCAGCTTCACCTTGGCGCGCTGCGCCAGCACGGCCGCGTCCAGCATGCGCGGCTTGTCGTGCGCGGCGTGGAACGAGGCGGTGCCGTCCAGCAGCATCACCGCCATCATGTGCTGCAGGCAGATGTCGGGCATGTCGCGGTTGTCCACCACCGCGGCGACAGACGGCGCCACCCGCACGCTGACCTCGCGCACCTGCTCGGCCGTAAACCGCGACCGCGCGCGGATCGCGGCCACCGCATCGAGCGGCGCCTGGATCGGCGAGCCGACGGTCCATTTCTTGATGTCGGTCTCGGCGATCTCGTAGCGCTCGCCCAGCTTTTCGATCAGACGCTCAGGGTTCGCCTTCGGCGCATAGGCCTGGAAAAAATTATCGGCGCCGGAAAAAATGTCGTCGACGCCGTTCCAGCCCGCGGCCACCAGCAGCGCGGAGGTGACGCCGTTGCGCGCGGGCATGCCGGCGAACACGAACGCCTTCTCGATGTGGTCGGTGTCGCGCCGCCAGGCCACGATCCCGGAGGACTGCTGCGCGGTGTAGTCCAGCAGCCAGCGCATCTGCCGCGCGTCCAGCCCCGCGGCGCAGGCCGCGGCCGCCGCCGCACCAAAGGTGCCGGCAATGCTGTGGGTGGCGAGGCTGCTCTCGTAGCTGAACGCGGCGCCGCCCATCGCCATCACCACCCGCGTGCCGATGTCATAGCCCAGCGTCACCGCGCGCAGCAGTCGTGTCCCGTCGATGGTCCGATCCTCGCCGACGGCCAGCGCCGCCGGCACCACGGATGAGCCCGGATGCGAGCGCGATTCATTGTGCGAGTCGTCGGTCTCGTCCGCATGCGCCATCACCCCATTGGCCAGCGCCGCGTCGGCGGGCGATGCCATGAGCCGCCCGCCCGCGACCGTCGCCGTGCCCTTGCCGGCGGAGGTGCCGATGTAGCGCTGCGCCGCTTGGCCCGGGGCAAGCTCGGAGCCGGAGATCATCGCGGCGAGGGTGTCGAGGAGGTGGTGCTTGGCGTGTTCGGTGACGTCGGCGGGAAGGGGGCGGGTGGCGGCGGAGCTCATGAAGGTGCTGAGGGTGTCCATGATGGGGGAGGCGGCGGATGCTTGCGCGAACAGGCGTGTGGGGCCAAGGGCAAAGCCTATGGCTGTTGCCGCGGTCAGACCGAGAGCGTGGCGTCGTTGCATGGGCATCTCCGATCTTGTTGTGCTTCGATTGTCTAAAACGGTGACTTGGAAAGCTCCCACGAAACTTTTGAGAGTAGACTAGAAGAATGCGCCGGTATGATTGAAGTGGTGCAGACTCCTGAGGAGAGTCTCTAGCTGCCCTCTTGCTGCAAGTGCCGTTTCAGCCTTTCCGGGGGATCGGCAACAGGATTGAGGTCGGAGCCCGGCGAAGATCCCGCGTGATGGGCTGTTTTAAACGGCTGAATCCACCCCGCCGATCAGCCATGTCCGGTCCCCGGCGGCCCCGCCTGTTGCGCCGCCCCATATCCTGAGCCATACCGATGGCCAGATTGATCCCGAGATTTACCCAAGAAGCGAGCCGCTATGCCCCATCCCATTCCCGAGGTCCTGAAAGCCTTCGCCGCCGGCGAGATCGTGGTGGTTACCGATGACGACGATCGCGAGGGCGAGGGCGATCTGATTGTCGCAGCCTCCCTGTGCACCGCGGAGAAGATGGCCTTCATCGTCCGCCACACCTCCGGCATCGTCTGTGCGCCCATCACCAGCGCGGATGCGCGGCGGCTGCGGCTGGATCCGATGGTGGCGCACAACGATTCCAATCATTCCACCGCCTTCACCGTGTCGATCGACTACAAGCCGGGCATGACCACCGGCATCTCGGCGGAAGAGCGCACCGCCTGCTGCCGGGCGCTGGCCAATCCCAATGTCGGCGCCAATGATTTCGCCCGCCCCGGCCACATCTTCCCGCTGATCGCCCGCGACGGTGGCGTGCTGCTGCGCTCCGGCCACACCGAGGCCGCCATTGATCTCTGCAAGCTCTCCGGCCTGCCGCTGGTCGGCGTCATCAGCGAACTGATGAACGACGACGGCACTGTGATGAAGGGTGCCCAGGTCGCGGAGTTCGCGAAGAAAAATAACCTCAAGCATGTCACCATCGCAGACATGATTTCCTACCGGCAGGCGCGCGAGAAGCTGATCGAGCGCGTCTCGACGTTCACGGTGGAAAGCCCGATCGGGCCGCTGGAAGGCCACGCCTACCGCTCGCCGTTCGATCCGATCTATCACGTCGCCTTCGTCTATGGCGGCATCGGTGACGGCAAGAACGTGCTGACCCGCTTCCACAAGCCGAACATCCTCAAGGATATCTTCATGGGCTCCACCAGCGTGCTCAAGACGCTGGAGCTCTTCAAGAAGCGCGGCAGCGGCGTGCTGGTGTATCTGCGCGACGGCGCCGCCGGCGTGCCGGTGGAGCCGCTGGACACCGCATCCTCCAGCGAAGCCGACCGCAACCGCCAGTGGCGCGAAGTCGGCGTCGGCGCGCAGATTTTGCGCGACCTGGGGGTGTGTTCGATCCGCAACCTGACCTCGTCGACGCATGATTATAAGGGGCTGTCGGGCTTCGGGATCGAGATCGTGTGCAACGAGCCGTTCGAGGGGTAGGGGGCGTCGGCCGCTGCGTGCCGCGGTGCTACGACGGCCGTGGGGTCCGAGGCACTCCCTCCATACTCGGCCGTCATGCCCGCGCTTGGCGCGGGTATCCACGACTTCGCAGCACCAGCCGCAAGGAAGGCGTGGATACCCCGGCGACTTGGCTCTGCCAAGTCGCTGACCAAGGCCGGGCATGACGGGGAGTGGGTGTGGGCGGTGCACCGGCACCCTGAGGCCCGCGCCATCATCGCCGCTCTCGCCCTCTTCCACCCCCCTTGCCATCGATATATTTTAAGCTTAAAGTAATTGCGACACCGATATCATTTGTGCACAAACGATCCCTGCATAGGCCTCTGCGCCCGGGGGCCCTTGCAACTTAAGCCCAAGGCCGTAACCTGCGCCGCAATCGGCGGGTTCGGCCCAAAGCCGCAAATGATCAGACATTTCAGCAGGAAAGGGGACACCCCATGAGCGTGCGTGCGCAGACCAAGGACAAGGCGGAGAAGGCCTCGTTCCAGTGGGACGATCCGTTCCTGCTCGAGAGCCAGCTCACCGAAGACGAGCGCATGATCCGCGACACCGCGCGGCAATACGCCCAGGAAAAGCTGCAGCCGCGCGTCACCGACGCCTATCTGGAGGAGCACACCGACCGCGAGATTTTCCGCGAGATGGGTGAGCTCGGGCTGATCGGCGTCACCTTCCCGGAAGAGTATGGCTGCGCCAATGCCGGCTATGTCGCCTACGGCCTGGTCGCGCGCGAGGTGGAGCGGGTGGATTCCGGCTACCGCTCCATGAACAGCGTGCAATCGTCGCTGGTGATGTATCCGATCTATGCCTATGGCGATGACAACCAGCGCAAGAAATTCCTGCCCAAGCTCGCCTCGGGCGAATGGGTCGGCTGCTTCGGCCTCACCGAGCCCGATGCCGGCTCCGATCCCGGCGGCATGAAGACCCGCGCCGAAAAGGTGGCGGACGGCTATCGCCTCACCGGCTCCAAGATGTGGATTTCCAACGCCCCGATCGCCGACGTGTTTGTCGTCTGGGCGAAGTCCGCGGCGCATGACAACCAGATCCGCGGCTTTGTGCTGGAAAAAGGCATGAAGGGCCTGTCCGCGCCGAAGATCAAGGGCAAGCTGTCGCTGCGCGCCTCGATCACCGGCGAGATCGTGATGGACGGCGTGATCGTGCCGGAAGAGAATCTGTTGCCGAATGTCTCCGGTCTCAAGGGCCCGTTCGGCTGCCTCAACCGCGCCCGCTACGGCATCTCCTGGGGCGCCATGGGCGCCGCGGAAGACTGCTTCCACCGCGCCCGCCAGTATGTGCTGGACCGCAAGCAGTTCGGCCGCCCGCTTGCCGCAACGCAACTGGTGCAGAAGAAGCTCGCCGACATGCAGACCGAGATTTCACTCGGGCTGCAGGGCTCGCTCCAGGTCGGCCGCCTGATGGATGCAGGGCAAATGGCGCCGGAGATGATCTCCATCGTCAAGCGCAACAATTGCGGCAAGGCGCTGGATATTGCCCGCATGGCCCGCGACATGCACGGCGGCAACGGCATCTCCAGCGAATTCCAGGTCATGCGCCATGCGCAGAATCTGGAGACGGTGAACACCTACGAGGGCACGCATGATGTGCACGCGCTGATCCTCGGCCGCGCCATCACGGGGATCCAGGCGTTTTCGTGAGGTCCTCACCCGACCACCTGTCTTTGTCGTTGCCGGGCTTGTCCCGGCAACCCCGATAAGGGACGCACTGCGTCCCTAAGCGAGATCACCGGGACAAGCCCGGTGATGACAATGTGGGTGGGATACACGCGGACGACAATCGCAGGCACCCCATGTCCACCACCCCCGACACCGACGACATCCCCTTCAACCGCGACTTCCCGCTCAAGCCCGGCGTGGTGGAGGAAGTCCTCCCCGGCGTGCGGCGCGTGCTCTGCGACAATCCTTCGCCGTTCACCTTCACCGGCACGGTCAGCTACATCGTCGGCCGCGGCAAGGTGGCGATCATCGATCCCGGGCCGGACAATGAAGCGCATGCGCAGGCGCTGCTGGATGCGGTGCGCGGCGAGACGGTGACGCACATCCTGGTCACCCATACCCACAAGGATCATTCGCCGAACACGCCGCGGATCAAGGCCGCCACCAGCGCAACTGTTTACGCCGAGGGCCCGCACCGCGCCTCGCGGCCGCGCTACGAGAGCGAAAAGATCTCCACCGAATCCGGCGCCGACCGCGATTTCGTTCCCGACATTCGCCTATCGGACGGCGAACTGATCCATGGCGACGGCTGGGCGCTGGAAACCGTGTTCACCCCTGGCCACACCGCCAATCACATCGCGTTCGCCTGGCCGGAGCGCAAATTGATGTTTATCGGCGATCACGTGATGGGCTGGTCCACCTCCATCGTGGCGCCGCCGGACGGCTCGATGGTCGACTACATGGCCTCGCTGGAGCGCCTCGCCGCGCGCGAGGAAGACACGTATTTCTCCGGCCACGGTCCCACCATTCCCGACGCCCGCCGCTTCGTGCGTTTCCTCACCCGCCACCGCAAGGCGCGCGAAGCCTCCATTCTGCATCGCCTGGCCAAGGGCGAAGCCGACATCCCCACCATGGTCCGCGCCATCTACATCGGCATCGATCCCCGCCTGATGGGCGCGGCCGGTTATTCCGTGCTGGCGCACCTGGAGGACCTGGTCGCGCGCGGCGTGGTGGCCACGGACGGCGATCCGGTGATCGAGGGGACGTACCGGTTGAAGTGAGGGAGCTTGGGCGGTGTGCGTGTGAGCCGAGACGCCTCGCGCCTCACGCCCTACCGCTTCACCGCCGTCTTCGGCACCACCGGCGGCTTCGCCGGCGCGAGCTGCTTGCGCGCCGGCTTCGCATTATCCACCGCATCATTCAAATCGTCGATCAGCTTGCTGACCCGCGCCGCATTCGTCCCGAGGTCGTGCTCGAAATAACGCGACGAGGAGCGCACGTCGACGCGGGAGCCGTCGGTGTCGGGCTGGACGCGGATCGAGATGTCCTCGCGAAAACCCATGATCGGGGTGCGGGCCACCGCCTCGATGCGACCGATGTTGCGGGGCGGCTGCGGGGCGCGCTCATCGATGATCAGCCATTTGCGCTTGGTGACAAGCCGCAGCACTTCGTCGAAAGCCTTTTGCGGCGGCACTTCCAGGGTCGCCGGCTCGATGTCGGGATAGGCGTGCTGCTGCTGTTCGGCCGAATAGAGCCCGGCATAGGCGGCGGGGTTGGTGCCGTCGCTGCCGCGCAGCCGCGCCAGCGCGTCGAAGCGCGGCGGGTCGATCGGGTCGGTGGTGATGTCGTGGATCGCCGGCAGCTTGCGGTACTGCAGGCCGAGATAGGTCGGGTAGGCGAGGATGGCGATATCGATCACCAGCGCCATGAAGATCCGCCCCATGCCGCGCGAGCCGTTCTGCCAGATCGCCGCAAACGCCGCGAACGCCACCAGGATCGAGAGCGCGGCCAGCCCCAGCGCGCCGAAGAACGTGGCCAGCGCCGGCTTGAACTCCAGGAACCCGAACCGGATGACAATGATGGAGACCACACAGGCGATCAGCGAAAAAAACGCCAGATACCGCGCCCAGCTGGCCAGCACCGACACCGGTTCCGATTGATAGGGCGCGGCAAACCTGCGGGCCATTGCGGTTCAGTCCTGTTCCGTCAGTCCTGGGAGGCCCAACAGGGCGGGCGGCCCGTCGGGCCGGTTGCAATGGGGAGGGTGAGACCACGGCGCGGAGGCAAAAACAAGGGGGTGGGGGCGCGCTCGCCATTGAGCTGGACGGCCGTTCATCCCCTCGGCGTCGTCCCCCGGCTTGACCGGGGGACCCAGTAAACGCAGGCCGTTGTGATGTAAACCGCGATCACCCCATGCACACTGGGGGTACTGGATCACCCGCTTTCGCGGGTGATGACAGCAGAGGGTGGGGAGGTGCACCGCATCTCACGGCGTCATGCCGACGACGACAGCTGGGAGTGTCGAGGCGCATCGCGCCTCACCGCATCATCACCTCACGCTGCCGCGGTCGGCAGCGTATAATCCTTGAACTGGTCGCGCAGCGCCGTCTTCAGGATCTTGCCCGTGGCGGTGTGCGGAATCGCATTCACGAACGCCACGTCGTCCGGCATCCACCATTTCGCGATCTTGCCGTCCATGTAGGCCAGGATCTCTTCGCGCGTCGCGCTCTGGCCGTCCTTGAGCTGGACGATCAGCAGCGGGCGTTCGTCCCACTTGGGGTGCACCACGCCGATGACGGCGGCTTCCGCCACCTTGGGATGGCCGACTGCGAGATTTTCGAGATCGATCGAGGAGATCCATTCGCCGCCGGACTTGATGACGTCCTTGGAGCGATCGGTGATGCGCATGTAGCCGTCCTGATCAATGGTCGCGACATCGCCGGTGTCGAAGAAACCTTCGTCATCGAGGATGTTGGTTTCGACGCGGAAATAGGCCCGCGCCACCGACGGGCCAGACACCTTGAGCCGGCCGAAGGTCTTGCCGTCCCACGGCAGCTCCTTGCCCTCGTCATCGGTGATCTTCATCTGCACGCCGAACGGCGGGTAGCCCTGGGTCTGCAGGATATCCAGCATGGCGTCGCCTTCCAGCGTGTCGAACGGCGGCTTCAATGCGGCCAGCGTGCCGATCGGGCTCATCTCGGTCATGCCCCAGGCGTGGCGGGCCTGGATGCCCATGTCGATGAACGCCTTGATCATCGAGCGCGGCATCGCCGAGCCGCCGCACACCACCATCTTGAGATGGGGCAAGGTCAATTTGTTGGTGGCCATGTGGTTGAGCAGCATCAGCCACACCGTGGGCACGCCGGCCGTGGTGGTGACCTTCTCGGTGTCCATCAGCTCGTAGATCGAAGCGCCGTCCATCTTCGCGCCCGGCATCACCAGTTTGGTGCCCATGGAGGGCGCGGAGAAGGCGATGCCCCAACTGTTGGCGTGGAACAGCGGCACCACCGGCAGCATGGTGTCCTTGGCGCAGGCGCCGAGCGAATCGCCGGTGTTGGCCATCAGCGCGTGCATCACGTTGGAGCGGTGCGAATACAGCACGCCCTTGGGGTCGCCGGTGGTTCCCGAGGTGTAGCACATGGCGGCGGCGGTGTTTTCGTCGAACTCCTTCCACTTGAAATTGCCGTCGGCGCCTGCGATCCACTCCTCATAGGCGACCGCGTTCTTCAGCGTGGTCTGCGGCATGTGGGCCTTGTCGGTGAGCACGATATAGCGCTCGACGCTGGGCAGCTTGTCCGCGATCTTTTCCAGGATCGGAACGAAGGTGAGGTCGGTGATGACAATGCGATCCTGGGCGTGATTGATGATCCAGCCGATCTGTTCCGGGAACAGGCGCGGATTCACGGTGTGGCAGATGGCGCCGATGCCCATGATGCCGTACCAGCATTCCAGATGGCGCCAGGTGTTCCAGGCGATGGTGGCCACCCGGTCGCCGAGCTTGATGCCTTCGCCATCGAGTTTCTGGGAGACCTTCAGCGCGCGGGTGCGAATTTCGGCGTAATTGGTCCGATGAATGGGGCCCTCGACGGAGCGGGTCACCACTTCCTGTTTGCCATGGATCCTCGCCGCATGATCGATAATGCGGTGAGTCAGCAAGGGCCAGTTCTGCATCAAACCAAGCATCAGATGTCTCCTCCAGATCGGCTGTTCGTGTCGCCCCGTTCAACCGGGGCTGAATTGGAAATGGGTTGGAATGAACTTTAGCGTGGACCGCGGGCGTCGCAAATGGGCAACTGGGCTAACGCACTGCGGCCAAAGGACATTGCCGCGTGGTGAGGCGCCGGTGCGCCACCTCCTTGGCGTCGCTGTCCTGCTGCTGCCGATGGTTTGGGCAATGTCGGCCGAAGGCCGAGCGGCGGTGCCGTTGCCGAAGCCGCGGCCGGCGCAGGCCCCTGGCGTGCAAGATTCCAGAGAGGGGGACGTGGAGAAAAAGAATCTCCCGGACAGTGGTCGGCCAGAGGCCGAGCCCGAGCAGGCCGCCGATCCCAAGAGCAACGCCGCGGCGGCAAAGCCTGCGGCCTCGCCGTGCCGCCTCGCGCTGACCGAGACCATCGCCATTGCGCCGAGCATCCCGCCGATCCACGGCCCCGGCGCCTGCGGCGGCGAGGACTTGGTGCGGTTGGAGGCTGTGGTGCTGGCGGGCGGCCAGCGCGTGCCGCTGAAGCCCGCGGCGATCCTCCGCTGCACCATGGCAAGCGCGATCGCGGACTGGGCCCGCACCGACATGGCCGCGCTGGCGGGCAAGCTCGGCAGTGCCTTAAGCGAAATCGACAACTTCGATTCCTTCGAATGCCGCGGCCGCAACCGCATCAAGGGCGCGCAGCTCTCCGAACACGGCAAGGCCAATGCGCTGGACGTGCGCGGTTTCAAGCTCGCCAGCGGCAAGTTCATCTCGCTGACCGATCGCAACGAATCGCGCGAGGTGCGCGAGCAGGTGCTGCATTCGGTATGCGCGCGTTTCTCCACCGTGCTCGGCCCCGGCTCGGACTGGTACCACGAGGACCACATCCACCTCGACCTCGCCGAGCGCCGCAGCAGCTACCGCATCTGCCAGTGGAACGTGTACGACCCGCTGCCCCAGGTGGCGCCGCTGCTGCCCGCCGTGCGCCCGGACGAGGCGCCGCCGCGCGAAGTGGCGGAGGGACAGGCTGAGGGTGGACATCCGCCGGCCGCCGCAGCGCCACCGTCGCAGCAACCCGCGCAGGCCGAACCGCCGACTGCGGAGCCGGAGGGCGCTGAGTCTGAGGCGGCTGCGCCTGTGGTGACGACGCCCAAGGCAACCAAGTCCAGGCGGGATCAATCGCGGGGCGCTCGAGCGAAGGCCGCGAAGGCCGGTGCGGCTCAGCCCAAGACGACTCCGCCCGAAGCGGCGCAGCCTGAGGCCGCCCAGCCCGAGGCGGCCCAGCCTGAACCCGCACCGCCTGACGCCGCTCCCGCACCAGCCTCGCCCGAGACCCCCGCGGCCGACGCAGCAACGCCCGAAACCACGAAACCCGCGGCTCCGCCGCCCGTGCAAAAGAAGAAACGCAAACCCCGCCGCGCGCCGCAGCCGAATTTCTTCGGCCTGCCGTTGCCGAAGTTTCCGAGGTGAGGAGAGGGGCGGCCCTTGGGTTGGGTGTCGAGCGCTGCTCCACACTCCGCGTCATGGCCGGGCAAACGATAATGGTCGTCGCCGCACCTTTCATCCCCACTCCGTCATTGCCGGGCTTGACCCGGCAATCCAGCTTTCTTCGACGCCGCTATGCGGATCGAGCGCCTAAAGCTGGATCCACGGGTCAAGCCCGTGGATGACGCAAGTGGTGTTGAGGCGCATCGCGCAACATTACCCGGACCGCCGTGCAACAAGCCGGCCATCCGGCACGCATCAACTTGCAATCTCGTCGTAAAGGTCGCGCCACCCTGGATTGTCTTTGGCAATCAAGTCAATCTTCCACTGGCTGGGCCAGTGCTTGATGTTTTTCTCACGCTGGATTGCGCTCACCGCAGTGTCGTGAGCCTCAAAATAGATCAGATCCTTGACGCCATATCGCTGTGTAAAGCCTTCGACTGCACCCTCGCGATGCTCATAGACCCTTCGTATCAGGTCATTCGTCACGCCGACATACAGCGTGCCACCAATCTCGCTTGCGAGGACGTAGACCCAGTAAGTGCGGCCGCTGCTCATACCGCGCAGTATTGGTGACGGGGTGGTGCGGTCAAGCCTTCAAGCCGGGGACGAAACTGAGTGTGGTGAGGCGCCTCGCGTCACACCAGAATCCCCCCAACAAAAAAAGCGCCGGACTCCGCCCCGGCGCTTTCTTCCACCTCAACCTCTCCGCCCACCGCTCAGTACGATGCGCCGCCCACGCCCTGCAGCGCCAGCTTCGAGTTCACCGGTGAGTCCCCCTGCTTGGGCTCCAGCACCACCACCACCGCGTTCGGTTTGACGCGGGTGTAGAGGTCGATGACGTCCTCGTTGGTCATGCGGATGCAGCCCGAGGAGATCGAGGCGCCGATGTATTCCGGCTGGTTGGTGCCGTGAATCCGGAACAGGGTGTCCTTGTTGCCCTGGTAGAGATACAGCGCGCGCGCGCCGAGCGGGTTGTCGACGCCGCCGGGCACCTGCTGCGGCAGGCCTTCGATGCGCTTGTGGATGTCGGCAGTGGGGGTCCACTTCGGCCATTCCTGCATGTTGCCGACACGGGCGACGCCGGAGAATGCGAGCGCTTCCTCGCCGACGGTGACGCCGTAGCGGATCGCCTTGCCGCCCTCCATCACGTAGTAAAGGTAATGGTTGTCGGAATCGACCAGGATGGAGCCCGGGGCTTCCTTGCGGTGATAATCGACAATGGCGCGGCGGAAGGGTTCGGCGACCGCGACCTTCTCATAGCGCGCTTTCGCCAGTTGCTCCTTGTCGCGCGGCTTGAGGCTCGCCTCCGGGGCCTTCTCGTAGACGGTGGCCTGCATGCACCCCGCGAGCATCAGGCTCACCAGCAACAGACCGAGCTTGCTTCCGAACGACGACATCACAGCATTCCCAACAATCATTCGACTTCAGTGGATTTCTAAACGTCTCAACAAACTTATCGCGAGATAGACCTGCGCGCGGCCCTCCCGATGATTTGCCCCCCATGCGAATCCTAGACTGCCGCTCCGGCTGCGGCCCTGCGACACAATGGCCGCGCGGGGCGCAGGGCGCACTTTGTGATGCAGTGTGACTGCAGCACCATAGGTGCAGGCGTCTTTCGGGGATCCAAAAAGACGCGAACCGGCGCAAGGCCGGTTCGGCAATCCATCAGGCGGGCTATGACCTCAGTAGGTCGTGCTTCCGCCCTGCAGCGCCAGCTTGGAATTGTAGGGGCTGTCGCCCTGCTTGGGCTGCAGCACGACCACGACCGTGCCGAGCTTGACGCGGTTGTAGAGGTCGATGACGTCCTCGTTGGTCATGCGGATGCAGCCCGAGGAGATCGAGGCGCCGATGTATTCCGGCTGGTTGGTGCCGTGAATCCGGAACAGGGTGTCCTTGTTGCCCTGGTAGAGATACAGCGCGCGCGCGCCGAGCGGGTTGTCGACGCCGCCGGGCACCTGCTGCGGCAGGCCTTCGATGCGCTTGTGGATGTCGGCAGTGGGGGTCCACTTCGGCCATTCCTGCATGTTGCCGACACGGGCGACGCCGGAGAATGCGAGCGCTTCCTCGCCGACGGTGACGCCGTAGCGGATCGCCTTGCCGCCCTCCATCACGTAGTAAAGGTAATGGTTGTCGGAATCGACCAGGATGGAGCCCGGGGCTTCCTTGCGGTGATAATCAACGATGGCGCGGCGGAACGGCTCGGCCACCGGCACCTTCTGGTAGCTGACCTTGGCCAGGTATTCCTTGTCACGCGGCGTGAAGGAGGCTTCGTTGGTCTTCTCGTAGGTGGCCTGCATGCAGCCGCCCAGCATCAGGCTGAGGGCAGCGACAATTCCCAGTTTGGACCCGAGCGACGACATTTCAGCTTCCTGTTATTTTCCAGCGCATTCCTGCGGGACAGGCAGCCCCCAGCCGCCGATTCCGGATGGTCATGAGTATCGCAAATCCCGGCCACAATTCCAGCGGTTCCGGCCCTTGGGTGCGATGCAGCCGGTTACCTGTGACATTTTGGCCGCTGGTTTTTAAGGGGTTGGCGCACTCTTGGGCAATTTCCGGCGGTTTGGCGCGCTGTCATGTTTGCGTTGCAAAACAATGGTGTTGAGACCGCTGGCTCAAGCGGTCTGGTGCTCGGTTCCAGGGGCCCGTTTTGGACCTCGCCTGGGTCGCCCTGGATGAGTTCCTGATGATGGGGACGGACGCCGGGTGCTTGCACGAATCGTCGCGATTTGCGCTCTGGCGCTGAGGACACGCCTGCCGATGCGGGGAACGACAAGAGGGACGATGCGAGGGATTTGCCGATGCTGACCGCTTTCGTTCCCGTCGGAGGCACGCTCAAAAGGGTCGACGACGTCGACCTCGACGCGCTGCCGCAGGAGGCGGTGTGGATCGACCTCAAGACCCCGTCGCCCGGCGAGGACAAGGCGGTGGAGAAGCTGGTCGGCATCGAGATTCCCACCCGGGAAGACATGCAGGAGATCGAAATCTCCAGCCGCCTCTACACCGAGAACGCCGCGCGCTACATGACCGCGACGCTGATGTGCGCGACCGATTCAGGCAGCCCGCGCACCACGCCGGTGTCCTTCATCCTGACCGACCACCGGCTTGTCACGGTGCGCTACGACGAGCCGAAACCGTTTCTGCTCGTTGCCGGCAAGCTCGCCCGCGGCTGCCAGAGCAACATCACCGGCGACCATGTGCTGATCGACCTGCTCGACGCCGTGATCGACCGCAACGCCGACATCCTCGAACGCGCCGGCGCCGATGTCGACAGCGTCTCCAACCAGATCTTCGAGCCCTCCGCCGAGCGCGGCCACGCGCGCACCTATTCGCAGATCCTGCTGATCATCGGCAAGAAGGGCGACCTCGTCTCCAAGGTGCGCGAAAGCCTCGTCACCATCGGGCGGCTGATCTCCTTCGTTGCGGTGGAAACCGACAACGGCCGCTGGAGCAAGGAGCAGAAGACGGTCTTCAAGACCATGCAGCGCGACGTGCAGTCGCTGACCGACCACGCCTCGTATCTCTCCAACAAGATCCAGTTCGTGCTCGACGCCATGCTGGGCGTGGTCAACCTCGAGCAGAACAACATCATCAAGCTGTTCTCGGTGATGGCGGTGGTGCTGATGCCGCCGACCTTGATCGCGTCGATCTACGGCATGAATTTCAAGGTGATGCCGGAACTGGAATGGCAGCACGGCTATCCTCTCGCGGTGGTCTCCATGGTGTTCGCCGCGGTGCTGCCCTACGTGTTCTTCAAGTGGAAGAAGTGGCTGTAGCGGGCGCGCCCGCCTCGTTCAGACGTGCTGGCCGCCGTTGATGTGGATCTCGGCGCCGTTGACGTAGGAACTCGTCTCCGTGCACAGCACATAGATGATCTTCGCCACTTCGTCGGGCGTGCCGAGGCGGTGCATCGGGATCTGGCTCTCGACGATCTTGTCGGTGCCCGGCGAGAGGATCGAGGTGTCGATCTCGCCCGGTGCGATGGCGTTGACGCGCACGCCGACCCGGCCGAAGTCGGACGCCATCTCGCGCGTCAATGACGCGAGCGCCGCCTTCGAGGTCGCGTAGGCCGCTCCCGCAAACGGATGCACGCGCGATCCCGCGATCGAGGTGACGTTCACCACCGAACCCTTGGCCGCCTTGAGTTCGCTGATCAGGCCGCGCGCCAGCATGATCGGCGCCATGAAGTTGACGCGAAACACCTTGGCCCACGTCTCCATGTCGGTGTCGAGCGTGCCGAGCCGGCCGCCGCCGTCGGCCTTGGGCGAGATCGCGGCGTTATTGACCAGCGCATGCAGTTCGCCGGTCTCCAGCCGCGAGCGGATCTCCTTGATCGCCTGGATGGTGTTCTCCGGATCGGAGAGGTCAACCTGGATGTGGTCCTCCGGGCCAGCGTCCCACGGGCATTCCTCGGGAAACGCATGGCGCGAGCAGGTGATGACGCGCCAGCCGGCGCTGGAAAAGCGGATCACGGTGGCGTGGCCGATGCCGCGGCTTGCGCCGGTCAGAAGCAGCGTGCGGCGGGGTGTGTTGGACGAGGCGGTGGCCATCGGAACGGGGTCTCGTTTCTCGGTTGTCGGCGAAAGCACAGGTCGAAGGTGCAAGTCAGGCGTGTCGGATCAGGCGAGCAAGTCGGGTGCCAATTGAGGCGTTCACAGAGCGGTCGTCACTGGCGCTTGACGATACGGATTACGGGTAGAGCCGCGTCTTGCTCCAGGCGCCGTCGGCGCTGTCGCGGCGGAATTCGATGCGATCGTGCAGGCGGAACGGGCGATCGTGCCAGAACTCCATGGCCAGCGGTGCGATCCGGTAACCGCTCCAGCCCGGCGGGCGCGGCACTGCGCCGACCAGATGCTTGGCAGTCTCCTTGGCGATGGCCTGCTCGAAAGCAAAACGGCTCTCCAGCGGTTGCGATTGTTTGCTGGCCCAGGCGCCGATTTGCGCCTGCCGCGGTCGGCTGGCGAAATACTCATCTGCTTCCGCCGCCGTAACCGGGGTGACAGCACCGCGGATGCGGACCTGCCGGCGCAAGGACTTCCAATGGAACACCACCGCTGCCTTCGGATTGGCGGCGATTTCCTGGCCCTTCTGGCTCGCGATGTGGGTGTAGAACACGAAGCCGGCCGTATCGAAGCCCTTCAGCAGCACCATGCGGACATCCGGCAGGCCGTCATCGCCCACTGTCGCGAGCGCCATGGCGTTGGGATCGTTGGGTTCGGAGGCGACCGCCTCCTTGAACCACTCCGAAAACAGCCCGAACGGCTCGTCGGCCGCCGTAAAATCACCCGGTGTTAACGGAGTCTGGTGTTCCATGGTCGGCGTATCGGTCATTGGCTGGAGTACCCGTGTTGCATCGGTCCGCGTTCAGGAACGCATCACCGCCCCTATATAGGGGATGGCGGCGCGATAGCCTATCCGCTGCGCGCCGGGCGATGACCATCTTGGCTGCGGTCGCGGTGGCGGCCGGCTGTGGCGGCTGCTCGTATCGACTGGCCCAGACCGCGGCAATCAAGGCCGAACCTGCCGCTGATCCCTCCGATGTCACCGGTTCGATTACGCCGGTCTCTCAGGTCGGGCCAGCGGCAGACGAGGGGCCGACCGATAGCGATATGGCGTTCGCGCGCAATGCGGCGTCGGATGTCCTGACCCGTGGCGGCAAGGATTCCAGCCAGCCGTGGGAAAATCCGAAAACGGGGGCGAGGGGGTCGGTCACGCCACTGGCCAGTTCCTATACTGCCGCGGGGCGGACGTGCCGGGATTTCCTGGCAAGCTACGTCAAGGGGCGCTCAGAGGCCTGGATGCAGGGGGAAGCCTGCAAGGCGGGCGAAGGCCGGTGGGAGATCCGCGCCATGCGGCCCTGGAAACAAAGTTGAGGGGACGCGCCGCCAGAGTGGCGAGTTCCGTCCGCCAGCCGTTGCAAAAATGCCACGGACTTCCCAGATGACGGGCAAGCGGGCTATTCAGCCCCGTTTTAGACTCTGATTTGACTTCCCGAAGGAGACGAGACGAATGCGCGACCCCTACGAGGTCTTGGGGGTGCAGCGGAACGCCAGCGCTGCCGAGATCAAAAGCGCCTTTCGCAAGCTGGCCAAGAAGCACCACCCCGACGCCAACAAGAATGATCCGAAGGCTGCCAGCCGGTTCTCCGAGGTGAACTCGGCCAACGAGATCGTTGGCGACGAGGAGAAACGCAAGCAATTCGACCGCGGCGAGATCGACGCCGAGGGCAAGCCCCGTTTTCAGGGCTTTCCCGGTGGTGGCGGCGCGCGTGCGGGCGCTCCTGGTGGCTTTGAATACAGCTTCCGCTCGGGCGGTGCCGGTGCTGGCGGCGGCGCATTCGAGGATATTCTCAACAGCATGTTCGGTGGCGCGGCTGGTGGCATGCGCGGAGGCCGTGGCGGTGCCGGCGCACGCACGTTCGAACATGACGCGCCGTTCGGCGCTCCCGATCTCGATCTCAGCGCGGCCATAAGCGTGTCGCTGGAAGAAAGTGTGCACGGCGGCGAAAAGCGCGTGCGGCTGCCAACCGGCAAGGAGCTCAATGTCAGGATCCCGAAAGGGGTCGCGGCCGGCCAACAGATCCGGCTGAAGGGCCAGGGCGAAAGCGCCCCCGGTCATCCGCCCGGAGATGTACTGATTACCCTCACCATCGCACCACACCCGGTGTTCAAGGTCGATGGCGAAGACCTCCGGGTCGATCTGCCGATCACGCTGTACGAGGCGGTGCTTGGCGCCAAGGTGAGGGTGCCGACGCTCGACGGGGCGGTGGACTTGTCGATTCCGAAGAACACGAGCAGTGGACGGACCTTCCGGCTGAAGGGGAAGGGCTTGCCGAAAGCCAAAGCCACCGGAGACCTGTTCGTCACCGCGCGTATTGCGCTGCCGGACGGTTCGGATGCCGAACTGGAGGGGCTCATGCAGAAATGGCGTAGCCAGCACCCCTACAATCCGCGCGGAACGGACTGAAACGGGCGGTAAATGCTGGCAATTCGCGGAAATATGACTATATCGAGCAGATGAGCAGCAAACCGTCGAATCCCGCCCAGGTCGCCCGCCTGGAAAAGCAGAAGATTGCGTCCACCGAAGGCGCCAAAGCGCTTGCCGACTATGAGGCTGGCGCAGTTGCCGTGCGCAAGAACATGGAGCGTCTGCGCGCCTTGCGCCTGGCGAAGGAAGCCGAGGATGCGGCGCGGACACCAGCCTCAGTGCCGGTGAAAAGGAAAGCGGCTGCAAAGGGCGCCAAGAGCACTGGAGAGGCGAAAGCCACACCATTGTCGGAGTGGCTGGTCTCGCAGCGAAACAGCGGACGCCTGCGCTGAGCCTGGCTTCCGCGCTTGTCGATTGCACGGCGCAGAGTTGCGCTTTCACGCGCTACCAGTGACGATGGTCGTCATGCCACCAGCAGGCCGTTGGCTTTCGGTTTGAAGCTGTTCCAGGCTCCCCCACGGTTGAATGCTTGATGATCGGTAGTCCCGATCATTCCAGGTCGCTTTATTGACCACCTGGGGTGCACCCGCCGCCGTTATCGCGCTTCCAGCTGCTCATAGGCTGCCGTGGCCACGACCTTGAGTTGGTCCTTGTTGACTGGACCGCTGACGACCCAGCCGTAATCGTTCTCGATCCACTGCACGGAGCCGGTGTTCTCCACGTCCTTGTAGATCAGCGTGGTCGTGGGTGCCTTGACCGGCGTGCAGTAAAGCGTGACCCGTTCGCCCGATCCGTTTTCATACATGAAGAGGGCAGCAGGACCGCTGAGGCCGGGCAGCAGGCGTCCACCCAGCAGTTTCAGATCGTATTTTGTCAGGTCGGGCGCGCGCAGCGTGGTGCCGACGCGGCGTGACAGCCACGACAGCAGATGCTCCTGCTCGCTGCTCGTGACCTCGACGGGATGACGCACTTCGCCGGTGTAGAGCTTGTGTGCGGTGATCGCCTCATCACGCAGGGCTTCGGTGGGACTGATCTCCGTCGCCCACGCATTGTGCGCCATCCATCCCGCGCCGCTGCCGACCATGAATGCCAGGAAGGTTGCGGCAATCGCACTCCAGACCCAGGTGCGCGGACGCGTCACCAGCCGATCGAGATCCAGCCGCTGCGGCACCGGTTCGTCGACCACACCGCCATAACGCCGGTGCAATTCGTCGCCGAGCGTGCGCCAGGCGCGGACGCGTTCGGCATCTTCGGGGTGTGCGGCGAGCCACGCCTGTACCGCCTGGCTGCGCTCCGCAGGCAGTTCATTGTCCACGTAGGCGTGCAGTTCGTCTTCCGTGACGGGGATGTTGCGCTCAGTCATTGTCGTGGTCCCCTGATCTCCTGAACATCGGCATCATTTTACTTTACACGGCGCAGCGCTGGGCGCTCGCCTTCGAGGTAGGCTTTGACATGCGCACGCGCGCGCGCAAGGCGCGACATCACGGTGCCGATCGGCACGCTCTGAATGTCGGCGACTTCGCGGTAACTCAGTCCTTCCAGCACCACCAGCAGCAGCACCGCCCGCTGGTCTTCCACCAGGGTGGCCAGTGCCGCGGCGATATCCCGGCTCTCGGCTTCTGTTCCGCTGGCGTCGACAGCGGTATCGACCAGCACTGTCATCGGCGGTTTGCGCGCCAGTGAGCGGCGGCGGTTCCGGTTGAGATTGGTCAGGATCGTGTAGAGCCAGCTTCGCAGGTCGCCCCCCACGAACAGCTTCTCGGAGCGCAGCGCGCGCACCAGAGTATCCTGAACGAGATCGTCGGCGATATCGCTATCGCGGGTCAACGCACGGGCATACCGCCGCAATGCGGGTATGACGGTCTCGATGCTCTGGCGGAAGGCGCTCATGGACGATCCCAGGCCGTTTCTATCTTATACTGATCAGAACACCTGAAAGTTGCGACTATTCCGCTGGTTAAGGTTGATGTCCGCCATTCGCCGGCTTGAAGCTCCCGGAGGGCTGTGCCATTGAGAGGCTTATATATCCAGGCAAAGGTTTGAGCGAGATGGCAGACAATTCAGGTCTGATGAAGGGCAAGCGGGGCGTCGTTCTGGGCGTGGCCAACAACCGCTCCATCGCCTTTGGTATCGCCAAGGCCTGCCGCGCGGCGGGGGCGGAGCTTGCACTGACCTGGCAGGGCGACGCGCTGAAGAAGCGCGTCGAACCGCTGGCAGCCGAACTCGGTGCCATCACGCTCGGCCATTGTGACGTGACCGATCCCGCGACCATCGATGCCGTGTTCGCGGAGCTCGAGAAACAGTGGGGCAAGATCGACTTCGTCGTTCATGCCATCGCGTTCTCCGACAAGGATCAGCTCGACGGTCGTTACCTTGAGACCACAGCCGAGAATTTCTCCAAGACCATGCTGATCAGCTGCTATTCGCTGACGGCGATCGCGCAACGCGCTGAGAAATTGATGACCGAAGGCGGATCGATCATCACGCTGACCTACTACGGCGCTGAAAAGTGGATGCCGCACTACAACGTGATGGGTGTCGCCAAGGCTGCGCTCGAAGCCTCCGTGCGCTATCTTGCCGCTGATCTCGGCGAGAAGAACATTCGCGTCAACGCCATTTCGGCGGGCCCGATCAAGACGCTGGCAGCGTCGGGCATCGGCGACTTCCGCTATATCCTGAAGTGGAACGAATACAACGCGCCGATGCGGCGTACGGTGTCGATTGAGGATGTCGGCGACAGTGCGCTCTATCTCTTGTCCGACATGTCGCGCGGCGTGACCGGTGAAGTCCATCACGTCGATGCCGGCTACCATGTCGTCGGCATGAAGCGCCCGGACGCTCCGGACATCTCGCTGGGCAAGGACTGATCTCCCTCTCTCCATGCCCGGTCCTGTCATCTATTACATTCGCCACGGCGAAACCGAGTGGAATGCGGCTGGTCGCTTTCAGGGCAGCCAGGACATTCCGCTGAACGATCTCGGGCGCAAGCAGGCCGTACAGGCCGGCCGTATCCTGGGCGATCTGTTCAGCCGCGACGAGCGCGGGGCGGACACGCTGCCCTTCGTGGCAAGTCCGCTCGGCCGGGCGCGTCAGACCATGGAGCTGATGCGCGGCGCGCTACGCCTGCCGCCGACCGTGTATGCCATCGACGACCGCCTGCGTGAGATCGGCTACGGCCATTGGGAGGGCTCGACTCTGTCCCAGATGCAGGCCTCCGATCCCGAGATTTTCGCAGCCCGCGAAAGGGACAAATGGGGTGTGCCGCCCCCGGGGGGCGAAAGCTATGCATCGGTCACGATCCGGATGCGCGAATGGTATGACTCGCTGCAAGCCGATACCGTGGCGGTTGCCCACGGCGGCACCGCCCGTGCGTTGCTGGTCGCGCTCGGGGTCGAGACGCCGGAAGGGGCGTCCGAGCTGACCATCGAGCAGGGTGTGGTGTATGTGTTTGTGGACGGCGCGTGCAGCAAGCACACCTGAAGGCGCGATTTGACCCCTGCGGTCTGGCGCGTTACGACACGTCATCGGGTTGACCGTTCAACCGGGATCGATTGATTAGCGATGTCCTTCAACACCTTCGGCCAGTTGTTCCGCGTCACGACCTTCGGCGAGAGCCACGGGCCGGCGATCGGCTGCGTGGTCGACGGTTGTCCGCCACGGATTCCCCTGCGTGTCGATGAAATCCAGCGCGATCTCGATCGCCGCCGCCCGGGACAGTCGCGCTTCACCACCCAGCGGCAGGAGGCCGACGCAGTCAAGATCCTGTCCGGCGTGATGGTCAGCGATGACACCGGCGAACAGGTGACGACGGGAACGCCGATCGCGCTGCTGATCGAGAACACTGATCAGCGCTCCAAGGATTATTCGGAGATCAAGGACAAGTTTCGGCCTGGCCACGCCGACTTCACCTATGACGCGAAGTATGGCTTGCGCGATTATCGCGGCGGCGGGCGCTCATCGGCCCGCGAGACGGCAAGCCGGGTCGCGGCCGGCGCGATCGCCCGCAAGGTCCTACCGGGGGTCACGGTGCGGGGCGCGCTGGTGCAGATGGGGCCGCACAAGATCAATCGCGACAACTGGGACTGGGATCAGGTCGACCAGAATCCGTTCTTCTGCCCCGACAAGGATAGTGCCGCGTTCTATGCCGATTATCTCGACGGCATCCGCAAGAGCGGGTCATCGATCGGTGCGGTGATAGAGGTCGTGGCGGAAGGCGTGCCTGCGGGTCTCGGCGCACCGATCTACGGCAAGCTCGACAGCGACCTGGCTGCGGCGCTGATGAGCATCAATGCCGTCAAGGGCGTCGAGATCGGTGCTGGCTTTGGCGCAGCGGAACTTTCCGGTGAACAGAACGCCGACGAAATCCGCATGGGCAACAACGGTCCGATGTTCATGTCCAATCATGCCGGCGGGATTCTCGGCGGCATCTCGACCGGGCAAGCCGTCGTTGCGCGCTTTGCGGTCAAGCCGACGTCGTCGATCCTGACGCCGCGGCGAACGATCGACCGCGCAGGCGCGGAGACCGAGATCCTGACCAAGGGCCGGCATGATCCCTGCGTCGGCATTCGCGCCGTGCCTGTCGGCGAGGCCATGGTCGCCTGCGTGCTCGCCGACCATTTGCTGCGGCATCGCGGACAGACCGGCACCTAAGCTCGACGTTTCCGCACTCAAGCGCCGATCGTCGTCTTCGTCTGCTATCGCCGTTGTTGCGGTAGTTCAGCGTTTCGTTCGTTCGGTTTCCACCGACGCAATCATTTCGCAAAAATTCGCGAGCGGTCGTGATGCCGCGAAATAATGTGCGAGACGCGGTGTTGACATCGCGCGGGGCTGCTTGAGTTGGGAGTGAACCAATGTTCAGGAAGATGACGAGTGTCCTCGCCGCAGCGGTTGCGATCGGTATCGCCTGCATCCCGGCTGAGGCTTTGGCACGCGGTCACGGCGGCGGCGGCGGCGGTGGTGGTGGTTTCCATGGAGGCGGGTTCCACGCCGGTGGATTCCGCGCCGGCGGCTTCGCAGGGATGTCCGCAGGCATGGCTCACCCGAGAGCGCTGGGCGCCTTTCCAGGTGGTGGTCCGCGAATTGCCGGCCTGCATCATGTCGGCCATCTCCATCGCCGCCATTTCCGCGGTTTCGGTTTCGTCGGGCCCTACGGCTACTGGGATGATCCCTACTATTACGGCGACGATGACTGCTACCAGCTGCGGCACGTGCTGACGCGGCACGGCTGGCGCTGGCGGCGGGTCGATATCTGCGGCTGATCGGCGGACGACGGCGCAAGATTGCGGCAGGTCCAAGAACGAAACCGGCGGCTCGATGAGCCGCCGGGAGATTTCCGTGGTAGATATCGAGCGGCGGATCAGGCAGCGCGCACGTTGGTCAAGAACTTCTCGACCTCGACCTTGAGCCGACTGCTGTCGGCCGCCAGCATCTGGGCCGACGACAGCACCTGGCTCGATGCGGAGCCGGTTTCTCCGGCGCCGCGGCTGACATCGTTGATGTTGCCGGAGAGGCTGTTGCTACGCTGGGCGGCGTGCTGGATGTTGCGGGAGATTTCCTGGGTGGCCGCACCTTGCTCCTCGACTGCGGCTGCGATGGTGGAGGAGATCTCCGAGATCAAGTCGATCGTCGCTCCCACCTCCTTGATGGTTTGCACCGAAAGCTCCGTCGCGGATTGAATGCCGCCAATCTGCTGGCTGATTTCCTCGGTGGCTTTCGATGTCTGCGCCGCCAGGGCCTTGACCTCGGAGGCAACAACGGCGAACCCGCGCCCGGCATCGCCGGCTCGGGCTGCCTCGATGGTGGCATTGAGCGCAAGCAGATTGGTCTGTTCCGCGACCGCGCTGATCAATTTCACGACGTCGCCGATGCGCGATGCCGCGGCGGTCAGTTCCGTGATGCTGCTGTTGGTCTTCTGCGCCTGCTTGACCGCTTCGCCGGCCACGCGGCTTGCTTCCTGCACCTGGCGGCTGATTTCCTGCACCGAGGAGGTGATTTCCTCGGTAGCGCTTGCGACAGATTGAACGTTGCTGGAAACCTCTTCGGACGCTCGTGCGGCCTCGCTCGAGATCTTGCCGGTGGATTCCGCCGTGGTCGTCAGCGTATCGGCGGCGGCTTCCAGTTCGGTCGACGAGGACGACAACGAGCCGACCAGTTCGCCGATCAGGCTTTCGAACTGCCGGGTGATGCCGTCGACCCGCTGGCCCCGGGCGATCTTCGCCTCGGCGTCCGCCGCAGCCGCGGCGTCCGCCGCGCGCTTGGCGATCAATGCGTCCTTGAAGACCTGGAGTGCATCGGCCATCTGGCCGATCTCGGTCCGTTCACCCTGATGCGGCACCTCGGCCGACAGGTCGCCGGCGCCGAGAGCGCTCATCGGAGTGACGATCGAGGCAATGCCGCGGGAGACGTCACGGATGAGATAGAAGCCGATGGCGACACCGATTAAGATTGAGGCTACGAGAATTCCGATGACCATTTTGAGGGCGAGCGCGAACGAACTGGCCGATTCCGCCGCCGCCGCATCGGCACCGCTGTTGTTCAGGTCGATATCCTTCTTCAGAACTTCATCCGCCTTCAGGCCGATCGGGTTGACCTTGTTCGCATTCAGGTCCCGGGCAACGGCGAACTCTTCTTTCTGGGAGGCGACAAGGAGGCCGGCCACCTCGCCGACATAAGACGTCCAGAGCTGGACGAACTCATTGTAGATGGCCCGCTCATCCGCTGAGGCGATCATCGGCTCATATGTCTTGCGGTTCTTATCGATGTTTTCAGCGACGCTCGCCAGGAGTTTGGCCTGAGCGGTCTTGCTGGCCTCGTCCGTCGCCAGGATGTGTGAGCGGACAACGACACGATATGTGATCGTGTTCGCACGAAGCTCTCCCAGAACTCTTACGCTCGGAAGCCAGTTCGTCTGAATATCCACGGTGCTGGCATTGATGGTCTGCATCTGTCTGAGCGAGAAGGCACCCATGAGCGCGATGATGATCAGCAGAACGCCGATGACCGCGGTCATCTTGGCGCGGATGGAGAGCTTGGAGAGCATGGAAGGGATCCTTGAGGTCATTCTGACCCGTTGGCAGCCGGATGTATCCATCCGGCGGCTGAGCGTCGCGAGTTGGTGGGATTGGCATTCCAATCGAATTCTGAAGCCGGCAGCTTCCTCATCCGCGAGGCGGAGTGTTAATCAATTAGCTAAAATCTTGGTAAACAGCATTGACATACCGGCGGCAAATTTTGTGCCGCCGACATCGGCGCGATGCCTGCCGGAGCTGCAAGACGGGTTCGATACAACCGTGGCGGTGTTTACGCCGCCCGTACAGCTTCAAGGAATTTGTCGACCTCGGTCTTGAGGCGGGTGCTTTCCACCGACAGCGATTGCGCCGCCGACAGCACCTGGCTCGACGCCGATCCGGTTTCACCGGTGCCGCGGCTGACTTCGCTGACGTCGTTGGCCACCTGAACGCTGAGCTGCGCAGAGCTTTGCACATTGCGGGCGATTTCGTGGGTCGCCGCGCCCTGTTCCTCCACCGCGGCTGCGATCGTTGCCGAGATTTCCGCAATCAGGCTGATCGTGCCACCGATCTTCTTGATGTTGTCGACGGATAGTTTGGTCGCTGATTGCATGCCGTCGATCTGAGCCGTGATCTCGTCGGTTGCCTTGGCGGTCTGTGACGCCAGGGCCTTGACCTCCGAAGCCACGACCGCGAAACCGCGCCCGGCTTCACCGGCGCGAGCGGCTTCGATGGTTGCATTGAGCGCCAGAAGGTTGGTCTGTTCGGCGACCGCCGTGATCAGTTTGACCACGTCGCCGATGCGGTTGGCTGCGTGGGACAGGTCCATGATGCTGGCGTCGGTCTGCTCGGCCTGGCGGACTGCGTCACCGGCCACCCGGCTGGCCTCCTGCACCTGGCGGCCGATTTCCTTGACCGACGAGGTGATCTCCTCGGTCGCGCCGGCGACCGACTGGACGTTTTCCGACACCTCCTGCGATGCGGATGCCGCCGAGCCGGACAGGCGCTGGGTGATGTCGGAGGTGTGGGTCAGGGTTCCGGCGGACGCCTCGAGTTCGGTCGAGGCTGCGGACAGCGACTGAACCATATCGCCGATCATCGCTTCGAAACCGCGGGTGACCTGATCGATCTTCTGGGCGCGGCTCACTTTCAACGCAGCGTCTTCCGCCGCCGCCGCGTCGGAGGCGCGCTTGGCGATCAGCGTGTCCTTGAATACCTGAATCTTGTCTGCGATCTGACCGATCTCCGTCCGCTCGCCCTGATGCAGTACCTCGGCGGTCAGGTCTCCGTCCGCGAGCATTTCCATCGGTTTGATCACCGACCCGATGCCGCGGGTGATATCGCGGACCAGATAGATCGCGGCCCACAGGCTCAGCGAGATCGCGATGGCGAGCGTGACCAGCAGCACACGAATGGAGAACGCATAGTCGCTGTTCGCCTTGTTGCCGGCAACTTCCGCGCCGTTGTCGTTCAGCGCCACAAGCTTGGCCAGTGCGGTATCCATTGCGCGACCGGGCGGGGTGGCCTTTTCGGTGTTGACGATGATGGCCTGCGCGACATCGCCCTTTCTGGACAATTCGATCACCTCGTTGGCGGCGTTGCGATAGTCCTGCCACAGCTTGCTGAGCTCGCCGAACAGCGCGGTCTCTTCCGGAGAGCTGATCAGCCCCTGATACTTGACGGTGGCGCGGTCGTATTCTCGGACCCGGTCGTCCAGCGCCTTGTCGATGCTCGCCTTGGCCTTGGCGTCCGTGATCAGCAGATGATCGCGCAGGATCGCGCGGTAACGCGACGACTGGATGCGCAGTTCACTCAGCCAGCGCACGCTCGGAAGCCAGTTGGTTTGAATTTCCTGGGCCGATTGGTTGATCGCCCGTAACTGAACGAAGGCGAAGAGGCCCATGAATGTCATCGCGACGAACAGAAAGGAGACGACGGCAATGATTTTGGCCCGGATCGACAGCTTGGAAAACATTATCGGCGTCCTTCGTCATTCTGACGTCTCGCTCGGGCCGCTCGGGCCGAACGTTTCAAATGGCGCGCGACCGGCGCGGGACTTTGGCAGCAATTTCCAGTCGAACCGGCTGGCTTCGCGGGAGGGCGTCTGGGATCGATCGGCCTTCATGTGGGGCGCTTGCCGGATCATACCGGCCGTCGGTTCCACCGCTCCCCAAAGCATCAGGGTCGCGCCCAAATTGTGAGCAATTTGAATGAATTGTTTGTAAATCAGTTAAGTGTTGATGGTAACTAATTACTGTTCTGAGTAGATATAAATCACTTCATCGACCAGCTGGGACAAACCTCGCCCACGCGAATGTTGCTTCTCCGTTGTCTTGCGGCGTGTAAGCATCCCGTCGTGAACGACGGGAGGGCCACGATGCGTTGGTGTGTCTCGATCGGAGCTGCCTTGATCGCAAGTGCGATCATGAGTGCGGATGTCGCAAGCGTCGCGGCCCCGAATGCCGGGAAGCTGGCCGACAAGGCTGCCGATCTCCCCTCAGTCGACGTCGAATTGATCCTGGCGGTGGATGTATCCTACTCGATGGACATGGATGAGCTGGCGCTGCAGCGTGAAGGTTATGCGCAAGCCATCACATCCAAGGAGTTCCTGCAGGCGCTGAAGATCGGGCCGAACGGCAAGGTGGTCGTCACCTATTTCGAGTGGGCGGCTTCCAACGATCAGAAGATCGTCATTCCGTGGCGCGTCATCGACGGTCCGGAATCCGCGGATGCGGTGGCTGAGGAAATTCTCAAGGCGCCGCTGCGCCGTGCGTCCCGCACCTCGATTTCCGGCGCCATCAATTTTGCCGTGCCGCTGTTCGACGACAGCGGGTATCGCGGCTTGCGGCGGGTCATCGATATCTCCGGCGATGGTCCGAACAACAACGGCTCGCCGGTCACGATCGCGCGCGATGCCGCCCTGGATAAGGGCATCACCATCAACGGCCTGCCAATCATGCTGAAGGAGCCGTCCTACTCGACCATGGATATCGAAAATCTTGATTTCTACTATGAGGACTGCGTGATCGGGGGCGCCGGATCATTCGTGGTGCCGATCAAGACACGTGAGAAATTCAAGGAAGCGATCCGCACCAAACTGACCCTCGAAGTGGCCAATCGTGTCCCGGATCGGCCCGTCGTCCCCGCCGCCGCCAACGCGCCGCGGATCACCTGCATGATCGGTGAGCAGATCTGGCAGGATCGCTGGGGGCGATAACGCCCGTCGTTGGGCGGGGGCCTATCGCGTAAAATGCGCCACCAGTTCCACGTGCGGTGTATGCCGAAACTGATCGACCGGCGTCACGCTCTCGCATCGGTAACCGCCGTCGATCAGGGTCCTCGCATCGCGTGCAAACGTCGCCACGTTGCAGGACACCGCGACGATGACGGGCGCCTTACTGACCGCGAGCTGTTTCACCTGGGCTTGCGCGCCTTGGCGCGGCGGATCGAATACGATCGCGTCGAAGTCGCGCAGCTCCTGAGGCACCAGCGGCCGGCGAAACAGATCGCGGACCGAGGCCTTCACCGGCTTCAGGCCGCGCGTGGCCGGCGCCGCCTTCTGCAGCGCCGTCACCGCGCCCTCGTCGCTGTCGCACGCCGTGACCCGGGTTCGTTCCACAAGTCTGAGCGAAAACGGACCGACACCACAAAATAGATCGGCCACGTGCTTCGCCCCCTTGCACTGAGTCACGACAAGCGCGGCGAGGGCTTCTTCTCCTGCCGCGGTCGCCTGCAGGAAGGAGCCTGGCGGCAGAGTGACATCGGCGTGCCCCATGCGGACAACTGGGGCCGCGTGCATCACCACCAGTTCGCCATGCCGGGTCACACGGGCCACGTGATGGCGCGCGGCAATCGCTGACAGATCCATCAAGGCATTTGCCGCAAGAGGCCCCGAGCCGCGGATATCGATATCCATGCCGTTCGAGGTGGCGGTGACCTGAATATCGAGCGGTTTGCCGACCGCCCCCAGCGCGCCGGCGAGCGCCCGCGCCACGTCGAATGCACCGTGGAGCTCCGGGATGAGAATTGGACATCGGTCGATCGCAACAATCTCATGGCTGCCGCTGGCGGCGAAGCCGACGCGGAGGCCGTCCTGGCCACCACGGCGCGCGTGGGCGACCAGGCGGCGGCGGCCTGCGCCATGCGCGTCGACGAGTTCGTTGACTGTACAGTCAAGGCCGGCCTGACGCAGGGTGTCCACCACCAATTGGCGCTTCCAGGCCTTGTAAGCGGCGGGTTGCCAGTGCTGGATCGCACAGCCGCCGCAACTGCCAAAGTGCGAACAGAACGGCGCGATCCGATCCGCGCTAGGACGCGCGACGCTGAGCAGGCGGCGGCGATCAGGGTGACCTGCCATCGGCTCGATCTCCACTGTCTCGCCGGCAAGCGCACGGGGAACAAAGATCGTTTCTCCATTCGCGACGGCAACACCGTCGCCGCGATGGCCAACATGATCGATCAGGATCGTTTCAGCCACGGTGCGCCCCGATGAAGAACTCGTGATTGCCGTCGCCGCCGGTGATGGACGAGGGAAAAACCGTGATCTCGTCACACCCGAGCGAGCGGGCAAAATCGGCGACATCGCGGCAAATCGCTTCGTGCACCGTCGTATCACGGATGATGCCCTTCTTGGAAAAACGACGCTCGGCCTCGAACTGCGGCTTGATCAGCGCGAGCAGGCGCGTGGGCGCCGCGGCCAGCGACAGCGCGGCCGGCAGGACATGCTTCAGGGAGATGAAACTCGCATCGATTACCACGACGTCCGGTTGCTGCGAAAAGTGATCGGGTGCGAGGCTGCGAATGTCGGTGTTTTCCATTGAACGAACGCGGGTATGTCCCTGCAAACTCGGATGCAACTGGCCATGGCCGACATCGATCGCATAAACCAGCCGCGCGCCGCGGGCGAGCAGCACATCGGTGAAACCGCCGGTCGAGGCGCCGACATCGAGGCACACATGGTCGTCGATGGGGATCGGATAGTGCTCAAGCGCTCCGGCGAGCTTGATACCGCCACGCGAGACCCAGGGGTGGGGCTGTGCCGCCTCCAGGCTGGCATCACGGGCAACCAGGTCGGATGGTTTGACGACGGTCCGCCCGTTCGCCGTGACGAGGCCGGCCTGGATTGCAGCCTGCGCCCGCGCCCGGCTTTCGAACAGACCTCGTTCCACCAGCAAGAGGTCTGCCCGTTGCCGCTCTGGCATTCGCCTGTCCTGAAGTCGACGCTCAGGCCAGCTTGACGGTCTCGGCCTTCATGTCCTTGCCCAGGGCTTCAAATGCCTTGGCCACGATCGCCTTCGCGTCGAGGCCGGCCTTGGCATACATCGCCGCGGGCGTATCGTGATCCAGGAAATCGTCCGGCAGCACCATGCTGCGGACGCGCAGCCCGTTGTCCATCATGCCGTGGTCCGACAGTGCCTGCAGCACATGCGAGCCGAAGCCGCCGATCGAGCCTTCCTCGACGGTGATCAGGACCTGATGCTCGCGTGCCAGCTGCAGCACGAGATCGATGTCCAGCGGCTTCATGAAACGGGCGTCGGCGACCGTGGTCGAGAGGCCATGGGCGTCGAGCTCGTCGGCGGCTTTCAGGGCTTCGCCGAGCCGGGTGCCGAACGACAGCAGTGCAATCTTGTTGCCTTCGCGCAGCACGCGGCCCTTGCCGATCTCGAGCGGCACGCCGAATTCCGGCATCTCCACGCCGCGGCCTTCGCCGCGCGGATAGCGCAGCGCGCTTGGCGCGTCGTTGATGGCGACCTGCGTCGCCACCATGTGGACGAGGTCGGCTTCATCCGCAGCCGCCATGATGACGAAGCCCGGCAGGCAGCCCAGATAGGCGTTGTCGAAAGATCCCGCATGGGTCGCGCCGTCGGCGCCGACCAGGCCGGCACGATCGATGGCGAAGCGGACCGGCAGGCCCTGGATCGCCACGTCGTGGACGACCTGATCGTAGCCACGCTGCAGGAAGGTGGAATAGATCGCGCAGAACGGCTTGTAGCCTTCGGCTGCGAGCCCGGCGGCGAAGGTCACCGCATGCTGCTCGGCGATGCCGACGTCGAAGGTGCGCTCCGGGAATTCCTTGTTGAACAGGTCGACGCCGGTGCCGCCCGGCATCGCCGCGGTGATGGCGACGATCTTGTCGTCCTTCTTCGCTTCCTTGATCAGGCTCTGGCCGAACACCGAGGTATAGGCCGGCGCGTTGGATTTCGCCTTGGCCTGGGTGCCGGTGGCAACGTCGAACTTGACCACGCCGTGATACTTGTCGGCAGAGGCTTCAGCCGGGGCGTAGCCCTTGCCCTTTTGGGTGATGACGTGAACCAGGATCGGGCCGTTCTTGGCGTCGCGCACGTTCTGCAGTACCGGCAACAGGTGGTCGAGATTGTGCCCGTCGATGGGGCCGACGTAGAAGAAGCCAAGCTCCTCGAACAGCGTTCCGCCCGTCACCATGCCGCGCGCGTATTCCTCGGCGCGCATGGCGCGCTCCTCGAAGAACTTCGGCAGCTTGTGGGCAATGTTCTTCGCGATTTCGCGGATCGACTGGTAGGTGTGGCCGGAAATCAGCCGCGCCAGGTACGCCGACATCGCGCCGACCGGCGGCGCAATCGACATGTCGTTGTCGTTGAGGATGACGACCAGCCGAGAGTTCATCGCGCCGGCATTGTTCATGGCTTCATAGGCCATGCCGGCCGACATCGAACCATCGCCGATCACGGCGACGACGTTGTTCTTGCCGTGTGACAGGTCGCGCGCCACGGCCATGCCGAGACCGGCGGAAATCGAGGTCGACGAATGTGCCGCGCCGAACGGATCGTACTCGCTCTCGGAACGCTTGGTGAAACCGGACAGGCCACCGCCGGTGCGGAGCGTGCGAATGCGGTCGCGGCGGCCGGTGAGGATCTTGTGCGGGTAGGCCTGATGGCCCACGTCCCAGATCACGCGATCCTTTGGCGTGTTGAAGACGTAATGCAGAGCGACCGTTAGTTCGACGACGCCGAGACCGGCGCCGAGATGGCCACCGGTCACCGACACCGCGCTGATCGTCTCGTGGCGCAATTCGTCGGCAACCTGACGCAACTGCTCCGGCTTCAGACGCCGCAGTTCATCGGGCGTGTTGATACGGTCGAGGAGAGGGGTTGAGCTGTTCGTTGAATTGGACATGGACAATGGGTGGCCTTCCTTAAGGTCATGAGGGGCCTGGTGACCCATGACAAATCTCGAAATGGCAAGATGATCCAGAGGCTTATACCAATATTTGGAAACATGCCAATCTGGCCGGGCGGGAATTCGGTTCCCAGGAGCGCCCGTATAGGTCTGTTCTAGGCCGAAAATGGTTCAAATTCGGGCAGATAGCCAAGTTCCTCGGCCCGCCCGCACGGAGCCGGCGGTTTTTTTCAAGCTTAAACAATCTCGGTCGCCGAGTGCGTCAAAATGGCATGGCAGGCTTGCAGACCTGCAGAGGTTGTCAGGGCGTGTCGCAGTTCGGGGTGGCGACATTGGCCGACGTTGCTTCCAGTTGCCGCCATGCATCGCGACGCACATCGCTGTCGCCGACGGCGATGGCAAGAGCCGCAGCAGGATGGTCGGCGCGATCGCGCAGGCTGACAGGTCCGCACACCATCATGAAGAAGTCGTAGGCATTCGGCTGTTCGTTCGCCATCACGAATTGAAAGTGAATGCGGAAGAAATGGCGGCGGAACGCCTTGTAGTTTTCGGGAGCAATGATATCGCGAAAACGCACCGTCATGATCTTGGGATTACGTTTTGCCGCGCCGACATCAATGCCGTGACCGGTGACGTGGTCGAACGGATAGAAATTCATGACGTCCTTGCGCGACTGGCAATCGACCCAGTCGATCGAAGGTTCGACCGCAAGACGCTTGAGGCGGTCGCGGAATTCGTGCGACACCGGCAGGAAGCCGACGATCGGAAGGTTGCCTCCGACCGTGAGCAGCATCAGGCGTGGTCCATGCCGTCCGAGATCGGGATCGATCTCCAGCGCCCGTGACAGAATTTCAAGTCCGAGGAACGAGCCGGAGCTGTGGCCGACGATGACGATCTCATCGGCATCGCTGCTGTGAACCGTCGCTACCAGGTATCGGGAAAACTGGGCGATGCGCTGATCCCATTCCGGCCGCTTGCGATGGGCGAACTGCCAGGTGAAGATCGTGTCGGCCATCAAATAGAGCACGTAGGTCCTGCTTTCGAGGAACTTGAGCAGCGATCCCAGCACGGCGACAAACAATGCGGCGGCAGCAACAACCGACATCAGAACGGGCAGGCCGGCCAGCCGCAAGCCCTTTTCAAACAACAACGCAATGGCCAGGGAGACCAGCGCCTCGATGGCCAGCATGAATTCCGGATAGCTGATGAACGAAGCAAAACGCCAATGCGCCTTGCGGAATTTGCTCAGCGTGCCGGTGATGAACAGGCACCAATAAACAGCGAGCGCATGCATGACGATGCGCCAGATCGGCCATTCCAGATCCGGCTTGATCAGGTCTTCCCAGCGCAGGAAGTCATATCGTGTGCTGGTGTCCCAGTCGGGGCCCTTGCTGTCGATGGTCCACGTCGCGGTCGAGTTGGCGGCATCGGACACCGGGCGGCTCACCGTGGATGTCACGCCGGAGACGGCCGTGAACTTCCGCAGCTCGGTTCGGAACATGCGATAATATTGTGCCAGACCGCGGGGATCATAGCCTTGCACGTAGATGATATGGCGACGTTTAACTCGCACGCAGGTCCTCGGAGTGGCGGCGGGCTGCTTGATTATGAGGTGTGCCGCGGTCCGGGCAGGATGCGGTGGTCCTTCTGCGGAGAGGGGCGGCTATTGAACGTCCAGCGGTTCCGTGCCGGCCACCTGGCCGGCCCCGTCGGTGGTGATCTTGTCGACCCGCGCTTCGGCTTGGCGCAGAAGTTCCTCGCAGCGTCGCTTGAGGGCTTCACCGCGTTCGTAGATCGCAACGGACTCCTCGAGCGGCACTTTGCCTTCCTCGAGGCGCTTCACGATTGATTCGAGTTCCTCGATCGCACGCTCGAAGCTCAATCGTTTGACATCCGCACTGATATTCTCTGCCATACCAGGTTCCTTGCCGGGTTCCTTGAAGCCGTTCATCTTCGTTTCGGATTTAATCGCGCTCTTGGGAGCGTATTTACGCGCCCATCAACGTGGTGACGTGCGCATTTACCGAATCCTTCAGACCCTGAAGGTCATACCCTCCCTCGAGCACCGACACAATTCGCCCCCCGGCGGTTTCGGAGGCGAGGTCCATCAGCCGCTGTGTAACCCATGTGTAGTCGCTTTCCTGCAACTGGATATTGGCCAGCGGGTCGCGCCAGTGGGCATCGAACCCGGCGGACACCACGATCAGTTCCGGTGCAAACGTTTTCAACTGCGGCAGGATCAGCGCGTTGAAGGCCTCGCGGAATTTTTCGCCGCCGTCACCGGACCGCAGCGGTGCGTTGACGATGGTATCATGCTCGCCCCGTTCCGAGGCTGCGCCGGTGCCTGGAAACAGCGGCATCTCATGGGTCGAGCAATACATCACCGTCGGATCCGACCAGAAGATGTCCTGGGTGCCGTTGCCATGGTGAACATCGAAGTCGACCACGGCGACGCGGCCGATGCCGTGCTTGCGCTGGGCGTATCGTGCCGCAATCGCGGCATGGTCGAAAAAGCAGAAGCCCATCGGCTTGCCGACCTCGGCATGGTGTCCGGGCGGGCGTGTCGCCACGAACGCGTTCGACGCCCGGCCGGTCACGACCGCATCGGTTGCGGCAATCGCGCCGCCGACGCAGCGAAGCGCGGCCTCCCAGGTCCCCGGAGACATCGAGGTGTCGCCGTCGATGTAGACGAGCCCTTCGGATGGAGCAATGTGGTGCAATTCGTTGACGTAATGCTCGTTGTGGCACAGCGCGACGTGGTCGAGGGATCCCATCGGAGCCTCGAGCCGCTGTAGCGCATTGAACTTGTCCGGTGACAGTGCCTGTTCGATGGCGCGCATCCGGTCCGGGCGCTCCGGATGGCCTTGCGGCACAAGGTGCTCGAGACAGGCGGAATGCGTAACCAAAAGCGTGGACATCAGTGGATCGTTCCCTTGTCAGTCGTTCCCGTGCCAGTCATTCGAGTGCCAGTCATTCGAGTGCCATGGCTTCGGCTGAACCGAAACGAGGAAGGCATCAGCCTTTCTTGCGGGCGAAGAAGGCGTCGAAAGCGGCGATCGCTTCATCCGTTCGCATCCGCTCGCCGAACATATGACCTTCGTGCTCGATCCGGCGCACCATTTCGTCGGGCGGTAGTTTAAGCAGTTTCCGGGTAATTGCCACCGCTTCCGGCGACAGCGCGCAGATCTCGCGGGCAGCCTTCTTGGCCTCGGTCTCGACGTGACCGGCGGCGACCACGACGTTGACAAATCCGGCAGTCTGCGCCTCGTAGGCGTCCAGGGTGCGCCCCATTGCCAGCATCGCGAAGGCGCGGTGGTGGCCCATGCCCAGCGGCATTAACAGGCTGGACGCGCCCTCCGGGGGTAGCCCGAATCGTATCAGCGGAGTCGAGAAAGTCGCCGTCGTGCTGGCGAGAACATAGTCACAGTGGAACAGCAGGATCGTTCCCATTCCGATCGCCATGCCGTCGACTGCTGCGATGATCGGCTTGCTGTTCTGAACAATCGAATGCAGGAACTTCAGAGATTCGTCCAGGCGTTCGATCTTGCCCTGACTCGCTTCGACGAAGTCTTCGAGATCGTTGCCGGCCGTGAACACACCGGAACCGCCGGTGATGATCAGGCAGCGGATCGTCGGGTTGTTCTGTGCGGTGTCGATCGCGCGGCTCATGGCGCCGAACATCTCCCGCGTCAGGGCATTCTTCTTTTCCGGCCGTCGCAGCCTGATGATCCTGGCCGAGCCTTCGTCGGTGACAATGATATGCTCGGCCATCATCCATCCAATCATTCCAGAAAGGGCTAGCTTAACATCTCGGTATGAACGTCAACTCCTTCGCATCAGCCCCATCTTCGGCCAAGAGGCCGGGATTGGCCACTGCCAATCCCGGACAGGGTGTGCATAAGGAGCGTCTGCCAATTACGCTGTCAGGACCGCGTCGGCGCCGTTCACCGCATCAGCGCTGTCGGTCACCATGCGTTCCAGCCCACTGGATTGCACCGTCACGTTCTCCGCAAAGAAGCGCGCAAGCGTGGCATAGCGCTGGTCCTGACCGTCGCTGCGTGCAGCGAGTGCCTCCTTGGCCAGCATGCAGCCGCCCAGGGTCGAGCCGAACAGCCGCAGATAGGGCGTCGCGCCCGCAAGCGCGTCGTTCGGTGCCGACGTCACGCGCTCCAAAAGCCATCGGCTGGCACGATCGAGCGAGCCCAGCGCATCGCGCAATTTGGTTCCGGCGGTGCCGAACGCCGGATCGTTGGACTGCTCGACTTGCTTGACGATCTCAGAGAGTTCGTCCATCAGCGCCCAGACCGACGCGCCGCTCTGGGCCGCGAGCTTGCGGGTGACGAGGTCGATCGACTGGATGCCGTTGGTGCCCTCGTAAATCGAGGTGATGCGGGCATCGCGATAGTGCTGCGCCGCGCCGGTTTCCTCGATGAAGCCCATGCCACCGTGGATCTGCACGCCGAGCGATGTGACCTCGTTGCCGATGTCGGTGGAAAAGGCCTTGGCGATCGGGGTCAGTAGCGCGGCGCGGGCTGCCGCCGCCTCGCGTACCTTGGCATCGCTCGCGCGCTGAGACACGTCGATGGCGACTGCGGTGGCATAACAAATCGTGCGGGCCGCGGCGGTGAGGGCGCGCATCTGCATCAGCATCCGCTTGACGTCGGGATGAACGAAAATCGGATCGGATCCAGTCTTGCTGCCGACGGCCTTGCCCTGGCGGCGTTCGTGCGAGAAGGCCAGCGCCTGTTGATAGGCGCGGTCCGCGATGCCGACGCCCTCCAGGCCGACGCCGAGGCGCGCCTGGTTCATCATGGTGAACATGCAGAGCATGCCGCGGTTTTCCTCGCCGATCAGGTAACCGATCGCGCCGCCCTTGTCGCCCATGGTCATGGTGCAGGTCGGCGAGGCGTGCATGCCGAGCTTGTGTTCGACGCCGCTGGCGTAGATGTCGTTGCGCGCGCCGAGCGAGCCGTCGGCATTGACAAGAAACTTCGGCACCAGAAACAGCGAGATGCCCTTGGTGCCGGCCGGCGCGTCCGGCAGGCGTGCCAGCACGAAGTGCACGATATTGTCGGTCATATCGTGGTCGCCATAGGTGATGAAGATCTTGGTGCCGCTCAGGCGATAGCTGCCGTCGCCTGCGCGCTCGGCTTTGCTGCGCAACGCGCCGACGTCGGAGCCGGCCTGTGGCTCGGTCAATTGCATGGTGCCGGTCCACTCGCCCGAAATCAGTTTTTCGAGGTAGATCTTTTTCAGCTCCTCGCTGCCGTGGGCCTCCAATGCCTCGATGGCGCTTGCGGTGAGCAGGGGACACAGACCAAAGGCGATGTTGGATGCGCTCCAGATTTCAGTGCAGGCGGCGTTGATCACCAGCGGCAGGCCCTGGCCGCCCCATGCCTCGGAGCCGGATACCGCGTTCCAGCCGGCCTCGGTCCAGCGGCGGTAGGCATCGGGCCAGCCAGGGGCCGTGGTGACGCTTCCGTCGCTGAGCTGGATTCCGGCCTTGTCGCCCTCGCGGTTGAGGGGGGCCAGGACATCGCTTGCGAACCGGCCGGCTTCCTCGAGAATGGCCGCGGTGATGTCGCCATCAAAATCGCCGTAGTGGCCGCCTTTGACCGCCGCCGCGAGGCCCGCCCCATGGTTGAGCGCCAAAAGCATGTCGTTGATCGGTGCGCGGTACGTCATCGGCGTGTTCTCTCCTGGTGCACGGCGCGATGGCCGGCGCTTGTCGTGTCATTATCGGGACAACGCGCCCTTAATAATAAGGTCGGGCGCGGTAATCCCGCGATTGCCCGCAAATTGCCATGACGACGGGGCCGCATCAAACAAAAGCCGCCCTTGGCCGGCCGTTGGCAACGGTTGCCGCGCCGGTCTGTCCGACAATGGCGGGGCGCCGCGCCGTGGACAGGCGGAAACGGCCACGTTCGAGCGGTAAAACCGGCGATCGCACGCTTGAAATGGCCGATTTCCCGCTATACACCCACGGGGCCTGAGGATAACTGCGCGGCCCAAGCCCCGCCGCCCCCGGGCGCGTTGGGGCGTCGCCAAGTGGTAAGGCAGTGGATTTTGATTCCACCATACGGAGGTTCGAATCCTCCCGCCCCAGCCAGATTTAGTCAATCCGATCAGACGTTTCTTGCACTCCATCGCTGCCGGCGAGATGCGCGGCCGGCGCGCAATGGACTTGACCGCAAGGAGATCGACCTGGCCGCAAGAATTTGTCTCAAACGCCGAACTGCGCCTTGATGGCTGCTCGGGAGCCTGCCAGGAGTTCCGAGGAGAGCTGACGATCGGTCGCCGAGATGGATCGCGCCAGTGCCATGCCGCCGATCATGGTGGAGACGATGGCAACCGCCTGTTTTCTCGCCTGCGGCTTCTTGACGCCGTTCGCGATCAACTGACCCGTGACTCTTTCGACATAACCGGAGACGCCGCTGGAAAACTGGCGTTTGACGATCCTGTCCTGGTTTCCGACCTTCGACACGAAGGAGGCCATCGGGCAGCCACTGCCGGCCTTGTCGCGATGGGCCGTGGACAAGTAGAGGTCGAGGGACCGGCTCAGCGACGTGTCGTCGGTCCATTCGGCAAGGCTTTCCTCGAAAGCCAGTCGGCAGGCTTCGGCGGCAAGCTCCGCCTTGGAAGCAAAGTGCCCGTAAAATGCCCCATGCGTGAGCCCGGCTTCCTTCATGATATCGATCACGCTGACATCGTCGAAGCCGCGTTCGCGGAACAGGCGGGACGCCGCGTCGATGATCGCGCGATGATGGGCCGCGTTTTGCGCCTTGGTGACTTTCACGCTCACCTCATTGCCGGACGGGACTCGATGCTACATTGGAATCACCGGATCGGGGCAACAATCTATAATTATGACGAGCGTCATGATGGCGCTGCGGCCGGCCCGCGGAGGTCCGTCCGGATGCCCCCGGGGCTGCTGATTCAGCTGTTGATGCTGGGTTCGGCGAAACGCGGCGCGGGGCTTTCAGCCGATTTGTATCCTCCTCGAAGCGGTCACCGTCGGGCTGGTCACGATCCTGATCGTTCGGGCCGGTGCCGTCGCGCCTGCAAAGGCCGCGCTTCGCAGATGAAGCCAGAAGATGGAGTCATGTGTTCGCTGCTGGCTTGGGAGCGATTGGAAAATGCCGCAGGATTTTGCTTCGCGCTTCTTGCGGCGGACGACTCCAGTCCTCACTTAGCGAAAGCAGGGGTCGCTGGGACGTTCCGGTGGTGAGTGAGAGCAATATCAAGTCGTCGAGGGCACCATCGCGCAGTGATGGCGCCGGGGGCAGTCCATTTTCTTTCGCCAAAGGCGACCGGGTTTGCAGCAGCGAACTCGGCAGCGTCCGACATCCAAGATATGCGAGCATCCAGGGCACGGTGGTTGGTGGCGGCAGCGGGCGCTATCCTAACAGCGTGAGGGTTCTTTGGGACGGATCGCGGACGGTCGTTGCGATTCACCGGGACTATATTCAGCCGGCACCGGATGTCGCCGAGTCGGATTGCGCTCGTTCTTCCAGCCCTTGACGCCGGAATCTGCGGCCGAGGCGGCTCATCCGCAAGCATGCCTGCTCTGCGCCAGATCGAGATCGACCGCCCGACATCGGTAGAATGCCCAGCGCAGCAATCGCCACGGTGGTGGGGCCGGTTTCCGTTTTGCCAGTACAATCGTAATTTTACAATATGATCGTAATATTGTTTCAAGAAACAACGTTCGGTTAAAAGAATTCTGCTGGATGCGAAGGTTTTTTGCTCAAAACGCCGGCAGCTGGACGGATTCGGAATGGATGATATGCATCATCCAGAATTCGCGACGATCTGCGACAGCGCTGTGTCCAGCGTGCTACATCCGTCACGAGAGTTCATCTCGCGCCCCGTTCCCCAATTGAGTTGAATAATCATGTTGCCTAACATGATTAAGCGCTGGAAGGGGGCCCCTTCAAGTCGTCCTGTCGCGTGGTAACGCCCGAAGCAAAAACGGAAGTTGCGAGACCGCCGACTCGTTCATGGGTTTGGATGCTTGTCGACGCATGCGCGTCGCCGCACTCCATGCCTTAACCCAACTTGGAGGTTTTACATGAAAGTCATTAAGAGCGCTGTGCTCGGCACCGCGGCGGGTTTCGTCGCGCTGACCGGTGCGCACGCGGCTGATCTTCCCGTCAAGGCGAAGGCAGTCGAGTATGTGAAGGTGTGCTCGCTTTACGGCGCGGGCTTCTATTATATCCCGGGCACCGATACCTGCATTCGCATCGGCGGCGCGATCCGCATCGCGACCACGTTCAACGGTACCTCGTACGGCGTGCCGTTCTATCAGGGCGGCACCGGCGGTGCGAACTCCTACAACCGCAACTTCTTCACCAATCGCGAACGCCTGAACCTGTTCGTCGACACCCGCACGCAAACCGAATACGGCGTCGTTCGCACCTACGCCAGCATCCTGTTCGACTACCTGCAGGGCCGCGAGAACATCTCGGGCGGTTTTGTCGAGAACGACTTCCTCTTCATCCAGTTCGCAGGCTTCACCTTCGGTAAGGCGGTTTCGCAGTTCGATCCGCAGTGGACGCTGGCGCGTCCGTGGATCGGCTCGACCGGCTTCTTCTCGGGCTCGTTCAACGCGACCGGTATTCCGCAACTCGCTTATACGGCGGAGTTCGGCGGCGGCATTTCGGCGACGGTCTCGCTCGAAGACGCGCAGCCCTACCGTTCGGCCGGCGTGGTGAACACCTCGTTGGGCGGCACCAACGCGCTGCTCGGGCCATTCGGTTCGGCGACCACCGGTTACGGCACCACTGCAAACACCTTCCAGGGCAATGCGCAGGCCGGCGACCACGTTCCCGACATCGTCGGCAACCTGCGCCTCGACCAGGCCTGGGGTTCGCTGCATATCGCCGCCGCCGCGCACGAAGTGCACGGCACCTACTACACGCCCTCCGACAGTTCGACCGGTCATCCCGAATCGACCTGGGGTTATGCCGTCACCGGCGCTTTCGAGCTGAAGAACCTGCCGACCGGCGTGGGCGACAGCTTGAAGGTTGAAGCGACCTTCGCCAATGGCGCTGCCAAGTACACCTTCGGCGGCACCTGGGATTCGTCGGGCGCCGGCCGCCTGGCAAAGATCGGCGACGGTGGTCTGGCCTTCGGCTACGTCCTCGACGGTGTCTATGCCAACGGCACCGGCATTCAGAAGAGCGACGCCTGGGATGTCAGCGCCTTCTACGAACACTACTGGAACCCGGCTTGGCGTACGTCGGTGTTCGGATCGTACAGCCACATCTCCTATGGTTCGACCGGCGATGCGCTTCTGCTCGCCGCGGCCAATGGCGGTCGGCTGAGCACCGGCACGACCAATGCGTCCGGCAGTTTCGCACTCGGGGTTGCCCAGATCGGCACGCGTACCGCCTGGAATCCGGTGAAGGATCTGACGCTCGCAGCTGAGTTCAGCTACACGCGCCTCGATCAGCACCTGAGCGGCACATTCACCAGCACCGGCACCTCGGTTCCGGGCTATGCGGCTGGCACCACGTTCCAGCTCAAGGATCAGAACCTCTACACGGGATCGGTCCAGATCCTGCGCAGCTTCTGACGCCAACGACGAGAAAAGGAGTCCCCATCTTCATGTAGATCTCCAGAGACCTCCGGTGGTGCCCCACCGGAGGTTTTCCTTTGAGTGCGATACATGTCCGTGAGAAGGAGACGTTCGGCATGACCGAAGGCGTCACAGTGACTGTTTCGATCGACCTGAAGCCGAAGGAGGCCGATGCCTTCTGCCGGGATCAGATTCCACACCTGCTAAAGCAAACCAGGAATTTTAGCGGCGTCAGATCCGCACGGGTTGTCCGCCAGGCAGACGATCCGACCAAGGTTCTCTTCATCGATATCTTCGATACCATCGAGGCCAGCGTCCGCTATTTTGAGTGGTGGGACGGGACCGGTGATCTCGGCCGGCTCGCCAAGCTCCTGTCGGAGCCGCCGCGGATTGAAATGTGGCCGCTCGTCATCGACAGCGCGTAACCGGCGCGTCGCTGAAATCGAGCACCCCAAAATCGAAAGCCCAGCGCCTTGCGCCCGGCGGATCGAGTCATCACCATCGATAAATCGTTCGCCTGACGGTGCGTCAGGTGTCGCGCCGCCGCGTAATCTTTTTCAGCGTTGCGACCTGGCGGAAGAATTCGGTGCGGGGCTGGGCCGGCGTGCCGACCATTGCGGTCCCGGGCGGGACGTCTGACATCACGCCTGCCTGGGCGCCGATCCGGGCGCCGCGGCCGATCTGCACATGGCCCGCGATGGCGGCCTGGCCGCCGATCTGGACGAAATCCTCGATGGTCACCGAGCCCGCGATGCCAGCTTGGGCCGCGATGACGCAGCAGCGACCGATGGTGACGTTGTGACCGATCTGTACGAGGTTATCCAGGCGCGAGCCGGCGCCGATCACGGTGTCGCGTATCGATCCGCGATCGATGGTCGTGTTGGCGCCGATCTCGACATCGTCCCCGATCACGACGATCCCGAGTTGCGGGACGGACAGAAACCCGCTGCCGACGGTGGCAAAGCCGAAGCCGTCCTGGCCGATCTTGGCTCCGGGGTAGACTTGCACCCGCGCGCCCATCAGGCAGTGGCTGATGCTGGTCTGGGCGCCGATCCGGCAATCGGGGCCGATCACCACGCCCTGGCCGATCATGCAGCCGGTGCCGATCTGACAACCGGGCCCGATTTCGACACCATCCTCGACAACTGACAGCGGTCCAATCTCAACGGTCCGATCGATGGCCGCCAGCGGGGAGATGATCGCCGAGGGGTGAATCCCCGGACTCGGCGGTCGCCTGGGATGAAACAGCGCTGCGACGCGCGCCCAGGCCGCGTAAGGTTCGCTTGTCACGATCGCGGTGGTCGTGCCAGGGACCTTGTGTTCGAGATCCGGATGCACGATCACGGCGCCGGCCAGCGTTTGCATCAGCGTAGCCGCATAACGCCGATTGTCCAGGAAGCTGACCTCCTGCGCGGAGGCGTGCTGCAGGGGGGCGACGCCGCTGAACCACACATCGCGATGCAATGCGCTGCCGCCCGCCGTCTGCACAACGGTGGCAAGGTCATAAGGGCCGTCACGGTGATAGAAGCGGGAGTTGCCGGTCGATGCGATGACCATCAGAGGTCGGCGATCGGACGAGGACTGGCCAGATCGGGACGCCGCGACCGAGGGCTTGCGGCCGCCAACGGTGGTCTCGATCGATGTTCACAGAACACGCGCCGCATGGTGACCTCCAGCCGCAGAAGCGTTGCAAAAGCCACGCGTCCACCGTTTGCACTGCAGGCGGCGAAGCTGCCCTGGTCCAATGCAGATCCACAGTCTAGCAGATTAACGGCGCGAAGTTCGGTTCAGTTTGGGCGCTTTGTTAAGAAATGTGTCGAAGGGAGCGGGGGGTGCCTTAATTTGGCGCGACGGTCCGCAGGGGCGCTCGCGCACATCCCGAGCTGGTTATTTGGTCAGCGTCGCTCCGGTCTCCGGATGTTGCAGCCAGCCGACCACAGCCTCATGGAAGCGTGCCGGCGCCTGGATTTGCGGGGAGTGGCCGAGATCGGGGAATTCGATCAGTTGGGCATGGGGAAACCGCTTGGCGGCCTCCTTGCCGAGGACGGGATAATTGCCGAGCGTCGGGCGAATGGCCGGCGGGGCGGTGTCCTTGCCGATGGCGGTGGTGTCCTTGTCGCCGACCAGCAGCAGCACCGGCATGGCGATGTGCTCAAACTCGTAGAACACCGGCTGCGTCGCGATCATGTCATAAAGCCGCGCCGAGCTCGATGCCACGGCGTCGCGGCCGGGGCCGCGATACATCCCCGCCAGCATCTGCACCCACGGCTCGTACGACGGATCCCAGGTGTCGGCATAATATGTGGCCCGCTCGTAGGCACGAATGGTGTCGGCGGTCACCTTCTTTTCGCGTTCGTTCCAGCCATCGAGGCTGAGCCATGGCACGCCTTTAGCCTTCCAGTCCTCGAGCCCGATCGGATCGACCAGCACAAGCTGGTCGACGGCGGCCGGATACATCAGGGCGTAGCGCATCGCCAGCATGCCGCCGGTCGAATGGCCCATGATCACCGAGTGTTCGATTCCGAGCGAGGCCAGCAGTGCCCGTGTGTTGCCAGCCAGTTGCTGGAAGGTGAACTGGTAGCGTTCCGGTTTGCTGGATTTGCAGAACCCGATCTGGTCGACCGCGATCACCCGATAACCAGCCGCCGTCAGCGCCTTGATCGAGCCGTCCCAGGTGGCGGCGCAGAAATTCTTGCCGTGCAGCAGCACCACGGTGCGGCCATTGGGCGTCGACGGCTTCACGTCCATATACGCCATCTCCAGCCCCTGGCCCTGCGAGCTGAAGCGATACCGTGCCACCGCGTAGGGATATTCGAAGCCCTGCAGCTCCGGCCCGTAGGCCGGCTCGTCCGCATAGGCGGCGGATGCGGCAAGCGAGCTCAGGCCGATAGCCGTGGACAGAGCGAGAGCGAGCAAGGTCGCGGAACGGAGCATGGAAAAACCCGCAGATTGGAGCGTCGACAGGCGTGGGCCTAGCCCATCACTCGGCCGGTATCCATAAGGGCTCCGATGATTTGTTTGTGATTGGAGTGTGAGGAACAATCGGGGATCACTGCGGCGTCACAATCGTGGCTCCCCTGCAGGCTGGTATCTGCCATCGGCCCTGTTTTGATTTTCCTATCGGCCAGTTCGGCGAAACGGGTTAGGGGTGTCCCGCGGCATCGTCTAACGTTCCCGCAGGTATCGCGATCATGTTTTGCGGCGCCGTGCCGGTGCCGTCGAGACAATCAACGACAGAGTGACCCATGGTTGATCAAGTCTTCACCGGAACGATTGTTCTGCCCGACCGCATCATCGACAACGGATACGTATTGGTCGGCGACGGCAAGGTGCAAATGGTGGGGGCGGGCCCGGCGCCTGCCGGTGAGCGGCATGGCGGCGATGGCTTCGTGGTGTTGCCTGGCGCGATCGACGCGCAAGTCCACAGCCGCAGCCAGTCCGGCCAGGAGGATTTTGTCTGGTCGACGCGCAGCGCCGCGGCCGGCGGCGTCACCACCGTCGTCGACATGCCCTATGACGATGGCTGCCTGATTGCGACTGCTGAACGTTTTACGACCAAGGTCAGGGAAGCCGGCGCGCAGGCGCGCGTCGACTTCGCATTGTATGCGACCATCGATCCCGAGGAAGGTGCTGCGCGAATCGACGAGCTGGTCGATGCAGGCGCGACCGCCTTCAAGTTCTCCACTTTCGGCACCCATCCCAAACGATTTCCGCGGATTCCGACGCATCTGCTTTACGCCTGTTTTCGTGCCGTCGGCCGCCGTGGGCTGATCGCCGGCATCCACAACGAGAACGACGAGATGGTGCGCGCCTTCATCGCAGAGGTGGAGGCGAGCGGCATCACCGATTACAGAGCCCACGGCCTGTCGCGTCCGCCGATCACCGAAGCATTGGCGACCGCGGAAGTGTATGAACTGGGCGCCGGCGCCGGCTGCCCGGTGCATATCGTCCACAGCTCGATCGGGCGCGGTTATGAACTGGCGGCGGCCTACCGTGCCCAGGGACACGGAGCAACCATCGAGGCCTGCATCCATTATCTGATGCTGGACGAAGAGAACGACGTGCGCCGCCTTGGCGGCAAGGCCAAGATCAATCCGCCGGTGCGGCCGCGGCAGGAGGTCGAGGCGCTGTGGCATCATCTGGCCGCCGGCAACATCACTGTCGTCTCCACCGACCACGTCAGCTGGTCGGAGGACCGCAAGACCGATCCCAACATGCTGAAGAATGCGTCCGGCGTGCCGGGACTGGAAGCGCTCTACGCGCTGTTGCTGAAGGGGCTCGATGAACGCAAGTTGCCCTTGACCCACGCGGCGCGGCTGCTGGCGCACAATCCGGCCTCGCTGTTCCGGATCGGCCATGTCAAGGGCGCGCTTGCTGTCGGTCGCGACGCCGATATCGTGCTGATGCGGCGCGATCCGCATCGCTACCGTGCGGCTGAAAGTGGCAACAATTTTGTATCCTGGAGCCCTTATGATGGTCTCGAACTGCCGTTCCGCCCGGTCGCGACGTTTGTCCGCGGTGCGTGCGTGGCGGCCGAGGGCAAGGTCGTGGCCGAGCCGGGACAGGGACGTTTCATCCGGCCGCCGGTCGGGCACTAAAAATACAGGGACCATATGGTGAAGACCAATCTTCCGCTCGATGCCGACCGCCTCTGGGCCGACGTGATGGCGCTGGCGGAGATCACCGATCCGGCGCGGCCTTACACCCGGCGTTCGTTCACAGCGCTGTTTCTCGAAGGACGCGCGTTGCTGGCGCGGTGGTTTACCGAGGCCGGGCTGACGACGCATATCGACACCGCTGGCAATCTGATCGGCCGGCTCGAAGGCCGCAATCCGGCGCTGGGCGTCATCGCCCTGGGGTCGCACAGCGACACCGTGCCGTCCGGCGGCCGCTTTGACGGCATTGCCGGTGTCGTGACCGGCCTTGAAGTGGTGCGGGCGCTGCGCGATGCCGGCACGCGGCTGGAGCACAGCATCGAGGTCATCGATTTCCTGGCGGAAGAGCCGAGCGAATACGGGCTGTCCTGCATCGGCAGTCGCGGCTTGGTAGGCGTGCTCGACGGCAAGATGCTCGATCTCACCGAACCGGCGGGGGAGAAGCTGCGGGATGCGCTGCGGCGCGTCGGCGGCGATCCCGATCGCCTCGATGAGGCCAGGCGCAACGACATCAAGGGATTTCTGGAGCTGCACATCGAGCAGGGCATCGTGCTGGAATCCCAGTCGATCGATGTCGGTATCGTCACTTCGATTGTCGGCATCCGTCGCATCGAGATCGTGTTCGATGGCGCGGCCGATCACGCCGGCACGACGCCGCTGCACCTGCGTCATGATGCGCTGGTCGCCGCGGCGCGCACGGTGGCGTCGGTGCGCGATGTTGCCGAGCAACTGGCGGCGGAGACCTCCGGATATTTCGTTGCTACTGTTGGCATCCTCACGGTCGAGCCCAGCGCCTCCAATGTTGTGCCCGGGCGCTGTCGCCTGATCATCGATGCGCGGACCACAGACCCGGTGTTTACGGAGCGGTTTGTCGCAACGATCGATCGCGACAGCGCGGCGCATGCGGTTGCGGCGAAGGTGACACGCACCTTCACGATTCTGTCCGATGGGCCGCCGGTTGCATGTGCGCCGGCCTTGCGCGAGGCCCTGCACCGGGGGGCGCAGAATCTGGGTCTCAGCGCCACCGATCTCGCCAGCGGCGCCGGCCATGATGCCGCGTTCATGAGCCGCATCTGTCCGTCGGCGATGATCTTTGTGCCGAGCAAGGGTGGCAAGAGCCACGCGCCGGAAGAGTGGACGGATCGCGATGAGATCGCAGCCGGTGCGGCCGTGATGCTGCAGGCATTGAAGGATCTCGACCAGTCGCTGGCGCGCAATGCCGGCGCAAGATCCAGTGAGACATCGAAGAGTTAGGGAGAGACGTGATGGGGCGTATTCTTGGGTTGCAGGACGTCGAGGCCGCGATCCGCGGCGGCTCGGTGTTCGCCGCGGGCGGGGGAGGTTGGGCGGAGCACGGCCGCATGCTCGGCACCGCGGCGGTCTCGATCGGCCAGCCTGAACTGATGTCGATGGACGAGGTGCCCGACGATGCCTACATCGCCACGGCCGCCGCGATCGGTGCGCCGGCCGGGACCACCGAGTGGCAGATGCTCGGTGTCGATTACGTCAAGGCGGTGGAGATGCTGCAGGATGCGCTGGGAGCACCCGTGTATGGCCTGATGATCGGCCAGAACGGCATGTCGAGCACCATGAATGCCTGGTTGCCGTCGGCGCTGCTCGGCACCAAGGTGGTCGATGCGGTCGGTGACATCCGCGCCCATCCGACCGGTGATATGGGCTCGATCGGCATGGCGGGTAGCCCGGAAGCGACCATCCAGGTGGCCGTCGGCGGCCATCGCGCCAGCAATTCCTACATTGAATTGGTTGTGCGCGGCGCCACCGCAAAAATCTCGCCGGTGCTGCGCAAGGCGGCAGACATGTCCGGCGGCTTCATCGCCAGTTGCCGCAATCCGGTCCGCGCCTCCTATGTCAAGAAGAATGCCGCGCTGGGCGGCATCTCGCGTGCGCTCGAGCTCGGCAACGCCATCATGGCGGCAGAAGGCAAGGGCGGCCAGGCGACGATCGACGCCATTTGCAAGGCGACATCTGGCACGATCCTCGGCAAGGGCAAGGTCACCCGCAAGGCCGTTACATATACCGAGGCTGCGTTCGATATCGGCACCATTACCATCAATTGCGGGGCACGCGACCTCGTGCTGCATGTGATGAACGAGTACATGGCGGTGGCTGACGGCGACGGCGCGCGGCTGGCGACATTCCCCGATGTCATCACCACGCTCGATGCCGACGGACGGCCGATGAGTGTCGGTCATATCCGCGAAGGTGTCGAGCTGTCGGTGTTTCACATCGCCAAGGCGCATCTGCCGCTGAGTTCGTCGGTCAGGGATCCGGCGGTGTATCCGGTGTGCGAGGCCGCGCTCGGAATCCCGATCAGCAGCTACGCGCTGGCGTAAGGTCGATGAAGTTACGTTCGCCTGGCGCAGCATCGAAGCTCCACCTCTCCCCGCTGGGGCGAGGTAAACTGAGCACGTGGTCGCACCGATTCAACTAAAACTCATCCTGCTTTAGGGTATGTCCATGGCCAAGCAGTTCACCGTCACGTCCGGCTCCAATCTGCGCTGCCGCGGATGGCGGCAGGAAGGCTTGTTGCGGCTGCTGGAAAACGTGCTCGCGGTCGGGGAGGATCCCGCCAATCTCGTGGTCTATGCCGCGCTCGGCAAGGCCGCGCGCGACTGGCCGTCCCACGACAAGATCGTCGAGACGCTGCAGACCATGGCTGATGATGAGACCCTGATCGTGCAGTCGGGCAAGCCGATCGGCGTCATCAAGACCCACGATAAGGCGCCCATTGTCATCATGGCCAACTGCAACATGGTGGGCCAGTGGGCGAAGGCGGAGAATTTCTATGAGCTGCAGAAGGACAACCTGATCTGCTGGGGTGGCCTCACCGCGGGCGACTGGCAGTACATCGGCTCCCAGGGCGTCATTCAAGGAACCTATGAAATCTTCATGCGCATCGCGGAGCGCCATTTTGACAACAGCTTGAAGGGGCGTTTCATCCTGACAGCCGGGCTCGGCGGCATGGGCGGGGCGCAACCGCTGGCCGGACGCATGGCCGGTGCGGTGATCCTCTGCGTCGATATCGATCCCGAGCGCATCGCCCGGCGTCTCGCCAGCGGTTTCCTCGATCAGCGCGCGGACGATCTGGATGCGGCGATCGCGATGGTCGACGCGGCGAAGCGCGAAGGGCGTGCAACCTCGATCGGCCTCAACGGCAATGCCGCTGACATCTACGAGACGCTATTCAACCGCGGCATCATTCCCGACGTGGTCACCGACCAGACCTCGGCGCACGACCTGGTTTACGGTTATGTGCCGTCGGGCCGCAGCCTCGCGGACGTCAGGCGCATGCGTGAAGACGATCCCAAGACGCTCATGACGGAAAGCCGCAACACCATCGTGCGCCATGTCCGCGCCATGCTCGGCTTCAAGCGGGCCGGCGCCGTGGTGTTCGATAACGGCAACCTCATCCGCACCCAGGCTCGCGAGGGCGGCGTGGCGGATGCCTTCGATATCCAGATCTTCACCGAGGCCTATTTGCGGCCGCTGTTCGCCCGCGCCATCGGTCCGTTCCGCTGGATTGCGCTGTCCAACGACCGCGACGACATCCGCAAAATCGACGACTATCTGCTGCAGGCATTTCCCGACAACCACATCCTCACCAACTGGATCGCGCTGGCGCGCCGGCACGTTCCGTTCGAAGGCCTGCCGGCGCGGATCGCCTGGCTCGGCCACGGCGAACGCACGGCGCTGGCTACGGCCGTCAACGACATGGTGCGCAAGGGCGTGCTGTCGGGGCCGGTTGCCTTTACCCGCGATCATCTCGATGCCGGGGCGATGGCGCATCCCAACATCATGACCGAGCGCATGCGCGACGGTTCGGACGCCATCGCCGACTGGCCGCTGCTCAACGCCATGGCGATGTGTTCCTCGCAGGCTGATCTCGTGGCCATCCATTCCGGCGGTGGCGGCTACTCCGGCTACATGACCAGCGCCGGCGTCACCGTGATCGCCGACGGCACCGGCGAGGCCGACGAGCGTATCGCGCTGTCGCTGACCAATGACACGACGCTGGGCGTGATGCGTTATGCCGACGCAGGGTATCCGGAATCGCTGGACGAAGTGCGCAGCAAGGGCCTGCGGCATTTCGATCTGTCGCAGGGGTGATTGGATTGGCCGTTGAACTAACTCCGTCATCCTGAGGTGCGAGCCTTGCGGTGCACTTGCACCGCTGGGCGAGCCTCGAAGGATGCACGGCCGGGGCCGTCGTCCTTCGAGGGCCGCGCTACGCGCAGCCACCTTGTACTGGAAACCTCTGCTAGCCTTGTCCCCGTTCCGCAAGGAACGACCCGATCCGGGCGGCCACCCGGATCGGGCCAGTCGATCGATGGATCGTTACCACCACAGTCTGCAGGACTGTTCCTGAGCAAGATCACGATCGGCTCTTCCTCCGGCCCGGATGGTTGAACGAACTCAAGGTTCGCGTTGCAAGGCAGGGACAGACGAAGATGGACAATCATAGCACTATTTGCGTCGGAATCGACATCGGGAAACTCAAGCTCGATGCCGCATTGAACGGATCCAAGGCGCGGATCCAGGTCGATAATACTTCGGCCGGACATCAAAAGATGGTCGCCTGGTTGAAGCGCCACAAGGTCGAGCGGATCGGCGTCGAGGCGACCGGCGGTTATGAGAAAGACGTCGTTCGCGCGCTTCGCGGCACCGGGTTTGTCGTGGTCGTGCTCCAGCCGTTGCAGGTGCGCGCCTATGCCCAGTTCCGGCTCCAACTCGCCAAGAACGACAAGATCGATGCTGCGATCATTGCCGATTGCACCGCCTCGGTCGACGAGATCAGAATGCCGCTAGACCCTCGTTTTGAGGCCTTTGCCGCGGCTCAGACCCTGATTGACCAGTTGAACGACGACATCGTCATCTACAAAACCAGGCTGGAAATGGCACGTGACGAGATCGGCCGCTCGTTCTGGAGGCGGGAGATCGCCGCCCGCACGGTGCAGGTGCGCAGCGCACGCAAATCGCTGCGCGCCGAGATGCGCCTGCATGCCGACCTTGCCACTAAGCTCGATCTCATCATCAGCGTCCAAGGCATCGCCGAGAAGACTGCCATGGCCATTCTGATCCGGATGCCGGAAATCGGCATGCTCTCGCGCGAAAAAGTTGCCGCCCTGGCGGGTCTGGCTCCCTACGACGACGATTCCGGCAAGAGAACTGGACGCCGCCATATTAGGGGCGGGCGAACACGCCTGCGGGGCAGCATCTATGCCGCCGCATTCGCCGCAACCTTCCACTGGAATCCTCAGCTCAAGACATTCTACGAGCGCCTGCGGGCCAAGGGCAAAACCCATAAAATGGCTCAAGTCGCCTGCGCCAGAAAGCTCTTGATCTTCGCCAATACCGTCGTCGCCCGAGGCGCACCTTGGCAGCCATCTTCCGCAGCAATCTAACGGTTGCTCAGGATGACGGATTACGTCGATAGCTCATCCCACGTTAACCGCCGCCCGGCGCATCCGACAGCTTCTTGCGCAACGTATTCACCAGGTCGCGTTCCGATTGGGTCAGCGTTCGCTCGCCGGAATAGATCACATACAGCCGGCGTGAGATCACCGGCTCGATGATCGGGTGTGCCACGAGATCGCCGTTGGCGATTTCGCGCTCCACCGCGGATGACGGCAGCACGGTGCACACCGGCAGCCGCGCCAGGATGGCCACCGCCATCGACAGGGTGTCGATCTCCATATGCGGCTGGATCTTGAGGCCGCGTTCGGTGGCGGCGGTATCGAGCAACTGACGCAGGCCGTACCGCGTGGTCGGCAGTACCAGTTTCTGCTGCACCAGGTCGGCGAGGGTCACCGGACCCGGCGGCAGCAGCTTGTGGTTTGCATGGGTCACCGCCGCCAGTGCTTCGGAGGAACCGAGCGGCAGGCGCGGCATGTGCGGCAGGCCGGTTTCCACCACCGCGATCCCGATCAGGCCGCGCATGATCCAGTCCTGCAGCATGCCGTTGGGCGCTTCCTGGATCACCAGTTTCAGCGTCGGATGCCGCGCCTGGATTTCCAGCATCGCTTCGGTGACGCGATTGACCAGGAAACCATGCTGGTTGACCGACGGCAGGATGCCGACGGCGATGCGCCGGCTCGGCGGTGGCGCGGCCGTGGCGCTGTCGTCGGACAAATGCCGGGCGCGCGCCTCGATCAATGCGGCAATGCCGGCGAAGCGTTCGCCACGGACGGTCGGAATCATGCCGTCGCCCTGGCGCTTGAACAGCGCGCCGCCGAGCGCCGCTTCGAGCTTGTGCAGTTGCTCGCTCAGCGCCGGCTGGCTGATGTTGACGCCGTGGGCCGCGGCCGACACCCGCCGCAACCGCTGCACCATCCTGAAATAACCGATCTGCCGCAGGCTGATCGCGGGTCGTTCGAGGCCGGTGCGTTTCGGTTCGGCCAGAGCGCGCTTGAGATGGCGCAGGAACAGCGCCGTGATCGCGTTGGGCTCGGGGGTATGGGCGACGATATTGGTCGGCAGCGGTTTGTCCGGCGCGATCAGCCCGACATTGAGCAGGCCCAGCCGCGGCGACAGCAGGCTCTCGGGGACGAACAGAGCTGCATCGGGATAACTGTCGATCAGGCGCGGCAGATCGCCGGGATGGTCGCTCAGGAAGCGGACGCCGCTGATCTTGTGCTGGCTGAAATAGCGATCGGCTTGTTCGACCAGCGGCGACGCCAGCATGGGAACCACCAGGCGTCCCGCGACCAGTTCAGCCGCGGTCGGCAGCCGTCGCGTTCCGGCCGGCAGCCGGCAGGCGAACACCCAGCGGTCCCGCAGCAGGATCGCCGCCCGCTTCGAATCCTGCCCCTCGTCCGACAAGATCACCGCGATGCGGCTTCGCTCACCTTCGGAAAAATGTTCCGTAAGACCGTTGATGTGTGGCAAATCCTTTTCATCGCTCCAGACCGGATCGACGAAAATATCGGGGCGCTCAGTGCCGAGGCTTTCCGTCGCCTGCCGGATGGCCTGGCTCATGCCGCCGATGGTGAAGCTCAGGCCGATGTCGACCGTCAGCACCTTGAGTTTGGTCTTCGGTGGCAGCGCCACCCAGCGGTGCGCAAAACGCTCCGCCATCAGGACCGGATCGGCCGCACGCATCAGGGTGCGCGCGGCGGCGGTGGGGTAGAGGCCGCTGCTGAGACGGCGGAACAGATCGAGCCCGAGCTCCTGTTCCAGCGCTTTCAGCGTTGCGCTCAGCGTCGAGAGTGCAATGCCGAGCTCGCGGGCCGCGAGCGCCAGGCTCCCGGATCGGCAGGCAGTGACGAAATAGGCGAGGGTGCGCAGTTCAACCATGGCGTGCTGTGTCTCGACGGAGCATAGCGCGTCGCGCGGTGTCCGTCATCTGCCCTTCGTTTTTGCCTATGCCCTGTTTCGTCTGAAAGACGGATGGACCCGCGAGCGGCGAACGATAGGATCATTGTCGCGCCGACCGCCCGGGACGGTGCGCACGACATTGAAACCATCACCCAAGCCGGCACGACATCGGGCCGGCACGCAGACGAAGGACGGCATGAGCCGCGAAGTCAGCCCCTCCCGGCAATCCATGCGCGCTTTTCTGGCGGCGCTCGATCGCGACGGCGAGCTTGTCACCATCACCGAACCGGTGAGCCGCGATTTCGAGCTCGCCGCGTGTCTTGCCGAAACGGACACCGGGCCGGCGCTGCGGTTTTCCCAGCTCAAGGAGCCCGGTGGGATGCCGGTCGTCGGCAACCTGCTCAATGCGCTGCCACGTTTCGCCACAGGATTGGGCACCACCGCGGACAAGCTGCAGGCCACGCTGGTCGCGGCGATCGAAGCGCCGCTGCCGCATCGCGAGATGTCCGCCGCGCCCTGTCAGGAGGTGGTGATTACTGATCCGTCGCTCACCGACGAGCTGCCGATCCCGCGCTTTTTCGAGCATGAAGGCGGCCCCTACATCACCGCCGGCGTCATTGTGACGCGGGATCGTCATACCGGACACACCAATCTCTCGATTGCCCGGCTGATGCCGCTCGGCGGCAACCGCGCGTTCGTCGGCATTGCGCCCAACCATCATCTCGCCGTTCTGGCCCGCGCCGCTCAGGCTCGCGGCGAGGTGCTCGATATCGCCGTGTGCATCGGCAACCATCCCGCGGTGATGGTGGCATCGTGTCTGTATCTTGGGCTCGGCGACGATGAGCTGCCGATCGCGGGCGCCTTGCTGGGCGAACCGCTTGAGGTGACGCGAACCGCGCAGGGCAATCTGCTGGTGCCGGCGCATTGTGAGATTGTGCTGGAAGGGACGCTCGATGCGGCGGAGCCGTTTGTCGAAGGTGCGGTCAGCGAATTCCACGGCATGTACGAGACTTACGGCGCCGGCATCGTTGCGACCTTCACGCGGCTGACCAGACGCCGGGATGCGATCTTTCAGGCCGTGCTGCCGGGTTATTACGCCGAGCACTGCCTGCTCGGCGGCGTTGCGATCGCGGCAGGCCTGTTTCGAGGGCTGCGCCAGGCGGTGCCGTCGGTGCGCGAGGTTGCGGTCGGGCTCGGTGGCGCGGGCCGGCTGCATGCGGTGGTTTCGATTGCCGCGCCGAGGCCGGGCGAGGCGCGCAAGGCGATGTTTGCGGTGTGGGCGGCTGTCAACCTGATCAAGCAAGTGATCGTGGTCGATGATGACATCGATCCCTGGAATGCGGCACAGGTTGAATGGGCCATCGCGACGCGGGTGAAACCGGATCGCGATTTTGTCATCGTGCCGGAGGTGCGGGCGGATCGGTCGGAGCCGCTGGAGCAGGGCGGGACAGTCACCAAGCTCGGCATCGACGCCACCTGCCGGGCCGGCGACCGTCCGGACTGGAAAGTGGCGCGCGTGCCGGAGGCAGCGCAACAGCGCGCACGCGATATTCTTCGTGATCATCAAGCTGCCGGCAGAACGCAGCACAAATCAACCAATCCCACCGAACGGAGAGAGTGATGTCGAACCACAGCATCCATGCGCCGGCTTTCGGCGCGAAGCTTGTTTACGGCCTGGCCGGTGCCGTTGCGCTCGGTCTGGCGAGCGTGATGCCCGCGAAGGCGGATATCAAGATCGGCTTCCAGGTCCCGCTCACCGGGCCGGCGGCGACCGACGGCAAGTCCGTGCAGATTGCGGGCCAGATGGCGATCGAGGACATCAACGCGGCCGGCGGTGTGCTGGGGCAGAAGGTCGAGCTCGTCACCTATGACGACCAGGCCAAGTCGGACCAGGCGATCTTCACCGCCAACAAGCTGATCGGCGAAGACGGCGTCAAGTTCGTGGTCAATGGCAGCTACTCGGCGTCGGGCCGTGCCGCTGCGCCGGTGTTCCAGCAGGCCGGGGTGGTGATGATCTCGGCCTATGGCGTGCACCCGGATATTACCCGGGCCGGCGACTACATGTTCCGCATGGTCCATCTAGGGCCGCCGCAGGGCGTCGCAACCGCGCTGTACATCGGGCAGACGCTTAAGCTGAAGAAGATCTCTGCCATTACCATGGACAATGACTACGGCCAGGCCACCATGGACGGATTCACCTCGGCCAGCGGCAAGTACGGCATCGAGGTTCTCAACAAGTACAGCTATTCGTTGAAGGATCGCCAGTTCGGCTCGATCGTCGCCAGCGTCAAGCGCGACAATCCCGATGCTGTTTACGCCACGGGCTATTTCTTCACCGGCGCGCCTCTGGTCGCGCAGCTGCGTGCGGCCGGCATCACGGTGCCGATCATCGGCTCGCAGGCGTTCGATTCGGAAAAGTTCATCGAGATCGCCGGGCCGGCCGCTGAGGGCACTTACATCATCGACAGCTTCGATCGCGACCGCAAGGACGAGGCGCTGCAGAAATTCTTCGCCGAATTCAAGAAGCGTGCAGGTTATGCGCCGGAAGGCGTCGCGGCCATCACCTATTCGGCGGTGAGGCTGATGGTCGATGGCATCAAGCGCGCCAACAGCACCGACCCCGCCAAGGTGCGCGACGCGATTGCCGCGACCAAGGATTTTCCGATGCTCGAGGGCACGCTGAACGGCTTCAACAGCCTGCATGAGATGATCATGCCCATCAGCGTCAATGTCATCAAGGAAGGCAAGTTCAAGTCAGCCGGCGAGATCACCGATCTCAACGCCTTCGCGCCGCCGGAGAAATAACGACATCAGCGAACGGAAAGCGGAGGCCGCTTTCCGCTCGCGGACCATCGTGTCGCTGAACAAAGGATAATCCGTGTACTACGTCGACCTGGCCGTCACCGGCATCAGTTTCGGATGCATGTACGCCATGATGGCGGTCGGCCTGACCCTCGTCTATGGCCTGCTGCGCATTCTGCACGTGGCGCACGCCGCGGTGTTTGCGCTCGGCGCCTATGTGACGGTGCTGGTCGCCAATGCCAGCGGCAGCATCGTGCTCGGCTTTCTCGCGGCCATCATCATTACGCCGCTGTTCGGCATCGCGATCTATCGGCTGCTGTATGAGCCGCTTCTGAAGTATCGCCCGGATGTGCCGATGATCGCTTCTGTCGGGCTATTGGTGCTGATGCAGGATGCGTTCCGCATCGTGTTCGGCGAGCAGGGCGTCACCTTCCGCAGCAATCCCTTCGCCTTCACCACCTTCAATGTCTCGGGTGTCACCTTCAACGCCGTTCAGGTGGCGCTGGTGATCTCGGCGGTCGTCGTTTTTGCCGGGCTGCACGTCTTCACCACGCGCACTCGCATCGGCATCGGCTGGCGTGCCACGGTGTCGCGGCCGCAGATCGCCACCAGTTTCGGGATCGACGCCATCACGGTACGCTACCTTAATTTCGCGATCGGCTCGGCGCTGGCGGCGCTCGCCGGTGGCCTGGTCGCCATGCTGAACAATCTGGTCGATCCCGGCATCGGGTATGTCGTCAGCTACAAGGCGCTGGCGATCATCGTGCTCGGCGGGCTCGGCAGCGTGCGCGGCACGCTGATCGCGAGCCTGGTGCTCGGGCTTGTCGAAGCCTACGGCACCATCTTCATCGGCAATTGGCTCGACCGCGACGCCATCGCCTTCCTTGCGCTCATTGTGCTGCTGATGATCCGGCCGCAGGGCTTCACCGGAGCGCGCACCGCATGAGCGCCTATGAAATCAGTATCCTGTCAGTGATCGGCATCAACGTCATCCTGGCCGTCAGTCTCAACATGATCAGCGGATTCTGCGGCCAGATCAGTCTCGGCCATGGCGCGTTCTTCGGCGCCGGCGCCTATGCGGCGGCGCTGGCGATGGTCGGCACCGGCAGCGTCGCGCTGGCGATCGGCGCGGCCATCCTGGTCGGTTGCCTGCTCGGCATCGTGGTCGGGTTCGCGTCGTTGCGGGTGCGCACAGACTTTCTCGCCGTCACCACCATCGGTGTGAATTTCCTGTTCACCGGTTTCGTGCGCAAGCAGGGGTGGCTCGGCGGCGAGATGGGCATCAGCGGCATTCCCGCCACCGGTTTCGGTGCCATCGGCAACATGGCGATGATCCTGCTGTTCGCAGTCGCGACCATCGTGCTCAGCTTCTACATCAGCCGCTCCTGGATGGGATTTGCCTTCCGTGCGGTGGGTGAGGATGAGGGCGCCGCCGGCACGCTCGGCATTGACGCCGGCGCCTACAAGCTGGCGGCGTTCGGCATCGGGACCGCGCTGGCCGGTCTCGCCGGCGGCCTCTACACGTTCTTCACCCAGTTCATCACCGTGGACGCCTTCGACTTCATCTTTTCGGTGATGCTGATGGCGATGGTGGTGATCGGCGGCATCGGTTCGACCTGGGGCGTGGTGGTCGCCGCCGTCGGCCTGACGCTGCTGCCCGAAGCCATTCGGTTTGTGAACGACTATCGGCTGCTGGTGTTCGGTGGTCTGCTGGTGCTGGTGATCCGGCTGGCGCCGGGCGGTCTCGCCGCCATGGTGCGCAACCTCGTCGCACGGGTGAGGCCGTCATGAGCGCAGCCCTTCAGCTCGATGACGTGGCGATCCGGTTCGGCGGCGTGCAGGCCGTCGGCGGTGTGTCGTTCGCGGTGGAGACCGGTGATTTCGTCGGCCTGATCGGCCCGAACGGCGCCGGCAAGACGACGTTGATCCGCATTATCGCCGGTCTGCTGCGGCCGGATCGCGGCCGTGTTTTGCTCGGTGGCGTCGACGTCACCGCCGAGGCGACAGCGGCGCGGGTGCGCCGCGGCCTCGCGCTCACCCACCAGATCGTGCGGCCGTTCCGCGAGATGACGGTGCTCGACAATGTCATTCTCGGCGCCGGCTATCGTTTCACGCAAAATCCGCTGCGGGCGCTGCTGCATGCCGACCGTCGCCAGGAAAGCGAGCGCGCAGCCGCCATTCTGGCGCAGGTCGGCCTCGCCGGCACCGAACGCAAGCTCGCGGGCTCGCTGCCGCTGGGACAGATGAAGCGGCTGGAAGTGGCGCGGGCGCTCGCGGTCGATCCAAAGGTGATCCTGCTCGACGAACCGCTGGCCGGCCTCAATCACACTGAGGCGACCAAGCAGGTCGAGACCATCGCCGAGGTGCAGCGGCGCGGGGTGACCGTGGTGCTGGTCGAACACAATTTGGAAGAAGTGATGCGGATCTGCCGCCGCCTCATCGTGCTGAACAACGGGCAGGTGATCGGTGACGGCGAACCGCGGGCGGTGATGGCGGATCCCGTGGTGCACGACGCCTATGTCGGAGGCGGAATGGAGCACCATGCTGAAGCTTGATCACCTGAGTTGCGGCTACGGCTCCGTCGAGGCCGCGCACGACGTCAGCATCGATGTGGCGGCCGGTTCGGTGTTCGCGCTGCTCGGGCCGAACGGTGCGGGCAAGACCTCGACCATCATGGCGATCATGGGTCATGTTGACATCCACGGCGGCCGGATCTTGCTGGAAGGCGTCGATATCACCCGCCGCCGGGCCATCGACCGGGTCGGCCTTGGCATCGCCCTGGTGCCGGAAGGACGGCAGCTGTTTTCCGACCTGACGGTGGACGAGAATCTCACCGTCGGCGGTTACGCGCGGCCATTGGCGCGCGACGCCGCCAAGCGCGATCGTGTGTTTGGTTATTTTCCGCGGCTGCACGAGCGCCGCACGCAACTCGCGGGATCGCTGTCCGGCGGCGAGCAGCAGATGCTGGCAATCGGCCGCGCGCTGATGGCCGAGCCGCGGCTGCTGCTGGTCGACGAGCTCTCGCTGGGGCTGATGCCGAAGATGGTCGATCTCTGCCTCGACGCCTTGATGCGCTTGAAACGCGACGGTCTCACCATCGTCCTGATCGAGCAGAACACGGCGCGGGCGCTGGATGTGGCGGATCAGGTCTGCGTCATGTCGTCGGGCCAGCAGGTCTATCAAGGCACGGCCGCGGAGGCCAAGGCCGCAGGATCGCTGTTTGCAACCTTCCTCGGCATGAACGAGCCGGAGCCGTCCTGAACGCAAACCGCCGCACATCGCGGCCAAGAACGGAGAACAGCCGTGGCACGCACGCTCAACTCGGATGATATCGAAGCAGGGCTGATCGGCGGGCTGTTCCTGTCGGCCGGCGGGAGCGGGCGCAATGCGGTGGAGAAAAACCGCGGGCTTGGCCGCATGGCGCTGGACTATGGCGGCGTGCGCCTGGTGGGCCTCGACGAACTCGATCCGGAAGCATCGATCATCACCGCGACCGCGATCGGCGCGCCGGGATTTGCTAACTGGGCGATCCGTCCCCGCGATGCGATCGACGCGGCGCGCAAGCTGGTCGCGCTTCTGGACAAGCCGCCGGTTGGCGTGATCTGCGGCCATGTGCCGGGCTTCAATGCGTGGCTGGTGGCCGCCGCGCTCGGCCTTGACTATGTCGATGCCGCCTCCAACGGGCGTGGCCATCCGACCGTGAAGATGGGCGGTATGGGACTGGCGTCGCGGCCCGATCTCTCGATCACGCAGGTGGCGTCCAGCGGCAGCAGGGCGGACAAGAATGGGCTCTCCATCGTCGCCGAGGGCGATATCGTCCGCACCTCGACGGTGATGCGACAGGCCGCCGTGGTCAATGGCGGGCTGATCTATGCCGCGCGCGGCCCGCTGACCGCGGGCTTCATCAAGGAGAACGGGGCGGCCGGCGCGATCACATTCCAGCTTGATCTCGGCCGCGCCATGTTGGCCGCAAAGGGAAGCGACCGCATCCGCGCGACCGTTGAATTCCTGGGTGGAGACCTGCTTGTCGACGGCGAGGTCACCGAGAACACCGTGAACTATGGCGGCGGTTTTGATCTCGGGCAGATGACGGTGCGCGGCAAGGACGGCGATGTTGTGCTCGGCGTCTACAACGAATTCATGACCGCCGATGTCGGCGGCAAGCGCGTGGCCACGTTCCCCGACATGATCGGGACTTTCGATCCTGCGACCGGCGATGTGGTGTCGATCTCGGAGTCCAAGCCGGGGACCCGGGTCGCCGTGGTGGTCGCGCACCGCTCGCGTTTTCCGGTCGGCAGAGGCGCACTCGATCCCGCGGTGTTTCCCGAGGTCGAAAAGGCGATGGGCGTCGATCTCGTCAAGTATCTCTAAGGCGGAGGCTTCTGATGTTGCGTCTGTACGATAGCCGGCTGTCCGGCAATGCCTGGAAGGTTCGCATTCTGCTGCGGCAACTCGGCATTCCGTTCGAGCGGGTGACGCTCGATCTGGCGAAGGGGGCAACCAAGGAGCCGGCGTTCCGCGCCAAGAGCCGCTTCGCTCGCGTGCCCGTGCTCGAACTCGAGGATGGCCGCACCATCGTGGAGTCGGACGCGATCATGATGTACCTGGCGAACGGGACGCGCTTCCTCCCTGATGATCCGTATTTGCGCGCGGACGTGATGAGCTGGCTGTTCTTCGAACAGGCCGACTTGCTGCGTGCACTGGCGCTGCCGCGCTTCTTCCATTTGCGCGGCATCGCCGACCAGATGGCGCAGAAGATCGCGGATTTCCAGGAAGGGGCCTATCCGGCGCTGGAAAAGCTCGATGCGTGGCTGACGGGGCGCACCTGGCTGGTGGATGACCGCTACACCATCGCCGATCTCGGCCCGTTCGCTTACGTGTCGATGGCGACCGAAGGCAACTACGATATGACGCGATTTCCGGCGATCAACGCATGGCTGGCGCGGGTCAAGGCGCAGCCGGGTTGGGTTCCGCTGGTGGAGGAGGTTTGATCATGAGCATTCCCGTTCGTCGCGGAAAAGACGTCAAAGCCGGGCGCGGCACCACCTTGCGCTGCAAGGGCTGGCGCCAGGAGGCGATCCTGCGGCTGCTGGAAAACAATCTCGAGAATGCGGAAGATCCCGATAATCTGGTGATCTACATGTCGATCGCGCGTGCCGCGCGCGACTGGAACAGTTTCGACCGCATTGTCGCAACGCTGACGTCGATGCGCGAGGACCAGACTTTCATCATGCAGTCCGGCAAGCCGATCGGGCTGTTTCCGGGGCAGACCACGACGCCACTGGTGATCATGGCCAACGGCAACATCGTTGGTGAATGGAGCCAGGAGGAGAGCCGGCGCAAGCTCGATGCGATGGGGCTGACCATCATGCCGGGCATGACGGCTGCTGCCTGGCAATACATCGGCAGCCAGGGCATCCTGCAAGGCACGTACGAGACCTTCATGGCGATCGCCCGCGAGCATTTCGGTGGCACGCTGGCCGGGCGGTTGCTGCTGACATCCGGTTGCGGCGGCATGAGCGGCGCGCAGCCGCTGGCCGGCAAGCTTGCCGGGGCATCGACACTGGTGATCGAGGTCGACCAGGCCCGCATCGATCGCCGCATCGCCAGCGGTTACTGCGACGCGACGACGGACGACTTGGAGGAGGCGATTGCGCGCTGGCAGGCGGCGCGGGATGCGCGCCAGCCGCTGGCGCTGGCGTTGTGCGCCAATTCCGCGGTGGTGCTGCCGGAATTGGTGAAGCGTGGGCTCATTCCGGACATCGTCACCGACCAGACGTTTCCGGATCCGCTGAAGGGGTATGTTCCCGCGGAGCTGACGCTTGAGGCGGCGCGCACGATGCGCACGTCCGATCCGGAAAAATTGATGGCGCTGGCGCGCGGGTCAGTCGCGACGCATATGCGCGCCATGCTGGCGTTTCTCGATCGCGGCGCGATCACGTTCGAGTATGGCAACGGATTGCGCGCGGAAGCGCAAGCTGCCGGCGTCGACGATGCGTTCCGGATGCGCTCGTTTGTCGATCTCTATATCCGGCCGCTGTTCTGCCAGGGCATCGGGCCGTTCCGCTGGATCGCCGTCTCGGGCGAGGCGGAGGACATTTATACAATTGATGACATGATCCTGAAGGCGTTCTCGTCAAACCACCCGATTTCGTCCTGGATCGCGAAGGCGCGCGAGCACGTTCAGTTCACCGGGCTGCCGGCGCGGATCGGCTGGCTGGGCTATGGCGAGCGCAGCCGCCTGGCGCTGCTGGTCAACGAAGCGGTGGCCGACGGTCGGCTCAAGGGACCGATCGCGTTCACGCGCGATCACCTGGATTCCGGCTCCGCCGCGATGCCCCATCGCGAAACCGAGAACATGAAGGATGGGTCCGACGCCATCGCGGACTGGCCGATGCTGAATGCGCTGCTCAATTGCTCTTCCGGCGCCGATCTCGTTGCCATTCACGGGCTCGGCAGCCGCGGCGTCAGTGCCGGCGTGACCATCGTGGCCGACGGCAATCCGGCGACCGCGGAGCGGTTGCAGCGAGTGCTCGATGGTGATCCGGGGATCGGTGTGCTGCGTCATGCCGATGCCGGTTACGACATCGCGATCGAGCAGGCGGAGCGGACCGGCCTGTCGGCGACGATCCCATCGCCTTGATCTGACCTGAGCGTTGTGCGACGGCTGCAATGAGTCGCCGCGCATTGTGCCCTCGCCCCGTGATGTTCACGGGATTGCGAGCGCACGTCTCCAGTCAACGGACACCCGCAAATAGCAGTCCACCGGCATCCGCAATCGCCGGATGATTGACATTCGCCGGGCCTGCAATAATGTATATACATATTATCGGGGGCGCGAAAGCTCGCCGTCATGCGGTGGGGGTGTTTTGTGTCCTGCGATATGCCGGGTTCAACCGCTTGGAGATGCCCCGTGCCGCCGATCTACATCGCCTATCTGAACCGTCTCGATATCGAAGAACTCAAGATCACCGATGACGAAATCCTGGCCGCAATCGAGGCCAGTCTCGCCAGCCAGGGGCGCGGCGAGACCGTGATCGAGCCGCGGATGCATCTGGAGCCCGGCGTCGCGAACGGGCACTTCAACGTGCTGCGTGGCGCGATCAAGGAGCCGATCGACTCCGCGGGCGTCAAGATCGTCGGCGACTTCGTCGACAACTACAAGATCGGTTTCCCCTCCGAACTGGCCATACTGGCCTTGTTCGATCCGCGCACCGGCGCGCCGAAGGCCATTCTCGATGCCAGCGGCATCACCGATATGCGCACCGGCGCGGTGACGGCGATCGGGGCCAAGCATCTCGCGCGCAAGGGGTCGAAGATCCTTGGTCATATCGGCGCGCGGGGCACGGCCTACTGGAATGTGCGCCTGCTGAACCATCTGTTTGATTTCGACGAGATCCGTGTGCACTCCCGCCGCAAGGAAAGCCGCGACGATTTTGCCGCCCGCCTCAGCCGCGATCTCGGCAAGCCGGTGGTGGCGACCGAGGGCTGGCAAAGCTGTGTCGAGGGCGCCGACATCGTGGTCGAGGCGTCGCGCCTGCTCGAACCCGCGCCGCTGCTGAAGACCTCCTGGATCAAGAAGGGCGCCTTTGTCGTGCCCTACGGCACCATGAGCGCGATCGAATTGTCGCTGACCGACATCATGTCAAAGCTCGTGGTCGACGATTGGGGCCAGTGCAAGGGCGGCAAGTTCGGCAGCCTGCGGGCGCATGTCGAGGCCGGCAAACTGTCGGAAGCCACGCTGCATGCCGAATTGGGCCAGATCGTCGCCGGCCTGAAGCCCGGCCGCGAGAGCGACGAGGAAACCAACTTGTTCTGGCATCGCGGCCTCTCGCTGTCGGATATCGCTTTGGGCCACGCGATGCTGCAGAAGGCCGAACGGCTGGGCATCGGTCAGCGGCTGCGTTTCGCCTGAGGCGCGGGCCGATGCGCCTTGTCGCCAATGCCCGCATGTATTCGGTCACGCCGGGGGCAGCTTTGGCCTGGAAGGACCTGTTTCGGTGGGTGTCAGCACAGAGTGCAGTCGATCTCGACGTGATCGACCACGCGTTTCCGCTGCCGCTGTCGGAACTGTGGTCGCGGCGCGATCTCGCATGCGGCTTCATGTGCGGATTTCCGTTTGTGCGCTCGGAGTATCCTCCGGCGCCGGTGGCAGCACCGGTGCCGGTCAATGCCCCGGTGCCAGGACAACCGGTCTATGCGACGCGCCTGGTGGTCCGGGCCGATTCCGGACTTGATACCCTCGAAGACACCTTTGGCCGCCGCCTCGGCTACACCGTTGAGGATTCCCACTCCGGCTATAACGCGCTGCGCCACCACCTGCTGCCGTATCGGCTGGCGCGCGACGCGGATCTCTACAAGGCAAGTGTCGGCCCGCTCTACACGCCGCGGCGTGTGATCGAAACGCTGCTAGCCGGCGAGATCGACGTCGGGCCGCTCGATGGCTATGCGCTCGATCTGATGCTCCGCCATGAGCCGTCGCTGGCCGGCCGGATACGCGTCATTGCGACCACCGAGGCCGCACCGATCCCGTTTCTGGTGGCGAGCCCGGAGTGTCCCGGAGATATTGTGACGGCCTTGCGGCACGCTCTGATCGCTGTCGGGGAGTCCGAAGCTTGTGCGGAGTTGAGGGAGCGACTTTGTCTCCGTGGTTTTGCACCGGTTCATGTAGATGATTACGCCGTGATTGCGCGCTGGGACGCGGAGGCGCGCCGTGCCGGATATCCGCACCCGGCGTGAAGCGGACTACGGTTTTTGCGCGCGCAGACGAACGAGATAACACTGCGCGGCAGCGGCCGGGTTGATCTGAATACCGGCTGTTTCACCCGGTGGGATCATGATGGCGTCACCGTGATCGAGCCGTTCGTTGTGCTGGTTGGTCACAATCAGAGTGTGGCCATCCAGCGAGAGTGCGATCGCGATGTCTCCATCCGCCACCTCAAAGGATCGCGCTTGCGTGACGCGCAACACGTCGTGAGTGAAGCGTCCACGCCGGGTCATGACATTCAGGTCGATGATCTCGCCATCGGTCAATCGTGCGGACGTCGGCGTATCGCCAGGGAAACTCAGGGAATCCGATCCGGTTGCAAGCTCCACCGGCGCGCGGTCCGCAACTGTCAGCACCAGGCCGCGGCCCTTGATGACGGCGAGAGTGCGATCGATGCCGGCGAAATGCGAAAAGGGTCCGTCTGAGGCAACACGGGCCATGCTGATGCGCCAGTCGAAATCGTCCGTTGAGGCGCCGGGCGGGCTGACGGCGACTTCGGTGGTCGAGCCGCCGCCATTCTTCCAGGGCAGGACGCGACAGGTGTTGGCGCGAATGATCTGCATGGCCACTGTTTGTCAGAGACCGGGCAGGTCGAGCCCATGTTCTCTCGCACAGGCGATGGCGGTCTCGTAGCCGGCATCGGCATGACGCATCACGCCGGTGGCCGGATCGTTCCACAGCACCCGGCCGATCCGCTCGGAGGCCTCCGGCGTGCCGTCGCAGACGATCACCATGCCGGCGTGCTGGGAGAAGCCCATGCCGACACCACCGCCGTGATGCAGCGAAACCCAGGTCGCGCCGCTGGCGCAGTTCAGCAGCGCGTTCAACAGCGGCCAATCGGACACCGCATCGGAGCCGTCCTGCATCGCCTCGGTCTCGCGATTGGGGGAGGCGACCGAGCCGGAGTCCAGATGGTCGCGGCCGATCACGATCGGCGCTTTCAGTTCGCCGCGCGCCACCATCTCGTTGAAGGCGAGGCCCAGCCGGTGCCGGTCGCCGAGGCCGACCCAGCAGATCCGCGCCGGCAGACCCTGGAACGAAATGCGCTGCCGCGCCATGTCCAGCCAGTGGTGCAGGTGGGTGTGATCCGGCAACAGCTCCTTCACCTTGGCGTCGGTGCGATAGATGTCTTCGGGATCGCCGGACAGCGCGGCCCAGCGGAACGGGCCGATGCCACGGCAGAACAGCGGTCGGATGTAGGCGGGAACGAAGCCCGGAAAGTCGAACGCGTCCTTGACGCCTTCCTCCAGCGCCATCTGGCGAATGTTGTTGCCGTAGTCGACTACGGGAATGCCCATGCGATGGAAATCGAGCATGGCGCGAACGTGCTCGGCCATCGAGGCGCGGGCAGCAGTGGCGACGGCCTTCGGATCGGTCTCGCGGCGGGCGTCCCATTCGGCGATGGTCCAGCCCTTCGGCAGATAACCATTCACCGGATCGTGCGCCGAGGTCTGATCGGTGACGGCATCGGGCCGTACGCCACGCCGCACCAATTCCGGAAAGATCTCGGCGGCATTGCCGAGCAGACCCACCGACACCGGTTTTTTGTCGCGGCCGGCCTGCGCGATGATGGCAAGTGCTTCATCCAGGTCATTGGCCTGCTGGTCGAGATAGCGGGTGCGCAGCCGCATCTCGATGCGGGAAGGCTGGCATTCGACCGCGAGACAGGATGCGCCGGCCATTACAGCCGCCAGCGGCTGCGCGCCGCCCATGCCGCCGAGGCCGCCGGTGAGAATCCATTTGCCCGAGAGGTCGCCGTTATAGTGCCGTCGTCCCAGCTCGACGAAGGTCTCGTAGGTGCCCTGCACGATGCCCTGGCTGCCGATGTAGATCCAGGAGCCGGCGGTCATCTGGCCATACATCATCAGGCCTTTGCGATCGAGCGCGCTGAAATGCTCCCAGGTCGCCCAGTGTGGCACTAGGTTGGAATTCGCGATCAGCACCCGCGGCGCGTCAGTGTGGGTGCGGAAGACGCCGACAGGCTTGCCGGACTGCACCAGCAGGGTCTTGTCGTTGTCCAGCCGCTGCAGTGCCGCGACGATGCGGTCGAAGCTTTCCCAGTCGCGCGCGGCGCGGCCGATGCCGCCATAGACCACCAGTTCACCCGGTTTCTCCGCCACATCCGGATCGAGGTTGTTCATCAGCATGCGCATCGGCGCTTCGGTCAGCCAGGATTTGGCCGAGAGCTGATTGCCGCGCGGCGAGCGGATGATACGGGCATTGTCGATACGGGTCATGTCGGGCATCCCATCACATCTGTTGAAGCAATAGCCTGCGCGCGACGGCCGCGCGCAGATCAATCAAAAATCGTCACTGACCGTGGCGGATCCGCGCATACAGCGGATTGAAGCCCATCCGGTAGACCAGTTCCGCCGGCCGCTCGATATCCCAGATCGCGAGATCGCAACGCTTGCCGGTCTCGAGGCTGCCGACGTCCGCGAACAGGCCGAGCGCGCGCGCTGCTTCCCGCGTCACGGCGGCGATACATTCGTCGACGGTGAGACGAAACAGCGTCGCGCCCATGTTCATGGTGAGCAGGATGGAGGTCAGCGGCGAGGTGCCGGGATTACAGTCGGTGGCCAGCGCGATCGGCACGCCGTGGCTGCGCATGTGCGCGATCGGCGGCAATTGATGCTCGCGGATGAAGTAATAAGCACCCGGCAGGACGACGGCGACGGTGCCCGCGGCCTTCATCGCCGCGACACCGGCCTCGTCGGCATATTCGAGATGGTCCGCCGACAGCGCGCCGAACTTTGCGGCCAGCGCGGCGCCGTGCAGATTCGACAGCTGGTCGGCATGCAGGCGCACCGGCAGTCCGAGTTTGCGGGCCGCGGTAAACACCCGCGCCGTTTCCTCCGGTGAGAATGCGATTCCTTCACAGAAGGCATCGACCGCATCAGCGAGGCCTTCCGCGGCGATCGCCGGCAGCATCTCGTTGCAGACGCGATCGATATAGGCGGAGCTTTGCCCCTTCATCTCAGGGGGCGTGGTGTGTGCGCCGAGGAAGGTGGTTCGCACCGTCACCGCCCGCTCTTCACCGAGCCGGCGCGCAGCTTGCAGTTGCCGGCGTTCGGTGGCGAGTTCAAGGCCATAGCCGGATTTGATTTCGATGGTGGTGACGCCTTCCGCCATCAGCGCGTCGAGTCGCGGCCGGGCGGCCGCGACCAGATCGTCGACGCTGGCGTCGCGCGTGGCCTTGACCGTGGAGACGATGCCGCCGCCGGCGCGGGCAATCTCTTCGTAGCTGGCGCCGGCCAGGCGTTGTTCGAATTCGTGCGCCCGATTGCCGCCATAGACCAGATGGGTGTGACAGTCGACCAAGCCCGGCGTAATCCAGCGGCCGTCGCAGTCGATCCGTTCCCTGGCATCGAGCGCGGAGGGCGCGTCTGCCGCGGGGCCGGCGTAGACGATACGGCCGTCGCGCGCGGCGATCAGGCCGTTTTCGACGATGCCGAGCCCTTGCCGGGACGGGGAAAGCGTCGCAAGACGACACTGGTGCCAGATACGATCAACGACTGTCATGCAGATCTCGCAGGGGACATGATGCAAGTCTCAGGGCAAGCTCTCGGCGCAAGGTTCATGGTGCTTGGCAGGCGGCTTATTTGTATATACATATTACAGTCACCTGAAGCTGTCCAGAGCTTCGCGAGCATCGGGAGCCATGCGTGACGGGGCTTTTTTTCAACGACGCGCTGTTGCCGCAGGGATGGGCGAAAGACGTTCGTCTGGTGGTCGAGGGTGGGCGGATCGTCACGGTCGAGGTCGGCCGCCGGCCGCAGCCGGACGACGAGCGTCACCGCCTCGGCCTGCCGGGATTGTGCAATCTCCACAGCCACGCCTTTCAGCGCGGCATGGCCGGGCTCACTGAGGTGAGGGGTGCTTCCTCCGACAATTTCTGGACTTGGCGCGACCTGATGTATCGGTTTGTCGCGCGGATGACGCCTGAGGATATCGAGGCGATTGCCGGACAGGCCTATGTGGAGATGCTGGAAGCTGGATTTACCCGGGTCGGCGAATTCCATTACGTCCATCACGACGTCTCCGGTGCGCCGTATCGTAATATTGCCGAGCTTGCGGAGCGTATAGCCGCGGCGTCGCATTCCACCGGAATCGCTTTGACGCTGTTGCCGGTGTTCTATGCCCATGCCGGTTTCGGCGGCCGTGCGCCGGATGCAGGGCAGCGCCGTTTCATCAACGGCATCGATCAGTTTGCGCGCTTGATGGAGGCGAGCCGACGCGCGGTGGCGGGGCACGAGGCTGCAGTGGTCGGCATCGCACCGCACTCGCTGCGCGCCGCCACGCCCGATGAGCTCGCGGCGATCGTGCCGCTGGCCGGCAACGGTCCGATCCACATCCATGTCGCCGAGCAGACCCGCGAGGTCGACGATTGCGTGGCCTGGAGCGGCCAGCGGCCGGTGCAATGGCTGCTCGATCACGCACCGGTCGATCAGCGCTGGTGTTTCATTCATGCCACCCACACCACGCCGGATGAGTTGCGCGGCATGGCCGCGCGGGGCGTTGTCGCGGGCCTGTGTCCGATCACCGAAGCCAATCTCGGCGACGGCATTTTCAGCATGCCGGACTTCATGTCGTCGGGCGGCAGGTATGGCGTGGGGTCGGATTCCAATGTCCTGATCGGCGCGGCCGACGAATTGCGCCAGCTCGAATATTCCCAGCGCCTGGCGCATCGCGCGCGCAATGTCGTGACCGGGCCTGCCTCGGTGTCGACCGCACGCATCCTGTTCGATGGCGCGCTTGCTGGCGGTGCGCAGGCGCTCGGGCTTGCTGCGGCCGGGCTTGTGGCCGGGAATTTTGCCGACATCGTCAGCCTCGATGCCGGGCATATCGCACTGACCGGCCGTTCGGATGATGCGGTGATCGACAGCTGGATTTTTGCGGCGAACCGGGCTCCGGTGGTGGATTGCGTCTGGACATGCGGGCGCAAGGTGGTGACAAACGGCCGGCACCACGACGCGGATGCCATCGCATCCCGATTCCGCAGCAGGCTGGAAGGACTTCTCGCGGCATGATGGCAATGTCAAAGCCAGCCACCAACGGAACGACGGCGCTGTATCAGCGCATCCGCAGCGATCTCGAAACCAGGATCCTGTCCGGGGATTGGCCGCCGGGGCATCGCGTGCCGTTCGAGCACGAATTGATGGAGACCTATGCGTGCTCCCGGATGACCGTGAACAAGGTGCTGTCGGGGCTCGCCGCGGCCGGGCTGGTCGAGCGTCGGCGTCGGGCCGGAAGTTTCGTGTCCCGGCCCCGCGTCCAGTCGGCAATTTTGCAAATTCCGGACCTGAAAGCGGAAGTTGAGACGCGCGGCGAGCAGTACGGCTATCGGCTGCTCGATCTGGAAAAACGCCTGGCCTCGCAGCATGACAAAGCCCGCCTCGGTGTGGCGGCCCGCGCGCCGGTGCTGGCGTTGCGCTGCCGCCATGAGGCGCAAGGACAACCGTTCGCACTGGAAGACCGGCTGATCAGCCTGCGCGCCGTGCCGGAGGCCGCACATCAGGATTTTTCATCGACTCCGCCCAACACCTGGCTGGTCGGCCATGTGCCGTGGACCGAGGCTGAACATCGGATCACGGCCGGCAACGCCGACAAGGCCCTGGCGGCTGAACTGAAGATCGACCTGGGAACCGCGTGCCTGATGATCGAGCGCCGCACCTGGCGCAACGGCGAGCCGATCACCGCCGTGCGGATCACCCATCCCGGTCATCTCTACGATCTGGTCGCCCGTTTCACGCCCACCGGCTGAATCGGGTAGCCGAGCGGGCTATTTGCTTTTCGCCGCTTCGACGAAATGATTGGTCCAGAGATCGTTCTCCGAGGCCTTGGCGTCGAATTCCCGGCCGTAGTTGGTGCCGACCTCCTTGGCTGCGGTGAGTGCGTTCTGCATGCTCTCGACATCGATCTTGCCGTTGCCGGCAACGCCATTGCTCAGCGCCTTGACCGCAGCGACGATAGCGTCCGGATCGGCCTTGGGAAAGAATTGCTTCTGGATGGCAAGCGCCGTGTCTTGCGGCTTTTGCTGCGTGGCGGCGCCGGCCGCCTGCATGGCCCGCACGGTTTTCACGATCATCTCGGATTTCTTGTCGTCGATCGGTTTCTTCACTGCGAGAACGAGATACGGCTGGTTGGCGAGCAGCGGGAAATCATCCCCGAGAGATACCAGGATTTTTCCGGCGCCGGATTTCTCCGCGAGATAGCCTTCCGGCGGCGATAGCACAAAAGCGTCGATGCGTTTGTTTTCGAGCGCCGCCTGAATCGCAACCGGGTTTCCGACCTGGGCCACCTTGATATCAGCCTTGGGATCGAGGCCGCCCTTGCCGGCCAGCCACCGCGCGGCCGCTTCCTGCGCGCCGCCGATTGCCGCGACGCCGACCACCGCGCCCTTGAGTGCCGCGAGCCGCTTCGCCAGCGGATCGCCGGGCTTGACGCCGGCTTTTTCGAGGAAAGAGGGAGCGATCACCAGTTCGAGCGTCACCTTCGACATCAGCGAATAGACGATCTCGAAGGGTTGCCCCTTGGCCGCGGCGCGCATCACGGTGTCCGAGCCCACGGCGGCGAGGTCGATGTCGCCGGCATCGAGCGCGGCCAGCGCGGCCGCATCGCCGCCCGGCACCACGAGGGCGTTTGCGGTCAGCCCCTCAGCGGCAAAGGTGTTGAGCGCGCGCGCCGACCATAGCGGCAGGAAACTCAATACCGATACGCCCTGGCCGATGCGGACCGTCTGCTGGGCCTCTGCCAGCGTTGGCGTCAGCAGCAGTGTTGCCGCGATCGAGGTGGCCTTGATCAGCTTGCTCAGCACATCAGCAATGGGCACGAAGATTCTCCTGCACGCGAGATATCAGATATCGCTGGGTTGCTGCATGGTCGGGGTCCGCCAGCGCAGCAGCCGTCGTTCCAGCCGTCCGGCAAGGAAACTTGCCATCATCACGAAGGCCAGCAGAATGATGATGCCGGCAAACACGCCCGCCGGATCGTAGGTTGCGGAGGCCTCGTGAATGAACAGGCCGAGGCCCTGGATCGACGAGGTGAACTCGCCGACGATCACTCCGATCACGCTGTAGGGGATCGCCATGCGCATGCCCAGCATGATGAACGGCGCCGCCGCGGGCAGGTACACATGATAGGTGAGCTGGCGCTGGTTGGCGCCCATCACCAGAGTGAGATTGACCAGTTCACGGTCGACGCTGCGAACGCCGGAGAACACATTGTAGAACACCAGGAAGAACACCATGATCGAGGCCAGCGCCACCTTCGACCACATGCCGATGCCGAACCAGATGATGAACAGCGGCGCCAGGGCGATCTTCGGCACGCCGTAAAAGGCCATCACGTACGGCTCGAAAATCCGCGCCAGGCGCGGCGAGCGTCCCAGCGCATACCCGCCGATCACGCCGCCGGCGACCCCGATGGCATAACCGAGCACAAGCTCCTGCCCGGTGGTCCAGAGATGCGGATAGATCTCGCCGGAACTGAACAGTTCATACAGACGCTGCGCAACCGCCGTCGGCTTGCTGACATAGACTTCCTTGATCAGCCGGCCCGAGGCCCATTGCCAGAACAGCAGGATGACAACGCCGGGCAGCAGCGCGGTCAGACCTCGCGTGAGTTTGCCTGGCCACGCGCTGCGAGGTTGCACAGTGGATTCGGCTGCGTCTGGTTGGTCGGCGGCGCCGTAGGCGAGATCGTTCATGGTCCGGACCTCGTTGTTCAGTGCGCGCGCTGGCGGATATCGATCTGCGAGCGGAAGATCGACCACACCGCTTCGTAGGCAGCCTCGAAGCCGGGATTGCGAAACGGCTCGAACACGTCGCGCGGCCGCGGCAAGTCGATTGCGACATTCGCCAGCAGCCGCGACGGCCGCTGGCTCAGGATCACCACATTGTCCGCCAGCAGGACGGCTTCGGTGATGTCGTGGGTCACGAACACCACCGTTGCACGGGCCTCCGCCGACAGCATCTGCAGATCGTCCTGCATTACCATGCGGGTCTGGGCGTCGAGCGCGCCGAACGGCTCATCCATCAGGATGACGTCCGGTCGGTACACCAGGGTGCGGGCGATCGATCCGCGCTTCTGCATGCCACCGGAGAGCTGGCTCGGAAAATACTGCTCGAAGCCGGTGAGGCCGACGGCTTCGAGCGCCTTTGCCACCCGCTCACGTCGTTCCGCCGGTGCGACGCCGCGCAGCAGCAGGGGCAGCTCGACATTCTCGGACAGGGTTTTCCAGGGAAACAGTTGTGCCTGCTGCGGCACGAAGCCGACATCGCGATTGACGGTGGTGATGGCTTTTCCGCGATGGCTGACGACGCCGCGTGACGGGGGGAGCAGGCCGGCGGCCATCTGCAACAGGGTGCTCTTGCCGCAACCACTGGGCCCGATCACCGCGACGAATTTGCCGCTGCCGACATCGAAGCTGATGCCGTCCAGCACGCGGATCTTTCCGGTCCGGGCCGGCGTTGGAAAATCCTGCCGGATGTCGTCGAACGCGAGAACCGTCTCACCCATTGAGCCTCCGCGGATGGAGCCATGTTAAAGGGCATGTATAGACATAACTATCATCCCACCGACATAATGTATATACATATGGCGAGCCAGCAAGCGTGGATGATAGGCAGCGGCTGTGCGTTTGCGAAGCAATTGATCGCGAGGAGCGGTGTAGGGCGGTCGCAGTGCAACCCGCCGTCGCTATCACCAACAGGCGTTGGTGAAGTCGTCCATCGCGCTGTTCCTGCCCGTCCCGCCTTTGTAGGATTGCGACGATATCCAGCGAACCGGAGAGTTTTGACGTGAATGCCCTGAGATCTTCACCACGTCGCCTGATCGTCGGCATTTCCGGAGCGTCCGGTGTGGTCTATGGCGTGCGGCTGCTGCAGTTGCTGCGCAATGCCGGGATCGAGACCCATCTGGTGATGTCGAAAACCGCCGAAGTGACGTTTGCCTATGAAACCCGGCTGAAGATCGCCGAGGTCAAAGCCATCGCCCATACCGCCCATGCTATCGACGACATGGCCGCGCCGATCTCAAGCGGCTCGTTCCCGACCGTCGGCATGATCATCGCACCGTGCTCGATTCGCTCGATGTCCGAAATCGCCACCGGCGTGACGTCGACCTTGCTGACACGCGCGGCCGATGTCACCCTGAAGGAGCGCCGGCGGCTGGTGCTGATGGTGCGCGAGACGCCGCTGCACACCGGCCACCTGCGCAGCATGACGGCGCTGTCGGAGATGGGGGCGATCATCGCGCCTCCGGTTCCCGCGTTCTACGCCAAGCCGGCGACGATCGACGATATGGTGGACCATTCGGTCGGCCGCGTGCTCGATCTCTTCGACATCGATGTCGGGGTGGCGCCGCGATGGGGCGAGCAACCGGAGCTCAAGAGCCGCCCGTAAAACACATCAGCGCGCAGGCGCCCAGAACAAGGCCAGTCGCTGGCCGTCGGCAATCTGGTTCGGCGTCAACTTCGAAGCCACCGCGTCACGCAACCGCAGATAATAGTCGCGCTGGCCCTTGGGCGCGTGGGCTGCGGCAAGCGCCAGCCACTTGTAGGCCAGGACGTAATTCTGCGGCAGGCCATGGCCTTTGTCATATGAGAGCCCGAGCAGATATTGCGCGGTCGCGTCGCCCTGGGCTGCGGCCCTGGAATAAAGCGCGGTGGCTTCCTCATAGGCTTGCGGGACACCGAAACCGTGTTCGTACATGAACCCGAGCGCGGCCTGCGCGCGCGCATTCCCGCGGTGTGCCAGCTGAGACAGCTCCTTCGCCGCGCGCACATAGTCGCCCCTGTCATAGGCGCTGATTCCGCGGCTCAATCCGTCGGCATGGGCGGCCTGCATTGCGGCGGCATCGAGCGCCCAGAGCACCACCGCCGCGGTTGCCAACCTTCGCCAGACTGATCTCATGCTCGTCATCCCGTCTGGAATATTCCAGTTAGTGGACGTTCGATCCCGGCGAGTGCGTGATCGCGCTGACGCCGATATTGCCGCGCAGTTTCGATCGCAGTTCTTCGGCCACCGTGTGTGCATCGGCGCCGTCGCGAATGATCTGCGGGCGGATGAAGATGATCAATTCGGTCCGGGTGGTCTTGTTGTCCTGATGGCCCAGGGCGTCGCCGAGCCCCGGAATTTGATCGAGCCCCGGGATGCCACTGCGGGTGCCGTTCTGTTGCTCGCTGATCAGGCCGGCGAGGAGCACAGTCTGGCCATTGGCCATCGAGATCGAGCTCTTGACCTTTCGCTCCGACACCGTCGGCGTCAGGCTGGCCGCGGTCGCGGTCGAGACGTTGCTGATCTCCTGTTCGATGTCGAGCCGCACGGTTCCGTTGGCGCTGATGCGGGGCGAAACGTTCAGGATGATGCCGGTGTTGCGATAGTCGATGGTGTTGACCACGGTGTTGCTGGTGGTCAGCACCGTGGCGCTGCCGGTCGATACCGGCACCACGTCGCCGACCTGCAGCGTCGCTTTCTGATTGTTGATCACGACCAGCGACGGATTGGACAGGACCTTGACGCTGGTGACGGTGTGCAGGGCATCCAGGATGGCGCTCGGCTGTGTCGCGGAGCCGACCAGGAAATTGAATCCCGGGAAGGCCTGGTTGATGTAGGCGTTGGTAAGCGATCCCGCGACCGATGCCAGTCCCGTCGTGGGATCGGTGGCCGTCGCCGGCGCCGCCGTTGCCTGGGTGTTGAGGACCGAGCCGGTGTTGGGCTTGAGGCCCAGATTTTTGCTCGTGAGATAGACCTGAACGCCGTAGGACAACTCGTTGGTCAGCGTGACTTCCGCGATGGTGGCATCGATCGCAACCTGCAACTGCGGCTGGTCGACCTGTTTCAGTGTCGATTCGATGATCTGGTAGTTTTCCTGATCCGCGTAAATCAGCAGGGTGTTGTTGACGACATCCGGGGTGATCCGCACGCCCTGCAGCATCGGCGCGTTGCCGGAGGATCCCGAGCTGCGGCTGTCGGATCCCGATCCGGCACCGCTGCTGGACGGGGCCGCGGCAACGGCCGGTGTCGCGCCGAAGCCCGAGGTTCCGCCCGGCGACTGACTGCGTGCGCCGAAGCCGCTGGTCGATGACGAGGAGGAGTTGCCATTCAGCGACAGGCGATCGGTGCTCGACGCCGTCGATGTGCCGGATCCCGGAGCGATCTGGCTGTCGGCGCTGTCGAGCGACGATGAGGAGCCGCCAATGAACATATCGGTCAGAACGCGGGCGATCTGTTTGGCCTCGCCGTACTTCACCCGGTAGACGTGGACGCTGGTTCGTGCGGTGTCGGCGTGGTCGAGGCGTTTGATCCAGGTCGCTGCGGTCTGCAGCAGGGCCGGCTTCCGGCTGACCACCATGATGGCGTTGAGACGGCTGACCGCCTGGAATTTGATGACGTTCTGGCTGAGGCCGTTTTCGCCGGAATCCACGATTTTTTCCAGTTCGGCGATGATCGGTTCAGGACTGCTGCTGTTGATGGGATAGATCCCAACGGATTGGCCGCGCATCCAGTCCACATCGAAACTGAGGGCGGTATCGACCGCCGTGCGGCGTTCGGCACCGCTGCCTTGAATCAGCAGCAGGTTCCGCGTGGTGTCGGCTCGGACCATTCCGGCCTTGGTTGCAAAACTGTCCATCAGTTTGAGCAGGGTTTGCGCCGACACATATTGCAGCGGGACCACCGATACGCCGTAGCCGGGTTCCGGGGTCGCGGCGGCGGCATCGACCCGTCCGCCGCCCACGGCGTCTCCGAGCGGGGTCAAACGATAGCCGCTGGTGTCGCGCACCATCACGACGCCGCTGAGGCGCAAGGCATTTTCGAGCACGTAGGGAATGTCGGATTTGGCCACCGGCTTGACCGACACCAGACTGACCGTGCCTTGCACCCGCGGATCGATGGTGTAGCCGGTGCCGAGGATATCCCCCAGCACCACCTTCGCGACGGTCGCAACCGGCGTGTTCTCAAAGTTCAGATCGAAACCGCCGCCGCTTGCGGCCGGTTGCGGACGCGCCTCGGGAACGTCAGAGATTTCAGTGCCTTCGAAAACGGCGGCGCGACTGCGCGAGCTCGGTGTTGTCGTGGTGCCCACCTGCTGCGGGTTGCGCGGCAGCGTGTCGAGGGAGCGCACCTTGTCGAGAACGTCGATGTCGGCCACGTCGTCCGAATGTATGGTCGCGGAATTGCAGGATGCGAGAAGGCCGACGCACAGCAGAACGAAAACAGCACAAACGCCACGGCCGGCGGTTGGGTACCGGCCTCTGTTGCCGACGCGTACCATTATGTCCGCCACTCTCGCTTGATGTTCGGCCCAACGGACCGAGCGATCGATCCAAACGTGCGGACAATCCTTAGCGGCGGAGTATGACAGTAATAAATTGGTGATGCGGACGGTGCGGCCTGAGAGACCCGTTCCCGCATTTTGCACCACAACATCTCGCTGCAAAATCGAACGAATGAGTTGCGGTAAAATTTTTTCCCCAACCCGCGCGCCTGTGGGCTTGCCTCGTTCGCTTCGTACAGGTGTCACACTTCGGATCAATAAAACACCTTCGACCAGCGGCCGGGCGTTGCGGCCGGCCGATACGTCGCGACCTGTCCGGCCGCGGCGTGACAATGACGCTTGGAAACAGCCATGACCGGCGACGAGTCCCTGCAATTCGTTGCGCATCTTCGCCAGCTCAATCGGCTGACCCGCACGGGCCATGCGTCCGGGCAGGAGACCGGCGCCGAGCCGGACGGTGGCCCGGGCAAGCTGTGGGAAATCACGGACCTGACGGCGAACGAGTTTGCCGACGAGGCGGCGCGTTTCTTCAAGCTTGATCGGGTCTCGCTCCAGGAATTGATGTCGGCTCCTTCGCTGGCCGCATCGTTTTCGCAGCGCTTCCTGCGTGAAATGATGGTGTTCCCGTATCGGCCGAATGATGGCGGCGTCGTTCTGGCGGTCGCCGATCCGACCGATATGGCGGCACGGCGGGCGGCTGAAATCGTGCTTGGCGCTGGTATCGCGATCAAGGTGGCCTCGGTCGAAGATCTCAATGTCGTGCTCAACCAGCGCCTCGATGATGAGGGGGCTGACGCGCAGGGCGGTGATGAGATCCGCCAGCCGCGCGAGGACGATATCGAGAGCCTGCGGGATCTGGCCAGCGGCGCGCCGGTGGTCCGTGCGGTCAGTGATCTGCTGGAAAAGGCAGTGGAATTGCGCGCAAGCGACATTCACATCGAGCCGTTTCAGAGCGGGCTCGTGGTCCGCATGCGTATCGATGGCCTGTTGCGGCCGGTCACGGCGCCGTCCGGCGTATTGCCGCAGGCGGTGATCTCCCGCATCAAGATCGTGGCCAACCTCAACATCGCCGAGCGGCGTTTGCCGCAGGACGGCGCGGCCCGGCTGCGGGCAGGGCGGACCGATATCGACATTCGTGTCGCGATCATGCCGACGCAGCACGGCGAATCCGCCGTCATCCGCCTGCTGCCGAAAGACCGCGGGCTGCTGGTGGTCGAAAAGCTGGGATTCTCTCCGGCCGATGATACCAAGTTGCGGCGGCTGCTGAAGCTGCCCCATGGCATGATTGTCATTACCGGTCCGACCGGCAGCGGCAAGACCACCACATTGGCGACCATCCTGTCGATCCTCAACGAGCCGACCCGGAAAATCCTGACCGTCGAGGATCCGGTCGAATACGAGATCCCCGGCGTGAACCAGTCCCAGGTCAAGCCGGGAATCGGACTGACGTTCGCAACCGCGCTGCGGTCATTCGTTCGTCAGGATCCCGATGTGATCATGGTCGGCGAAATCCGTGACTCCGAGACCGCCCACGTCGCCGTTCACGCCGCGCTGACCGGGCATCTCGTGCTGACGACACTGCACACCGAGACCGCGGCCGCCGCGGTGCCGCGCATGCTCGATCTCGGCGTCGAGGGATATCTGCTGCGATCCACATTGCGGGCGGTGATCGCGCAGCGCCTGGTTCGCCAGCTGTGCGAGCGCTGCAAGTCGCCGAAGACCTTGTCCGCGGCCGACTTTGCCGAGGACCCCCGGTTGATCGCGTTCGGATTCCAGGTGGGCGAGACCCTGCACGAGCCCTGTGGCTGCGAACGCTGCGGCGGAACCGGTTATCGCGGCCGTCTCGGCGTGTTCGAAGTGCTCGAACTGACCAACGAGATCCGGGAACTGATCGGGGAGAAAACCGACGGCCTGAAAATCGATCAGGCCGCGATCCGCGCCGGAATGACCACCATGCTCGACGACGGCATCGCCAAATGCCGCGCCGGCCTGACCTCGCCTGCGGAAATCCTCCGCGTCACCACCACACGCTGAGGTGAGCCGTGCCGAACTTCCGCTACCGGGCGCTGACGCAAAACGGGGAGATCGTGCACGGCACGCTGTCGGCGCCCACCGCGCGGGAGGTTGCGCAGCGCATCGAATATCTCAAATTGCTGCCGATCGAGACCATCGAGGAAAAGCGCTCCCTCACCACGTCGGCCGGTGGCTTCGGCCTCTTCAACCAGCCAAGCCCGGCCGAGGTGACGACGTTTACCCGCGATCTGGCGCTGTTGCTCAAAGCAGGCGCGCGCCTCGATGACGCGCTGGAACTGCTGGCCAGCGATGCGGATGTCGGGCGGCTGCGTCCGGTGGTGGCGAAATTGCGGGCCGCGATCCTGAGCGGCGAGAATTTCGCCGGCGCGGTTGCGGCGCACCCGGCGTTGTTTCCTCCGATGTATGTCGCCCTGGTTCGCGTCGGGGAGGTGTCCGGCACACTCGATCAGGTACTGGAGATGCTCGGGACCGAGCGGGCGCGGTCCGAACAGATGCGCCGCAAGCTGACCGATGCGATGCAATATCCGGCGTTTGTGCTGGTGGCAGCCGCCGGCGTCATGCTGTTCTTCATCCTGTTCGTGCTGCCGCAATTCTCCTCCGTGCTGCAGGACTTCGGCGCGAAATCGGATTCCGCGCTCAGCGTCTTCCTGAAGCTGTCGGATTTCCTGCGCGACAATGCCACCGTCATGATGCTGGGGTCGGCATCGGCGATCGCCGGCTTCTGGTGGCTGCTGCGCCGGCCGCAGACACGTGCGGCGATTGTGAACGGGATTTCGCAGGTCCCCGGCATCTCCGGCATTTTTCAGTTCTACCGGACCAGTCTTTTTTGCCGCAATCTCGGCGTGCTGCTCGGCAGCGGCGTCAATCTCACGGCCACGCTGCGCATCCTGGTCGACATCATGGGGGTGACCGGCAGCGTGACGGCCTGGACGGCTGCGGCGGACCGGGTGCGGCACGGCGGCAAGCTGTCGGATGCCTTGTCCGCCTCCAACAGTCTGCCGCCGATGGCGCTGCGCATGCTGCGGCTGGGCGAAGAAACCGGGCAGTTGCCGAACCTGTCCGGGCGGGTTGCAGAATTCTATGAGGCGAAGCTGCAGCGCAGCCTCGATCGCATCGTCGGAATCATCGGCCCGCTCGCCATCGTCTTGATCAGCGCCGTCGTCGGCGGATTGATCGTCTCGGTCATGACGGCGCTGCTCTCAGTCACCCAACTCGTCGGCTAGCGCATGGCCAAAACGGGGTCGTCATCAATCGAAAGCGCAATCGTTCCGAACCCGGGCGATCAAGTGTGAAATGAAGGCAGGTTTGCGATGAAGTCAGCAGGAAGCGTCGACATGCGTCAGGTCGAAAGCACGGTGGACGAGGGCGAACGCGGTTTTACGCTGGTCGAAATGCTGGTGGTGATCACCATCATCGGCCTCATCATGGGCCTGATCGGCCCGCGTGTGCTCAACTATCTCAGCGAGTCCAAGGTCAAGGCGGCCAAGATTCAACTGCAGAGCTTCGGCAGCGCGCTCGATCTGTTCTACCTCGATGCCGGCCGGTTTCCCTCAACCGCGGAAGGCCTCGCGGCGCTGGTGCGCCGGACACCGGGCGTCGCGGCCTGGAACGGGCCTTATCTGAAGGGCGGCAACGTGCCCGCCGATCCCTGGAATCACCCCTATATCTATCGCGCGCCGGGCGAGCGCGGTCCCTACGACATCATGTCCTACGGATCGGATGGCCAGGAGGGCGGCAGCGGCCTCGCCGCTGATATCTCCACCGACAATATGGCCAGCGCGAAAAATGAGTGACCAGGCGGAGCACGGCTTTACCTTGCTCGAGATGGTGTGTGTCCTTGCGATCATCGCCATGCTTGCGGCCGTGCTCCTGCCCCTGATTCCGCGCCAGACCTCGCGCTCGCGCCTGCAGGCCTATGCGTTGGAAACCGCCACCTTGCTGAAGGCCGACCGCAATGCGGCGATCCGGCACCAGAGCGATGTCGAGACCCTGGTCGATCCCGGCACGCGTTCGATCCACTCCGGCGCGTCATCGGCGGTGCTGCGCATTCCCGATGACGTTCGGTTCGATGCGCTGCTGCCGCAAACCTGCAATCGACGGGTGGCGCTGTCGACCATCAGCTTCTTTGCCAACGGCATGTCGTGCGGTGGAACCATCGCGCTGACGCGGTTCGATGTCGGCTACGAGGTGCGTGTCAACTGGTTGACGGGAAGGGTTGAAATTGTTTCGCACGCCGCCACCAACTGATGGCCACGAGGCCGGGTTCACGATCATCGAAGTGCTGATCGCGCTTGCCATTGTGGCTGTCTCCATCGTGGCGATCGGATCGGTGATGTCGACCAATCTGCGCGGGGTCACCTCGCTGGAGCGGCATGTGGCGTTGATGCAGACGGCGCGTGCGGTGATGACGACGGAAATCGCGTCTCACGCTGATCTGGCGACCGGTTCCTCGTCGGGCCGGATCAGCGATTACCAGTGGAGGGTCGATGTCGCCCCGATGGGCGACGACTGGGTTGTGCCGGGCGCGGACGTGGCCTGGACACCGGAGCTGGTCAGGGTTCGCGTTCGCTCGCCTTCCGGCGCCACCGTGGATGTCCAGACGGTTCGGCTGATGCGCAGGCCGGCGCAATGACGCAGATCGGCGCTCGCCAGCGGCCCGACGAGAGCGGCTTTACGCTGATCGAGACGCTGGTCGCGCTGGCCTTGATGGGGCTCGTGCTCTCCGCACTGGCGCATATCACCGCGCTGTGGCTGCCGAACTGGAACCGCGGGCTCGACCGGGTTCAGCGCAGCGAGGCGATCGGCATTGCGTTGCAACGAATCACGACCGATCTTGCGGCTGCCGAATTCGTGACGGCCAATCGCGAAGCGCATCATCCGCTGTTCGATGGATCGGAATTGTCGGTGACGCTGGTGCGGACGGCGCTTGGCCCGAACGTCAAGCCGGGCCTGGAGGTGGTGCGGATCGGCGAGAGCAGTGATCGCCTGGGGCTGGCCACGGTGCGGTCGCGAACGCCGTTCCGGCCGTTTCCGGAGACATCGTCGCTGTCCGAGCAGGTCAGCTTCGGCGATCCGGTGGTGCTGTTGCGCGCGCCGTTTCGTCTTTCATTTTCCTACGCCGGCAAGGACCGGGTCTGGAAAGGCAGCTGGCACGACGGCGATCAGTTGCCGACCGCAGTCAGGCTGACCGTGCGCGATGTTGCGACCGAGCGGGTGCTGTCGGTGTCGACGGTGACGCCGATTCATGTGCAAGCTCCCGCAATCAACGATTGCGCGCCGGGAGGTCGCGATTGCGGCAAGTCGGAGGCGCAGCGCAACGCCCAGGCCGGCCCCGAACAGGCCGGCCCGGAGAAATCGCCATGACGTGCAGATGCGGGCGTACGGCTGCGGCTGATCCGGAACGCGGCTTCGTGATCGTGGCCGTGCTCTGGATTCTGGCGGCGCTGGCGTCGCTGGCGATGATCTTCGCCGTCTATCTGTCCAATTCGGCACAGGCGCTCGCGGTCGGCGACAAGGGGTTGCAAACCGAAGCGCTGGTCTCCGCCAGTCTCGAACTCACGGCCTATCAGCTGTTGCTGGCAGGCGACAAGGCGCGCCCGCCGCAAGGCTCATTTCACTTCCGGCTGGATGGCGCCTCCGTTCTGGTCGCGTTCACGTCGGAGGCCGCGCGCATCGACCTGAACTTCGCGCCGAAGGAAACGCTGGCCGCCTTGTTCGTGGTTCTGGGCGCGCGCCAGGAAGATGCGAAGGAATATGCCGATCGAATCGTGGGATGGCGTACGCGTCCTCTGCCCAATACGACGAACGACGAGGCGGCGCTCTATGGCGCGGCGGGCTTGCCTTATCCGCCGCGGCAAGGCCTGTTCAACCATGTCAATGAGCTGCACCTTGTGCTTGGTCTGCCGCCGGCCCTGGTCGAGCGGGCGCTGTCGTTCGTCACCGTGTTCAGTGGCGTGTCGCAGGTCGACGCGACCATCGCCGCGCCGGAAGTGGTCGCGGCGTTGCCGGGGGCGAAACCGTCTGACGGGACTGATGGCTTCGGCCAGGGTTCGGCATCGCCGGCTATCCCATCGGCTCAGGGGACATCCGTGGCCGCCAGGACGAGCAGCGCACCACAGAGCGACGCCTATCGCGTGCTGACCACGATCAGGTTCGACGATGGCCGCCAGGCCGCTTCGGAGGCCGTCATCACGCGAGGCGGCGACGACGATCCCTATCGGGTGTTGTCGTGGCAGGATGACGTGCCGATCCGCCGGTCCCGCAAGCCGGAGAGGTTTTGATGACGATGATGGAAGATATCAAGGTGCTGTTCGGCGAGTGGATCACGTCCGTCGCCGGTGCCGTGGATGCTGCGACGGACCGCGTGATACGACCGCGGCACATCCAGATGGTCGAAGGCGACGACAATGCCTTCACGGCCACGCTGACCTCGGAGCGAAAGGGCGCCGCATTGCCTGATGCGGTCTTTCGCCTGTCGCATGGCCGGCCCGAGCCGGCGCTGCCTGCGGAGTGGGAGGCGGCACTGCGGGGCAGCCGCCTCGAGGTGCTGATGAAACCCGATAAGGTGCTGTTTCGATCGCTGGATTTCCCCAAACGCGCGGTCGATTTTCTTGACGGCATGATACGCGCCCAGATCGACCGCCTCTCACCCTGGACGGCGAGTGACGCGATCTTCGGCTGGAGTACCCCCACGGACTTGGCGAACGAGCGTGTCCGATTGCTTCTTGCTGCAACATCGAAGGCCCGGGTCGAGCCGCTGATTCAATTCGCCGGTCTTCTCGGTGCCGCATCCCTGGCGGTGTCGTCCGAACCGCCGGCCAGCGAGGGCGAAGTCGGCAGGATCGAGGTCTTCAGGACATCGCTGCAACGGACGGCGGGGCGGGCCATCGATGTGCCGCGGGTCTTGCGTCTTGGTCTGCTGGGGGGCGGCCTCGCGGCCGTCGCGGTTCTGGCGCTGACGGCCTATCTGGGCTCGAGCCTCGACGCCGAGCAGCAGCAACTGCAGCACCGCATTGCGGAACGCCGCGCCGCGCTGCGTCTCAGCCAGGCGGCGGGTGGATCGGCCATGGATCTGCTGGCGAAGCGAAAGCAGGTGACGCCGTCCAGCGTGATCGTGCTCGAGGCGATTTCGCGCGTATTGCCTGACAGCACCTACGCCACGGAACTGCGCATCGAGGGCGACAAGGTCCAGATCGTCGGCCTGACCCAGAATGCACCGTCACTGATCCGGCTGATGGAGCAGTCGCCGCAGTTCAGCCAGGCGACCTTCTTTGCGCCGACCACCCGTTCGCAGAACGACCCCGGCGAGCGCTTCCACATCGAAGCACATATCAAACCGTATTTCGGATCGGGCACATGAGCATTCCCGCCGTTCTGAGAAAATCGCTGACGACGTCGCCGCTGCTGGCGGCCGCCGTCTATGCCGCAATCATTGTCATCCTGCTGGCGACGATCCTGTCGTCGATCTCGGATATTCTGGACCAGCGGTCCGCGGTGGCGTCATCGGCCGCGATGCTGGCGCAGCTCGAAGGCCACGACCGTGCCGCAGGCGGGGGCGTATCCGCCAACGCGGCCATGCCGGCGGGGTCGCCCTTCCTGGAAGGCGCGACGGTCACCGTCGCCGGCGCGGCGCTGTTGCAGCGTGTTGCCGCGGGCGTCACCAAGGTCGGCGGAAACGTGCTGTCGTCGCAACTCGACCTGCAGGGCACCCAGTCCAAGGCCGGCTTTCTCAGCATGATCGCCAGCTGTGAAATCGAGCAGGTCGGCTTGCAGCCGCTGCTCTACGATCTCGAAGCCGCGATGCCGTTTCTGTTTGTCGATCAGTTGACGGTTCAGGCGCCGACGTCATCGGCTGGCGAAGGCAAACTGCGCATTCTGCTGGCAGTGTCCGGGCAGTGGAGGGGCGCGAAATGATCCCGAAATTTGCTCGCACGATCGCGCTTGTCGCCCTATCGGCCACGGTGTCGGTTGTACCTGCATTCGCCGTGTCCACCGACCCGATGGACATCGACCTGTCCAACGATTCCGCGGTGTCGGGCCTGCCGGCCTCAAGGATTGAAGCCCCGCCGGCGATGCCGGCCGTTCCATCGTTCTCGGCTCCCAAACCGGCTGTGGCGCCGGCACTGCAGCGCACGCCGAGTGCCAATCCGTTGTGGGCGATTCCTCTGAGCCAGTTGCCGATGACGCGCGACCGGCCGATCTTCTCACCGTCACGGCGTCCGCCGCCCGCGGCCGTGGTTGCCGAGCCCGTTGTCGAGGCGCCGCGTCCGCCGCCGCCGCCGCGTGAACCTGAGCGCCCGGATCTCGCACTGGTCGGTACGATCGCAGGCGGTGACGAGGGCTTCGGAATTTTCGTCGATCAATCGACCAAGACCCCGCTTCGGCTCAAAGTCGGTGAGGATTATCAGGGCTGGAAACTGCGGTCGGTGCACGGCCGCGAGGCCACGCTGGAAAAGAATCAGCAGGCTGTTGTCATGGCGTTGCCGCAACCCGATGGGACCCAGCCCGCCGAAGCCCGCGTGTTGCCTGTCAGCGCCGTCCGCGAGCGGCAGGTTCGCCACTAGACTTGAAGCCGGCTCTGTGACGTCAACTCCGCGTGATTGAGGAGCAACTCCCACTATCGATGGACCGTTCGGCGGAATGCTCGCCTATATTTGGCGGAAGGAAATGGCAGGGGATGTTCACGACAATGCGCAACGTTCGTCCGGCGCTCATCCTGCTTTTTCGAATCCGTATCCGCGTCGTCACGCTCGCATTGGCTCTCTCGGTGGTATCGAGCGGCGTGCGGGCCGCTGACATCGTCCGCGGCTTCAACTTCGTTCATCCCTTGCAATTCAGCGTCGCGGAGCAGGATGCGACCTTGGTCCAGTTAAAATCCGCCGGGGTTCATGTCATCCGTTTTGGAATGTACGCGGAGGATGCAGACAAGAGCATCGATGTCATCAAGCGCGCCTATGCTCAAAATATCGGCACCGTTGTGATCCTCCATGGCAGGTATGCACCGAATGCTCCCATGCGGCCGTATCGGCCGAAGGAGTTTCCGGGAATGTGGGCTGGGGCGCCGCTGTCCACTCTGGATCCCGAATTGTCGCGGCAGTATTTTCAGCAGGTGGCAGATAAGCTGGATGCCGATGGAATTGTTTTGGCCGGACTAGAACTCGAGAACGAAATCAACGTGGCCGGAAACAATCCGGACTTTCGCCTGCCGGGGGAGGGCAGGAACCTTGGCCTCGTCGATCTTGATCGTGATCCGGAGGGCCAGCAAGTCGCCAAAGGCTATCTGCAATACCTGAAGGTGCTGAGCGTTCTCAAGCAGGTCAGGGATCATTCCAAACTCAACCGGCGCACGCCGCTGCTGCCCACCAGCCTTGTCGATACCGGGCCCGAGGGGCCTTGGCCGACGCCGAAGACCTATGACGGCGTGAGTGCGGGCGCGACGATGGCATTCTTCCGCAGGAATGGTTTGGATGCTTTGGTGGATGCCTACAACCTCCACACATATCCCTGGGCGGATGGTCCAGGCGAGAAGGTGTCCGCAATCCACCGCTTGCGAAACCTGCAGCAATTCGTTTCACCCATATGCTCGCCTTCGGGGGCATCGCAAGGCAAACCGTGCTGGGTGACGGAGTGGGGCTTCATGAACAACGGGACATCCTGCCCATCGGATGAACGTGCGCGTGGTCTTCTCGTTCAGGAAATGATGACCGACTTCCGCCAGCTGGTGCAGCAAAAACGCCTTACAGGGCTGATATACTATTCGTGGGTCGGCGAGGCGCGTTTCGATGTCTATCGTTGTGGGGCGCTGACCGAGCCGGGCAGGATTGCATCGCAACCCTTCTGACGCCTCCAATTGCAGGAACAGCCATGCCGCGACACATTGAACGTTGGTCGTTGTTTGCAGTGGTGCTGCTGGTTCTTGATTTGAGTCCGCATCCGCCCGCCACGGCTGCGGCGACACAGGCGCCGATCTGCGATGCCTGCATCACGATCCGTGTCGGGCTTCCTCGCGTCGTGCGCGGACCATCGCTGGAGATCGCCGACAACCACTTCACGGAAATTCCGCTTCCCGATGGCCGCTTCCGCGGCTTCGACGCGCATGCCACGACCCACGCCATCGACGGCAACAAACCCTGGGACATGGGCGGTGCGGCACGCACGGTGCTCAGTCCGGGCAAGCCGGGCACATACGATTCATGCGGGCAATGGCTGAACCACGCCGAACCCGTCGGCAAGACGGTTCTCGGTTTCATCCATGCGGAGACCGCGTGCCACTACGAGGCCAACTCCCAGACTCACATGTCGACGGCGTTGGCGGTCTCCGCTGACGATGGGCTGACCTGGACGAGCTACGGACAAATTCTCACCGGCACGGATACGCCCACGGCGAACAAGCAGACCGGGGAGGGATCCTGCAGCACGGTCAACGGGCAGGACGGCTACTACTACGCCTACTGCTACCGGAACCGGGATCACGCCCTCATCGTGGCGCGCGGGCCGGTGTCCGATCCGCGGCCAGGACAATGGATGAAGTTCTTCCAGGGCCAATGGGACCAGCCAGGCCTCGGCGGTGACGCGACCAGCCTTGGCAACGGATCCGGTAGCGCGGTTGCCAGATGGACGACGACCGGGGAAACGGTGCTGTTGCGCTGGGTGTCCGGCGGTCTCGGACTTTTCTTCTCTACCGATCACACGACGTTCAGCAACCTGCACGAGCCGCTGCTGGCTCTCGATCCCGGTGTCTGGAGGCGCCCCGCTCCGTCGGAGCTTCTCGCCTACCCGGTCATGCTCGACGCCAGGACGGGAACCAGTCAACTCTCCAACACCTGGATGCTGGTCTATGCCTATTGGCCGCCTTACGAAGCTCGCGACAAGAAATACCTGGTTTTTCGCGATGTGACCGTATCGGTCTCGAGCCAGCCCGTCGCGTCGCAGGTCGGTGTGTTGCTGGCGCGCTGGTACGACGCGTCACTGCATGACCGCTGGTCGACCACGGCGGCCGTTCCCGGCAACTACAGCTCTTATCAATACGAGGCTGGATCCGGCTATCTCATGACGATGGCCAATGCCTCCAAGCCGTCCGTCGAGCTCGAGGATTGCGTCAGCCAGCGGCCCGGCCATCCCGACCATCTGCTGGCCGAGAAGGGCTTTTGTGAAGCCCATGACTATCAGCGCCTGCGCACGGCGGGCTGGGTCTACAGCCAGCCTCAGCAAAAGACCGTGCCTCTCTATCGATGCTACAACGCCAGGGAACAATCGCACTTCGCGTCGAACGCATCGGACTGCGAAAAACTGGGCACCATGGAACGGCTGCTTGGCTACGCCATGAGCCAGTAGACCGGCGCCGCGATTGTCTATCCTTGATCGAACGCGGTGGCGATGCGGGTCAGGTAATCGGCGAGATGGGCGATCTCGTCAGGCGCAAGCGCCGTCTCGATAGTCTGGTTGATGCGCTTGAACGGCTGCTCGATGCGCTTGAGCGCCGCGCGGCCCTCGTCGCTCGGGCGCAGCCGCCAGGCGCGGGCATCGGCCTCGTCGCGCACACGTTCGAGCAGCCCCATGTCGAGCAGGCGGCGGACCATCGCCGTCATGCCGGATTCATTGACACCCAGTTGTGTGGCCACCTCGCGCTGGGTGACCGGCTCGCCGGTGGACGTCAGCGCCAGCACCGCCGCTTGCGCCGTCGTGATCTCGGCGGCGGCCATGACCGCGCGATCGGCGGATTTTTGAATCCGGTGCGCGGCCAGCTGCAGGCGGTGATAGACGCGTGTCTTCGAAGCGGACATGCACCTGAATAACCTGCTTGCGCGTAGCCATCCACTGCCATATACTTCATTAGTGAAGTAATTGAGGGGGTGTGTCATGGGCGCGGTCGATGTGTGGGCGCAGATCACCACGGAGCGGATGGCGAACAGGCCATGGCTGAAGACGCTGATGCGCTGGACCGGGCGGGAAGAGGGTATGCTGGAGAGCGTGGACAGTACGCTCAAGGCCATGGATGCGGCCGGTGTGGATATCGCGCTGCTGTCGGCATGGCACGGCCCTGAAGGTGATCTCATCAGCAACGAAGAGGTGGCGCAGCAGATCGCGGCGGCCCCGAACCGGTTTCGTGGCCTGGCCAGCGTCGATCTCGCCAACCCGATGGCGGCGGTTGGCGAGATTCGTCGTTGGGTCGACAAAAAAGCGTTCGTTGGCGTCCGTGTTGTGCCCTGGCTCTGGGACCTGCCGCCGAATGACCGGCGTTATTACCCGATCTACGCGGCCTGTGTGGAGGCCGGCGTCCCGTTCTGCACGCAGATCGGCCACACCGGGCCGCTGAAGCGCTCGGAGACCGGGCGCCTCATTCCATATCTCGAAGACGTGCTGCTGGATTTCCCCGAACTGGTTGTGGTGGGCGGCCATGTCGGCTTTCCCTGGCTCGACGAACTCGTGACCCTGACCGTGAAGTTCCCCAACTTCCATGTCGACACATCGGCCTATGCCCTGCATCGGCTGCCGCCGGCGTTCGTCGACTGGATGAAGGGCGTCGGCAAGCGTCGCGCGATGTTCGGCACAAACTGGCCAATGCTGTCGCCGCGCAAATGCCTCGAGGGGCTCGGCAGTCTCGGACTCTCGCCGGAACAATCCGAGGCGTTTCTGTCCGGCAACGCGCGCCGGGTGTTTGCGCTCTAGCTAAAGGCATCACAGGCGCGTTGCGCCGCTCAGCAGCACGACCATGGCTGTTGGACAGCAACCGTGACCACCAGCCCGAGCGCGAGATATGGTCCGAACGGGATCGAGGTTTGTTGCGTCATGCGCCGCCCGGCCAGTCGCATGACGGCGATCGAGGCCAGCGCCGTCAGTGTGGCGACCAGCAGAAGCGTCGGCACGCCGGTGGCCCCGATCCAGGTGCCGGCCGCAGCGAGCAGCTTGACGTCGCCCAGCCCCAGGCCCTGAACGTTCCGCAACGCAAAATACAATCGCCGCAGCAGCCAGGTGGTGGCGCCGATCGTAATGCCGGCACACGCGGCGTAAACTCCAGCGGACGCGCTGTCGGTCACGGCAGCTCTCGCCAGTCCCAGCGCGGCGATGGCCAGGTTCAGCTCGTTGGGAATGATGCCGTGGCGGATGTCGATCCAGGCCAGCATGCCGCTCAGCAGGCAAAGCACTGCGAAAAATCCGGTGGCAATGACCATGGGTGCGGGGTCCGGGATCGGGCTTGACCATCGCAGCAGAAGCAGGCTCGACTTCTGATTGCAAGCCCCAAGGTCTTGGTCGAGGTCCTGGATGAGAGGTCTCCAAAAAAGTAAGGGACCCATCCGCCACTGCGGATGAGCCCCTTTTCTTGTCTCAGACGACGCGTGGATTAGTGGTGGTCGTCATGGTCGTGATGATCATGATCGTGATCATCATCGCCGTGGGAGGCGTACAGCACGGCGCCGGTCTGTTCGTCCAGCAGCAGCTTGCGCGGGCCCCGTTCGTCCCAGGGATGGAAGTCGAACATGTTCTCGATCGAACCGGCAATGGTGTCGAACGAGCCGCCCGGCTGGATGCGCTCGCCGTTGAGCCAGTTGTCCTCGACGAAGCGGAGCACCGAGCTCTGGTCGGTCAGGGTGTGATCGACGTGGTTGTGTTTCGCGAACGGCGACACGACCAGCAGCGGCATGCGGGTTCCGTAACCGCAGCGGCCGTAGGCAGGCTGGCCGAAGGCGCCGTTGAGCGGCGTGGTCCGGGTCTTGATGCCTTGCTGGAAGCCGTTGCTGGTGTTGCAGATGCCGAGACCGTTGAGGTTGTCGCCGGTCGTGAACGACGGGTTGACGATCGGCGGCATCTGATGGTCGTACCAGCCGTCGGAGTCGTCATACATGATGATGACGGCGGTATCTTCCCATTCCCTGCTCTTCTGGAGGGCATTGATCACCCGCACGACGAAGTGCTGTTCGTCGGTCGGATCCGAGTAGCCGGCATGTCCGTCCTCGAACGCCGCGGCCTTCAGGAAGCTGACCGCCGGCAGATTGCCCGCCTTCAGCGTCGCGAAGAAGTCGTTGATATCGTACTGGTGATTGGCCGGCTCGGGCGTGTTGGTGCCGGGAATCAGGCTGTGACCGATCGCCTGCACCGAACTCGGACGGGCGTGGGTCGGGTTGCGGGTCGACGCATAGTACTGGAACCAGGCGTGGTGCGGGATGTAGTCGACCGAGGTTGAAGCGGGTTCGCCCGGCGCGGCCGGGTTGGTTTCGCGCAAGCAGCCCGTGGTGCCGTTGGCGTTGACCGCAGTCAGGTCGAAGCCACCCATGAATCCACCCCAGGTGATGCCCCTGGCATTGAGCAGGTCGCCGATGTTGCGCCCCGACATCGTAACCTGGGCGCCCTTCGGGTTGGAGCAGACGTCATCGACCGGATCGTCGTCACCCACCATCGTCAGGTGGCTCGGCAGATGGGACGTGTCGGCGAACACCTGGTTGCCGCTGATCAAGCCGCCGGAGCCATCGAGCACGTTGAGGGTGAAGGAGAAGCCGTCGGTCTGGCCGGAGATCAGATTGATGGCGCCGGGCGTCGAGGGGCCGAACTGCGAAGTATAGGAATTGTCGTTCAGCGCGTAGTGCTGCGCGTAATTCCACATCGCGGTGACGGTGTTGCCGTCGAAATAGCCCATCACCAGCGCTTTGGTGCCGATGCCGACCGGCGGCGGGCCGCCACGACCGACGAAAGCCGGGAAGCCGTCCATACGCCCGTTGTTGTAGGCGCTCTGCTCCGGACCTTCGGAATGGCCTTGATCGGCGGTGAGCGCCTCCGCGGGCGAGAGTCGGAACGGGTTTGACGCGCCGGCGGCGTTCTTCACGGTGTTGTTGGGCGCTGCGGGGGCGTTGGCGTCACTGTTGGGATTGTGGTTGAGCAGGTCGATGCCGGTGAGCGGCCTGAAGTCGTGGTTTACATCGAGCGGGTTGACCAGATTGTTGACCTTCGGCGTGTTGCGCGACGCCACGAAGCGGGTTTCGCCCGGCAGATTCAGCGCCTTGGGGTAGGTGCCGAAATAATGATCAAATGCGATGTTTTCCTGGAAGATAACGACCAGGTGCTTGATCGGCGTTGCGGTGTGAACATGGCGCGCATCGTCGCCATCGTGATCGTGGCCCCGAAAGTCATCGGCCGCTGCACCAGCGGTCGCGACGGCAAGCGCCAGCGCGGATACGCATCCGAGAAGTGTTGGCAAACGCATCAGAAATCGCCCCCATTGTTGTGGAATAATGAAATCGAAGAGGTTGGGTCGTTTAGTCACAGACACTTGACGTCATGCGTGAAATATTTTTCAGCGCTGTGACACGTTGCGGGATGTTGCGCGCGCGGATCGCTGTCGCAACGGAGCACGCAAGCGGGATGGAGGAGTCACGCAGTCGGCTTCCTCTTGAAAAAACAAGAGAAGTGCGTGGCGTGTATGGCGCGGAGTTTCGTTTGCGTGCGGTGCGTCGATCAGAAAATAAAAAAATGCGCAGCGGGAAAATCACTGCGTGCCTCGCTCTCGTCACAAAACAGCAAAGGAACGCGACAATATTGCGCACTCGCGACACTCAGTCGCAGCGTGAGCGCAGCCGCGTTCAATGGATTCTGGAAATCATGATTCGTCGTCTTCCCGACCATGGACGCTTTGCATTGTCGGAATTGAATCAAGCTTGTGCGCGTCGCGCGCACGTCGTCGGGCAGCGATGGATACTCGGTTTCGGCGTTCTGGCCGTTGCACTGATGGCTCAACTGCAATTTGCACGTGCGACTCCGCTTGAGGACGGCGCGGAACGTTATCGCCCTTACATGATCGAAGGAATCGGGCAGGCGCTGGCCGGTGCGCGCGATCTGCGCGCGCGATTGGCCGCGCACGATCTTGCTGGAGCGAAGAAGGCCTGGCTGTCGGGACGCGCCGGTTGGGAGCGCTCGGAGGTCTTCACCGCTGGCTTCGTGCCGGAACTCGATGAGCAGATCGATGCCTGGCCGAACGCCGTCACCGGCTTTCATGCCATCGAGGCAAAACTGTTCGGAGCAAAACGCACCGATGCCGAGAGCGAAGCGGACGCTCTGGTCGAGCACCTCAACAGTCTCCACGAAAAACTGCGCGACATGCCGCTGACCCCGCAGGGCCTGCTGGAAGGCACCGTCCGGCTGGTCTACGAGGTCGGCGAGAGCAAGGCAGACGGCGGCGAATCCCGAATCAGCGGCACGTCGCTCGACGACATGCGCAACAACGTGGCCGGCATCGAATTCGCCTATCGCACGATTTTCGCCGAAACGCTCAAGGCGAGCGATTCAAGGCTCGCCGATTCGGTGGATGCCAGGATCGAAGATCTCAAGGCATTGCTGGTGGTGCGGGACCTGCAGCACGTCGACATTCCCGGACTGCGCCGAACCACCGAGGAACTGATCGTGGCCTTGCAGAATGCCGCGCAAAAAATCGGACTGCGCCGGCCCACACTTGAGGCCGCGTCGCGATGATCATCCGGAAACAATGGCTGGCTGTTGTCGCGTTCGGGGTCTTGCTGGTCGGATTGCAGCAGCGCGTCGGCGCCTTTCCGGTCGATGGCGACCAGACCGTGCTGCCGAAATCGAGCGAGCTGAACGAAGACGCGCTCGACAAGCCGCGTGAAGTGTTCAAGTCCGAGACGATCGACGGCCGCAGGTCCTATCTGGTCAATCTGGGCAACCTCGCGTTCAGCTCGCCGGCGATTCTGGGTGGCGTGGCGCGGCAGGCGGGCGTGAGTTGCGAGACCTGCCATATCAACGGCGCCAACAACGCCAAGTTCTTCATTCCGAACATGTCGACGCGTCCCGGCAACTTCGACACCACCGGCCCGCTGTTCAACCCGAAGGCGGACAATCAGAAACTCGATCCGATTCGGATTCCCTCGCTGCGCGGCGCGCGCTACCTCGCCCCCTATGGGCACGACGGGCGGATGACCTCGCTGCGCGATTTCGTGCACAACGTCATCGTCAACGAGTTCGCCGGGCCGGAGCCATCGCCTGCCGTTCTCGATGCCATGGTGGCCTACATCCACGACATCGACTTCCTTCCGAATCCGAATCTGGGACCCGGCGGACGGCTGGTGGGGCAAATCAGTGATGCCGAAAAACGCGGTGAAGCGCTGTTCCTGAAACCGTTCCCGCATAATCCGGAGCTGAGCTGCGCCGGCTGCCACACGCCGTCGGCGGCATTCGTCGATCATCAGCAGCACGATGTCGGTTCGGGCGGCCTGTTCAAGACGCCGACATTGCGCAATGCCGATTTCAACGCGCCATATTTCCACGATGGCCGCTTCGACAACTACGATCAGGTGGTGGACCACTTCGATCGCGTCTTCAAGCTCGGCTTCTCAACGCAGGACAAGCGCGACCTGGTCGCCTATCTCACGGCGGTCGGAGACGGTGTGCAGCCCTACGAACGTGATGGCGCCGGCGCGACGCTGCAGGAGATCAACAATTTCGCCACTGTGCTGGAAACCGCGATCCCCGCCCACGACAAGGATGTCATTTCGCTCGCGGTCGACACCATCGGCAACGAATTGCGCGAACTGACCGAGCGCTATCCCGATCGGAAGAACACCACGGTGTCGGGTGGCCAAAAGGAGCGCGGACTTGCACGCCTGTCGCTCAAGGAGCTGGTGGTGACGCTGCGTCGAATCGATATCGCCGCGTCCGAGGGGCGATTCGATGATGTTGCTGCCGAGTACAAGAGCTATCGATACCTGATGTTCGCCGCAGTGCCCGCGTTGCTGGCGAGTGCAGAACAGTTCTCGCTGTTCAATCCTGAAGTTCACGATGCTCATTACGAGGCGTTGCGGCAAGTGATGCAGTCTAAACATTCCGCGCGCTGAGTTTCGCGGGATTCTCCATCGATCGTATGAGTGCGTCGCGCGTTGGAATCGCGCGGCGCTTTTTTGTGAGTTGTGTGCGATGAATCGCGTCGTATTTTCCTGCGTGAAAAAATTTCTAGGACGTTTCTAAATTTCTTCGTGCGTTTCACAGCATCGATACGCACGCGTCATGTTCGCTCTCTAAATACGCGAAGGTTAACTCTTACCTTTGGGGTCGACCATGCAAATCACATTCGACAGAACAAGACGATGGCGTTCAACGACCGCGTTGGTTGTTGCATCGACGCTGACGATCGTCAGCACCACCTCGAGCTTCGGCGCGGAGACGGGGCGCAGCAACTGGGACAAGCGTCCACACCATCCTCATCATCACTTCATGCAATTGAACGCGGATCGTCACGATGACAACGATCGTCATCACGGCGGTTGTGACGAA
>JBGMOD010000012.1:0-148232 GCA_041424235.1 Hyphomicrobiales bacterium
GGCAGGGCTCAGCCCAGTTTGTACCGCCGCTACCCCCCTCCCTAACCCTCCCCCACAAGGGGGGAGGGAACGAGTCATTGCTGCGCGGAATCGACGTCGCTCATGGAGGCGTGGAGAGTATCCTCATGCAAAATCCGCGTCTCGTTTCGGCCTCACTTGCGGGTAACATGACGCCTCGCCGGGACGCTGTTGCCAGGGTTCTATGACAAGCCGTTTCACGCGCGCGATCGCCTCAGCCCTTTGTCTGTTGTGCCTGACCTGCGGGATCGCGCAGGCGCATCCGCATGTCTGGGTCACCGCCACCAGTGAACTGGTTTATGCGCCCGACGGCACCCTCACCAGTGTGCGCCATGCCTGGACCTTCGACGACATGTTCTCGACCTACGCGCTGCAGGGCATCGAGACCAAGACCAAGGGCGTCTACACCCGCGAGGAACTGGCGCCGCTGGCCCAGACCAATGTGGAATCCCTGAAGGAGTTCGGCTTCTTCACCTTCGCCCGCGCCGGCGACGGCGGCGGCCGCAAGAAGCAGAAGTTCGAGGATCCCGTCGATTATTATCTCGAGCACAAGGACGGGGCGCTGGTGCTGCACTTCACGTTGCCGCTGAAAACGCCGCTGAAGACCAGGCAACTGGCGCTCGAGATCTACGACCCGACCTACTTCGTCGATTTCGCGCTGGCCAAGCAGGATCCGATCAAGCTGGTCGGCGCGCCGGCGGACTGCAAGATGAGCATCGAGCGGCCGTCCGACGGATCGGCGCAGGCGCAGAAGCTGGGCGAGCAGAATTTCCTCGACAACACCAACGCGAATTTCGGCGCCATGTTCGCCAACAAGGTGACGGTGGAGTGTCCATGAAGGCTGCGATCCGTGCCGCGAACGCCGGCGCTTCGACGCCGCGGCGCCTCAATGTCGATCTGCGCGTGCCGGCGCTGCTGCTCGCCGTCACGGCGGTGACGCTCTGGGGTGACGGGCTGATGCATGTCGTCCTGGCGCAGTCGCCGTTCGGCGTCGGCCGGCCCGGTTCGTCCGACCCGCAGGTCGGCGGCGTGATCGGCTGGCTGCTCGACAAGCAGTCGCAATTCTACCGCGAGATGTCGGGCACCATCCGTGCGGCGAAAAGCGACGGCAGCGCGGTGTGGACCCTGCTGGCGATCTCGTTCGCCTACGGCATCTTCCATGCCGCCGGCCCCGGCCACGGCAAGGCGGTGATTTCCTCCTATCTCATCGCCAATGAGGAGACCGCGCGGCGCGGCATCGTGCTGGCGTTCGCCTCAGCCCTGCTGCAGGCCCTGGTCGCGGTTGTCGTTGTCGGGATCTGCGCCTGGCTGCTCAACGCCACCGCAAAGACCATGTGCGGCGCGGAGCGGGTGATCGAGATCGCAAGCTACGCATTGATCGCCGCATTCGGCGCCCGCCTGTGCTGGACCAAGGGCGGCGGCTTCATTCGCGCGCTGCAGGCGATGCGGTTTCCGCTCGGGGCCGTGGCCTCGCCGGCGCTGGCGCCGGCCCTGGTGCCGGTGCCGGAGGCGGTTCACGAGCCTGTGCATCACCACAGCAGTTCCCATGGACACGATCATCACCATGGGCACGACCACGATCACGCGCACGATCATCATCATGCCCACGGCGCGGCGCAGGCGCCCGCTCATGGTCCGCTTCATGGCGAACCCGGGCACGTTCACGACGAGCACTGCGGCCATAACCATGGCCCCACGCCCGACCAGCTGGCAGGCCCCGGCGGCTGGCAGCGCGGCCTGAGCGCGATCTTTGCGGTGGGACTGCGGCCGTGCTCCGGGGCGATCCTGGTGCTGGTGTTCGCACTGGCGCAGGGCATGTTCTGGGCCGGCATCGCCGCCACCTTCCTGATGGGGCTCGGCACCGCCATCACGGTGGCCGCCATCGCCATTCTTGCCGTGACGGCCAAGGGGCTGGCGCGGCGGGTCAGCGCCGGCCGCGAGGGCGGCGGCGCGGTGTTTTTGCGCGGCGTCGAGTTTGGTGCAGCGGCGCTGGTGCTGCTGTTCGGCGTCGGCTTGCTGCTCGGTTATGTCGCAGCCGAGCGGGTCACGTGCTTTTGACGGCGTTTTGGTTGTTCGCGGGTGCGGTGGCGGTTCCCCGGCAGGTCAATTCCCGGCCCCCGATTCTTGACAAGTTCTAACCGGCGCGCGATGCCATCGCCATCATGACCACGGTTGTTTCCATCGATGCCCATCGTCCCGTGACCGCACCCGCGCGCGAACGCGTCGGCGTGCTGCTGGTCAATCTCGGCACCCCGGATACCGCGGATGCGACCGGCGTGCGGGTCTATCTCCGGGAGTTCCTGTCCGATCCCCGCGTGATCGAAAACCAGGGGCTGTACTGGAAGCTGGTGCTCAACGGCATCATCCTGCAGATCCGTCCCCGGCGCAAAGCGCGCGACTATCAGAAGATCTGGAACACCGAAAAGAACGAGTCGCCGCTGAAGACCATCACGCGGGCGCAATCCGACAAGCTGGGCGCCGCGATTGCGGACCATGACCATGTTCTGGTCGACTGGGCGATGCGTTACGGCAATCCGTCGATCCGCTCGCGGGTCGATGCGCTGATCGCACAAGGCTGCGACCGCCTGCTGGTGGTGCCGCTCTATCCGCAATATTCGGCCGCCACCTCCGCCACCGTCTGCGACGAAGTCTTTCGCGTGCTGGCCGACAAACGCGCCCAGCCGACGCTGCGGGTGACGCCGCCCTATTATGACGATCCCGATTACATCGACGCGCTGGCGGTCTCGATCCAGCAGCATCTCGCGGCGCAGCCGTTCGCGCCCGATGTCATCGTGGCGTCATTCCACGGCATGCCGCAGGCCTATGTCGACAAAGGTGATCCCTATCAGGCGCAATGCGTCGCCACCGTGGACGCGCTGCGCAAGCGTTTGGGCCTCGACGACAAGAAACTGCTGCTGACCTTCCAGTCCCGCTTCGGGTTCGACGAATGGCTGCAGCCCTACACCGACAAGACCATGGAGCGGCTCGCCAGGGAAGGCGTGCGCAAGGTCGCGGTGGTGATGCCCGGCTTCTCCGCGGACTGCCTCGAGACCCTCGAGGAGATCGCGCAGGAAAACGCCGAGATCTTCAAGCATGCCGGCGGCGAACAGTTCACCGCCATTCCCTGCCTCAATGACAGCGATGTCGGCATGGACGTGATCCGCCAACTGGTGCTGCGCGAATTGCAGGGTTGGATATAGCCGAGGCCTTTGTCGTTGCCGGGCTTGCCCCGGCAACCCGGACATCTCTCGCTTGGTCGCCGTTGTCGGAGACGAAGGCACCCCACCCACATTGTCATCACCGGGCTTGTCCCGGTGATCCCGCTTAGGAAGGCACTGCGTCCCTAAGCGGGGTTGTGTCCGCGACTTCGGCGAAGCCGAAGTCGCTGAGGACGAGCCCGGCAACGACAAAGGAAGACGGTGTTGTCGCGAGATGGCTTCATCAGACGTAGGCATTTCATATGGCCGTCCGAGGCGTTTTGCCTCTCGACGGGATGCGTCGAACCGTCCATCCTGCTGCCGCGACTAAACCACGCCGCTTTCAGCCGCAATGGTTGTTACACGCTCGTCACAGGGGATTGTCATGACCGGTTTTGATGTTTTTGCACTCGTCGTGGTGCTGCTTGTCATCCTGACGCTGTTTGCCGGCGTCAAGACGGTGGGGCAGGGCTATGACTGGACCATCGAGCGGTTCGGCAAATATACCCGGACGCTGCGGCCCGGCCTGAACTTCATCATTCCGTATTTCGATCGTGTCGGCCGCAAGATCAACATGATGGAGCAGGTGATCGACATTCCCGAGCAGGAGGTGATCACCAAGGACAACGCCACCGTCACCGTCGACGGCGTCGCGTTCTACCAGGTGTTCGATGCCGCCAAGGCGAGCTACGAGGTCTCCAACCTCAACCAGGCCATCGTCACCCTGACCATGACCAACATCCGCTCGGTGATGGGATCGATGGATCTCGACCAGGTGCTGTCGCACCGCGACGAAATCAACGAGCGGCTGCTGCGCGTGGTCGATGCCGCGGTGTCGCCGTGGGGGCTGAAGGTCAACCGCATCGAGATCAAGGACATCGTGCCGCCCGCTGATCTCGTGGAGGCGATGGGCCGCCAGATGAAGGCCGAGCGCGTCAAGCGCGCCGACATCTTGCAGGCCGAGGGCCAGCGGCAGTCGGAAATCCTCCGTGCCGAAGGCGCCAAGCAATCGCAGATCCTGCAGGCGGAAGGCCGCAAGGAAGCCGCGTTCCGCGACGCCGAGGCGCGTGAGCGCTCGGCGGAGGCGGAAGCCAAAGCGACGCAGATGGTCAGCAACGCCATCGCCAGCGGCGATGTCGCCGCGCTGAACTACTTCATCGCCGACAAGTACATCAAGGCGTTCGGCGAGATCGCGCAATCGCCCAACCAGAAGCTGATCATGCTGCCGATCGAGGCCACCGGCATCCTGTCGTCGCTGGCCGGCATCGGCGAGATTGCGAAGGCGACATTCAGCGAAAGCGCGGCCTCCGCGGCCGCCGCGGTGCGCCGGTCGACGGTGCCGAACACCGGGCCGGGCTCAAGCTCGCAGGGATGAAGCCGAGGGGGTGAGCGATGGCGGAGCTGTTGAGTGCGCTGGGAACCTGGAACTGGCTGATCGTCGGCCTGGTGCTGATCGGCGCCGAGTTGCTGGCGCCCGGCGTCTTCATGCTGTGGCTCGGGCTCGCCGCGCTGCTGGTGGGGCTGCTGTCCTTCTTCATCACCTGGTCGTGGCAGACCCAGATGCTGGTCTTCTCGGTGTTCGCGCTCGCCGCCGTGCCGCTCTGGCGCCGCCTCGGCCGGACGCACCAGCCGACCGATCAGCCATTCCTCAACCGCCGCGCCGATGCACTGGTGGGGCGGGTGTTCACCCTGGAGCGGCCGATCGTGGACGGCTCCGGCGTGGTGCGCATCGACGACACGGTGTGGCGCGTCGCCGGCCGCGATGCGCCGGCCGGCAGCCAGGTCAGGATCGTGGCCGCCGATGGTGCGAGCCTGCGGGTGGAGCCGGCGTAGCCTTCACCTCTCCCAGTTGGCTATAGGATTCACACATCTCTGCCGCGAAAAGAGAACCTGTATCAAGTTTTTAGATGAGTTAGATCCGTCATCCTGAGGTGGCTGCGCGTAGCGCGGCCCTCGAAGGGCGACGGCCAATGACTCAGTAGAATCGGCCGTGCATCCTTCGGAGCTCGCCCAGCGACGCAATTGCGTCGCAAGGCTCGCGCCTCAGGATGACGGTCATAAGTCGATCGTACGCCGCCCAACGAGATGCGTGCATTCGATAGTCGCTCGCCCCGCATTTGACGATGCAGACCTAAACCGCCTTCACCCGCCCGGACGAAGCCTTCGCGGCCGCCTTCTGGCGCTTCATGCCTTTCCACTGTTCGGCGAAGTCGTACAGCGGCATGAACGCGCCGAGGAATTCGCGCCGGCGATGGTCAGGCAATAGCCCTCCGTCGGCACGCTTTCGACCAGTCCCGCGGCTTTCAGGTCGCCGAGCCGGGCCTGCAGCACGGTCGGCTTCAGCTTCGCCCTGGCGCAGACCAGCCTCAAGCGCCGCCGGTCCGACCGACGGGTCCATCGTGTTGGGCCCGATCACTTCCATCGACGCGGCGCCGGCGTTGAAGATCGCCACCTTGGAACCGCTGTCGCGAAGCTGCTGGATCTTGCTCTCCAACTGCAAAAAAGCTGGAGCTTGTTCCTAGCCAGCCGGCAAAATGCGTTTGCGCAGGGAATCGATGTGCTGCTCCGCGGCCTTGCGGGCGGCGGCGCCGGCGCGGCGCGAGAGCGCATTCATGATGGCTTCATGTTCGCCGCCGGTGATATCGAAGTCGAGGGATTGCCAGTGCGGCAGCACCCAAAGCCGCGACATGCGATCGTGGATCGGGCGCAGGAACTCAACGATGAGATGATTGCCGCCGAACTCCGCGATGCGGGAATGAAACCGGCGGTCGACATCCATCAGCCTCATCTTGTCGCCGCTCTTGAGGCGCGCCTTGTATTCCGTATGAATCTCGGCGAGCTCCTGGAGCTGCTCGGGCGTGGCCTTCTCGGCACACTGCATTGTGCAGAAGGGTTCGAGCAGGCCGCGGACCTCCAGTGCGGTGAGGATCTCGGCGGTCGATTCCACGCGGACAAGGATTCCCTTTCGCGGAATGATCTCCAGCAGGCCCTCCTGCTGCAGCCGGTGCAGTCCTTGGTGAACGGGCGTCCTGCCAAGGCCGAGATCGTCACAAACCGAGGTTTCCTGCAGGAATTGCCCGGGCAGGTACTGGCCGGAGACCAGCCGTTCCTTGATCATCTCGTAGGCGACCTGGCCCAGCATCTTTCGCGGCCCGGCTTGCCGGCCGGCGCGTCGTCGCCCGGTTGCTGGTTTGCTGACGGCAGTGCGTGCCATGTGATACCCGACAGTCCTGATCCGATTCGATGATGATGCTCGACCACCAAAACAAACGGGTGGCCGGGGACGGGGTCCCATCAAGGCCGCTCCGCAGCGAGCGCCCGGCCAGACGCGAGCATGGCCTGATTGATGCGTCTAATATATCAAGCGTATGGCGTTCCGCAACACGCCCCATGGCCGTTTGTCCGGGAAATCCACAGCGGTCAGCTTTGTTCCGATAAGCTACGCGCTCGCGCCGAGGTGGGCGATGCCTTCGATCTCGACCAGGATCTCGGCGCTCGCCAGCCCGGCAACCTCGACCAGCGCGCAGGCTGGAAAGTTCCCATGAAAGAACTCCTTTCGGGCGTCCCAGACTTTCTGGCGATTGGCAATGTTGGTCACATAAATCGTCAGCTTGACGATATCGGACATCCTGCCGCCCGCCGCCTGAATGAGCGCCTCGAATTTCCGCAAGATGACCCTGGTCTGCTCGTATTCGTCCGTGCCTTCGATGGTCGTCTGGTCCTTTGCACGTGCCGTCAGTCCGGAAAAATAAGCGGTCTTGTCCACCACCAGGCAATTGGACCACAGGCCGGGCGGGGCCTCGGCCACCGCGGGGCTGATGATGCGTTGAATTGTCATGAGAGTATCTCCTGGAGGACTGATTGAGTGTTCGATCAGAGGCTGATCCGCTTGTCCCAGGGCGACTCGCCGCCCCAGTTGATGCAGACGCTCTGCCTGCGCATGTAGCCTTTCCAGGAGTCGGATCCCGCGGTCCTGCCGCCGCCGGTTTCCTTCTCGCCGCCGAAGGCCGCGCCGATGTCCGCACCCGTCGTTCCCATGTTCACCTTGGCGATGCCGCAGTCGCTGCCCGCAGCAGACAGGAACAGTTCGATGTTGGCGAGGTTGGTGCTGTGGATGCCTGAGGCCAATCCCTGCGGAACGTCGTTGTGAATCCGAATGGCATCTTCGATCGTGTCGTACGTCATCACGAAGACGATCGGCGCGAAGGTTTCATGCTGCGCGCACGCCCAGCTCGGGTCGACCCCGGTGATGATGGTCGGCTCCACATAGTAGCCGGGGCGGGGGATCAGCTTGCCGCCGGATACAACCTTGCCGCCAAGTTCGACGGCCTGCCTGATGGTGGCCTCGAACTGGACGACGGCAGCCTTGTCGATCAGCGGTCCGACGACGGCGCCTTCTTCGCGCGGATCTCCGACCTTGATCTGCGCGAAGGAGCGCTTCAACAGATCGACCAGCGGGGCCGCAATGGATTTTTGGGCGATGATGCGGCGGGTGCTGGTGCAGCGCTGCCCCGTGGTGCCGACAATTCCGAAGGTGAGGCTTCGGGCCGAGAGCTTGAGATCCGCCGTCTCATCGACAATGCAGCCATTGTTGCCGGAGCATTCGAGCATGTAACGGCGGCCAAGCGTGCTTCCGACGACGTTGGCGACCCTGCGGCCGACATTGCTCGAACCGGTGAAGGACACGAGCGCCACGCGGTGATCGCGCAGCAGCAGTTCCGCGGTCTCGTTGTCCTCCGGGATAAACAGGGAGAACACGCCTTCGACACCCATCTCCTTCATGGCGATGTTGCAAAGGTGCTGCAGGCCGAGTGCCGTGACGGGGACCTTGGGACTCGGTTTCCAGACGACCGTGTTTCCGCCGATGGCGGCGAGAAATCCGTTCTGCGCCCAGACCGCCGCAGGAAAATTATAAGCCGAGATGATGCCGACGACTCCGAGCGGAAGCCACTGGTCATACATGCGGTGCTTGTGGCGCTGCGACTGCTGGGTGAACCCGTAGAGCATGCGGGACTGGCCGGCCGCCAAGGCTGCCATGTCGATGACCTCCCGCAGCTCCCCGGTGGCTTCCATCAGCGATTTTCCGGTGTCGAGCGCGACCAGCGCGGCAAGGTCTTCGAGGTGCTCCTCGACCAGCCGGCCGATCCGCGCGACCAACTCGCCCCGGCGCGGCGCGGGCACCGTGCGCCATGTCCGGTGTGCCGTGACGGCGTCGCGCATGACGGTCTCGTAATCCTGCGCCGTCGCGCCGGCGATCTGCAGGGTCACGGTTTCATCCGCGGGACACACCGCATCGAATGTCCGGCGGCCGGTGGTGGTGCTCCAGCCGTGCGGCGTCGAACAGGCGCCGGCGTGAATGCGGTCGAGCCCCAGGCGGCGCAGGACGTCTTGTGTTGTGAACATCGGTGGTCTCCGCAATCGACGTTTAGGATTTGGCCAGGAAGTCGCCGATCGTCGCGTCCGTGTGGAAGCTCGGCTTTTCGTAGTAGTGGGGGCCGTCATAGATTTCGATGAGCAGCGACCGCTTCCTTGCCACGGTCGGGCCGTGCGGGCTGTCCTTCGGGTTCATGTAGAACGAGCCGGGGAGAAGCGTGAGGTTCGATCCGCTGTATTCGTATTCGCCGGAAATGCAGTACATGAACTGATTGGAGGCGTGGGAATGCGCGATCGGCACGCCGCCGCCCTCCCGGAAGTCGAGCAGGGCAATGCTCGCGCCGCTGGTCGCATGCTTCCAGAGAAAGTACTGGCGGAACCCGTAATCGGGAAAATCCAGCCAGTTATCTTCATTCAATTTTGTAGTGTCGATCAGGACCTCAAGGGACATGGGCCCGTTCCTTTCGTCTTTTCAAGTCAGGTCAGTCGGAGACATCGTTCGCGGGCAGTGCCAACGGTGATGCGGGTCAGTCGAAGAAGGAGGGGGGAGGCGCCATGCCCCACTGTGTCGTTTCGTGGGCCTCGCCGACGAAATGGACGGGTTTGTAGTCGTCGTTGACGAGATCCGTGTCGGTGTAATGCTCGATGCGATTACCGAAGGGATCCAGCCAGTAGTCGTAGATCAGGCTGCCCAGATAGTGCCGGCCATACCCCGCATCGAGCGTCCATCCTTTCGATACAAGATGTTCGTGCCCGGCAACGACCGCATCGAGGTCCAGCACCTCGTACGAGCTGTGATGGCAGCCGAAATGTTTCGACTCGCTCACCAGGATGCAGTGATGCTCGACATACTCCTGCCCGCAATCGTAGCGCAGGAACGTTGCCTTCACGATCGGATCCGGGTCGCCCGGCGCGCAGATATAGTCCGACGGCACCAGTTCGAAGTGTGTCCTGAACCATTCCACCTCGGACGCTGCGTCCTTTACCCACAGCACGAAATGACCGATGCGCAGCACCGGCGTTGCCTCCGGCCGCTGGCGCACGGTGCCGTTCAGGCGCAGGTGCTCGGACGCGAAGTTCATCCGGTACGACCGGCGAATGGTTCGCTCGGGGACCTTCGCCACGCCGTGCTCGATCCAGATGGCGTGCCCGTTCGGGGACGTGAGGGTCACGCGCTCGCCGCCGCCCGGATCCAGAATCGCAGTGATCGGCGAGGCTCCGGGAATTCGCGCGGCGCGCTCGAGCTGATCGCGCGTCGCGACCGTGAAGGCTGCGCCGAGGAATTTCGAGGAGTCGCCGAGACGCGCGACGTGGATGTGGTGGCCGGCGCCGGTGCCGCGCATGAACAGCGCGGTCTCGGTGCGGGCCGACCGCATCATGCCGAAGTCGACCAGGAATCGCTCCATCAGATCCAGATCGGTGACCTGATAGGCGGCGTAAGCCACCCAGTCGAGCTTGACCCTTGTCATCGGATGCGGCCTCTCGGTTACGTGCGTTAGATATTCTTATGATATATTACGTGCATTGTCCAGCCGCCGTCAGGGCCGGTTGCGCCAGCGCAGCCGGTCGGCCGTCATCGGCAGGGCGGAGGGGGACACGCCGGTCGCGTCGCGCACGGCGTTCACCAGGGCGCCGACCGTGGCGCTCGCGACCGCGCGCACGACCGTTTCGAACGAAAATTCCGCCTCGGCACCGCTGTCCCTGAGAATGTACGCGGCGCGAGGACTATCCAGCGTGCTCATGCTGCGTGAGAGGAAGTGCCCGGTGGCCGGAGCCGCGTCGAGATCATCGACGGCAACGGCGTCCTGAACGAGTGCGGTCTCCACGCCCAACGCAAGCCCGGTCTGAGCCGCGAGCCGGAGCAAGGACGAGGGAGCCGAACCCGTGATGACCAGCACGGTGCAGTCACCCAGGCTGATCGTTCCGAGCTCCGTATCGACATCGACGTCCACGAAAACGGCGATCGTGCTCCCCTCCGCGTCAGCCGTTCCCTCGTTCGTCAATGCCAGGCCAATCCCGGGGCGTCGCCGTTCAATGTCGTCGTGGGCCCAGCCGCGCCATTTTTCAGTCCAGCCGAACGCCGTTGCCGCACGCGTCAGCCCGTTCGCGACCACGGGGTCTTTGATCTGTTGGAGCCTGAAGGCGAGCGGGTCCATTCCGCGCTGCCGGGCGGCTGCGTCCATGGACTGGTGACGCGAGAAAGCCGTCGCGCCCGCGTCGTGATCGATATGCACCGAAGGAGGGCTGCTATTCCCCGTGTTACCGAAGCTGCCGGCATGGGGATGCACCCGCACCGGCCGGCCAAGCGTTTTCGAGAGCAGGGCGGCACGTATCGCGTCGTCCCTCGACAGGCCGCGTCGGGCGGCGCTGGCCGGAGCAAGGCCGGTCCATTCGGTTCGTCCCTCGGCCAGTCCGGGCCCGGCCGCGGCGAACAGAGCGGATCGCTCCGCGTCCGTCGGTGTGACATTCGTCAGCAGGCTGGCGCGATCCTCACGCCAGGAGGCCACGGCGCCGCCCGATCCCGCCAGGGCCCTGGTCGTTTGGCCGGACGCCATGTCTAGCGGATCCCGAGTTGGCGCGCGGTGCCCGGGCGCCGCGGCGGGGGCGATCGTCTCGTAAGCGACCTCGATGCGCGAAAGCGCCCGGGTCGCCTGTTGATGGCTGTCGGCGATGACCACCGCGATCGGCTCGCCCACATAGGTCGTGGTGGTCGCCAGCCGGAGCGCGCCGTCCACGTCCGCGTCAGTCGCAGTCAGAACGGCTATGACGCCCGGGGCAAGCCTGGCGGCTTGGGCATCGATCGCGACGATGGTCGCCGCGGCAAACCGGCTTCCGAGCACGACCGCTTCGGCCAGCCGCGGCAGCCGGATATCGCGGATCGATGTCGCCTGCGCACACGGGAAACGTTCCTCCGTCGGCGGGTCCGTCTGCGGCGGGACCGAATCTGTTTGGGTCTGCCCTGACGCCTTGAGGACAGCCTCGATGAAAAATTCGTGGCCGACGCAGCGGCAGGTGTGGCCGGCAAGCGCGCGCTTGATCTCGGTGACATCCGGCGCGGGGTCGACCTGAAGCAGCGCCTTGGCAGATATGATGAAGCCGGAGGTGCAATCGCGACATCCTGGGAGATCAGGTGACGTAAATGAAGCGATCAGCCGCCGGCTTTCCGGATCCTGGACAAGCCCCTCGATTGTCGTCAGCGCGCGCTGCGATGCGGATCCCGCAAACGTCCGGCACGACAGCACGGGACAGCCATCGAGCAGGACCGTGCAGGCACCACATGCGCCGGTCTCGCAGCTCTTCTTGGTGCCGAGCAGCCCGAGATCATCGCGCAGGACATCCACGATCAGGGAGGACGGCGCGCAACCCGAGACCGGCTCTCCGTTGATCCACAGATCCACTTTATCCTGTTCGGCCATCGCTGCTGTCCCGGAGAAGTTCGGATGCGTCTTCGAACGGATCGTGTCTGGATCGCGCGCGGCTGACGGCCTGCTCGACCACGTCGCGAACAAGGGCGCGCGCCAGGCGCAGCTTGAAAGGGGCGATGCAATCGATGTCGCGCAGCGTGTCGGCCGTGATCTGTCCCGCCTGTTCGAAAGTGCCCGCGCTCGGCGGTTTTCCGAGGAGATGGCTTTCGACGTCGGCCAGACGCAACGGAGCGCGGGTGTTGCCTCCCATGGCGACCGTCGCGTCGACGATCGACGCCCCGGCCGGATCCAGCGCGATGGCCGCCGCGATCGAGACCTTCGGGATATCGTCGGCATGGCGCTGCATGAGCTGCAATTTGCGAAATGCGCTGCCCGCGTCCGGTTGTTGCGGCGGGGCGCTGATGCCGGTGACGATGTCGCCCAGGTCGAGGACGGGGTCGCCCGAACTGCGGTAGAATTCGTTCAGGCCGACGGTCAGGATCGCGGATCGCCGGTAGATCCGGACATCGGCGCGCAAGGCGAGAAGAGCCGTCGCCAGATCATAGCGGGGATCTCCGGCGCAGATATTGCCAACGACGGTCGCGGTGTTGCGCGCCTGCGGTGACGCGAACTGTTCGGTGGCCTCGTGCAGCGCGGCCCACCGCTTTGCAACCCAGAGATGATTTGATGTCTGCGCAATCGTGGTGAGCGCGCCGATGCGAAGACCCTTCTTCGGATGAGCGAACAGCGGCGGGAGTTCGCCGACCGTCCGCAGATCGACCAGCGTGCGCGATTGCAACGGTGGCCGTTCGCGCTGGGCAGCAATTTCGCATCCGCCTGCAACCAGCACGGCGCCGTGCTCGCCGGCGAGGGAGCTGGCCTCGGCAAGCGTGCGGGGACAAAACCATCGATCCGAATTGCCGCGCCCGCCCTGCATGAGACCAACCAAATTGTGTCAGACGGTATTGTGTCTCTGATATATTAAGCGCATACTATATGCACGCAGTCGGAAAACGTCAAACGGCATTCGGAGGGGCGATGGCACTATCGCGGGCGACCAGGGAGATGCTCGGCAAGGTCGGAGTGGCGACCCTGACCAATTGCCTGCTCAAGCGCGGGCTGCGAAATGCGTTCATGCATGGTGTGCAGCCGTTGTCGTCCAGCCTTCCCAATATGGTCGGCGAGGCCTTCACCCTGCGCTTCATTCCGTCGCGCGAGGACGTGGACACCATGGCGACCTATGCGAGCCCGGAGCACGTCCAGCGGCGGGCGATGGAGGAGTGCCCGGAGGGCATGGTGCTTGTCATCGATGCGAGGGGAGACGCGCGGGCCGCGGCCGCCGGCGATCTTCTGATCGGGCGGCTGAAGGCGCGCGGCGCCGCGGGAATCGTCACGGACGGTGGTTATCGTGATCTTCCTGGAATCCTGAGAACCGGATTGCCGGCGTATCAGCGGCAGACGGCCTCGCCGGCGACACCGATCGTCCATCACGCGGCGGATGTCGATCTGCCGATCGGCTGCGCGGGTGTCGCCGTTTATCCGCGGGACGTCATTGTCGGCGACGGCGAGGGGGTGGTGGTGATCCCCGCCCACATGGCCGATGACGTTGCGCGCGAAGCGCTCGACGCGACCCTGTACGAGGAGTTCGCCGAGGCGGAGATCGCGGCGGGCCGGTCCATTTTCGGCTTGTTTCCTGCGACCGAGGCCAGCCGTGCCGAATACGAGATCTGGCGCGACCGCAAGTTGAAAGAGACGCCGTAGGCGCTCGCGGCGTGCGCGCGCGAGGCAACAATCGTGTTTTCTTGACCGATGCACAGAAATATCATACGTATTTCACAAGAATATTATGACGCGTTTTCTTTTCGTGATCTGGGGGGCTTCGACATGTTGCGGGTGCTTGTCGCTGGAGGCGGGATCGGGGGACTGACGGCTGCTCTGCATCTGAGCCGCGCGGGGCACGACGTTGAGGTGTTCGAGGCGGCGCCCGAGATTCGCGAGCTCGGGCTCGGCGTCAACATCCAGGCGCATGGCGTGCGCGATCTCGCCGCCGTCGGCCTGCTGGAGGCGGTGAAAAGCAATTCCTGCCCGGTGTCGGAGCTCTCCTACTACAACAAGCACGGCCAGAAGCTTTGGGCCGAGCCGCGCGGGATTGCCGCCGGCTACGCGTATCCTCAGGCCGCCGTCAACCGTGGGCGGCTGCAGGGACTTCTGCTCGAGGCCGTCGTCGCCGCGATCGGTCGCGACCGCGTTCATGCCGGTCACCGGATTGTCGACGTCTCCCAGGACGATGCAGGGGTTGTCGTGCACATCGCGGGTCCGGATGGGACGCCGCTGAAAACGGTCGCCGGGGATGTGCTGGTGGGCGCCGACGGAATCCATTCGGCGATCCGGAGAAAATTCTATCCCGACGAAGGGCTGCCGGTGTTCGGGGGCCAGATCATGTGGCGGGGCATCGCCCGTGCGAAGCCGTTCCTGGGTGGACGCGCGATGATCATGGCAGGCCACCGCGATCAGAAGATCGTGGCCTATCCGGTCGATCCGGATGTCGGTCCGGACGGGCTGATCAACATCAACTGGGTCGCGGAAGATACGCTCGACGACAAGATGCCGCCGCGGGAAGACTGGAACAAACAGGCGTCCGTGACCGATGTCGCCGCGCGATTCACCAACTGGCGGTTTTCCTGGCTCGATGTGCCGGCTCTGATCGCCGCGGCTCCGCTCTGTTACGAGTTTCCGAAAGTCGATCGCGATCCGATCCCGCGCTGGTCGTTCGGGCGCGTGGCCTTGCTGGGCGATGCCGCGCACCCGATGCACCCCGCCGGCTCCAACGGCGCGACCCAGGCGATTGTCGATGCTCCCGCTCTCGCGGAGGCCTTGTCCCGATATCCGGATCCCTCGGCTGCCTTGCAGGCTTATGAGGCCGAGCGGCGGCCGCCGATCGTGGAGCTGGTTCGAATCAACCGCGAACAGATGGGACCCGAGTCGGTGATGATCCTGGCCGAGCAGCGGGCGCCGGACGGCTTCAAGGACGTCTTGGACGTGCTGACCGCGGACGAGCTCGAGCAGGCGTCGCGCGCCTACAGGACGGCATCCGGCGCAGAGCGCGCAAGGCGCTGATGTTCGGATGCGCGCACCGCGCCAGCGGCAACACGTTTGAAAAGAGGAGGGGGATTGCTGTGATCAACATCGCAAGGCGTCTGATGCCTGCCGTTGTGCTTGTGTCCGCGTTGGCGTGGGGCACGCGCGCTCCGGCCGGCGAAGTCGAGGGGCGGCTGAAGCCGCTGCTTGAAAAGCTGGGATATGCCGATGGCCAGCTACCGGTGCCGAAGCCGGCCGTGGGAAATTACATCGATGCTGTCCCGGTCGGGAAACTTCTCTTCCTGTCGAGTGCCGGCCCGCAGACCCCGGCGGGAGACTTCATGAAGGGGCGCGTCCCGGATCAGGTCAGCGTGTCCGACGCAGAGATCGCGCTCCAGTTGTCCTGTGTGCGACAGCTTGCGCGCATCAAGCAGGTGATTGGCGACCTCGATCAGATCAAGCGCATCGTCTTCCTGCGCGGCAAGGTGCAGGTGGTGTCCGGCTTCGGCGATCTGACCCGGGTGGTCGACGCCTGCTCGTCGCTTCTGGTCACCGCGTTCGGAGATGCCGGAAAGCATACGCGGACATCCGAGGGCTATGCGGCGCTCCCCTTCAACATGGTCTCGGAAGTGGAGATCACGGTCGAGCTCAAATAGCCGCCAGCTTCAAGTTCTTTCACGCTTGTACGCCGCCATCCTCACGGGAGATTCAGATGCTGAACAGACGCGCGTTTACCGCCGGTGCGGCCTTCGCCTTGATGGCGACAGCGGCCCGGGCCGACGATGAGACACCGGTCAAGATCGGATTCCATGCAGGGCTGACGGGGCCGGCGGCGGCCGACGGCTTCTCCGGCGATATCGCGTTGAATCTTGCGATCGACGAGGCCAACAAGGCTGGCGGCATCAATGGGCGCCGCCTGCAACTGGTGCAGTACGACGATCAGGGCAAGGCGGAGCAGGCCGTGCCGATTGCCAATAAATTGATCGGCGACGGAGTTGCCGCGGTCATCTCCGGTGGTTTCTCGGCTCCGACGAAAGCCGCCGCGCCGGTTTTCCAGGAGGCTCGCATTCCCTACGTGGTGTCTATCGCGCTGCAACCCGACATCACTAGGACCGGCGATTTCATTTTCCGGGTCGGCAGCATGGGCGAGGTCGAGGGCAGGGCCGGCGCCAAGCTCGTCGGTGATCTGCTGAAGAAGAAGTCGGTGGTGCTTCTCACCATCAAGACCGACTTCGGAAAAACCGTCGCGGCCGGCTTCAAGAGCGCGGCGGACAAGTTCGGCTTCAAGATCCTGAAGGAGTACGAATACTCGCCGGGAGACCGCCAGTTCGGCCCGCTCGTGGCCAGCGTCAAGGCCGACGCTCCAGACCTGATCTACGCGTCCGGATTCTATTTCACCGGCGCGCCGTTGCTGATCCAGTTGCGGGCCGCGGGTGTCGAGGTGCCGTTCGTGGGAGCGCAGTCCTACAGCTCGTCGAAGTTCACCGACATCGCCGGCAAGGCTGCGGAAGGCGCGATGATCACCAACGTCCTGGACTGGTCGGCGCCGAGCGCAGAAGAGAAAGCCTTCTTCAGGGCGTTCGAGGAAAAAGCAGGATTCCGGCCCGAGGCGGCCGGCGCCCAGGCGTTCGCGAGCGCCCAGGTGCTCATCGCCGCGCTTCGCAAGGCGGCTTCGACCAAGCCGGAGGCCTTGCGGGATGCACTCGCGGCGACGCGGATGAGAACGGTGGTCGGGGAGCTGAGCTTCAACAGCCTGCACGAGGTCGAGCGCGCGTTCCCGGTGAGCATCGTCAAGGATGGCATCTGGCAGCAATACGCAACCATCAGCGATCCCGCTCTGCTCGCCCCTCCCACCAATTGAGCACCCTCGAACGCGCGACGGCGTAACCTCATGCAACTGGTATTGGATCTGACCTTTCAGGGGCTGATCAACGGGGCGATCTATGCCCTGATCGCGGTCGGCCTGGTGATGGTCTACGGACTGCTGCGGATCCTGCACATCGCGCACGCGGGGCTGTTTACCCTGGGCGGCTATATCGGACTGGTCGTCACCAATGCGACGGGGAGTTTTTCCTTGTCGCTGCTGGCGGCCGTCCTGATCGTGGGCAGTGCGGGCATGCTGATCTACCGGTTCTGTTATCAGCCGATCCTCGACCAGCCGCCCCTTGTCGTGCTGATCGTGTCGATCGGCCTGTTCATCGCGATGGAAGAGATCTTCCGCATCGTGTTCGGGCCCTACGGTCTCTCCTACGCCAGCCCTCCGCTGCAGGGGCGGATCTCGATCCTGGGTACCACAGCCAAATGGGCCGATCTCGCGGTCGTGGTGGCTGTGTTGATTTCGTTTGGCGCGCTCGAAACCTTCTCGCGGGTGACGCGGCTTGGAATTGCCGCGCGGGCTACCGTGACCGATCCGCGCATGGCGGCATCCTTCGGCGTCAACATCGCTCTCATTCGCTACATGACGTTTTTCATCGGATCTGCGCTGGCCGCCGTTGCCGGCGTCCTGGTTGGCCTGCTGAACAACCTGGTCGAACCGACGATGGGGAGCGTGCCGAGCTACAAGGCTCTGGCCGTCATTGTTCTCGGCGGAATCGGGGACGTCAGGGGAACGCTGTTTGCAGCCTTGTTCCTCGGCCTGATCGAGGCATTCGGCACCATCTATCTGGGATCGCTGATGGACAGGGACGCGATCGCCTTCGCCGTGCTGCTGGCCGTTCTCATGGTCAGGCCCGCCGGCCTTCTGCATCGATAGGGGGCCTGTCCGATGACGGCATATCTTTTCTCCATCATCACGCTGGTCGGGATCAATGTGATCCTGGCGCTCGGCCTCAATCTGATCACCGGGTTCTGCGGTCAGGTCAGTCTGGGGCACGCGGCCTTCTATGGCGTCGGCGCCTACACAACGGCTCTTGCCGCCAAGGCCGGCTTTCCGGTCTGGGCGACATTGCCAGCGGCGATGGTCGCGGCGGGGCTGGCGGGCCTCCTCGTGGGCCTCTGCAGCCTGCGCGTTCGGGAAGATTTTCTGGCGATCGCAACCATGGCGGCGGGCTTCATCTTCATCGGGGTCGTCAAGGAGAATGACGCGCTCGGTGGCGAAGTCGGATTGAGCGGCGTGCCGGCGCCGCTGGGCAAGGAAGGCTTCATTGCCCTGGTGGTGGTGCTCACCCTCCTCGTCATCGCCTTCTGTCTCCATGTTCGGCGAAGCTGGCTCGGCTTCTCCTTTGCCGCGGTGGCGGACGACGATCAGGCCGCGCAACTGATCGGAATCGACAATCGTTCGTTCAAGCTGGCGGCCTTCTGTACGGGAACGGCCCTGGCCGGATTGGCCGGCGGGCTGCTCGCCTATTATCTGCGCGGCGTGAGCCCCGAGGCCTTCGGGTTCGTGACATCGATCTCGGTGCTGTCGATGGTGGTTCTCGGCGGGATGAGTTCGGTCGGCGGCTGTGTTGTCGCGGCCTCGCTCCTGACCGTCATGCCCGAGCTGCTCCGTTTCGCCGACAACTACAAACTCCTGATCTTCGGGCTTCTGCTGTTTGTCGTTATGCGTTTCGCGCCGGGCGGGCTTGCGGCTTTGCCTGCGATGATCCTGCCGGGGAGGCCGCGGTGAAGCAGGACAGCAACGCGGTTCTGACAATCGACGACGTGGGAGTCCGCTTTGGCGGCATCAGCGCGCTTCAAAAGGTGAGCTTCGCCGTGCGCCGCGGCGAGCTGGTCGGGCTGATCGGCCCGAACGGGGCCGGCAAGACCACCATGCTGAAGACGATTTCGGGGCAAATCTCGCCGACGGAAGGACGGGTCTGGCTTGAGGGGCGCAACCTGGCGGGTCTTCGCAGCCCGCGGCGATCCCGGCTTGGCCTCGCCATCTCCCATCAGATCGTTCGCCCGTTCCGCAACATGACCGTGCTCGACAACGTCGCACTCGCTGTCGGAAAGGCCTGCACGACATCGCCGCTTCGCGCCATTGCGCGGGTGTCCAGGGTTGACGCGCGGCAGCAGGCCATGCGGTTGCTCGATAAGGTCGGCATCGCAGCCGTCGCCGGCGAAATGCCGGCGACTCAGCCCTTAGGAATCCTCAAGCGCCTGGAGGTCGCGCGCGCACTGGCCGTGGAGCCTTCCATCCTGATGCTGGACGAACCTCTTGCCGGTCTCAATCACACCGAGGCGAACCGGCTGGCGGAAACGATCAAGCAGGTCAATGCCGGCGGCACCACGATTATCCTGATCGAGCACAATCTCGGCGAGGCGCAGCGGATCTGCGACCGCTTTGTGGTGCTGGACAACGGGCGCAAGATCGCCGACGGCGCCGTGCGCGACGTCATGGCTGACGAGGGCGTCATCACGGCGTATCTGGGCGAGGGGTGGCGCAATGCTAAGGCTTGAGGATCTGTCGTGTGGATACGGGAAGATCGAGGCGGTGAGCCGGCTGTCGCTGGATGTCGGCAAGGAGAGCATTGTCGCCCTGATCGGTGCGAACGGGGCCGGCAAGTCCTCCACCATCCAATGCATTGCCGGCCATGTGCAGCGCACAGAAGGACGCATCCTGCTCGATGGCGAGGACATCTCGGCGCTGCCGCCGCAGCAACGGGTGAGGCGCGGCATCGCCGTGGCGCCGGAGGGGCGGCGCTTGTTCCGGGATCTGTCGGTCCGGGAGAATCTTTTGATGGGGGGATTTTGCCGGCCCAGGGAGCGCGAGAAGCGCAACCTCGCGCGTGTCATGGACATCTTTCCCCGGTTGGCCGAACGAATCAATTCGCGTGCGGAACACCTGTCCGGCGGCGAGCAGCAGATGGTCACGATCGGGCGGGCGATGATGTCCGAGCCGCGCATCCTGATGATCGACGAGGTGTCGCTGGGCCTGATGCCGAAAAACGTCGATATCTGTTACGACGCCATTCTCCGCTTGAGGTCGGAAGGACTCTCGATCCTGCTGGTTGAGCAGAATACGGTGAAGGCGTTGAACACCGCGGACACTGTCTTCGTTCTCGAATCCGGACGCCTTGTGTGGGAGGGTGCCGCCGCCGCTGCGAAAACCGACGCATCGATCGTCGACGCCTACATGGGAGGCGTGAAGGCATGACGACCTTCAGGCGGTGATCGTGAGGGTGACGAGGATGGAGTGAACGCACACTAAATCGACGCCATGCCTTGGATGGTCGCGTCGGTGATAAGCTGACCAGTCCAGCAAGAAACCTGAAGACCTTCCAGCCCGTTCCACGATTTTTAGTCCCCGCTTGGCGGGGCGAGATGACACCGCCTCTATTTAATGATGCAGGCCTAAACCGCCTTCACCCGTCCGGACGCGCCCTTGGCCGCCGCCTTCTGGCGCTTCATGCCCTTCCACTGCTCGGCGAAATCGTACAGCGGCATGAACGCGCCGAGGAATTCGCGTCCGGCGATGGTCAGGCAATAGCCCTCGGTCGGCACGCTTTCGACCAGCCCCGCGGCTTTCAGGTCGCCGAGCCGGGCCTGCAGCACGGTCGGCGAGGCGTCGTCGCAGGCCTGGCGCAGCGCGCGCGAGGTCAACGGGCCGTTGCGCAGCTCCCAGATGATCCGCAGCGTCCAGCGCCGCCCGAGCAGATCGAGCAGCGCCATGATCGGGCGCCCGGACTTCGATCCGCGAACGGCCCTGGTCCCGTTCGGTTTGCGGTGTGCGGTCATCGTATCCCTTCTTGCATTATGCTACATAAAATGTAGCGTTGCTACTGATATTGTAGCAATGGAGAGTTTGAAATCATGTCTCGTGTCACGCCGCTTGAATCCCCCTATGCGCCGGAGTTGCAGGCGCATTTCGACCGCATCATGCCGCCCGGCGTGCCGCCGCTGGTGCTGTTCCGCACCGTCGCCACCAGCGAACGGGCCTGGCGCAAGTTCAGCGACGGCAGCCTGCTGGATCGCGGCCCGTTGTCGCTGCGGGAGCGGGAGATCGTGATCGACCGCACCTGCGCGCTGACGCGATGCGAGTATGAATGGGGTGTCCACGTCACGTTTTTCGCCGAGCGCGCACGCCTGAGCGGCGAGCAGGTGAGGGCCACGGTGCATGAATCGGCGAATGCGGCCTGCTGGTCGCAGGCCGAGCGGGTCCTGATCGAAGCTGTCGACGCGCTGCATCATCGTGCGACTTGGAGCAAAACGGAGTTCGACGCGTTGAAGCGCCACTATGGGGATGAGCAGATCCTGGAAATCATTCAGCTGTGCGGCTTCTATCGAACGGTCTCCTATTTCGCGAATGCCCTGGATCTTCCGCTGGAAACCATGGCGGCGCGGTTTCCGGCGTCCGTCGCGGATCCGGTGGCTTCGGATACGGGATCTAGCTCCGCGCGATGATCTCGCGCTCGGCGCGGTGAACCGTCATCTCCGACATCGCGCGGCCGTTGCGGCGGCGCATCAGGATCTTCGGACGGCGGGTCTTGATGACATTGTGCCGGCGGCGGCGCGCTGCCGGCTCGGCGATCTGCTCTGCGTCCTCGCTGATGCGCGGAAGCGCAAAGACCTCGCCCCAGGTGTCGGAGGCCCGTTCGATCTCGTCGCTGTCGGTTGACATCAGCAGCGGGATCGAGAGGCCGGGATCGCGGTGAACCAGCACGAGCATCTGGCCGTCATCGGCTTCGCGCACCGCGATGCCGAGAAAATCATTGACGCGAACGTTGATCGCCATGCGCATGCCGCGCACGGCCCGGCGCAGCACGACACGATCGCGACTGAGTTCGACCTGCCGCATGCCGCCGTCCGCGCGCGCATCGCGCGTGTCGAAACGCACAGGCAAGGAAAAAGGGTCGAGCCGCAGCACGCGGCTCAACCCGGCGGGTGGCCCGCCAGCTCCGAATTGACGCCTCACGATTCTTATCTCCCCGCCAGGATTATTCTCCCGGTCGATGGGGAGACTTTGCCACGGCCGGGTCCGAAAGCGCTTAAGAAGGCTGGTTAATCGTCTCTCACCCCGCGACATGATTGACGAAGCCTTGCCGGGGGGCTGAAATTTGTTTTTATTTCACCCGCCCGATATGCTTGAAGTCCGCATGGAATCGGCACATCTCAGGGGTTGCCGTCCATGCCGCCGGCCGTCCCCATGCCGTTGTTTTTGGGGCGGTTCCAGGCCTCACTCTGCTCCAGATCGGGCTCTGCTCCGGATCGGGGCTCCAGATCGGGATGTGTTCGTGATCTCTTCACCCAATTCGTCGGTGTCGCCGACCTCAAAGACGTCCACCTCCTCAACGTCCGATCTGCTCGATCAGTCCGCCCTGAGCGATCTGGCGCAGCGCCTTGTCGAGGCGGCAAAGCGCGCCGGGGCCGATGCCGCGGATGCGGTCGCGGTGCGCGGCATGTCGCAGGGCGTCGAGGTGCGCGATGGCCGGGTCGAGGAATCCGAGCGGTCGGAAGGCGACGATGTCGGGCTGCGCGTTCTGGTCGGCCGCCGGCAGGCCGTGGTCTCCACCAATGACATCACCGGCGACAGCGCCGCGAAACTCGCCGAGCGCGCCGTCGCCATGGCGCGCGTGGCGCCGGATGATGCGTATGTTGGACTGGCGGATCCCGCGCTGCTCGCGCGCGACTTTCCTGCGCTCGATCTGCTCGACCCCAACATGCCTTCGACCGATGAGCTGGAACGCCGTGCCCTGGAGGCGGAAGCGGCCGGCGTTGCGGTGAAGGGCGTCACCAAGTCCGGCGGCGCGTCCGCGTCCTGCGGGATCGGCGGCATGGTGCTCGTCACCAGCACCGGTTTCCACGGCAAGTATCTGCGCTCCAGCCAGGGCATCTCGATGACGGCGATTGCCGGCGAGGGCACCGGCATGGAACGCGATTATGATTTCACCTCGGCGATCCATGGCTCCGATCTGCTGCCGCCAGCACGGATCGGCACCGCGGCTGGCGAGCGCGCCGTGGCGCGGGTCAATCCGCGCAAGGTTGCGACCTGCAAGGCGCCGGTGGTGTTCGATCCCCGCGTCGCCGGTTCGCTGGTGGGGCATGTGGTCGGCGCCGCGAACGGCGCATCGATCGCGCGCAAGACCAGTTTCCTGAAGGACAGCCTCGGCAAGCAGCTGTTCGACAAGAGCATCCGGATCATCGACGATCCGTTGCGGGTCCGCGGGCTGCGCTCGCAGTCGTTCGATGCGGAAGGCGTCAGCGTCAGGAAGCTCGCCATCATCGATGAAGGCGTGCTGACGTCGTGGCTGCTGGATTCGGCCACCGCGCGCGAACTCGGCCTCGCGACCACGGGCCATGCCCAGCGCGGCGTCTCGTCGTCGCCGTCGCCGGGATCCTACAATCTGCATATGGAGCCGGGCACGCTTACGCCCACCGAACTGATGTCGGACATCAAGCAGGGCTTCTACGTCACCGACCTGATCGGTTCCGGAGTGAACGGCGTGACCGGCGACTACAGCCGCGGCGCGGCCGGCTTCTGGATCGAGAACGGCGAACTCACATATGCCGTCAGCGAGGTGACGATTGCCGGTCACCTGTTCGAGATCTTCAAATCCCTGACGCCGGCCAACAACCTGGAGTTCCGTTACGGCGTCAACGCGCCGACGGTGCGCATCGAGGGACTGACGATTGCCGGACGCTGAGACTGTCTTCGAGAGCGCTGTGTCCCGCCAGGCTCTGGCGCGCGACGCGGCGCTGCTGACCGAGGCGGTGCGCGAAGCCGGGGCGCTGGCGCTCAGTCTGTTCCGCACCGAGCTGCGCAACTGGATCAAGGGCAAGTCGTCGCCGGTCTCGGAAGCGGATATCGCCGTCAACGACCTGCTGGAACGCCGGCTGCGGGATGCGACGCCCGACTATGGCTGGCTCTCGGAAGAGAGCGTCGACGATCCCGCGCGCCTCGACAAGCGGCTGGTGTGGATCGTCGATCCGATCGACGGCACCCGGTCCTATCTGGCGGGGCTGGACGACTGGTGCGTCAGCGTGGCGCTGGTCGATGGCGCGACGCCGGTGCTCGGGGCGGTGTTCGTGCCGGTCACCGATGAGTTCTTTTTTGCAACCCGCGGGGCCGGGGCGATGCGCAACGGCGCGGTGATCCGGACCGCGCCGGGGGCAAAGCTCGATCCCGCGCGCATTGTCGGCCCAAAACCGCTGATCGAGCGCCTGGGCAGTGCCCTGGAAGCCGGCAAGATCCACCCCCGGATCGGGTCCCTGGCGCTGAAAATCTGCCGCGCCGCCGAGGGGCGGCTTGATGTCGCTTTTGCCGGCGGCCAGAGCCGGGATTGGGATCTTGCGGCGGCCGACTTAATCGTGCACGAAGCGGGCGGCGCGATGACCGCGCTGACCGGCGATGTCATCGCCTACAATCGCCCCGAGGTGAGACACGAGACGCTGGTGGCGGCCGGGCGCGAACGTCATGCCCGCATCGTCGAACATTTCAGGCGCAATCCGTTGTTCTGAAAGCCGTTCTTCAACTCGTCCGCTTTCGACACGCCTGCTTTTCAACCGGCATGGCTTTCAGTATGTCTTGTCCGGCCGGAATTCGTCTGTTCCAGGAAAACGATCCATGACCGATACCCCGCAGCAGCTGCTTCATCTCGTGATCGGCGGTGAACTGGTTGATCTCGAGCACATCACCTTCAAGGACCTCGACAAGGTCGAGATCGTCGGGGTGTTTCCGAACTATGCGTCGGCCTATGCGGCGTGGAAATCCAAGGCGCAGCAGACGGTTGACAACGCTCACATGCGTTATTTCATCGTGCACTTGCATCGGCTGCTCGATCCCGGCGCCGACGGCAAAGCGCACTGAGCCGGATATCGTCGTTTAACTTCATGTCGTTTCGAAAGATCACGCGCTCCCCATGGTTTCAGCGCGCCGCGGGATTTGTCGCGGCGCAAGTCCTGCGTTTTGTCTGGGTCACCAATCGCATCAGCTACGATCCGCCCGATCTGTTTCCCCAGATGGAAGCGCGGATGCCGGCGATCATCGCTTTCTGGCACGGCCAGCATTTCCTGATGCCGTTCGGCACCCGCCCGCACCACCGCTTCAAGGTGCTGATCTCGCGCCACCGCGACGGCGAGATCAATGCGCTCGCAGCCGAACGGTTCGGCATCGGCACCGTGCGCGGGTCGGGCGATCACGGGGGCTCGTTCCATCGCAAGGGCGGGGTCCCCGCCTTCAAAGGCATGCTCCGCCACCTGCAGGATGGCGGCAGCATGGCGCTCACCGCGGATGTTCCCAAGGTGTCCCGTGTCGCGGGTCTCGGAATTATTATGCTTGCGCGTGAATCCGGCCGGCCCATTATACCGGCCGCAATCGCGACCAGCCGGTTCAAGCGCTTGAACAATTGGGATCGTTCGGTGATCCACCTGCCGTTCGGCCGCGGCGTCGTTGCCGTCGGCCAGGCGGTGACGGTCCCCGCCGATGCCGACGATGCCGCCATGGAGGAGCTTCGCGTGCAGCTCGAAGCCAGCCTGAACGAAGTCAACCGTCGCGCCTATACGCTTGTCGGGCTTCCGGACGAGGGCCTTCATGTCGCGTGATGTGCCCCTGACATTGCGGGCCTACCGCAAGCTGTCGGCCATGGCGATGCCGGTCACGGGCCTGCTGCTGAGCCGCCGGCTGAAGCAGGGCAAGGAAGATGCGGCGCGCGTCGGCGAGCGGCGCGGCTTCGCCGGTGTCGATCGTCCCAACGGGCCGCTGATCTGGATCCATGGCGCCAGTGTCGGCGAGGTGCTGGCGGCGGCCGAACTGATCGAGCGGCTGCGCACGCTCAATGTCCGCATCCTGCTCACATCAGGCACGGTGACCTCGGCGGCGATCGTCGCCAAGCGTTTTCCCTCCGACGTGATCCATCAATACGTGCCGTTCGATGCGCCGCGTTATGTGGCGCGGTTTCTCGATCACTGGCAGCCGTCGCTGGCGCTGTTCATCGAATCCGACCTCTGGCCGAATTTGATCCTGGCCAATGCGGCGCGCCGCATTCCGATGGTGCTGATCAACGGCCGGATGTCGCACCGCTCGTTCCCACGCTGGCAGCGCGCCTATGCGACCATCTCCGCGCTGCTCGGCCGGTTCGATCTCTGCCTGGCGCAGTCGCAGACCGACGCCGAGCGGTTCTCGGCGCTGGGCGGGCGCGACGTGGTCGCCACCGGAAACCTCAAGCTCGACGTGCAGGCGCCGCCGGCGGATCACGCCAAGCTCGAGCGGCTGCAGGCGATCACGCAGGGCCGCACCGTCGTTGTCGCCGCCTCCACCCATGCGGGCGAGGAGGAGATCGTCGCCGACGTGCATCAGCGGCTGTTGAACGAATTCCCGTCGCTGCTCACCGTGATCGTGCCGCGCCATCCGGCGCGCGGCGAAGCGATCGCGCGCATGGCCTATTCCGCCGGCCTGCATGTCGCGTTGCGCTCGCAGGAGCAGTTGCCGACCAAGGACACGGACATCTATGTCGCCGATACGCTCGGCGAGCTCGGCCTGTTCTATCGGCTGGCGCCGATCGTGTTCATGGGCGGCTCGCTGGTCGAGCGCGGCGGGCAGAATCCGATCGAGGCGATCAAGCTCGGTGCCGCGGTGCTGCACGGGCCGCACGTGTTCAACTTCACCGATGTCTATGGCGCGCTCGACGATGCACGCGGCGCGGGCCAGATCGAGACCGCCGAAGGGCTGGCGACGCAGATCGGCTACTGGCTGACCGACCAGGTGGCACGGCAGCGCACGGTCGAGGCCGGCCATGGCGTGGTGGACCGGCTTGGCGGCGCGCTCGAGCGCACGCTTGGCGCGCTCGAACCTTATTTGATGCAGTTGCGGATCGAGCGCGGAGCACATCATGCGTGAGCCGGCCTTTTGGCAGGCGCGCACATCCTGGCAATCCCGCTTGTTGTCGCCGCTCGGCGCGGTCTATGGCGCCATCACGGCGCGGCGCATGGCGCGGCCCGGAGCACGGGTCGGCGTTCCCGTGTTCTGCGTCGGCAATTATCACGTCGGCGGCGCCGGCAAGACACCGACGGTGCTGGCGTTGGCCGCGGTGCTGACGAGCCTCGGCGAGCGCCCATGGGTGGTCAGCCGCGGCTATGGCGGCAAGCTGGCGGGGTCGGTCGTCGTCGACGCGGCGCATCACGCGGCCGCGGATGTCGGCGACGAACCGCTGATGATGGCGGCGACGCTGCCGGTGGTCGTTTCGCGTGATCGCGCCGCGGGGGCTCGGCTCGCCTGCGCGCAGGGCGCCAGCGTGATCGTGCTGGATGACGGCTTCCAGAATCCGGCGCTGGTGAAGGATGCGTCGGTGATCGTCATCGATGGCGGCCGCGGGCTCGGCAACGGCCTGGTGTTTCCCGCAGGTCCCTTGCGCGCGCCGCTGGGGCCGCAATTCGCGCGCACCGACGCGATGATCGTGGTGGGGGAGGGCACGGCGGCAAGGACGGTCGCCGCCGTGGTGACCTCGCGGCACAAGCCGGTGCTGCCGGCGCGCGTGGTGCCGGAGCCTGCGTCGGTTGCGGCGCTCACAGGCCATCGCGTGCTCGCCTTCGCCGGCATCGGCGATCCCGGCCGCTTCTTCGCGACGCTGCGAACCAGCGGGATCGACGTCGCCGCGGAAAAGATTTTTCCGGATCATCATCCGTTCTCGCCGTCCGAGATCAAGGCGCTCACCGCCGAGGCCGCGCGCGCGAACCTGACACTGGTGACGACGGAAAAGGATTTTGTCCGCCTGCGCAGCGATCCGCGCCTTGGCGCCGAGGCCGCCGGGATCGTGCCGTTCAAGGTGACGCTGGATATCGGCGATGGAAGCGAGCTGCGCGATCTTGCTTCGCGCGTGCTGGCCGCGCATCGGCTCAGGTCAAATTGAGGCCGCCGTCGGCGAGCAGGATTTCGCCGGTCAGATAGTCCGACGCGACAAGCGTTGCGACGATCTGAGCGATATCCTCGGGCTTTGCGGCCCTGCGCATCGGGGCGCGTTCGCGCCATATCGCCTGCGCGTCGGTCCAATCGGCGGTCATCGGGGTGTCGACAAGGCCGGGAGCAACCGCATTCACCCGGATGTCCGGCGCAAGCGATAGCGCCAGCAATCGGGTGACGTGATTCAATGCGGCTTTGGTTGCAGCATAGGGAATCGACGCTCCCTTCGGCCGGACGCCGGCATGGGAGCTGATGTTGACAACGCAGCCGGGACGGCCGCGACGGGCGGCTTCACGCAGCGCCGGCTCCGCTTCGGCCACCAGGCGAAAGGGCGCGACGACGTTGACGTCGTGCAATTCTTGCCAAACCGCGGGCGTGGCCGCAGCCAGGTCGGCATGCGGGATGACGCGGCTGATGCCGGCATTGTTGACGAGGACATCGAGCCGCCCCCAAAGCGCGATTGTCTCCCGGATCAGCCGGACCCTGTCGCCCTCCACTGCCAGGTCGGCTTGCAGATAAGCGGCGGCGCCAAGTTCGGTGGCCCGCTTTTGTCCTTCCGCCGCGGAGCTGCGCGAATGCAGGACGACGGCGTATCCCTCGCTGGACAGCCTGCGCGCGATCGCGGCGCCGATGCCGGAGGTCGAGCCGGTGACAAGTGCAACGGGGGACGATTGTTGCATGCCGGTCCATTGCAGGAGGATTGTGAGGTGAATTGAGGGGCGTCGCGTTCACCGTCCGGGCAGATCTCGCAAGGCAAATCTCGCTGCGAGCATTCTCAGCCGGATTTCAGCGCGCCCGGATAGTGTCGATCCAGCACCGCGGCAGGTGTCGCATAGGCTTCCTGGCGGTCGACGCTCCAGTATTTCAGTTCGTCCAGCGCGATGTGGATGCCTGTCATCGCGCACACCACATAGCTCCCCGGCGAAATCACGCGAAAATCTCCATCGAGATATTGCACCTTGGCTTCGCCGTGGCCGGAAGAACTGAACTTGTTGAGCACGCCGGGTTCCCTTGTTGATGTCAGCAGGTCAATTCAACGACCCTAGCATAAATGTGACGGGCTGAACGCCTTTTCCAGAGCGGGGGCATCGCCCGTCTTGGGGGCGCAAGCCCTTGATTGGCGGCCCCGGCATGTCTGCCGAGGTCAGAACAGATCGCCCTGGCTGTCGGCTTTGACGTCGGCCTTGATGTCAGTCTTGATGTCAGCCTTGGCCGGGCGCTTCGCCGCCGCCGGTTTCGGGGTGGCCAGGGACACCGGTGGTGGCGCGGCGGGTTGCGGTGCGCTGCCGTCGGCGGTGGCGGCCACGCGGCCATCGGCGAATTCCAGGGTGAGGCGGGTTCCTGCGGTGATGCCGGCGGCCGCATGCAGCGGCGCGCCCTGGCTGTCGCGCACCAGCGCGAAGCCGCGGGTCAGCACGCTGCGGTACGACAGCGCGGTGAGCAACTGGCCGGCATGGGCGATCCGCGCGTCCTGGCGCTGGATCAGCGTCACCAGGGCCCGCTTCGCACGGTCGGCCAGCCGCTGGGCCCGCTCGCGGTCACGCGCGATCACATTGCGCTGGGCCTGGACGTTGGCCAGGCGCGACGCCTTGAGCCGGACCTCGAGCCCGGCGAAACGCTCGCGCCGCCGCCGCACCAGCGACTGCGCGCCATGGCTGAGGCGGTCGCCGGTCATGGTCAGGCGCTGGGCGGCGTGGTCGACCTGGGCGCGCAGCACCCGCAGCGTCAGCCGCGCGCTGGCCTGCGCGAAGCGGCGGAAGTGGGCGTGGGTGTTGCCCCTCAGCGCGCGGGGCAGCGCCGTTGTCGCGCCGTCCAGCCGCTGGCGCGGAATGGCGAGCAATTCCCCCGCGCTCGGCAACGCCCGCAATGCGCTGCGCAGCTCGCTGCGGCGGTTCTCGTGGCCGCGCTGCCAGCTGGTGAAATTGCGTTGCGCCAGGGCGGCGACCTCGACCATCAGCTCGGCGCGCACCGGCACGGCCATTTCAGCCGCGGCGGTCGGCGTCGGCGCACGGCGGTCGGCGGCGAAATCGATCAGGGTCACGTCGGTCTCGTGGCCCACTGCCGAGATCAGCGGGATGGTGCTTTCGGCCGCGGCGCGCACCACGATCTCCTCGTTGAACGACCACAGGTCCTCCAGCGAGCCGCCGCCGCGCGCGACGATCAGCAGGTCCGGCCGCGGGATCCGGCCGCGCTCCGGCAGGGCGTTGAAGCCGCGGATGGCGGAGGCGATCTGCTCGGCCGAGCCCTCGCCCTGCACCCGCACCGGCCACACCAGCACCCGGCGGGGGAAACGGTCCTCCAGCCGGTGCAGGATGTCGCGGATCACCGCGCCGGTCGGCGAGGTGACCACGCCGATCACCTCCGGCAGCCAGGGCAGGGGTTTCTTGCGCTCGGTGTCGAACAGCCCCTCGGCGGTGAGCTTGCGTTTGCGCTCCTCCATCAGCGCCATCAGGGCGCCGATGCCGGCGGGTTCCAGGGCCTCGATCACGATCTGGTATTTGGACGATCCCGGATACGTCGTCAGCTTGCCGGTGGCGATGACCTCGAGACCTTCCTGCGGCCGGAACCGCATCCGGCCGTGGACGCCCTTCCAGATCACCGCCTCGATCTTGGCGGTGGCGTCCTTGAGCGCGAAATAGCAATGGCCGGAGGAATGCGCGCCGCGAAAACCGGAGATCTCGCCGCGGACGCGGACATGGCCATAGGCGTCCTCCACGGTGCGTTTCAGCGAGGAGGACAGCTCCGACACCGTGAATTCGGGCGAATTGGGCAGTGGGGCAGCAGACAGGTCGGACATCGAATCGGGGCCTTCGGACGCAATGCCGGCGAACCTAAGCTCTCCCGGCCGCCAGCGCCAATCGGGTCAAAACATGGCATTGACTCTGTATTACAGAGTACTCTATAAATCCTCCGATCGAACCGGAGGAGTGTCATGATCGCCACCGCAGTGCGTCGCCTGGTGCAGGCGATGAGTTGGGCTCTCGCCGCCATCGGCCTTGTTGCAGTGCTGCTGGTCGGCCTGATCGCCTGGCCGCTGACGCAACCGCCGGAACTGGCGTCGATTTCGGCCGCCCGCAAGGCGATCGACCTGAGCCAGCTGCCGGCGCCCGATCGTTTCCAGGCCCGCGACGGCACGGACCTGGCCTATCGGCACTATGCCGCGGCAACGCCCGCGACCGATCGGATCGCGATTGTGGTCCATGGCTCGGCCGGCTCCAGCCGCGGCGCGATCTCCGTCCTGTGCCGCGCCCTGGCCGCGCGGGGTGTGGAAACCTATGCGGTGGACATGCGCGGCCATGGCGGCTCGGGCACGCGCGGCGACATCGCCTATCTCGGGCAGCTCGAGGACGATCTCGCCGATCTCGTCGGCATCATCCGCCGCGACCATCCGTCGGCGCCGCTGGTCCTGGTCGGCCATTCCTCCGGCGGCGGTTTTGCGCTGCGCGTGGCCGGCTCACCGATCCAGGGCCTGTTCACGCGCACCGTGCTGCTCGCGCCCTATCTCGGCTACGACGCGCCGACCAGCCGTCCCAATTCCGGCGGCTGGGCCAGCGCGGACATTCCGCGCTTCCTCGCGCTGTCGGTGCTGCACCGGCTCGGTTTGCCCTGGGCGGAATCCCTGCCGACGCTGGCGCTTGCGGTGCCGCCAAACTCCGCCAGGACCGCGACATCGATCTATTCCTACCGGCTGATGCGCAATTTCGCGGTCTCGCGGGATTTCCGGCAGGATCTCGCCGCTGCCACCCGGCCGGTCGCGATTTTCGCGGGCGCCGCCGACGAACTGATGTTTTCGGATAAATACCGTGACGCCGTCGGCCCGCGCGCCAGCGTCAAAATCATCGACGGCGTCAACCACATGGGGATCGTCAGCGATCCTGCGGCGGTGTCGGTGATCGCCGATGACGTCGCCAAACCCGATGCGAGTTCGTGATGACCATCGATCCCAAGGATGCCGCGGCGGCGCTGTCCGACATCGACGACGTCGTTCGCCGGGTTCGCCAGTCGCGGGTCTATCGGCTTGCCAGCCTGCTGCTGATCCTGTGGGGCGCGCTGACCTTCGCCGGTTATGTCGCGTCCTATCTCTGGCCGCGCCATGCGGGTTATGCCTGGATCGCGGTGGACGTCGCGGGGATCGCCGGCTCGGTCGCGATCAGCGCCATCGGTTATGCGCGCGCCGGCGTCCGCACCGTCGATGCCAGGATGTTTGTCGCCTTCGTGTTGTTCTTCGCCTTCGGCTTCCTGTGGACGAGCGGGCTCGTGCACTTCACGCCGCGTCAGCTCGGCGCGTTCTGGCCGATCTATTTCATGCTGGCCTACAGCATTGTCGGCTTATGGGTCGGGTTCGCGTTCGTGGCGATCGGCCTTGGCATCACCGCGTTGACGCTTGTCGGCTATTTCTTCGTCGGTCCCTGGTTCGAGTTGTGGATGGCGGTGGTCAATGGCGGCGGCCTCGTGCTGGGCGGTCTCTGGATGCGCCGGAGCTGACGAATGACAGAGCTCGACGACGTCATCCATCAGCCGCTGCGGCTTCGAATCATGGCGGCGCTCAACGCCCTGCCGGCCGGCGAGGGGCTGGAGTTCACCCGATTGAAGTCACTAACCGGCGCCACCGACGGCAACCTCGGCGCCCACATCGAAACCCTGGCCAAAGCGGCCTATGTGGCTGTCGATAAATCGTTTGTCGGGAAAAAGCCGCAGACCCGGGTGACCGCGACCCCGGCTGGCCGGGGGGCATTCGCCCGCCACGTGGCGCTGCTGCGGCAGATCATCGAGGGCGCCGGATAGAGCCCCATCCGCCTCTTGTCTCAGCCGTCCCGACCCGTTAACCGAGCGAGGTCAGGAGACCACCATGAACATCCTTCTTCTCGGTTCCGGCGGGCGCGAGCACGCGCTGGCGTGGAAAATCGCTGGTTCGCCATTACTGACCAGGCTCTGGTGCGCGCCCGGCAATGCCGGCATGGCGCAGGAGGCCGAATGCGTCGCGCTCGATATCGCCAACCATCAGGCGGTGATCGATTTCTGCAAGGCGAACAGGGTGGATTTCGTGATGGTCGGTCCGGAGGCGCCGCTCGCCGCCGGCATCGTCGATGACCTCGCCGCCGCCGGTTTCAAGGCGTTCGGTCCGAGCAAGGCCGCCTCCCAGCTCGAGAGCTCGAAGGGCTTCACCAAGGACCTCTGCCAGGCCAACAATATTCCGACTGCCGCCTATCAGCGCTTCAGCGATGCCGCCAAGGCCAAGGCCTATATCCGGCAGATGGGGGCGCCGATCGTGGTCAAGGCGGACGGGCTTGCCGCCGGCAAGGGCGTCGTGGTGGCGATGACCATTGCGGAAGCGGAAGACGCCATCGACATGATGCTTGGCGGCGGCTTCGGCGCGGCCGGCGCGGAAGCCGTGGTCGAAGAATTCCTCACCGGCGAGGAAGCCTCCTTCTTCGTATTGTGCGACGGCGATGATGCGCTGCCGCTGGCCGCGGCACAGGACCACAAGCGCGCCTTCGACGGCGACAAGGGGCCGAACACCGGCGGCATGGGTGCCTACTCGCCGGCCGCGGTGATGACCGAGGCGATGTGCCAGCGCACCATGGACGAAATCATCCAGCCGACGCTGAAGGCGATGAAGGCGAAGGGCATGCCCTTCAAGGGCGTGCTGTTCGCTGGCCTGATGATCACGGACACCGGGCCGAAGCTGATCGAGTACAATGTCCGTTTCGGCGATCCGGAAACCCAGGTGCTGATGCTGCGCCTGATGTCGGATCTGGTGCCGGCGCTGCTGGCGGCCTGCGACGGTCAATTGAAGCATTTCGATCTGCGCTGGTATCCCGACGCGGCGCTGACGGTGGTGATGGCCGCCAACGGTTATCCCGGCGATTACGCCAAGGGCACGCGGATCGAAGGCCTCGATGTCGCGTCGAATGTTGACGGCGTCGAGATCTTCCATGCCGGCACCAAGGCCGATGGTGACAAAATTCTGTCCAATGGTGGCCGCGTGCTCAATGTCACGGCACGCGGCAAGACGGTGCGCGAGGCACAGGCACGCGCCTATCAGGCCGTCGATCTCGTCCGCTGGCCGGAAGGCTTCTGCCGTCGCGACATCGGCTGGCAGGCGGTGGCACGAGAGGCGGACTCCTGAGGCGAGGATCGCATATGCGATCGTGCGTGTTGTCAGCCGCGATGGCCGGTGCTTGAACCATCGGTGCCGCGCGCGCCGTGCGGAACCTGACGGCGCCTGATGATGTGAGAGCCGCGTCATGTCCGATCTTGCCGATCTTTTTCCCGGCTATGCCTCCGAATGGATCACCACCAGCCGCGGCCGCATCTTCGCCCGCGTCGGCGGCAGCGGTCCGCCGCTGCTGCTGCTGCACGGTTACCCGCAGACCCACGTGATGTGGCACAAGGTGGCGCCGCAGCTCGCAAACAAATTCAAGCTGATCATTGCCGATCTGCCGGGTTACGGCTGGTCCGACGTGCCGAAGACCGATGCTGACCACACGCCCTTCACCAAGCGCGCCATGGCGCAGGCGATGATCGAGGTGATGGACAAGTTGGGACACGCGCAGTTCATGCTGGCTGGGCACGACCGCGGCGGGCGAGTTACCTATCGTTTGGCGCTGGATCATCCCGGGCGATTGTCGAAAGTCGCCACCCTGGACATTCAACCGACCTACGATTACTGGGCGAAGATGGATCGCGCCTTTGGTTTGCGCGCCTATCACTGGCTGATGCTGGCGCAGCCGCATCCGGTGCCGGAGAATCTGATCCAGTCCAATCCGGATGATTATTTCGGCCGCACCTTCCAATCCTGGGCGAAGAAGGATGCGCCGAACCCATTCGATCCACGCGCGGTCGCGCATTACCTCACGGCGCTGCGCGATCCACTGCGGATCCACGCCGCCTGCGAGGATTACCGCGCCGGCGCCTATGCCGACCTCGACCATGACAAGGCCGATCTCGACGCGGGCAAGAAGATCACCGCGCCGCTATTGGCGTTGTGGGGTGGTGCGGGTTTCGCCGCGGCAGCCGGCTCACCGCTCGACGGCTGGCGCAAATGGGCGACCAATGTCTCCGGGGCGGCGATCGATGCCGGACACTTCCTGCCCGAGGAAAATCCGGATGCGACGGCCGCGGCGTTGCTGAAGTTCTTTTCGGAGTAGACGATGGCTTTGCGTAAAGCAAAACGAGATGACGTTCCCCGGCTGCTGCAACTGCTTGCCGAAGACCAGATCAGCGACCAGCGCGACGATCCCAACAGCGACATGGCGCCATATCTCGCGGCCTTTGATGCGATTGATTCCAATCCGAACGATGCGACCTATGTCTGGGAGCAGGATGGCGAGATCATCGGCTGCTTCCAGCTGACCTTCCTGCCGGGGCTGCTGATGAAAGGCGGCTGGCGCGCACAGGTCGAAAGCGTGCGGGTCGACCGCCGCTATCGCGGCCGCAAGATCGGCGAGCAGATGATGGTGGAGGCGGTCAGGATGTCGCGCGCCAAGGGCTGCTGGCAGCTGCAACTGACCACCAACAAAGACCGCCGCGATGCCCATCGTTTCTATCGCCGGCTCGGCTTCGTTGCCTCGCACGAGGGCATGAAACTGAAGCTTTGAGTTATCGTCGCGCCTTGAAGAAGTCGCGCAACAGGGCTGCGGCCTCGGTTTCCCCGACCGCCGAATACACCTCCGGCGCATGGTGGCAGGTCGGTGAGGCGAAAAACCGCACGCCGGAGTCCACGGCGCCCCCCTTTGGGTCGGCGGCGCCGTAATACAGCCGCCGGATCCGGGCAAACGAGATCGCGCCGGCGCACATGGTGCATGGCTCCAGGGTCACGTAGAGGTCGCAGTCCACCAGCCGCTCGCTGCCAAGCGCGGTGGCGGCTTGCCGGATCGCTAGGATTTCCGCATGGGCTGACGGATCTCGGTCGGTCAAGGTGCGGTTTCCGGCCCGTGCGATGACCTCGCCATTGCGGACGATGACGCAGCCGATCGGCACTTCGCCGGCATTTCCGGCGATTTCGGCCTGTTTCAGGGCCAAATCCATGAAAGATTGTGCAGTCATAGCTCGTCTCGCAGCAATAACTCTGTTAGAGCATGGTTCGGAGAAGTAGACACCGGTTTCAGCATCCTCCAGCGAAGCGGACCCTGGTTCGCCCCAAGAAGATGCTTTACTTCAAAGACTTGCGCGTATTCCCTGCGCAAAACCGGTATCCACTTTTGCGGAATACGCGCTAAAGATCATCCTCAGAACGACAATCGCGAGAGCCTGATTCAACTGCGTTGAGTCAATCTCCGGCGAGCGGCACCATTTACAGCGAGAGACGTCATGCCCCGCGACAAAGATAAAAACAACGCCACGCCGCGCGGCACCCGCGGCGCCGGCCGCCATGCCGGAAAGGGATTCGGCAGGGGCCGCGATGGCGGGGGCGAGCGCTCGCGTGATGAACGTCCGGCGCGCAGCGGCGGCAAATCGTTCGGTGCCAAAAAGCCTTTTGGTGAAAAGAAATCGTATGGCGACAAGAAGTCCTTCGGCGACAAGCCGTTCGGCGATCGCAAGCCCGGGGTGAAGCGGCCTTATTCTCCGCGGCCGGCATCGGATCGTCCGCGCTCCGATCGGCCGTTTGCGGCCAAGGCGGGTGCGGGCGGCGCGCGCTTCCGCGATGACGGCGATCGTCCCAAGCCACGCTTCAATCGCGACGATCGCCCGGACCGCGGGCCGCGCAAGGAATTCACGCCACGCCCGGACCGCGGCGGCGAGGATCGGCCGCGCTTCAAGCCGCGGGAGGATCGTGGCGGCGATCGTCCGTTCACACCGCGCAACCGCGACGACCGTGCGCCGCGTGGCGAACGCAGCGACGCCCGCCCGGCCGGCCGGTTTGCAGAGAAGAAATTTGGCGACAAACGCCCCTTCGGCGAGAAGCGGCCGTTCGGTGCAAAGCCGGGGGGCAGGGGCGACCGCCAGGACGGCGATCGGCCATTTTCACGCGGGCCGCGCAAGCCGCGTGAGGATTTTGCCGGCAGCGATCGCGGCGGCGACAAGCCCTGGCAGCGCCGCGGTGCGCCGGCGCGCGACGGCGACGAGCGCCCGCGATTTTCGCGCCCGCCCGGCGATCGTCCGGACCGTGCCGGTTCCGATGATCGTGGTCCACGCAAGTTCAGCCGGCCCCGCGACGATCGCCCCGCCGGCGACCGCCCGAAATTCGATCGCCCCCGATCTGACCGTCCAAAGTTCGATCGACCGCGTGAGGATCGTGCATCCGGCGACCGGCCACGCTTCGAACGTCCGCGTGGCGACCGCAATGCCTGGCAGGAGCATCCGCGCAGCGAGACGCGTGACGAGAGGCCGCGCGGCGAGCCCGACGATTCCAAGATTTTCGTCAAGCGCCCGGCATTCGGCGGTCGCGGGGCCTATCGCGAGCGCAGGCCGGAGACGGACCGTCGCAGCAAGCCTGCCGCCGCTCCCGCTCCGAAAAAAGGCGCCGAGCGCATTGCCAAACGATTGGCGCGCGCGGGTCTGTGTTCGCGCCGGGATGCCGAAGAGTGGATCATGCAGGGCCGCGTCGCCGTCAACGGCCGCGTGCTGACCTCGCCCGCACTCGACGTCACCGAACGCGATGTCATCACCGTGGACGGTCAGCCGTTGCCGGAGCGCGAGCGCACGCGGCTATTTCTCTACCACAAGCCGCGTGGGCTGATGACCACCCATGACGACCCGGAAGGTCGTCCCACCGTGTTCGATAATCTGCCGGATCACCTGCCGCGGCTGATCAGCATCGGGCGGCTGGATTTCAACACCGAAGGACTGCTGCTGCTGACCAATGACGGCGGCCTAGCGCGCGCGCTGGAGCTGCCGGACACCGGCTGGCTGCGGCGTTATCGCGTCCGTGCCCACGGCACCGTCACCCAGGGGCAACTCGATGAGTTGCGCAAGGGTGTCGAAGTCGACGGTGTGAAGTACGGCTCGATCGACGCTCAACTCGAGCACGATCAGGGCGCCAACGTCTGGATCGTGTTCGCGATCCGCGAAGGCAAGAACCGCGAAGTGCGCAATGTGCTGGCGCATCTCGGTCTGGAAGTGAACCGCCTGATCCGTGTCTCCTACGGTCCGTTCCAACTGGCCGAACTCGGCGAAGGCGAGGTCGATGAGATCAAGACCCGGGTGCTGCGCGAGCAGCTCGGCGAAAAGATCGTCGCGCTCTCCGGTGCGGACTTCGGATCTCCGTCGAAGCCCGACCAGATCGAGGGCCGCGAACCGTTGTATGAAAAGCCGAAGCGGCCGGTCAGGGCGGCATCGGTGGCGGACCGCAAGGGTCGCCGCGTGCTGGTCGAACGTTCGGGCGAGCGCGATGGCGGCGAGAAGCCCTATAGCCGTCCCAAGCGCGGCTATCACGGCAAGCGCGATATCAAGCCGCGGGAAGACTAACTCATGCGTGTGGTCGGCGGACGATTGCGGGGACGCAATATCGCGTCGCCGTCATCACGCGAGATCCGTCCCACCGCGGACCGGCTGCGCGAGTCGCTGTTCAATATCCTGGCCCATGCCTATGGCGATCCGATCGAGGGCGCCCGTGTGCTCGATCTGTTTGCCGGCACGGGCGCGCTTGGCATCGAGGCGATCTCGCGCGGTGCGAGCTTTGTGCTGTTCGTCGACAATGGCGCGGAGGCGCGCGCGTTGTTGCGGCAGAACATCGAGGCGCTGGGGCTCGGCGGTGTCAGCAAGGTGTACCGCCGCGATGCCACGAGCCCGGGCCCGGTCCATCCGATGGAGCCATTTGCGTTGGCGTTCCTCGATCCGCCCTACAATATGGGGCTAGCGGAGAAGGCTGTGGTGGCGCTGCGCGACGGGAAATGGCTTGTACCGGATGCCTTGGTGATCGTGGAGGAAGGAAAGGCCGCGGCCTTCGTTGTGCCCAGCGGGTTTGAGGAATTGGAGCGCCGCGCGTATGACGACACCGAGTTTGTCATCATGCGCGCTCTGCAGCCCGGATGAGCGAAAGCGATATTCGGGATTTGCGCTTGTCCCGCATGTCGCTCCGCTCATGCGGGCTACGAGATCGAGCAGCTATTTCCCGATCCCGCTTTCGCCGGCCTTCACGACATAACGCTGCACGTCCTCGTCGAGCAGCAGTCGCTGTGTTTTCAGCGCCGTTGCGGCGTTGGTGACGGCCTTCGCGTAGTCCATGTTGCTGGCGTAGCGCTCCTCGATCGACAGTCGTGGATCGTTGGCCGCGAGCCGTTCTGCCTTGGTTTTGGCAAACGGGATGATCTGGCCGAAATGATCGCAGCCGTCGCCGGACGCGCGGAGGCCCCAGCCATTGTAGGTCGCGATCGGCACGGCGACATCGGGCAGGCGGATGCCGGCGACGTCGTTGCCGTCGCCATCGGTCTTTGGCACCAGCGCGGGATAGGGCGTGCCGACCAGCCGCGGTGGCAGCGTCGAGAGAATGCCCTTGTCGAAATCAGGACCGAAGTCCCAGAGGTCGCCGGTGTGCATGCGGCCGTTGTAGGTGACGCCCGGAATCGCGGGATAACCGACCTTGCCCTGCTCGGAGGTCACCAGCGTGCCGTCGGCGCTGCGCGGCAACTGGCTTGCGGGCGGCTCGGTGTCGCTCGTGACCCATTCATCCATCGCCACCAGTAGCGCGCGCAGCACCGGGTTGCCGACCAGGGGATTGCGCGCCTGCTGGCAATAGCCTTTGCCGGTGTTGGGGACGCCACCGCCGTGCGGTGTGCTGGCCACAAGGTACGCACGGACGTTCGCCGGTTCGCCGATATCCTTGGTCGTGGTGTCGACATGCAGCATGGCCATGTTCTTCGACCAGTATTCGTTCTCCGAATTGACCTCGAAAATCCTGGGGCAGGTGTTGTTTTCGAGGCAGCGGCGCAGCCGTCCGTCGGTTTTTCCCGTCACCGGATCGGTCACGATCTGATTGGTGAACGGCACCTGGAATTCCGGATAGTGGCGGCCGATATGCTGGCGGTGGGTGCGGAACGGCTGCGCGAATCGATGATTCATGAAGATGCCGGTCGCGCCACCAACCCAGTTGACGATGCCGTCCACCGCCTTGCCGCCATTGTCGTCCGCATTGAAGCCGAGCCACAGGAAATCGTGCATGGTGCGGCAGGGCTGCGAGACGCAGGCCGTATAGACCTGCTGCACGTCGCCGGCGAACGGATTGGCGACGCCGGCATCGTCCTTCTCGGCACGTCGTGCGAAACTCGCGAGATCGCGCACCGCCGCGAAGCCGAGGCCGGCCACCACCGGATTCTTCGCCACATAGGTGAACTCATAGAGTGTGCCCTGCCGGAACGGCGAGGCTTCTTCGGCGAGTCTGATCGCCGTGCCGGCTTCGTTGGCATAGTCCCACTGGTCGGTCGGAATCACCGTCGGCGTGTCGTCGTAGCGGACGCGTACAGTGAGGGTGGCTTTCGCCTTGTCGAGCGATGCGGCAGGATAGGTGAGCGCCCCGGTGAGAGTCTTGCCATCTTCGACGACGAATTCTTCCATCGAAGGGCCGGTCAGTGGCGCGCCGTCGGAGTTTGCGACAACCGGCGCCTTCATGGTGAAGCTGCCACCGCCAGCGGGTGCACTGATGTCCCAGCCGCTGATCAGGATGTTGTAGCCTTGCCGCATCAGAAAGCCGTTGCCCGCATCAGCTGCTGATGTCGGGGTGTTGGTCTCATCCGCATCGTTGAATTGCGCGAACGACAGAACACGGCCGCGGTTGGTGAGTTCGTACCAGAGTCTATGGTTGCTTTTGCGGCGATCGGTCGGCCGCAGCATCAAAACGTCGGTTTCGTATTCGACCATGCCGCGCGCATTGCGCGGCGCGAGCGCAATGTCGGTGATGATCGCATTGCGGGGATCTTTGGGGTCGACTTCGCCCGTCGCGCGTCCCACCAGCTTGTCATAGGTGCCGACACTGCCGAAGCTGCGGCCCTCGAAGGTGGGAGATTCGACCCGCGTGATGGTGAGTTTGGTGATCCGCGCCTCGGCGGCGGAGGCCACGATGCATGCGATGGCGGCAAGGCCAGCAAGCCCTGCCAGCGACCTGATCCTCATGAAAATCCTCTCCTTGATCCGGCGGCTTGGTTGCCGCTCGCGGTTGTGCGGTTTCCGCAAAAATGAACGACGGTTTGTCCGTCGAAAATACGGGCCAATCGTCCGGGGATGTTAGAGCATGATCCGCGCAAATGAAATCATCCGAGCGCAGCGCTGCGTCCAATCCATCATTGGAATGCCCTGCGGCAATCGGGTAACGATCGGCCGCTGCGTGCGCCGATGACAGTCCAAATTCTTGCCATTGCCTCGCGTGCAATGAAGGCGTGTGGGAATTGCGGGTCGCGATCCGATGGTCGGGAAATGCCGCAGGCGCTCAGCGCCGCCCAAACAGTTTTTCGATGTCGCCGAGCTTCAGTTCCACATAGGTCGGACGGCCATGGTTGCACTGGCCGGAGTTGGGTGTCACTTCCATTTCGCGCAGCAGTGCGTTCATTTCCTCGGGCTTGAGGATGCGGCCGGCGCGCACCGAGCCGTGGCAGGCCATGGTCGCGGCGACATGCATCAGCCGGCGCTCCAGCGGCAACGCCTCGTCCCACTCTGCCATATGGTCGGCGAGATCACGCAGCAGCGAGGCGGCGTCCGTCTTGCCGAGCAGCGACGGCGTTTCGCGCACCGCGACCGCGCCAGGTCCGAAGGATTCAATGGCCAAGCCGAACGTCTCCAGTTCGTCGGCGCGCGCCAGCAGCTTCTCCACGGTGGCCTCGTCCAGCTCGACGATCTCGGGGATCAGCAGGATCTGCCGCTGTACGCCGTTGCGCGCCAGCGATGCTTTCAGCTTTTCATAAACGATGCGCTCGTGCGCGGCGTGCTGGTCGATCACCACGAGGCCGTCGCGTGTTTGCGAGACGATATAGGTTTCGTGGATCTGGGTGCGGGCCGCACCGAGCGGCCGATCGAGCAGGTCGGCGGCGGGCGGCGCGGCGGCCCGCACATCGGCGGCGGGCGCGCCCACATCAAAACGCGGCGAGAAATTTGGCTGGAAATGCGCTTGCGTGGGTTCGGCAAAGGCGGTGTCCGTCGCGCCCTCGAATGATGTGGTGGGTGTTGCGGGAGAAAACGGTGAACGCTGCCAGTCCCAGTTCAGGGGACGGTTCACGCCGGGCCGGAAGGCCATCACCGCGGCGTCGCCGCCGTTGGCGGCGGTGCGCCGGCCTTCGCGCGCCAAACCCTCCTTGAGCGCATGAATGATCAGGGCGCGAACCAGGCCGGCGTTGCGGAAGCGCACTTCGGTCTTGGCGGGATGGACGTTGGCATCGACCTCTTGCGGGTCGAGGGTGACGAACAGCGCCACCACCGGGTGACGGTCACGTGGCAGATAGTCGGCATAGGCGGCACGCACGGCACCGAGAATCAACTTGTCGCGCACCGGACGCCCATTGACGAACAGATACTGGCCCAGTGCATTGGCCCGGGTCAGCGAGGGGGCCGCCGCATAGCCCTCGACGGTGGTGCCTTCGCGCTCGGAACGAACCTCGATGGCGCTGGCGCGAAAATCCGCGCCCAGGATATCGCCGAGACGGGTCAGGCGGCCCGGTGCACCCGGCAGTGCCGCGGCCCAGGTCACCGGCGCACGCTCCTCGCCGGCGAGGGTGAAGGCGATATCGGGGCGGGCCATGCCGAGGCGGCGTACGATCTCGCGGATCGCCTCCGCCTCGGTGCGGTCGGTTTTGAGGAATTTCAGCCGGGCGGGGGTCGCGAAGAAGAGATCGCTGACATCGACGCGGGTGCCCTGCGTCAGCGCGGCGGGCGCAATGCCCGACTTCGCGCCACCCTCGACGTGGAGCTCCCAGGCGTGCGGCTCGCTGGCGTGGCGGGTGGTGATGGCGAGCCGCGCCACCGCACCGATCGAGGGCAGCGCCTCGCCGCGAAAACCGAGTGTGCGGATGCGTAGCAGGTCTTCGTCGTCGAGCTTGGAGGTGGCGTGGCGATCGACCGCAAGCGCCAGGTCGTCCCGGGTCATGCCATAACCGTCGTCGGTGATGGTGATCCGCCGCCGGCCGCCGCCTTCGGTGAAAATGTCGATCCGGCTGGCGCCGGCGTCGATGGCGTTTTCGACCAGTTCCTTGACCGCACTGGCTGGCCGTTCAACGACCTCGCCGGCGGCGATGCGATTGACGATGGTTTCTGGCAGCTGGCGGACGGGCATGGGCGGATTGAGGTCGATTCGCAAAGGGTCCGGTAATCTAGGGATTCCGGACCCTCGGCGGGAGGGCTATTCGACGCTTATCCCCGTGCCTCAGTTCAGGCTGCGGCCACGTGCTGCAGCGGCGCGGGCAGCTGTTCCAGCAACCGGTCGAGTTCCCCCGCCAATCCCTGCGACACTGCGGTCAGCGGCAGGCGGCATTCGGGGGATGCGATGAGGCCCTGGCGCCACAGGCAGTACTTGAGTGGGATCGGATTGGCCTCCCGGAAGAGTGCCGGAATCATGCGCATCAGCGGCGTCCATCGCGCCCGCGCACCGCGATGGTCGTTGGCGGTGTGCAGCCGGAACACGTCCACAAAGGCATCGGTTGCGAGATGACAGGAGGCGAGGATCCCGCCATCGCCGCCGTGGCTGAGATTGGACAGGAACAGCTCGTCTTCGCCGGTGAGCACGGAAAAGTCCTTCGGGCGGTTGGCGAGCAACTGCAGCGACTGGGCCATGTTGCCGGAGGAGTCCTTCACGCCGACGATGTTGGGCAGTTCCGCCAGGCGCAGCAGGGTGTCGTTGGCGAGATTGACCGATGTGCGGTAGGGAATGTTGTAGATCAGGATCTGGCGATCGGTGGCTTCCGCGATGGCCGTGAAGTGCTGCCGCAGCCCATCCTGCGTCGGGCGGTTGTAGTACGGGCAGACCGACAGGATGCCCGGGAAATCGTAGCGCGCGAGCCGCTTGATCGCCCTGACTACCTTGTGGGTGGCGTTACCGCCGATGCCCACGAAGACGGGCACCCGGCCTGCCACCGTGCTGACCGTTGCCTCCACGATCGCATCGATCTCGTCGTCGTCGAGGGCGGGCGCCTCGCCGGTGGTGCCCAGCGGCACGAAGCCGGAGACGCCGGCTGTGAGGAAATGGTCGATCAGGCGGCGATAGCTCGCAAGATCGACCCGGCCATCCCTGAACGGCGTGACCAGCGGCGCGAAGACGCCTGTGAGTGCAGTCATGGTGTGATTCCGATGTTGACCTGCGAACCCTAGGCCACACCAGAGATTTATGATATCTAATGTATTTAAACAGTTATATTAGATTTTCTAATAGAAATGGGCCGATGCCATGCACCGGGATATCGACGTCACCATCATTCGCGCCTTTCTCGCCGTGGTGGAGACCGGCGGCGTGACCAAGGCTGCGGACCTGATGAATCTCTCGCAAGGCGCCATCAGCCAGCAGATCAAACGCTTGGAGCAGTTGTCGGGCCACGCCTTGTTCGTGCGCTCCGGCCGTCGCTTGATCCTCTCGCCGGACGGGCGTGGCGTGATGGCAGCGGCGACGCAATACGTCGCCGCCAACGATCAGCTCTGGGCCTCGCTGCGGCAGCCGGTATTTCAGGGCGAAGTGCGGTTCGGTGCGCCGTACGACATCATCGGCAGTTACACGCCGCCGATCCTGCGCCGTTTCAGCAAGGCGTTTCCGGCCATCCGAGTGACGCTGGTCTGCCAGGATTCGGTGGTGCTGCTCTCCGAGCTCAGGGCGGGGAACATCGATCTGGCGCTGACCACCGAGCTCGGCTGCGGCAAGGGCGGTGAGACCCTGCGCAACGACCGGCTGGTGTGGGTTGGTGCCCGCGGCGGCGAAGCGCATCGAAAGGATCCGTTGCCGCTGTCGATCGGGGCGGACGCCTGCGTGTTTCGTCCCATCGCGATCGCGGCACTGCGCAAGGCGCGCCGGGAGTGGCTGGCAGTGTGCGAGGTCAGCAACATGGAGCCGGTGCGGGCGACGTTGGAGGCGGATCTCGCCATCGCGCCGCTGCTCAGTCATTCGGTGCCGGACAGCCTCGAAATCCTCGGCACGAGCCGACATCTGCCGAGGCTGCCGGCGTTCCGGATCAATCTTTATCAGGCGGCGAACCCGAAGCCGGCGGTGCAGGCGTTTGCCGATCATGCCCGACGCTGTATTGCCGCGAGCGCGGCACTCTAGCTCTTGGTTTTGACGCGAGCCGGTATCTGCTCCGCTGGACGCAACGCCTTAATCGTCGAACCGCCCGCCGCGCATGGCCTTGACGTTGCCGCGCTTCTTCTTGCCCTCAAGCCGGCGCTGCTTGGAGCCGAAGGTCGGCTTGGTGGCGCGGCGGGGTGTAGGGCGCACGGCGGCATCGCGCAGCAGATCGACCAACCGCTCGATCGCGTCCTCGCGGTTGCGCTCCTGGGTGCGATAACGCTGGGCATGGATGACGATGACGCCATCCTTGGTCATGCGCTGCCCGGCCAGCCGCTCCAGCCTCGCCCCGACATCGGGCGGCAGCGCGGCGCGCCTCGCGTCAAAACGCAACTGTGCGGCAGTGGAGAGCTTGTTGACATTCTGCCCGCCCGGGCCGGAGGCGCGGACGAAGCTGATCTCGATGTCGTTTTCGTCAATTGAGATCGCGTGAGTAATCCGCAGCATGGCCAAACCGGAGTGAACGATCCCCAGCACGGGAATCGTGATCCCGCCAACATACCGTGTTTGCGAGCCTCATCGGCTCAATTTTTGCCTGTCGGAGGCGGCGTCGGCGTCTGCACCGGTTGAACGGATGCTTCCTTGGCGCGTCCGACCACCACGGTCAGCAATCCCTGGCCCCACAGCCGCTTGGCGACGCGCTTGGCGTCCGCCAGCGTGACCGCATCGACCAGTGCATTGCGCTTCTCGATATAGTCGATGCCGAGATTGTCGATCTGGTACTGCACCAGCGCGCCCGCGATCTTCGACGAGGTGTCGAGTGCAAGCATCTGTGAGCCCTTGAGATAGGATTTCGCCTCGTCGAGTTCCGTCTGGGTCGGACCTTCTTCCGCCATCCGGCGGATTTCGCTGGTCACGGTGTCGGCGGTTTCGCTGGCACGGTCGGCGCGGGTCGCGGTCGCTCCCGCGAACAATGCCGAGCGATTCATCCAGATCAGGGATTCATAGACCGAATAAGCCAGCCCCCGCTTTTCGCGCACTTCCCGGTAGAGCCGTGAGGACAGCGCGCCACCGCCCAGAATATGGTTCAGCACATAGGCGGTCATGAAATCGGGATCGTCGCGTTTCAGTCCTGGGCCGCCGAACATGATGGCCGTCTGCGGCACGTCGAGCGGCACGAACACGCGCTGCGGCGGGGCGGCAACCGCGACGTCCGGAACGGGGGTCAATTGAGCCTTAGCCGGCAGCTTGCCGAAGGCGAGATCGAGCAGCTTGCCCAGGGCCGCTGCATCGATGTCGCCGACCACAGCGATCTTCAGGGTGTCTTTCGCCAGCACGCGACGCCTGTAGTCGTTGAGATCGCCGGCTTGAATCGTCGGCAGGCTTTCGAGGGTGCCGTTGGTCGGTTTGCCGTAAGGGTGATCAGGAAACGCCAGTCGCCAGAACGCGCGGTTTCCGAGCGATGACGGTGTCGTGCTCTCGCGGCGCAAGGCAGACGCCATCTGCGCGCGAATCCGCTCCACCGGTTCGGTATCGAAACGGGGCTCCGTCAGGGCCAAGCGCAACAGGTCGAACGCCTCGTCGCGATCGTCCTTGAGCATCCGCAGCGCGCCGCGAAGATAATCGCGCGAGGTCTGGAACGTCATCTGGATAGCGCGGCGTTCGAGCCGGTCGTGGAACGCGCTGGAATCCAGGTCGCCGGCGCCCTCGTCAAGTAATTCGGCCATCATGTTGCTGACGCCCGGCTTGTCCGCCGGGTCCTGTGCGGCGCCACCGCCGAAGGCGTATTCCATCGCCACCAGCGGGACGGTGGCATCCTGCACCAGCCAGGCTTCAATGCCACCGGGCGATACCACGCGCTGGATCTTGGTGGCCGCGTTCGCCGCGGACAGGCCGAGCGGCAGCACGACAAGCGCGGACGCGAGTGCTAGCGTTGCACGGATGAATTGATGACGGCTGAGCCTCACGAGCGCTTCTCCTCGCGCCGCGGCGCTTCCTTGATCAGATAGCCAGTGACGGACCGTTTCTTGTCGAGCCAGGTTCGCGCAGCATCGCGCACCTGGTTGGCGGTGACGGCGCGAATCCGCCGCGGCCAGTTCATGACGTCGTCGAGCGACAGACCCACCGTGAGGGCCGCGCCGTACCAGCGCGCCAGCGTGCTCTGGCTGTCCTGGGCATAGACGGCTTCTGCGATCAGCCCCGTCTTGGCGCGCTCGAGCATGTCACTGGAGACGCCGTTCTGCGCGACTTCGGCGAGGACGGCGTCGATGGTCTGTTCGATCTGTGCGAACTCGACGCCGGGTTTCGGCGAAGCGGCGATAGCGAACTGAGTGGCGTCAATTGCCGTGCCCTGGTACCAGGCCGCGGCCGAGACTGCGAGCGGCTTGTCTACCACCAGTGCACGATAGAGCAGGGAGTTGCTGCCGCTGCCCAGCACCTGGGCGAGCACGTCAAGCGCAACGCTGTCGTCACCTGCAGCAGTCGCAGACGGCACCAGATAATAGCGGCGCACGGAGGGCTGCTCGACACGCGGATCGGCCAATGTCACTGTGCGCGGTCCCGCTGGTTCGGGCTCCTGCGGTCGAATGCGCTTTGCCGGGATCTCGGGTTGTGGCGCGATCGGGCCGAAGGTCTTTTCGACCATCGGACGGATGTCCTCAACCGTGACGTCTCCCGCGATCACCAGGGTCGCATTGTTCGGCGCATAGAAACGCTTGTAAAACGCCAACGCGTCCTCGCGATTGAGCTTCTCGATCTCCTGATGCCAGCCGATCACCGGCCGGCCATACGGATGATTGAGGTAGAGCGCGGCCATGATCTGTTCGCTCAGCCGGGCATCCGGGCTGTTGGCGACGCGCATGTTGTATTCTTCCAGCACCACGTCGCGTTCCGGCAGCACCTCTTCGTTCTTCAGCGTCAGGCCCGTCATGCGGTCCGCTTCGAAGTCCATCATCTTCGCAAGCTGGTCGCGCGGCACGCGCTGGAAATAACCGGTGTAGTCGGTGGAGGTGAAGGCGTTCTCGTTGCCGCCGATGCGGATCACGGTCTGCGAGAATTCACCGGCAGGGTGATTGGATGTGCCCTTGAACATCAGGTGTTCGAGGAAGTGGGCAAGCCCCGACTTGCCCGCCGTCTCGTCGGCGGAGCCAACCTTGTACCAGATCATCTGCGTCACGACGGGGGTGCGATGGTCCGGAATGACAACCACCTGCAATCCGTTGGACAAGGCGAATGTCGCTGGTCGTTGGCCCGCAGTGTCCTGCGCGGCCTGCTGTGGACCAGCATCTGGTGCAGTTTGAGCGTTGGCGGAGGATGCGATGAGGCCGAGCGACAGCGTCGCCGCCATCAGCATCGTTGCAGGGCGGACGAGGTCGGCTAAACGATGGGACAGGTTCATGCTCTCGCTGGTAGATCGCAATCTAGCGCGGCGTGCGCGGGACAAGACGCCAACGATGCGATCGGGATATGCGCAATGTAATCTCGCAAATGGTCTGGCGACCGATCATCCGGGGCGTATCATCGCACGGTGATCGATCCTGCGACAGGCCGATCCGATCTCGCCCACATCCGATCATGAGGAGGGCTGCGGATTTGTCGAGCCGCAACGCGCGGGTGATGCCTCAATAATTCGTGTGCACGTTGTCCGTGCAGGCCGAGCTCAATTGTTGTTCTTGACCCCGGAATTGGGATCGAGCGGATTGGGCGTCTGCTGGTCGACCGGTTTTCCCGGCCCAGTGCCATAGGCATAGTTCGGCGAGGGGGTCTGATAGCCAACCGGCGGCTGGGTCAGGTTGTCGCGGGTCGGCTCGCCCTTGAAGGTGGCGGCCTCCGACGAATTGCCCTTGAAGAAGCTCGGGATCATGCTGCTGCTGAAGCCGAGCTGATTGGGAGACAGCATCGGCCCGCTTCCGGTGCCGCCGTAGGCATCGGGGGTGCTGCCGGGCTGCTGGGGCTCCGCCGACCGCGCCGACTTGGTTCGCTTCGGCGCCAGCTCCGACGGGGTTAGCGTCCTGTTGAGCTGGAACATATCCGGCTTCGCTTGCTTGTTGGCTTCGGCAGCGGCCTTGCGGGCTGCGACGGTCGGGTCTTTCGGCCAGTTCGGCGGGTTTGCTTCGGTCTTTGCGTTCTCGGGCGGCGGCAAATCGGTCGAGCGCGGCACCACCAGCGGCGAGCGCTCGCGATAGTCGATGCCCCTGTTATCCATGTTGGTGCCGCCGAGCCCGCTCATGATGTTCTTCATGATCCGGTCCTCAAGCGGCGTATCGTCCTCATCATCGTCATCGCCGGCGCGTGCTGCGCTGGTCGCGAGACAGAGGCCGATCCCGAGTACACAGGCGGCTACGCGCAGGCCGCGCGTCAGCTTTCCAGTCGACGAAATGGGCGAACGCCAATCCAAATACCGACCAACGTCTTCGGTCTTGCGCATCGTGCTGTAATCCCGATCACATCGTTCCAAGAGGCTGCCTGCCAACAGGCCGCAGGTTCCTAGACGCCACAAAAAGTGGTCCTGCTTCAAGGAGTTGCGCAGGCCACGCGGGCGACCAGACATGCCGTATCGGCCGGCATCAGGGCGCTTTTACGGCGGGTTTTCCGAAAAAGGAATCATACAGGAGGCCTGCCACGCCGGCAACAATGGCCACGTCGGCGAGGTTAAAGACGTACCAATTGTAGGTTTTCCCCCCAATTTCGACGTGTAACAGGGCAAAATCCACAACGGCCCCGTAGGCAAAGCGGTCGATGGCATTACCGATCGCCCCTCCGATGATCAGGCCGAGACCGATGGTCGCAATCCGCGCCTGGGAGCGGGCCATCCAGATTGCCAGGACGACCACCGCGACGATCTTCACCCCGATCAGGACGGCCTGTCCCAATGGGCCCTCGTTCTGGAACCAGCCGTAACTGACGCCGGTATTCCAGGCCAGCACAAGATCGAAAAATGGCGTGACCACCACCGCGCCGCGGCGCGCGAGGTCGAAGCCGTACAGCAGCCAGGATTTGGCGGCCTGGTCGAGCGCCAGGGCCGCGAGCGCCGCCACGATGCCGGCGCGGAGCGACGGCGTCATGGCAGCCGGCCCACCACGCTGAGGTCAGAGCGCATGGCCGAGCGCCTTCAGTTCGCGCAGCGCCTGCGCATCGCGCGGCGAGACGTCGGGGTATTCCGGATCGCTGCCGACCGTCGGCAGGATCTTCCAGGAGCGGGCGCACTTGGTGCCGACGGCACGCTCGATCACAACCGCAACCCCGGGCACGTCGCCGAGCTGGAACGCCTCTGCTGGCGGTTGGTCGTTGGTCAGCATCGCGTTCGAGGTGATGCTGATCTCGGCGAGATCGACATCGGCCAGAATGTCGAACACGGCTTTGTCCGACACATAAACCAGTGGCGAAGCTTCCAGCGACGAGCCGATCCGCTTGGCGGCGCGCTCCAGCTCCAGCGCGCCGGTGATGACGCGACGGACCTCGCGGATGGTGTCCCACTTCGCCGCTAGCGCATCGTCACGGAAGCCGGCGAGATCGTCGCGGAACGTGGTCAGATGCACCGACGGTTCGGCGTCGGGGGCGTACATCCACCAGGCTTCTTCGCAGGTGAACGACAGGATCGGCGCCAGCCATTTCAGGATCGCGTCGCACAGCATGTCGATGGTAGTCAGTGCCGCCTTGCGGGCCCCCGATGATGGCGGATCGCAGTACAACGTGTCCTTGCGCACGTCGAAATAGAATGCCGACAGTTCGGTGTTCATGAATGCCGAAAGGCTGGCAACCACGGTCTTGTAGTCGAAGTCGGCATAGGCCTGCCGCATGACTGCGTCGAGCTCGGCCAGGCGGTGCAGCATCAGCCGTTCGAGCTCAGGCATGGCGTCGGCATCGACGACATCAACTGGTGTGAAATGGTGCAACGTGCCGAGCATCCAGCGGATCGAATTGCGCAGCTTGCGATAGGTCTCGATGGTGTTCTTCAGGATTTCCGGGCCGATGCGCTGGTCATCGGCGGTGTCGGAACTCGCGACCCACAGCCGCAGGATGTCGGCGCCCGATTGCGCCATCACCTTTTGCGGTTCGACGGTGTTGCCGAGCGACTTCGACATCTTGCGACCCTGCTCGTCGAGGGTGAAGCCGTGGGTCAGCACAACGTCATAAGGCGCGCGGCCGCGGGTGCCGCTGCTTTCCAGCAGCGAGGAGTGGAACCAGCCACGATGCTGGTCCGAGCCTTCCAGATACATCACGGTGTCCTGGCCGCCATCGATCTTGCGCCTGATGCCGGCGAGGCTTGGGAAGTTCTGCGCGTCCTCCAGCACGAAGGCATGGGTGGATCCAGAATCGAACCAGACGTCGAGAATGTCGTCGACCTTGTGCCAGTCCTCGCCGGCACGCGGTCCAAGGAAGCGCGCGCGTGCACCTTCGGCATACCAGGCATCGGCACCTTCCTGCATGAAGGCCTCCGCAATGCGCAAATTGACGGCCTCGTCCTTGAGGATTTCGACCGAGCCGTCGCCCAGCTCGCGCACGAACACCGCGATCGGCACGCCCCAGGCGCGCTGCCGCGACACCACCCAGTCCGGGCGGCCACTGATCATGCCGTTGATGCGGTTCTGTCCCTGCGGCGGCACCCAGCGCGTGACAGAGATCGAGTGCAACGCGCGGGCGCGCAAGGTGTCGCCCGGCTTGGCCGTGCCGTTGTCGGCGATCGGCTTGTCCATGGCGATGAACCATTGCGGCGTATTGCGGAAGATCACCGGCTTCTTGGAGCGCCAGGAGTGCGGGTACTGGTGCTTCAGCCGTGAGCGCGCCAGCAGCATGCCGCGTTCGCTCAGCGCCTTGATCACCGCCTCGTTGGCGTCGCCCTTTTCGCCCTTGTCATTGATCACGCGCTTGCCGGTGAAGTGCGGCGCCTGTTCGGTCAGCGCGCCGTTCTCGTCCACGGTGTAGGGGATCGTCGAACTGATGCCGCGCGCTTCGAGGGCGCGGGCACTGCTGGTCCAGATATCGAAGTCCTCGCGACCGTGGCCGGGGGCGGTGTGCACGAAGCCGGTGCCGGTGTCGTCGGAGACATGATCGCCATCGAGCAGCGGCACGCGGAACTGATAACCACCATCAAGGCCGGCCAGCGGGTGTGTGCATTCCATGGCAGCCAGCACGTTCGCCGGCACCGCGCCCACCTTCTCGAAGCTGGTGACACGCGCCTGCTTGAACACAGCGTCCGCCAGGGTGTCGGCAAGGATGAGCAGGTCGCCCGTCTTCGCCCAGTTGTCGGCGGGCGCGTCGGTGACGCGATAGAGTCCGTAGGGGATCTTCGACGAGAAGCTGATGGCCCGGTTGCCTGGCAGCGTCCACGGCGTGGTGGTCCAGATCACCACCGCGGCGTCCGCTACCGCCTGCACGACCGCCGAGGTCGCATCCTTGCCGGAGGCCAGCTCGACCTGCGCGACTGGAAACTTGACCCACACCGTGTCCGAGGTGTGGTCCTCGTATTCGACTTCAGCCTCGGCGAGCGCGGTCTTTTCCACCACCGACCACATCACCGGCTTGGAGCCGCGATAGAGGGTGCCGTTGGCGGCGAACTTCATGATCTCGCGCGCGATCTGGGCTTCCGCCGGGAAGCTCATGGTGGTGTAGGGATGCGCCCAATCGCCGACCACGCCGAGGCGCTTGAATTCTTCCCGCTGCACATTGAGCCAGTTCGTGGCGTAGGCACGGCACTCGCGCCGGAACGCGATCATCGCGGCAGGGTCCTTGAGATCCGGCTTGGTCTTGCCCTTGGAGCGATAGTTCTCTTCCTCGATCTTCCATTCGATCGGCAGGCCGTGGCAATCCCAGCCCGGCACGTAGTTGGAATCGAAGCCCAGCATCTGCTGGCTCCGGGTCACCAGGTCCTTCAGGATCTTGTTGAGCGCATGCCCGATATGGATGTGGCCGTTGGCATAGGGCGGCCCGTCATGCAGCACGAACTTGGCACGGCCCTTCGCAGTCTTGCGCAACTGGCTGTAGAGGTCGATTTCGGTCCAGCGCTTGAGGATGTCCGGCTCGCGTTGCGGTAGGCCGGCGCGCATCGGAAATTCCGTCTGCGGCAGGTACAGCGTCTTGGAATAGTCATGTCCCTCGGCGGGAGCATCGGTCTTGGTCGGCTTGTCGGTCATGATGAATAAGGCTCGGCGGTACGGCGCGAAAAAGCGATTCAGCGCGGAATTTCAGGGGGTAACGAGGCCATCCCGGTCTTGCGCGCGAGCGTGACGCTCAGGCGGAAGCCGGGCCGCTAATGCTGCTGATGATGCGCCGCGCGGTCATAGGCTGCTCATTAGCAAACGGACGGGGCATCGGAAAGGCCCGAAACGGCACCAAAGCGCGATTGGATTGAAATCCAACCACGCTTTATCCTTTTGATTGAGCATGCCCTTTCGGAAAACCGGCATCCACTTTTCCGGGGTATGCTAATCAAGAACATTTCCGAGAGGCGGGAAGGCTTCTGGCGCGGCCGCCAGCGCGGCGCGGGCCCGGGCGCTGTCATCGTCCATCTGCCGGATCAGCGGTTCGATGCCCTCGAACTTCACCTCGTCCCGCAGGAAGGCGATGAAGGCGATGTCGAGCCGGGTGCCGTAGAGATCGCCCTTGAAATCAAACAGGAACACCTCGAGCAGGGGGGCGCCGTTGTCGAAGGTCGGGCGGCGGCCGAAGCTCGCCACACCGTCGAAGCGCTCAGTGCCGCGTCCGATCCGGACCGCGTAGATGCCGTGCCGCAGCCCGCAGGCCGGATCGAGCCGGATATTGGCGGTGGGGTAGCCGAGGTCGCGCCCGCGCTTCTCGCCATGGATCACCTCCCCCGAGATGAACCAGGGATAGCCGAGCAGCGCGCTGGCCTCGTCGAGCTGGCCCTGTCCCAGCGCATTGCGGATGGCGGTCGACGATACCGCCCGTCCCTCGACATCGATATGCGACTGGATATGCACCTCGATGCCGAGCTTCGGGGCTTCGGCTGCGAGCAGGGCCGGCGAACCAGTGCGCCCCTTGCCGAAATGAAAATCGAAGCCGACCGAAATGCCGGAAATACCGAGCCGCCCGATCAGATCGTGGTTAATGAAATCCATGGCCGTGGTGCGGGCGCGCGCGGCGTCGAAGGTCATCACCACCGCCCCCGCTAGGCCGGTTGTCGCCAGCAACCGCAGCTTGTCCGGCAACTCGGTGAGCTTGAACTGCGGTGTGTTGGGGCTGAAAAAACTGCGCGGATGAGGCTCGAAGGTCACGGCCAGCGCCGGCCGGCCACGGGCGCGGGCCATGTCGAGCGCGGCCGAGATCACCGCCCGGTGTCCCAGATGGACGCCATCGAAGTTGCCCAGGGCCACCACGGCGCCCCTGGGAATAGCCTCGCGCGGGGTGTTGTCGCGAATAACGGAAAAATCGGTCGGCATCGCACTGTGCGGAGACGAATTGGACATCATGATGGGGCGACGGTGAAGCCTCCGCGCACCGGAAGTCAAGCCGCCGGGTGCGGCGCAATCCCATCCCGTGCCAGCCCGATTAACGTGCTGTTTAAGGGCTGATGTTAGGTGTTGAGGCGCGAGTGGGGCGGTCAATGCGTTTTTGCAGGGCTGTCACGTCGCGGTGCCAAGCCGGCGGGCCATCTCGCCGCGGCATCAAGGGGGGATGCGCCAGGACGGCGACAGGGAGCACACTGCGATGGCCATGGATTTGTCGATGCCGGTTCTGGTGGTGGATGACTACAGCACCATGATCCGCATCATCCGCAATCTGCTGAAACAGCTCGGGTTCGAGAACATCGACGACGCCAGCGACGGCTCGGCGGCGCTCGGCAAGATGCGCGGGAAGAAGTATGGACTGGTGATCTCGGACTGGAACATGGAGCCGATGACCGGCTACGACCTGCTCAAGGAAGTCCGCGCCGATCCCAATCTGGCGATGACCCCGTTCATCATGATCACGGCGGAATCGAAGACCGAGAACGTCATCGCCGCCAAGAAGGCCGGCGTGAACAACTACATCGTCAAGCCGTTCAACGCCGCCACCTTGAAGACCAAGATCGAGGCGGTTTTCCCGGATCACGCCAACGCGTAAAACGCGCCGGTTCGTCTCTGACTGATTTTGCGGCCGGGCCTTCGTCCCGGCCGTTTCGGTTTCTGCTCCCGGTGTGGAACGTTACCAGCGCAGCTCGTGCATCAGCGCAAGCGGCGGCTTGGTGTCGCCGAAGAATTTGCGCACCGCCTTGTCATTGAGGCGATCGAGGCCCCTGAACTCATCGGCATGGATGCCGCGGGTCAGGAATACGCAATTGATCCCCATGGCATTGGCGCCGGTCAGGTCGGTGCGGACGGAATCGCCGATCGCCAGCACGCGGCCGGTGGTGTTGCGGCGCAGCTCATGGGCAATGCCAAGTGCGCGGTCGTAGATCGGCCGGTGCGGCTTGCCGTAGAAGATGACCTCGCCGCCGAGCGAACGATAGAGTTCGGCGATTGCGCCAGCGCAATAGATCAACCGGTCGCCGCGTTCGACCACGATGTCCGGATTGGCGCAGATCAGCGGCAGCTTGCGCGCAAGCGCCTGTTGCAGCATGTCGCGGTAATCGTCGGGAGTTTCGGTTTCGTCGTCGAACGGGCCGGTGCAGACGATGTAATCCGCCTTCTCCAGCGGCGCGAAGACGACGTCGATATCCCTGAAGATCGAATTGTCGCGCTCCGGGCCGATCTTGTACACGGACTGGCCGTGATGCCCGGTGACGAAATGCCGGGTCAGATCCCCCGAGGAGACAATGGCGTCGTAGGTAGTGTCGGCGACGCCGAGCTTGCGTAGCTGCCGCTGCACGGAGTCCGCGGGGCGCGGCGCATTGGTGATCATGACCACGGTGCCGCCCTGGTCGCGAAACGTCTGCAAGGCAGCACAGGCGTCGGGAAACGCGACGAGGCCATCATGGATCACGCCCCAGATATCACTGAGCACGATATCGACGTCGCGCGCGAGTTCGTTCAGATGGTCGACAAATCGGATGGATGTCATATCGGATGATACTCAGTTCGGTCCGGCGATACGGCCGGATCGGGAGACAAGTGCAGCCTTGCCGGTCATGCGGGCTGTTTCGATCTTTGCGTCGTCAGCGCCGGCCGGATCGGACTTCGTCGGATCCGGTTTAGCCGTGTCGGTTGCGCCGTTTGTCGCCGCGATGCCTTCGGGGCGCAATGGCCGCGGCGGGGCGAACAGGAACCCCTGGCCAAAACGGATGTCGTAATCCAGCAGGTCGACCACGGCGCGTTCGCCCTCGATCCGCTCCGCGACAAGGTCGATGCCGAAACGCCCCAGCAGGTCGGACAGATCGGCTGGGTGGATGTCGGATGCCGACATCTGTTTCTGGTCGAGCAGCAGATGAGCGGGCACCTTGATGAACCTGACCCCGCGATCCGCCAGTTCGCGCGGTTCGATCCGCAGGTCGCTGACATGGTCGACCGAGAAGCGATAGCCGCGCTGCGCCAGGGCGGCGAGGTTCTCGCTCTCCACCGGCCCGAGATTGCGGAACGCCGCCTGTTTGAATTCAAGCACGAAGGAGGGGGCCAGCGCGCGGTTGGCTTCGAGGAAATCGAGGCACTGGGCAAACGCCTCGGGGCTGCCGAGCGTGGCCGCCGAGATGTTGCAGAACACGCCGACGTCCTTGTTGCGCACCATCAGCCGGCGCAGCACCTGGATGCAGCGCAGCAGCACCATGCGGTCGATCTGGCCCATCAGACCGGCGGTTTCGGCGGCGGTTATGAAGTCCTTGGCGGCAATCAACTGATCATCGTTGTCGCGAATGCGCGAGACTGCCTCATAGAAGCGCACCTTGCGCTGCGGCAGTGTCACCAGCGGCTGCAGAAAGATATCGATGCGGTTGGTGTCGATCGCCCGCTTCACCGCGGCCATGATCTGCTGGCCGTTGGGGGGCGGCGATTGCGACTTGTCGGGGGCGATGTGCGGTCCGCTTTGAGGCGCGCGCGCCGCTGGCTGCGGCAGCACCGGCGCGTCCACCCATTCGATGTCGGTGGCTGTCGGCCGTGGCCCCTGCTGGGCGTTGCTTGGGGCCGGGACGGGGCGTGGCGTGGCGGCCAGCAGGTCGTCATGGGCGGCGATCGAGACCGCCAGTTGCTTGACCAGTGCACCGAGCTCGCTGATTTCGCTGAGCGCGGTCTGCACCCGCTCCTGGGACTTGGCATCGAGGGCGGTGGTGCGCTGTTCGACGGTCGCGAGGCGGCGTCCGAATTCGGCAACCTGGCGCGCGAGCTCGGCGGTTCCGCGCGATAGATCGGCGATTTGTGCGCCGACATCGCTGCGATCGCGCAGCCGCATCGAGACCGCGTTGTAGAGGATCAGGAAGGTCAGCGCGGTCAGCGCGACGATGGCGGATTCCGAGATGCCGAAGCCAGCCATCGCATAGAGCACCAGACCGAGCGATGCCGCGATCAGCACCATGCAAATGGCGATGAAAATCGTCGATACGCGGATCATGCGCTGCTGATACCCTGCCCCCGAACGCAACCTGTTCCCTGACCGGGAACCCTCAGCCGACACACTAGCACTATTGCTGATTCGACGTCGAAATCTTCGCTTGCCCGGCAAAAAAGCCCCCCGCCGTGTCGACCGGCGGGAGGCTTTGGACAGGGCGGGCGGTGCGTGGCGTCAGGCGACGGCGCGGATCACCTTGCCAAGCTTGTCGACGATCTCGCCGATCTGGCTTTCGCTGATGATCAGTGGCGGGGTCACCACCACTGCGTCACCCGCGACGCGCATCATCAGGTCGTGGTCGTGGAACGAACTGTCGAGTGCTTCGGTCCCGCGCAGGCCGGGTGCATTGCCCTTGGGGGAGAGTTCGATCGCTGCGGTGAGCCCCACGGTGCGGATGTCGACCACGTTCGGCGCGGCCTTCAGCGACATCACCGCGTCCGCGAACAGCGGTTCGAGTTTGCGGGCGCGTTCGAAAAGGCCTTCCTCGCGATATATCTCGAGCGTGGCAAGGCCGGCGGCGCAGGCCAGCGGATGCGCCGAGTAGGTATAGCCGTGGAACAGTTCGATCGCCTGCTCCGGTCCGGTCATGAAGGTCTCGTAGATCGCGTCGCGCACGATCACGCCGCCCATCGGCACCGCGCCGTTGGTGACACCCTTGGCGAAGGTGATCATGTCCGGCAGCACGCCATAACGTTCCGCCGCGAAGCTGAAACCGAGGCGGCCGAAGCCTGTGATGACTTCGTCGAAAATCAGCAAGATGCCGTGCTTGTCGCAGATCGCGCGCAGCCGCTGCAGATATCCCTTCGGCGCAGGGATCACCCCGGTCGATCCGGCCATCGGCTCGACGATCACGGCGGCAATGGTGTTGGCTCCGTGCAGGCCGACCAGACGCTCGAGATCGTCGGCGAGGTGCGCGCCCCATTCCGGCTCGCCCTTGGAAAACGCCTGCTGCTCGCGATTGTAGGTGGTCGGCAGATGGTCCACGCCGGTCAGCAGGCTGCCGAACATCTTGCGGTTGTTGACCATGCCGCCGACCGAGGTGCCGCCGAAGCCGACGCCGTGATAGCCGCGTTCGCGGCCGATCAGTCGTGAGCGTGCGCCTTCGCCACGGACGTTGTGATAGGCGAGCGCGATTTTCAGTGCGGTGTCGGCGGCTTCCGATCCGGAGTTGCAGAAGAACACATGCTCGAGGCCCTTCGGCGCCAGCGCGGCGATCCGGCTGGCGAGCTCGAAGGCCTGCGGGTGGCCGAACTGGAACGGCGGCGCATAGTCCATCGTTGCGGCCTGCTTGCTGATTGCGGCCGTGATGGCGTCGCGGTTGTGGCCGGCGTTGCTGCACCACATGCCCGCCACGGCATCGAGCAGCTTGCGGCCATCGGAGGTAAAATAGTGCATGTCCTTGGCGCCGACGACCATGCGCGGCGTACGTTTGAAGGCGCGATTCGCTGTAAACGGCATCCAGTATGCGGCGAGATCGTTCGGGGCGGTGGCGGGGGCAATCGCGGCTGCGCTGCTTTTCGGAGACATGATGACCTGCTGTTTTTGAAACGGTTTTTTGAGGCGGCGTGCGCCCGGCTCGGAGGAGACGGCGGCAACCCTATCAGGTTGAACACGGGGAGGAAGTGTGGCCTGGGCGCGATTTTGTCCGCTGCACGTCCAGCGGGTGGGGGCAACGGCCAGGGAGGGGCGCCGGTCTTCTAGGTGTTTTTCCACACCATGGCGGCACCAAAATACTACCATAGGTTTATTATCTTATTCATTAGCACTTAAAGGTTGTGTGGTGCTATTCCGCGCATGGCGCATGCACTTATTGAGCGACGGTTTCGACGATTCCGGGCCTGCAATCGCGGGACCTCAGCTGTTGAATTCGCCCTCATCGCACCGCTGTTTCTGGCATTCCTGTTCGGCATCATCGTGTTCGGGACCTACCTCGCGGTGGTGCACGGTGTGCAGCAGCTTGCTGCCGAGGCGGCGCGCACGTCGGTCGCAGGATTAAGCGATACCGAGCGCTCCAGCCTTGCGGTCGGTTACGTGACGGCGAACGCGAGCTCCTATCCCCTGATCACCCCCAGTCGTCTGACGGTGAATGCCGCTGCAGCGAGCGGCAACGTCAATGTCTTCGTGGTCACGGTCAACTACGACGCCTCCAGTCTCTTCATCTACTCGCTGCCCTTCGTTCCAGCGCCGTCATCGAAGATCGTGAGCTCCGCCGCGATCCCGCGCGGCGGTTACTGAGGAGGCCATGATGCAGGACATCATCCGGCGCTTTTGGCACGACCGGCGCGGCAACATCGCGTTGATGGGAGCGGCCACGATGCTGGTGGTCTGCGGCTTCGCGGCATTCGGCGTCGACACCGGATCGATTTTTCTGGACAAGCGGAAGGCGCAAAACGTCGCGGATATCGCCGCAATCGTTGCCGCGGGCGATATCGCCCACGCAACGGCTGCGGCTCAGGCGGCGGTGGTGCAGAACAACTATCCGGCCGGCTCTCTCGTGGCTGTGGAGTACGGTACGTATGTTGCTAATGCTGCGCTGACACCGCAGCAGCGCTTCACCACCGCCGCATTGGGGCCAACCACCAATGCCGTTCGCGTCACCGTGCAGACCAGCACGCCGCTTTATTTCGGCAAGCTGCTGACCGGCAACAGCAGCTACAATGTCACGGCGCAGGCGACCGCGACGACGACCCGGATGGCATCGTTTGCCATCGGGACGTCGCTGTTGACTTTGAACGGCGGACTCCTCAACCAGGTCCTGGGCAGCATGCTCGGGACGACGCTGTCGCTCTCGGTGATGGACTATCAGGCGCTGGCATCAGCGCAGGTCGATGCGTTCAAGTTCATGTCGGCGCTGGCGACACAGATCGGCGTCACCGCCGTGACCTACAGCCAATTGCTGGCGGGCCAAATCAAGCTGCCTGACATGGTGGCCGCTCTGTTGACGACGCAGCGCAATGCCAACGGCAACAATTCCGGGACCATCGCCTTGACGACCCTCAGCCAGGCGCTCACCGGCCTGACGGCCCAATTGACCGCGCAGTCGCTGATCAATGCAGGACCGTATGCGTCGATGGTGGTCGGCCAGACCCCCCAGGTTGCCGTACCGGTCTCGGTGCTCAGTCTGCTGCAGGCAATGGCCGTGATTGCAAACGGCACGAACCAGATCTCCACGGGGCTCAACCTCAGTCTGCCCGGTATCGCAAGCGTCAACCTGCTGGCCATGATCGGCCAGCCACCTGTCGGCACGAGCTGGATGACTGTCGGCGCGGTCGGCGCCAGCGTCTATACCGCCCAGACCCGGATCTTCCTACAGATCCAGTTGATCGGCAGCGGCACGGCATCGGTCGTCAACTTGCCGGTTTATGTGGAAGTCGCACCGGGGAGCGCAACGCTCAATGCGGTGCAATGTGGAATTCCCGACATCAGCACCTCATCGGTCACGCTCGGGGTGTCCCCAGGCATCATCGACGCGTGGATCGGCGGGGTGACGCCTGCCGCCATGACCAATTTTTCCACCAAGGTCAATCCGCCGCCGGCGACCCTCGTCAATGTTCTGGGGCTCGTGACGGTGACAGGACTTGCACACGCGACAATGGCCAACAGCTCGCCGACCAGCGTCACGTTCAGCTACGCCGACATCCAGGCGATGAACGGCAAGACAGTGAGCACCACCTCGTATCTGTCGTCGCTGACATCGAGCCTGCTTGGCAACCTGACCTTGAACGTCAATGTGCTTGGACTGGGTCTCGGGCTCGGCGGCCTCGCCCAACTGGTTTCCAATATCATTGCTGGCGTGACAGCACCGGTGGATCAACTGATCGCATCGGTGCTGCAGACCCTGGGTGTCAGTCTGGGTCAGGCGACCACATGGGTCACGGGCATCCGCTGCGACGGTGCCGTACTGATCAACTGAGTGGTCCCGATCGTGCGCCGCCGTCTCGTGTCCGCTCCGGACAATGCGTGTCGTGGGGCGATCGCTAGTCCGCGCCATCGCATATGGTCTGTCGACGATCAAACTCCGACCATCGTGAACGCTCGCGTTGGCAGGCTTCAGGATCGTCAGAGGCGCGTGCGCGCCCCGCGGCTTCGAGATGCGATGGCAGCTCATTTTGTAGTCGCCGCGTCCGGGTGAGACGATCACCTGCGGCATTTTGTGTAAGGAATTTCGCCGAGACCGGCAGCATGAATTTGCCACCTAAAGTTTAGTATTGGATTCATTTACACTTAAAAATTGTATGTTGCTATTCGCCCCGACGCGCGCACCCGGTTGATGCCGCGGGGTTGAGTTTCCCCTTCCTTGGCTTCCCATCCGTTTGCAGCAGGCATCCTCCACGCGCCGTCCAAAAACGATTGTGCGTTGAGCCGCGGTTCGGCGCGGCGTGATCGAGGAAGGCTGTCATGTGGCAACTGATTCAACGTTTTCTCCACGACCGTCGCGGCAACATCGCCCTGATGGGGGCGGCCAGCATGCTGACGGTATGCGGCTTTACCGCCTTCGGCGTCGACATCGGTTCGATCTTTCTCGACAAACGCAAAACGCAAAGCGTCGCCGATCTCGCCGCGATTGTCGCGGCGAGTGATCCGACCAAGGCTGCCAATGCGGCCAAGGCGGCATTGTTGCAGAACAACTATCCCGCGGACTCTCTCGTGGCCGTCGAATACGGGACGTATGTTGCGGATGCGACCCTCGCGCCAAAACAGCGCTTTACCGTCGCCGCTGGACCAGGCCCGACGACCAACGCGGTTCGCGTGACAGTGCAGACCAGGACGCCGCTGTATTTCGGCAGGCTGCTGGTCGGCAGCAGCAGCTACGATGTGCGCGCCAGCGCGACCGCGGCAACGACTGCAATGGCATCCTTCGCCATCGGCTCGCGCCTGGTTTCGCTGAACGGCGGCGTGCTCAATCAGGTGCTGGGTACGCTGCTCGGCACGACCCTGTCGCTCTCGGTGATGGACTACAACGCCTTGCTGGGCGCCAAGGTCGATGCCTTCAGCTTCCTGTCGGCGCTGGCCACGCAGGTGAACCTCACCGCCGGGACCTATGATCAATTGCTGGCCGGCGAGGTCAAGCTTCCCGATCTGGTCGCTGCGCTGCTGAATGCGCAACGTTCTACAAGCGGCAACGATGCCGCGACCATCGCCCTGTCCAAGGTCAGCCAGGCGGTGACGGGCTTGCTCGGCAAGATCATTCCGCAGGGGCTGATCGATCCCGGACCGTACGCCGTGCTGCAGGCCGGACAGAAACCGCTGTTCGGCGTGTCGGTGTCGGTGCTCGATCTGCTGTCGGCGATCGCCGTGCTGGGTAACGGCACGCACCAGATTGCGACCGGGCTCAGTCTCAACCTGCCGGGAATCGCGAACGTACAGCTGCAGGCTGCGGTCGGCGAGCGGCCGGTGGGCACGAGCTGGATGACCGTAGGTGCGAAGGGGGCCAGCGTCCATACTGCTCAGACCCGGGTGTTGCTGCAGGTCCAGTTGCTCGGCAGCGGAGCCGCGTCAGCCATCAACCTGCCGCTCTATGTCGAGGTCGCATCGGGCACTGCGACGCTCGATGCGATGCAATGCGGTTATCCTGACATGAGCTCCTCGTCGGTCACGCTCGGGGTCACGCCAGGCCTCGTCGACGCGTGGATCGGCGGCGTGTCGACGGCCGACCTGACCAATTTTACCACGGCACCCAATCCACCGGCAGCCACGCTGGTCAATGTCCTTGGTTTGGTGAAGGTGACGGGTCTTGCGCATGCGCGGATCGGCAATACCACGCCGACCAGTGTCAATTTCAGCTATTCTGACATCCAGGCCCAGACCAGGAAAACCGTGAACAGCACCTCGTTCGTCTCGTCACTGCTGGGGAGCTTGCTCGGCAATCTGGATTTGAAAGTGTCGATACTCGGGCTGGGCCTGGATCTTGGGCCGCTGCTCCAATTGATCGGCAACATTCTTGCCGCGGTGACGGCGCCACTTGACCAACTGCTGGCCTCGGTGCTGCAGACGCTCGGCGTCAGCCTCGGCCAGGCCGATGTCTGGGCCACCGGGATCCGGTGCGACAATGCGGTGCTGGTTTATTGAGGTCTCACGCCCGGGAACGCGCTGCCCGTGTCGGCGGCGCGCCTCCTGCGGGAGCCGGTCGACATGCTTGCCCCTGCGGCGCGTGGCTGATAACCCGGTGCGGTATTTTGCAGGCCGGAGCGGCCCGCAGGCCCGATCCGAGCGACATGACCGAAAAACCCAAAAAGCCCCAAAAACTCAAAGCGCGCCTGCCGCGTGGCCTGGCCGACCGCGGCCCCGCCGAGATCGCGGCGACGCGGCGCATGATCGCCACCATCCAGCAGGTCTACGAGCTCTATGGCTTCGAGCCGGTGGAGACGCCGGCGATGGAATACACCGACGCGCTCGGCAAGTTCCTGCCGGATCAGGATCGTCCCAACGAGGGCGTGTTCTCGTTCCAGGACGATGATGAGCAGTGGATCAGCCTGCGCTACGACCTTACGGCGCCGCTGGCGCGCTATGTGGCGGAGAATTTCGAGACGCTGCCGAAACCCTATCGCAGCTACCGCGCGGGTTATGTCTACCGCAACGAGAAGCCGGGCCCTGGCCGCTTCCGCCAGTTCATGCAGTTCGACGCCGACACGGTGGGCAGCGCCTCGCCGGCAGCGGACGCGGAAATCTGCATGATGGCCGCCGATACCATGGAAGCGCTCGGCATCCCGCGCGGCGCCTATGTGGTGAAGGTCAATAATCGCAAGGTGCTTGACGGCGTGCTGGAGGCGGTTGGCCTCGGCGGCGACGCCAATGCGGGGCGCCGGCTCACGGTGCTGCGCGCAATCGACAAGCTCGACAAGTTCGGCACCGAGGGCGTGCGCCTGCTGCTGGGCGCCGGCCGCAAGGACGAGAGCGGAGATTTCACCAAGGGCGCCGAACTTGGACCGGACGCGATCGAGAAAGTCATCGCGTTTACCGAAGGCAAGCCGGCGGGCGATTCCAAACTCGCCACGGAAGGTCAGGCCGAGCTCGATCAGATCCGGCAACTGGTCGCCGCGGGCGGTTATGGCGAGGACCGCATCAGGATCGATCCGTCGGTGGTCCGCGGCCTCGAATACTATACCGGTCCGGTCTATGAGGTGGAGCTGCTGCTCGACACCAATGACGAAAAGGGCCGGCCGGTGCGCTTCGGCTCAGTTGGCGGTGGCGGTCGCTACGATGGCCTGGTCTCGCGTTTCCGCGGCGAGCCTGTGCCGGCGACCGGCTTCTCGATCGGCGTATCGCGGCTGCAGGCGGCGCTGACCCTGATCGGCAAGCTCGACACCAAGCCGGAGTTCGGCCCGGTGGTGGTCACGGTGTTCGATCGCGATCGTGTCGCCGACTACCAGAAGATGGTTGCGGTGCTGCGCAAGGCAAGGATTCGCGCCGAGCTCTATCTCGGCAATCCCAAGAACATGGGCAATCAGCTCAAATACGCCGACCGGCGCAATTCGCCGTGCGTGATCATCCAGGGCTCGGACGAGAAGGCGCGCGGTGAGGTGCAGATCAAGGACCTGATCGAGGGCGCCAAGGCGGCGGCGGCGATCGCCTCCAATCAGGAGTGGCGCGAAACGCGTCCCGCCCAGTTTGCCGCCAGCGAGGACAATCTCGTCGAAGCCGTGCGCGAAGTGCTGGCGCGCCATGATGTCATGTGGGGTTGATCGCGAAAGAGCGAACGTCCTACAACTGAGCGGCGATCAATCAAAAAGGAGCTGATCATGCCTGAAGTCCAAGTGTTCATGGCCGCCGGCCGCACCGACGAACAGAAGAAGGGCATGATGCTCGACATCACCCAGGCACTGGTCAAGAACCTCGGCGTTCCCGCGGATGTCGTCACGGTGCAGATCGTGGAAGCCAAGCTCACCGACAAAATGAAGGGCGGCCAGACTTTCCTTGAGCGCCAGGCCAAGAAGTAGGCACGCAACTCCGTCTCCAGACCAGCGAGGACAATGTGGGCGCACTGGATGCGATCGCGGTCGGCATGAACGGCCAGGAGAGCGTAACGGTGCGCGACGATCTCACCGTGGCGCATTTCGTGCCGGGGATGCCGAAGGTCTATGCGACGCCGATGATGATCCTGCTGATGGAAACCGCATCGGCTTCGGCGATCGCGGCGCATCTGCCGGAGGGCTTCGTCAGTGTCGGGATGGAAGTCAATGTCCGTCACCTCGCTGCAACCCCGGTCGGTCACCTCGTGCGGGCTACCGCGCGGGTGATCGAGGTCGAGGCGCGCAGTGTGCTGTTCGCCGTCGAAGTCTTCGACGGGGATCGCAAGATCGGGGACGGCACGCACCGGCGCGGTGTTGTCAATGTCGCCAAGTTCGAAAAGCAGTTTGGGACCACGTAACATCTGATCCCTTGGTGATCTCATGATGATCCCCTGGGCTCGCCCGGAGGATCATCCCTGGATCGTAGGGCGCGCCAGGACGACGCGTTTGCGCCCTACTGCTTTTTCATCATGTTTTTCACGCTGTCTTTCATCGCTTCCATATCTTTGACGTTCATCTTCACGCCACCGGGCATGATGATATCGCCGGGTTTCTGATCGGCGGCGCAGGCGCCGAGCCATTTTGCTTCCACCGTCAGGTTGGTGTCGCGCGACACGCCGGGGCCGGTATGCTTGGACAAGACCTTCATTGTGTAGGCCGAGTTGAAGTCACCGACGATCTCGGCGTGAGAGGTCATTGTCACGCCGCTGCCGCCGCACTCGCTGTCCATCACATAGCCGTTCGCGGTCTTCTGCAGATCGTGCTTGGTGCAAGACGCTGACGGCGTCGCATTGAAGCGCGCCGTCAATTGTTTGTCGGTCGCCTCATCGGTGCATTGCTGCATTGTCATTGCCGGCGTGGTACCGCCGGTGACGGCCGCCAACTTCATCTCCCACAATCCGGGTTTGCGCGTCGGCAGGTCCACCGCATGGGCGGCAGCGGGGAGGGCGACGCAAAGCGCGATGGCGCCAAGTGTGCGAGATGAGACAAAACTCGGCATGAGAAAGCACTCCTCGAAAATGACCGGCAAAAAAAACGGGCGGCCGACAACCGTCGACGCGCCCGCAACTAGCCGATGATTCGACCGGGAATGTGTCAGTAACGAACGCGCAGCGGTCGTTCTAGCCGTCCCGGCGGCACCCAGATACACGCAAATGAGAGATAGCCGCCATAAACCGGCTGCATCCCGGTCAGCTTCACGACCTTGCCGTACTGGGCGCAGTGGTCGACCGCCAGTGCCTTGATGTCGGTCTGGCCGACCATCGCATACGAGATGATGCCGCCGGTGTCGTTGCCCTTGAACGGCGGCACATAATCGGCGTTCGCTGTCACAATCCCGCAGGCCAGGGCTCCCAGGGCTGCGGCCGCGGCGAGCGCGCCGGTCATCATCGTTCGCATGTTGATCTCCAATTCGATTCCGGGCTCCAGCCTACCGCTCCGCCGGGGCCCTGAGAAGCCGGGATGCCGCATTGCAAGGGAGTTGTTGGTTGGTGTGGCCGTGGTGCACTTGACCTCATCACGGCTTCGCGGCACCGTCCGCCGCAATCATCAAATCGGCAGGCGGTCCATGCGCGAGCTTCTCAAAACTTTCAGTAAATCCGGCGTCGGAGCGGTCTTCGGCGCGTGTCTCGGGTTGCTGGCGTTCGACACAGCGGCTCAGGCCGCCAATCCGCTCGAGATGAATTTCTGGCTGTCCGGCCCGCGCTACGACGGCAATGTGCCGGCCTGCGAGTATGCCCTCGACACCATCTCCTCCCGGTTCTCCGAAAAGGAAAGCCAGTTCTGGAACTCCAGCCTGCAGATCACGGGCTACGCCAAGGTGCGCGAAATTGCATTCCGGCCCTGGGCGCCGAATGCCATTCCGCGCCGCTTCTGCACTGCCGAGGCGATGCTGAGCGACGGCAGGGCGCGCCGGGTGAACTATTCGATCGTCGAAGACGGTGGTTTTGCCGGCTATGGCCCCGACGTGGAATGGTGCGTGACCGGACTTGACCGCAACTGGGCCTTCAATCCGGCCTGCAAAGCGGCGCGCCCCTAACTCTTTCTAAATATTCGTGATTTTAAACGCCGCGCGCTGGGAAGTGCGCGGCGCTTAAATTTGTTCTTGAAATGTTCTCGTTGGCTGTCTAGGCTCATGGCGTGGTGTTTGTGTCTGTAAGGGGCGTTGCCATGATCCAATTTTCGGCTCTGCGTTTCTCGGCCCGCTGTTTTTTGAAAGCTTTTGTCTTCCTGGCGCTGATCGCGGTGCTGGCCGGCGTCGTCACATCGGATCCGGTGCGCGCGCAGGATCGCCGGCAGAATGCTCCCGGCGAATTTGATTTTTACGTGCTGTCGCTGTCCTGGTCCCCGTCATTTTGCGAAGCGGCAAGCGAACGGGGCAATACCGGGCGGAACCAGCAGATCCAGTGTGGCGGCCGGCCCTACTCCTTTGTGGTGCACGGGCTGTGGCCTCAATACGATCGCGGCTTTCCCAATTACTGCGAGCGGCCCGCGCCGCGGCTTGACCGCAACATCGTGTCGTCGATGCTCGATCTGATGCCGGCGCCAGGACTGATCTTCAACGAGTGGGATAAGCACGGCACCTGTTCCGGGCTCGGTGCGCGGGCCTATTTTGAGATGGTTCGCAAGGCGCGCGCAGCGGTGAAGATTCCGGCCGAGTATCTCGAACTGTCGGAGAGCAAGATGGTCGCGCCGGCGGACCTCGAGGACGCTTTCGTGAAGGCCAATCCTGGCCTCAGCAATGCGGCGATTGCGGTCACCTGCGACAGCAAGCGGCTGAGCGAAGTGCGTGTCTGCCTGAGCAAGGACCTGCAGTTCCGCGCTTGTGAAGAAATCGACCGCCGCGCCTGCCGCCGCGACAAGGTTGAAATGCCGCCGATGCGTGGCAGCTGACGTCATTCCAGAACCAAGGCTTTCTTCGCGCCAAAGCCATGTTGGCCGCCAACTTGATGACGCCCTCGTGTCCAACACGAGGGCGTTTTTTTAATCGTCATCCGTCCTGGCTGAATTCGCGTCCGTCGAACCGAATTCCACTTTGCCTGGAAATGCTCTACCCATGCCGGGATGAATTATCGCCACGCCTTTCATGCCGGGAACTTCGCCGATGTCATCAAGCACATCGTGCTGGTCCGCATCCTGACCTATCTGCAGGACAAGCCGGCCGCGTTTCGGGTGATCGACACCCACGCCGGCGCCGGGCTTTATGATCTGACCGGTCCGGAAGCCACCCGGGGTGGTGAGTGGCTGACCGGAATTGCGCGGGTGATGCAGGCAAGGTTTTCCGATCCGGTGCAGGCGCTGGTCGGGCCGTATCTCGATATCGTGCGGGCATTCAACGCGCCGGGCCAGCTTACAACCTATCCCGGCTCACCGCTGATCGCCCGGGCGTTGCTGCGTCCGCAGGACAGGCTGGTGGCCTGCGAGGTCGAGGTCGGAGCGCGCAAGAGCCTGATCGGCGCGCTGCGCCATGACGAGCAGGGGCGGGTGGTCGACCTCGATGGCTGGACGGCCCTGCCGGCCTTCGTGCCGCCGAATGAGCGCCGCGGGCTGGTGCTGATCGATCCGCCGTTCGAGGCGGAGGACGAATTCGACCGGCTTGCCACTGGTTTCGCTGCCGCCTTCGCCAAATGGCCGAGCGGCGGCTATATGCTCTGGTATCCGGTCAAGCAGCGCCGCGCGACCGATGCCCTGGCGCAAGCCGTGGTCCAGACCGTGAGTGCGAAGCTTGCGCCAGACAAGGTGGTGCGAATCGAATTCAGCGTAGCCCCACAGAGCGCGGACGGGCGGCTGGTGTCAGCCGGACTGCTCGTGATCAATCCGCCCTGGACTTTGGTAGGTGAGTTGAAAACCCTATTGCCGGAGCTCGAAAAGCCGCTCGGTCTGGGCGGTGCAGCCCGCTTCAGGGTTGAATCAGGCAAAGTCTGACAACCAAGCCGGGATACTTTCCCGAGACTCTTCCAAAATTGCAATTGAGCCATGGTCAATTTGCATGGAAGCGTATTATGCTCGTCACGTGAGGGCGGGCTTTACGTTCCGCGTCCGCGAATGGAGGCGGCGGAGTGAGAAGGTTTCTGGGGTCGTCAGGGCTGGGTCGGCCATATTAGGTCCGCCTCTGGCTGAGGGGATGATACTCCAGACGCCGATGCTTTCCGGCAGTGATGTCCGGTCGCGCCAAAGCGTTTTCTCGCGTTGGCGAAGCATTGCGGGGAGAGGAGTTTTCCCGATGGCTATGACGGGAACCGTCAAGTTTTTTAATGGTGAGCGTGGCTACGGCTTTATCAAGCCGGACGATGGCGGTCGCGATGTGTTCGTGCATATCACGGCCGTCGAACGCGCCGGATTGAAGGACTTGAAGGAAGGACAACGCATCACGTTCGAGGTCGAACCGGACAAGAAGGGCAAGGGCCCCAAGGCGGTCGATCTTGTCATTTCATCCTGAGCGGTTGCTCGGGCGGTCTTGAACTGAACGCGTCTGACTGAAGTTTTTGCTTGCGGTTGCGACTGCCTGATGCCCTCGCACGCGACGGTATTGCTGTTGCCAGCCGCCAGGAAACATCCTGACGAAAATCGGCATGAAAATCGTCAAGAAAAATCCCGGCACGCTGTTGCGGCCGGGATCTTTGATTGCTGAAGCGCGGGTGACGATCAGAAGTGGTAGTTCACGCCGACGCGGACTGTGCTGAAGTTCAGGCTGTTGGACGCGCCGGTCAGCACGAAATTGTTGCTCGACAGATCGACGTACAGATATTCGACCTTGGCCGTCCAGTTCGGCGCAAAGCCGACTTCGGCGCCGGCGCCGACCGTCCAGCCCGCCGAGGTGTGGCTTTCCGTCATGCCGAATGCTTCGGCCTTCAGTTCGCCGAATGCGAGACCGCCGGTACCGTAGAGCAGCACGTTGTTCATGGCATAGCCGACGCGGCCGCGCACGGTGCCGAACCAGGGGTTGGAGAACTTCCAGGCGGCAAACCGGTCGTCGGCGCCACTGGCCTGGATATCGCCCTCGATGCCGAACACGAACTGTCCCGACTGCCAGTTGTAGCCGGCCTGCACGCCGCCCAGGAAGCCGGACGGGCTGGCCAGGTTGTTGTCGACACTGCCCCAGCCGTATCCGAGGTTGGCGCCGAGATAGGGGCCGGCCCAGCTGTAGGCGTTGAGCGGCTGGTTCACCGTGTAGGGGCGATAAGGCAGATCGGCGGCTTGCGCCGATGCGGTTATGCAGATGGCCGCGAAAATCGCTGCACCGAGGGTCGCCTTACGCATCTCAACTCTCCGACACTTCAAGCCGCTTACCGCTGATCCCCGGGAGGGTGGAAGGGAACCGTACGGTTACGGAAATACAAACTTGATACGCAGGATTTATCGAGATCTTTAAGTTAAACAGGCGTTAAGTCCGGCGTTTGCCGCCGTATCGTTGTTAAAAGAGTCTTACTTGTGGACGGCCGCGCCAAAATCGCAGCGCGATTGTGACTGGCGCTGCAGCCAAGCGGCTACCGCATGCCGGCGCTGGCTGAGCAGGTTCCGGAGCACTAGCTTAGAGATCCATGTACTTTAGAAATCCATGACTAACGACCGAATCACACAGCCCGCGCCTGCAGCCGCCAAGGCGACACCTGCAGCGACACCGACACCCACCAACGACGTACCGCCGCAGGAGCTCGAGCTCGACAGCACTGCGGTCGAGGACGACGATGAAGGGCGGTTGCCGGAGGTGATCGACGAGTCCGACGAGGCGGCGGCGGAAGGACCGCTTGCGATCGGCCGGGCCGCGATCGCGCACGCGGTGCGTCATGCGCCGACGTCGCCCGGCGTCTATCGGATGCTCAACGCCGCGCAAGACGTGCTCTATGTCGGCAAGGCCAAGAACGTGCAGAAGCGTTTGTCGTCCTATGCGCGGCCGACCGGGCATCAGACCCGTATCGCGCGGATGATCGCGGCAACGGTCACCGTAGAGATCGTCTCGACCGCGACCGAGACCGAGGCGCTGCTGCTCGAAGCCAACCTGATCAAGCAGCTGCGCCCGCGCTTTAACGTGCAACTGCGCGACGACAAGTCGTTTCCCTACATCCTGATCACCGGCGACCATTGGGCGCCGCAGATCATCAAGCATCGTGGCGCGCAGTCGCGGCCGGGGCGATATTTCGGTCCGTTCGCTTCGGTTGGCGCGGTCAACCGCACCATCACGGCGCTGCAGCGCGCTTTCCTGGTGCGCTCCTGCACGGATTCATTCTTCGAGAGCCGCAGCCGCCCCTGCCTGCTGTATCAGATCAAGCGCTGTGCCGGTCCCTGCACCAACGAGATCGATTTTCCCGGTTACACCGAACTGGTGCGCGAGGCGACGGATTTTCTTTCGGGCCGCAGCCGCGCGGTCAAGCAACTGCTCGCCGATGAAATGGAAAAAGCGTCCATGGATCTCGCTTTCGAGCGCGCCGCGATCTACCGCGATCGTCTGGCCGCGCTCTCCGCCATCCAATCGCAGCAGGGAGTCAATCCGCGGACCGTGGATGAGGCGGATGTGTTCGCCATCCATCAGGAGGGCGGCTATTCCTGCGTCGAGGTATTCTTCTTCCGCACCGGCCAGAACTGGGGCAACCGCGCCTACTTCCCGCGCGCCGACAAGTCGTTTGCGGCGGGTGAGGTGCTGGGCGCGTTCCTGGCGCAGTTCTACGACGACAAGCCGCCGCCGAAACTGATCCTGCTGTCGCACGAGATCGAGGAGCGCGGGCTATTGGCCGAGGCGCTGACCACAAGGGCGGGCTTCAAGGTCGAGGTCAATGTCCCGCAGCGCGGCGAGAAGAAGGATCTGGTCGCGCATGCGCTCAACAACGCGCGCGAAGCGCTGGGCCGCAAGCTTGCCGACACCGCAACGCAGTCGCGGCTGCTCGACGGGATGGCGACGACACTCGGCCTGCCCCGCCCCCCGCGACGCATTGAGGTGTACGACAACAGCCATATCCAGGGCACCAACGCGGTCGGCGCCATGATCGTTGCGGGACCGGACGGCTTCATCAAGAACCAGTACCGCAAGTTCAATATCCGCTCCGACAATCTGGTGCCGGGCGACGACTACGGGATGATGCGTGAGGTGCTGGAGCGGCGCTTCAAGCGGCTGCTTGCCGACAAGGCGGAAGAGGATACCGGGACGCCCAAAGACGCCGCCAAGGAAAATGACGACGCAGTTCCGCAATGGCCGGATCTCGTCATCATCGACGGCGGCATGGGCCAGCTCAACGCGGTGCGTGAGACGTTCAAGTCCCTCGGCGTCACAAATGTGTCGCTGATCTCGGTCGCCAAAGGTCCTGACCGCGATGCCGGGCGGGAAACGTTGTTCCTGCCGGACCGGCCGGCGATGAAGCTCGAACCCCGCGATCCGGTGCTGTATTTTATCCAGCGGCTGCGCGACGAGGCCCACCGGTTTGTCATCGGATCGCATCGCAAGCTGCGTAAGAAGGATATCCGGGAAGCCGGGTTGCAGGAGATTCCGGGCATCGGGCCGTCACGCAAACGTGCTTTGCTCCATCATTTCGGGACGTTGAAGGAAATCGAGCGGGCCTCGGTCGCCGACCTCGGCAAGGTTCCGGGGATCAGCGCCGAGGGTGCCCGCAAGATTTTCGATTTCTTCCACCCGCAATCGAAGTAACCGCCTGCAAATACAGCAAACTTCGTGAACGGTCCGGGCAGGATTAATTCGGTGCGGCGGCCCTCCGGCCGGCTTTTCGCAGGGACAGAATGACGCTATCTGTCCTGTGGCTTTGATTTGCAGGGGGAGGCCCGGGAGATGCGCTCCAGGCGGTTGACGTTGATGCTTGGTGAGTGTCGGTTTGGGCGGTATTGGTAGTGCATATGGACAGCGTGACGGCCAGAGGACCTGCGAGGCACTCGCTTTCGCTCCCCAATGTGCTCACCTATTCGCGGATCGCGGCGGTCCCGGTGGTGGTGGGCTGCATCTATGCGCAGTCGATCATGGATGGCCCGCTGTGGCTGCGCTGGGTTGCGCTGGCCGTGTTCATTGCCGCCGGCGTGACCGACTTCCTCGACGGTTATTATGCCAGAATCTGGGATCAGCAGTCGGCGTTCGGCCGGATGCTCGACCCGATTGCCGACAAGCTCCTGGTCGCGTCCTGCCTGCTGATCCTCGCCGCTGACGGCATTATCCATGGGTGGACGCTGTGGGCGGCGATCGTGATCCTGTGCCGCGAGATCCTGGTCTCGGGCCTGCGCGAATATCTGGCCGGCCTGCGGGTCAGCGTGCCGGTGACGCGGCTCGCCAAGTGGAAGACCACGGTTCAGCTGATCGCGATCGGTTTTCTGCTCGCGGGCGACGCCGGCGACCAGGTGCTGCCGGTGACCACTCCGGTCGGCCTGGCACTGTTGTGGATTTCGGCGATTTTCACGCTCTACACCGGCTATGATTATTTCCGCGCCGGTATCCGCCACCTGATCGCGGAGGATTCATGAAGGTCCTCTACTTCGCCTGGGTGCGCGAGCGTGTCGGCAAGGCGGAAGAGGTCATCGATCCGCCGGCTTCGGTCCGCACCGTTGGCGACCTGATGCAATGGCTGCGCGGGCGCGGCGAACAGTATGCTCACGCCTTCGAAAAGCCGGTCATCCGGGCCGCCATCGACCATACCCATGTGAAGCCGGAAGCGGCCATCGCGGGCGCCCGCGAGATCGCGTTCTTTCCGCCGATGACCGGCGGCTAGTGCAGAGCCCCATGACCATTCCCGTCACCATCCGCCTGCAGTCGGAGGATTTCGACGTCGCCCGCGAGGTCGCAGTGATTACCGGCGACCGCACCGACATCGGGGCCGTGGTGTCCTTCAGCGGCATCTGCCGTGGCGGCGAGGGTCCCGAGGCCATCACCGCCCTGACGCTCGAGCACTATCCCGGCATGGCCGAAGCGGAGATCCGGCGGCACGTCGATGAGGCGATCGCGCGCTGGCCGTTGATCGGCGTCACCGTGATCCATCGCTATGGCCGTGTCGTGCCCGGTGACAATATCGTGCTGGTGGTGACGGCCTCCGCCCACCGCCAGGCTGCGTTCCAGGGCGCCGAGTTCCTGATGGATTATCTGAAGGCGAATGCGCCGTTCTGGAAGTCGGAAGAGCGTGCGCAGGGGACATCGTCGTGGGTGGACGTCCATAGCCGGGACGATAACGCTGTCACTCGCTGGGACAAATCCTGATGGCCAAGCGTGCGAAAACTCCGACACGGCGTGCCGCCGCCGCGAAGCGGCCTGCGGTCTCGACCGCGAAGGTTGCCGCGGGTGATCTTGCAACGTTGCTGGACTATGTCCGCTTTGCGGTGAGCCGTTTCAACGAGGCGCAACTGGTATTCGCCCACGGCACGCCCGATCCGGTGGCGGAAGCGATTTTTATCGTCTGCGAGACGTTGCATCTTTCGCTTGACCAGTTCGAGACTTTTGCCACCGCACGTGTGACCAAGGCTGAAGGAAGCAAAATCCTTGCGCTGATCGAGGCGCGGGTTCGCACTCGCAAGCCATCGGCCTATCTGCTCAACAAGATCTACATGCGCGGATTGCCGTTCTATGTCGACGAGCGGGTGATCGTGCCGCGCTCGTTCATCGGCGAGCTGCTGGAGTCTCATTTCAGCGGCGACGACGGCTCGCTGATCGAGGATCCCGGCGCGGTGTCGCGCGCGCTCGATCTTTGCACCGGCTCGGGCTGTCTTGCGATCCTCGCCGCGCGGCATTTCCCCCAGGCGGATGTGGATGCCGTCGATATCTCCAAGGACGCGCTGGCGGTTGCCGCCCGCAACGTGGCCGATCACGGTCTGGAGCAGAGCATCTCGCTTTATCGCGGCGACCTGTTCGCGGCGCTGCCGACCGACGCTCGGTACGATCTGATCATCACCAATCCGCCCTACGTGGACGCGGAAGGCATGGCAAGCTTGCCGCGCGAATGCCGGCACGAACCAAAGATCGCCTTCGACGGCGGCGCCGACGGTCTCGACATCGTGCGTCGGATCCTGGCCGGCGCGGGGCGCTATCTGACCGAGGACGGCGGGCTGATCTGCGAGGTCGGACGCGGCCGTGACAATGTCGAGGAGGCATTTCCGCATCTGCCTCTGCTTTGGCTGGACACCGAAGATTCCGAGGGCGAGGTGTTCTGGCTGCCGGCCTCCGCGCTACAAACCGTTCGCTAAACCGCGACGTGTCGTCGCAGAGACCGTCATTGCCTCATGACTGTCTTGCAGCCGGGGCTCTGGTCAAACCGCCCCGCGGCGTTTATTCAGCGCCATCCATCAAAGCCCGTGATGCGCCCGCGTTCGACACCGACGTCAACGCCTGTCGCACAACCGTCGCTCCAGAGCTGAATGCAGACGATCGAGACCCCATGTTGCTGGTTGCCCGCCAAAGCGCGTTCACGCGCGAAGCCTGGCTCGGTGAATTCCGGGCGATGCTGGCGCTTGGCTGGCCGCTGGTGCTCACCAACGTCGCCCAGACCGCACTGACGACGACCGATGTGATCGTGCTGGGACGGCTCGGCGCATCGTCGCTTGCCGCCGCAACGCTGGGAACGAACCTCTATATGGGGCTTCTGATGTTCGCGATCGGCCTCGTGGTCGCGACCTCGCCGATGATGGCGGCCGCGATCGGACGCAAACGTCGCGTGGTGCGGGATGTGCGGCGCACCTTCCGGCAGGGGTTGTGGACGGCCGTGATCGTGTCGTTGCCGTGCTGGCTGCTGCTCTGGCACGCTGAACACATTTTGCTGCTGCTGGATCAGGAGCCCCAGCTTGCGGCTGATGCGCAATCCTTTGTCCGTGAATTGCAATGGGGATTTTTGCCGGCGCTTGGTTTTGTCGCGTTGCGTTCATTCGTGTCGGCGCTGGAGCGTCCAGTCTGGGCGCTGCTGATCACCGGAATCGCGATCCTGTTCAACATTTCAGCCAACTGGGTGCTGGTGTTCGGCCATCTCGGCTTTCCTGCGCTGGGATTGCGCGGTTCGGGGCTTGCGACCACGTTGTCGAACACGTTCATGTTCGCCGGCCTTGCCGTGGTGGTTGCCTACGGCCGCAGGTTTCGCCGCTATCATCTGTTCGGGCGCTGGTGGCGGCCGGACTGGCCGCGGCTGGTCGCACTGTGGAAGCTGGGGCTTCCGATCGGCATCACCATCGCCTTCGAAGTGATGGTGTTCAGCGCAGCAGTCTTCTTGATGGGCCAGTTCGGAACCACGGCCATCGCGGCGCATTCCATCGCGATCCAGATCGCGGCGACCACTTTCATGGTGCCGCTGGGATTGGGGCAGGCCGCTACCGTGCGGGTCGGTCTCGCCCGCGGCGCGGGGGATCGCGACGGCGTGACCCGTGCCGGGTGGACGGCTTTCAGCCTCGCCATCGCCTTCATGGCGATGATGAGCGTGCTGATCATCGTCGCGCCGCGGCTGCTGATCGGGGCCTTCATCGACGCCGACAATCCCGTCAATGCCGCGGTGGTCGAGACCGCAGTGTCCTTCCTGTTCTGGGCTGCGATCTTTCAGGTCGCCGATGGTGCGCAGGTGGTGAGCGCTGGCATGCTGCGCGGCCTGCAGGACACGCGGGTGCCGATGCTCTACGCCGGATTCGGGTACTGGGTCGTCGGTTTGTCGCTGGGGGTAATCTTGGCATTCAAGGCCGGCTTTGGCGGGGTTGGTATCTGGATCGGGCTCGCCGCGGGGCTCGTGGTGGTCGCCTGTGTGATGATCCGGCGCTGGACGCGGCGCGGGCGGCTTGGGCTCGTTCCGGCAGGCTGAGCGCTCGCTCACACCCCGGCCATATTCGATCGGCAATTCCGTAGGGACGTCGATTCGAGAATCGGCCAAGGGAGGAAATCCGATCCATGCGCCGCGCGGTGCGAAGATTGTTGTGGGCCGTTCCGATCATTGCCGCGGCGATCTATCTCAACAACACCAGTCTGCTCGCTCCGCAGCCAGCAGGGCCGCCGAAATTGCTTGCGCACCGCGGCGTTGCCCAGCAGTTCGACACCACCGACCTGCGCAACGATACCTGCACCGCCGCGCGCATGCTGCCGCCGACCCATGCCTATCTGGAGAACACCATTGCGTCGTTACGGGCCGCCTTTGCAGCCGGCGCTGACATCGCGGAGATCGATGTGCATCCCACCATCGACGGCCACTTCGCGGTGTTTCACGACTGGACGCTCGATTGTCGTACCGATGGTACCGGCGTGACACGTGAGCATGCGATGACCGAGCTGAAAAAGCTCGACATCGGTTACGGCTACACCGCCGACGGCGGCAAGACATTTCCATTTCGCGGCAAGGGCGTCGGCCTGATGCCGACACTGGACGAGGTGCTGGCGGCGTTTCCCGATCGCGGCATCAACATCAACGTCAAGAGTCGCGATCGCGCCGAAGGAACGAAACTCGCTGCGGCGGTGGCCGGACTGCCTGCCGAACGGCGCGCGCAGTTGATCGTATATGGCGGCGATGAGCCCGTCGCCGAGGTGAAGCGGTTATTGCCCGACATCCGGATCATTTCTCGCACCTCGCTCAAGGCCTGCCTGTTGCCTTATATAGGCCTCGGCTGGAGCGGCCTGGTGCCGCAGGCCTGCCGCGCCACGGCGGTGCTGGTGCCGATTAACATCGCGCCCTGGTTGTGGGGTTGGCCGAACCGGTTTCTCGCCCGCATGGCGTCGGTCGGCGCCGACGTCTATGTGATCGGCCCCTATCACGGCGGCGAGTTTTCCACCGGTATCGACACGCCCGATGACATCGCCCGTCTTCCGGCGGGCTATGCGGGCAGAATCTGGACCAATGAGATCGAACAGGTGGCGAAGGCCCTCAAGGCCGGCCACCCATGAGCGTCGTGCCATTCGCGTGATCGAGACATCGCGTCTATCATCGCAGGACGCGAGACGAGACAACAAAAGCTGGTTCTGGACACTTCGATGGATGCAGCCACCGATCCGCATGAGTCCGAGCAGCCGCGGCACCGGCGTCAATTGGCACGGCGGCTCGGCTTTGTGGTGCTTGTGTTGGCGCTACCGCTGGCACTGTTCGCGATGGCGATGCCGCCAAACGAATATAAGGCGCAGGGCATTGACGCGGTCGATTGCGATGGGCCGATCAGTGTCTACCTGTTTGCGATTCCGGCTCTGCTCATCTATGGCGCGGGCGCGGTGCTCAATGGACGCCGCCACCGCGATCGTTTGAATTTGAGCGTTTCGGCGGTTTGCGTCGTGCTCTGCCTGCTGATCGCGGCGAACATCGGCCGGGCGAGCATGGAGCAAGCGAGCCTGACGCGTGACGATCCTCTTGCGTGCCAGTAACGCAAACGCCGGGCGATCGAACCCGGCGTTCTTGATTGAAGCAGCCGGGCTTATGCCGCCGCCTTGTTGGGCTTCGGCTGCACCTCAGCGGTGTAATCGTCCATCAGCTGTTTGGTGATCGCCGCAGGCGTGAACCTCCATTCGGCGATTTCCGACACCGGCGTAACTTCGGCCGCTGTGCCGGTGATGAAGCATTCGGTGAAACCGGTCAGTTCGTCCGGCATGATGCGCCGTTCGATCACCTCGATGCCGCGGCGCCTCGCAAGGTCGATCACCGTCGCGCGGGTGATGCCGGGGAGGAAGCAGTCGGCGATCGGGGTGTGGATCTTGCCGTCCTTGACGAAGAAGATGTTGGCGCCGGTGCACTCCGCAACGCGGCCTTCCCAGTCCAGCATCATCGCGTCGGCATAGCCGGCGCGCTCCGCCTTGTGCTTGGAGATTGTGCAGATCATGTAGAGACCTGCCGCCTTCGCCAGCGCGGGGATCGTCTTGGGATCCGGACGGCGATACTCCGCCAGCGCGAGGCGAACGCCCTTCAGCCGCTCAGCCGGGTCGAAATAGCTCGGCCACGACCAGCAGGCGATCGCCAGATGAATGGTGTTGCTCTGCGCCGACACGCCCATCATCTCCGATCCGCGCCAGGCGATCGGGCGCAGATAGGCGTCGGGGAGGCCGTTCTTCTCCAGCACCAGGTGCTTGGCAGCGTCGATCTCGGCGACCGACCACGGAATCTCGAAATCGAGAATATTGGCCGAGCGCTTCAGGCGCTCGCTGTGGGCGGTGCTCTTGAAGATCCTGCCGCCATAGGCCCGGTCACCCTCGAACACGCTGCTCGCATAGTGCAGCCCATGGGTCAGGACGTGGACATTGGCGTCGCCCCACGGCACCAGCTTGCCGTCATACCAGATGACACCATCGATTTTGTCGTATGACACACCCATTGCTCTTCTCCCGGTGGTCCTGCGTCTTTGACGCATGGCCGTGTCTTGGCCCAGGACTCGGCATTCCCGGCTTTTGCGAGAACCCCCGAAGTCCAGTATGTTTCGCCAAGTTCTGTTTCGGAAAGCGTCGACCGATAGGGGTGCGACCGAAAAATCAGGGATTTTCCGTCGATCCGCCTGTCTGTCTTCGCGCCAGTCGCCAGTGAAGCAATTTAATATTTCGTGGCGACGGGTGTTTTTGTAACAATGAAACCAAAATATGTCAATATGCCTGACGTAAATTTCAAATCAGATATGCCCATGCCGCGTAGCGGCACCGGCGGGCCGCAACCGGGCGGCGGCGCAGAGCTGCGCTGGGACATCATCGAATTGTTGTTCTTCGCCTACCGGGACTTCGTTGGCGATGCCGACGACGTGCTGCGGGCGTTCGGCTTCGGCCGTGCGCATCATCGCGTGGTTCATTTCGTCACCCGCTATCCGGGGCTGAAGGTCGCGGACCTGCTCGATGTCCTGCGCATCACCAAGCAATCGCTGGGGCGGGTGCTGAAGCAATTGCTGGATGAGGACTACATCGTGCAGAAGTCGGGCGACAGCGACCGGCGGCAGCGCCTGCTATATGCCACGCCCAAGGGTGAGGCACTGGTAGCGAAGCTCGCCGGGCTGCAGACCGATCGTATCAACCGCGCGCTGCAAGGCCTTGGCGCCGATGAGATCGAGACGGTGCGGCAATTCCTGCGCGCCATGATCGATCGCCATGATCCGGACAAGGTACTCGAAATCATTCTCGGCGCGGGGCCGAAAACCGGTGCAGGTGCCAAGACAGGGCCGAGGTGACAGCAACCATGACAACTCAGACGGCGACAAATCCAGCCGCTCCCCTCGCGCGCGCCAAACCGCGGCCGACCGACGATGCGTCACACATCCTGCTGGTCGACGATGATCGCCGCATTCGCGATCTGCTGTCGCGCTTCCTGGCCAATGAAGGCTATCGGGTGACGACGGCGATGAGCGCTGCCGACGCGCGCTCCAAGCTGACGGGCCTGCATTTCGATCTCCTGATCCTCGATGTGATGATGCCCGGGGAGACGGGCTTCGATCTTGCTCGTTCGCTGCGCGCCTCCTCGCGGGTGCCAATCATCATGCTGACAGCGCGGGCCGAAGCGGAGGCCCGGATCGAAGGCCTGCAGATCGGCGCCGACGATTATGTCGCAAAGCCGTTCGAGCCGCGCGAACTGGTGCTGCGCATCGCCAACATCCTCAAGCGTGCGACGCCGGCGCCGGAGCCGGTGGTCGAGGAAGTGGCGTTTGGGCCCTATGTCTATCATCTCGACCGCGGCGAATTGCGTCAGGGCGAAGAGATCCTGAAACTGACCGACCGCGAACGCGAGATGCTACGCATTCTCGCCGCCGTGCCCGGGGAGACCGTGCCGCGCGGCGCGCTGACCGGCAACGGCTCGGTCAACGAGCGTGCCGTCGACGTGCAGATCAACCGGCTCCGCCGCAAGATCGAGCGCGATCCGGCCAATCCGCTGTTCCTGCAGGCGGTTCGCGGCATTGGCTATCGCCTGGTTGCGTCGCCGTGACAGCAGCGCCGACAGGCACGCCATGAGCACCATCGACACCGGCCTCACGCTGATCCGCACCGCCTCGCAGCGGGTGTCGGACGCCAGCGGTTGGATGGGCGCCACGTTCAAGAATTTCATGCCCAAGGGCCTCTATGCCCGCGCGCTGCTGATCATCATCGCGCCAATGGTGATCCTGCAGTCCGTGGTGGCATTCGTGTTCATGGAGCGGCACTGGAATACGGTGACGCGGCATCTGTCGGCGGCGGTGGTGCAGGATATCGCGGCGCTGATCGACATCTACAAGGTCTATCCGCAGGACAAGGACCGCACCCAGTTGCGGCGAATCGCGCAGGAGCGGCTGGGGTTGGTGGTGGATTTCCTGCCGATCGGCGACATGCCGCCGCCGGGACCGAAGCCATTTTTCTCGCTGCTCGACCAGACGTTGTCGGTCCAGCTCAGCCAGCAGATCGGCAAGCCGTTCTGGATCGACACCGTCGGCAAGTCCTCGCTCGTTGAAATCCGCATCAAGCTCGATGACACCATCATGCGGATCTTCGCACGGCGCAGCGCCGCCTATGCGTCGAATTCGGAGATCTTCATCTTCTGGATGCTGGGGACGTCGTCGATCCTGCTGATTGTCGCCGTGCTGTTCCTGCGCAACCAGATCAAGCCGATCCTGCGGCTGGCGGATGCCGCTGAAAGCTTCGGCAAGGGCCGCGAGCAGCCGGATTTCCGCCCGCGCGGCGCCCGCGAAGTCCGTCGCGCGGCGCAGGCCTTCTTCGAAATGAAGACCCGCATCGAACGCAGCATCGAACAGCGCACGGCGATGCTCGCCGGCGTCTCGCACGATCTGCGCACCATCCTCACCCGCTTCAAGCTCGAACTGGCGCTGATCGGCGACAGCCCGGAAGTGGAGGCGATGCGCAAGGACGTCGACGAGATGAACGCGATGCTGGAGGCGTATCTCGCCTTCGCGCGGGGCGATAGCGGCGAGCAGGCGCAGCCGACCGACATGGAGGCGGCGCTGGAGGAATTGCGCAGCGATGCGGAGCGGCATGGCCATGCGGCCACGGTGGTGTTCCACGGCCATCCGACCGTGACGGTGAAGCCGGCGGCGTTCAAGCGTTGCCTCGCCAACCTGGTGTCGAATGCGGCGCGCTATGCGAATGCGATTTCCATCACTGGCCATCGCGATCATCGCTATCTCAGCGTGACGGTGGACGATGACGGGCCCGGCATTCCACCGCGCATGCGCGAGGAAGTGTTCAAGCCGTTCCTGCGGCTCGACGATGCCCGCAACCAGGACGAGGGCGGCACCGGACTCGGGCTTGCGATCGCCCGCGACATTGCTCGCACCCATGGCGGCGACATCATGCTTGGCGACAGCCCGCTCGGCGGCCTGCGTGCGACAGTGCGGATTCCGGTTTAGCCTGCCAGTTCTTTCGATCGCCTGGTTGCAGCGGCCACGGCGCGGGTGAGCAGGGCTTCAAAGCCGTCCGGCGCCATCAGCACACCGAGCGCGGCCGCGGTGGTGCCGCCGGGCGAGGTCACGTTCTGCCGTAGCACGGCTGCTTCAATGTCCGAGCGATTGAGCAATTCACCCGAGCCGGACACGGTTTCGCGGGCAAGCTTGGCGGCGAGCGCAGGCGGCAGACCCGCCGCGACGCCGGCGCGTGCCAGTTCTTCAGCCAGCAGGAAGACGTAGGCCGGTCCCGAGCCTGAGACGGCGGTGACCGCATCCATCAGCGCTTCATCGTCGACCCACTCCACAGCGCCCGTCGCACGCAGCAGCGCGTCGGCGACCGCGCGCTGATCCGCTGTCACGGCCTTGGCCGGCACTGCTACGGTCATGCCGCGGCCGATCGCCGCCGGTGTATTGGGCATGGCGCGAACCACGGCGCCGCCACAGACCTCGGTGATTGCGGCAATGGTGGTGCCCGCCATGATGGAGACCACCAGGGTGTCCGGCCCGACCAGCGCGCGCAGTGTGGGGCCCGCATCGCGGAACATCTGCGGTTTCACAGCTAGCACGACCACCGCGGCAGGGACCGCATCCTGCGTGACAGGATTGAGCCGCACGCCGTTGGCGGCGTGGGCGCGGATGTCATCGGAGAGATGGGGATCGATCACGACGATGCGCTTGGGATCGAGGCCCTGCGCCAGCCATCCCGTCAGCATCGCGCCACCCATCTTGCCCGCGCCTGCAAGCGCAAGAGTGCCGGAGAGTTTTGTGAGGGCGCCGGGGGTCGTGGTCATCGAAGAAATCCTGTTATGGTGTTGTGGAGACCATAACATCGGGCGGGCCCGTTCTGTCCATCCGAAAGGCGTGGCTCGCGGTCCGAGGGATTACAGGCGCTTTTTCAGAAAGAACCGGCGCGATCCGCGCGGATGATCGTCAAGGGCGCCGAAAGTCTCGTAGCCGAGCTTGCTGTAGAAGCCGGGCGCCTGGAATGCGTAGGTGTCGAGCCAGACACCGATGCAGCCGCGGCTGCGTGCAATATCTTCGGCGCGGGTGAGAATTTGCGATCCGATGTCCTGGCCGCGAAACCGGTCCGGCACCACCAGCAATTCGACGAACAGCCAATCGTAGATCGTCTTGCCCCAGAGCCCGCCGATGGTCTGGCCGCTGTCGGGGTCCTGGATCAGGACAGCCAGCGGCTGATATCCCGACGGACCGGCGATCTTGTCGTTGAAAGCGACCAGGGCGTCGACGACGGCTTTGCGATCGGCGTCGCTCGGCTGCTCGGGAATGACGATGCTTGGATTGCCCACATCGCGCTCCCCGGCCGGTTATGCTTCCCCGGCGGTGTCGAACAGCGCGGCACTCATGGCATCCGCTGCGGACTTGCCGGCCCAGACCACGAACTGGAAGGCAGGGAAGTAACGCTCGCAGGCCTGCATCGCGCCGACGAACATGGTTTCGCATTGTGCTTCGGAGGCGATAATGCCATTCGGCAGCACCAGCGCCTGCCGATACATGATCAGTCCGGTACTGGTCCACAGATCGAAATGGCCGATCCACAACTGCTCGTTGATCGAAGCGATCAACCGCTGCACTTCGGCGCGGCGGGCTTCGGGAATCTTCATGTCGAAGGCGCAAGCCAGATGCAGCGCTTCGATCTCGCTCATCCAGGTAAAAGAGAGTTCGTAGTCGGTCCACGCTCCCTTGGAGAGGATCGTCACCTCGTCGACGCCGGAGCGCTCGAAGGTCCAGTCGTTGAACGCGGCGATCTCCTCGACCACAGCGATCGGACTGCTGGGTGAATCGAGTGTGATGTCCAGATGGGACATGCTGTTGCGCCCTGCCTTTGCCGATGATGCGCACGCCGAATACGAGACGCCGGATGTCGCGCGATTGAATGTCGCAACATGCTGCCTCCATTTTGCACACCACGATTCAATTCATGACCGGGGTGCTGCTCGGCGGGGCAACCTGCGCTGACGGATTGATCAGTGATTTGCGGCAGGGGTGCAACCGGGGGTGAATCCCGTCCACAGGCAAAGGCCGGGTCGTCCACAACTCATCGTCGCGCGTCATGAGAACAAAACGGAATCGGATTCGCGAGATGCGAGTCGAGGGGGTGGTTTTCCCGCGTTGCGAGTCCGCACTCCTGCCGCAGTGGCTGGGGCCGGCCCCGGAACAGGCCGGACAAAGGGCATGCCGGATATGCCGCGTCGGCGCCTCGATACGCCTTGCGCCGTCTGCCGCCGTTCTTCATACTTGCAGGGCCGTCCATTTCCGGGCGGTAATGTTCTCAGGGCGGGGTGAAAGTCCCCACCGGCGGTAAAGGCTTTCGAGCCCAAGCCCGCGAGCGCCCATCGGGCAGCCTTTGATGGCAAGCGATGGGGTCAGCAGATTCGGTGTGATTCCGAAGCCGACGGTTAAAGTCCGGATGAAAGAGAACGGGAAACGACAGCCGTGCTCCGGTGTTCATTCACCTGCGCGGCTGATAGCCCGTGTGCCCTGATTCTGGTCCTAACAAGGAAGAGCCATGAATCAGATGACAAATGAACTGACGTCCACTGAAGCGACGTCGAACTCCACTCCCACCAGCCCCCCAACACCAGCACCGCTGCGGTTTGCACGGCCACATCGCGTGGCTTTCATCCAGTCGTCCTGGCATCGCGAGATTGTCGAGTCCTGCCGCCTGGCATTCCTCCAGGAGGCTGCACGGCATGGAATTCCGGAAAACCAGGTCGGCCTGTTCGAGGTGCCTGGCGCCTACGAAATCCCGCTTCACGCACAGCTTCTCGCCAAGACCGGACGCTACACCGCAATCGTCGCGGCGGCGCTGGTGGTCGATGGCGGGATCTATCGGCATGAATTCGTCGCCAGCACCGTCATCAACGCGCTGATGCAGGTGCAGCTCCAGACGGAAATTCCAATCTTCTCGGCGGTGCTGACGCCGCAGCAGTTCCACGAACATGCGGCGCATGTCGATTTCTTCCGCCAGCATTTCGCGACCAAGGGCGTCGAGGTGGCGCAGGCTTGCGTCAACACGCTGCTCAGTCTTGATCACCTCGGCAGCCAAGTGGTCGCCGGGCTCGATTGAAATCACGAGAATGTGTGAGGCATATCCCGTGGAGGCGGCGTTCGCGCCGTCTCCAAAACGCGTCGGCGGCCGCTAAAGCCGGTCGAGCCGAACTCAGTCGAACAGGCTGGAGACCGACTCTTCAGCGGCGGTGCGGCCGACGGCCTCGCCGATCAGACTGGCGATCGATAGCGTTCGGATGTTGTGCGCGACCCGCACGGCTTCAGTCGGCTGGATCGAGTCGGTGATCACCAGTTCTTTCAGCTTCGACGAGGCAATGCGCGCGACGGCGCCGCCGGACAGCACGCCGTGGGTGATGTAGGCGTAGACTTCCTTGGCGCCATTGGCGAGCAGCGCATCGGCCGCATTCACCAGGGTGCCGCCGGAATCCACGATGTCGTCGATCAGGATGCAGGTATAGCCTTCGACGTCGCCGATCACGTTCATCACTTCGGATTCACCGGCGCGCTCGCGCCGTTTGTCGATGATCGCGAGCGGGGCGTTGATGCGTTTGGCAAGGCCGCGGGCGCGCACCACACCGCCGACATCCGGCGACACCACCATCAGATTGGCGAGATCAAACCGGTCCTTGATGTCGCGCACCATCACCGGCGACGCGTAGAGATTGTCGGTCGGGATGTCGAAAAAGCCCTGGATCTGCCCGGCATGCAGGTCGAGTGTCATGACACGATCGGCGCCGGCGTGTGTGATCAGGTTGGCGACGAGCTTGGCCGAAATCGGCGTGCGTCCGCCCGCCTTGCGGTCCTGGCGGGCGTAGCCGAAATACGGAAGCACGGCGGTGATGCGGCGCGCGGAGGCGCGGCGCAGCGCATCGGTGATGATCAGCAATTCCATCAAATGGTCGTTGGCCGGGTACGACGTGGACTGGACGATGAACACATCCGATCCGCGCACGTTCTCCTGGATCTCGACGAAGATTTCCATGTCGGCGAAGCGCCGGACGACCGCTTTGGTCAGCGGCAGGCCGAGGCATGCGGCGATGGCGTTGGCCAAAGCGGGGTTCGAATTCCCGGCGATGAGCTTGATTGACCCGTTTTTCGCCGACATCGACGCTTCTCCTCGTGTCATTGTGGCGACGGTCTTCAACATAACCAAAGCTCGCTGATGGTGACTCAAACCGGCCCTGGCCCAGCGTCCGGCGAGCGAGGAAATAGCAAGGAGGACGCCGCACTGGCAATACGTCGCAGGCCGTTTTCCTGCGTAAAAGCAGGCTAATGGGCGCTGAAGCTCAATGCGCTGCTACCTGCGGTGGCGGAATCGCCGAAAACGCCCTCGGCCGATGCGATTGCCGGCCCGGTTGGGCCCGACGCCGAGGGCTCCGGAGGCAAATCGGGCGGTGCGGTTCCATTGACGAAGCCGGACAGGCGGATGAGTCCGGTCTGGGCGATTCGGCGCAGCAACTGGTCGTCGGCGACGGCCCAGGCATCGCGTCCGGCCTTGCCGCCGGCCTCCTCGCCGCTCAGCCGCAGCGCGCGCTGCTGGTCCCGGTCATAGACGTCCCAGACCCAGGCGATGGTGGTCCGCCCGCCGTGGACCTGGGCGGAAAGATAGCTGCGGACGTGATAGCCGGCGCTTCCGTCACGAGACACGATGGCGACGTTTCGGGTCTGGGCCTCGTTGTCGAGCACCCGCACGAAGCGGTCGAACACCTGCGGCGGAGGTCCGTCGATCGATTCGAAGGCCACCGTCTGGGCGCCTGGGGGCGTGGCTGACGCCATGGCCGCCATCGGGCCCCCCTGATTACCACCTGCGCAGCCCGATACGGCTCCGGCAATGGCCACCAGCACCAGCAAACGGGCGCGGCCTACCGCCTTCAGCCCCGTCGCTACGCCTCGCCAGTCCATGCGGTGATACCCCAAAACATCCACGCGCCCGGCGGCGGTTGGTCCGTCATGGGGTACCTCCGCCGGAAGGCAGAGCGATATCGTTAAAATCCATTAACGTCTAGGGCAGCTCGGTCACAGGGTTTGTAAACCGTCCCCAGGGAGGCTCGCTTTTGAGCCAAATCCGAGCTGTTTTGCCCCGCTCAGTCGGCCAGATGGTACCGCATGGCGTCGATGATCCAGGTCCATTCCCGGTTCGGGCTGCCGTTGGTCGGCTGCCCCCTCAGGATGGCGACGAGCTCCCAATACCGGGCAGCACGGGGGTCATGAGCCGCGTATTTCTGCCGCAGCCAGGTCTTGAAGGCTTGATCCGGCTCCCGCTTCACGGCCCGTGCAACCGTTTCCAGCCATTCCCGGGCCAATCGGCCGCCGGTCTCGGAGGTCGGCGCCAGCCCCTGCTCGATCGCCGCCCGGGCCTGGGCGATCATGTCGGCCGAGGATCTGGCGTAGTTCGTGTGGTCGAAGTCCTCGTTCCAGACTTCGGAAGCATTGGCCCGCATGTTGGCGACGAAAGAAGGATCGCCGAGAATGTCCGACAACTCGATCCAGGCGTCGCACTGCTCCGGGGTCGGATCGTCGGGCAGCTCGGGCGTGCTCGCCTCGATCATCTGCCGCATCCATTGTTGATCGATGCGGACGCCGTGCGACACTTGGTCGTAAAAACGTTCGATAACGTTGCGGCGCTCCGCGCGAGACAGCGTGGTCATGGTCAGAAATCTCCTCAGGTCGGCTTCTGTGAGCTCGGGGGATCGCAAGGCGGCGCGCAGCGCCGCCGCGACGCGGCGCTGCGCGGCGATTTCGGCCTCCAGTGCGCCAAGCCGCAGCTTCAGCGCATCGGCCAGCGACAGCTCGCGCCGCAATACTTCGCGGATGGCATCGAGGCCGAGCCCTGCCTCGCGCAGGGAGCGGATCAGCTCGAGGCGTACCAGGTCCTGCTCGGAATACACCCGATAGCCGCTCTCGGTCCGCGCTGCTGGCGGCAGCAGTCCTTCGTCGGAATAAAAGCGCAGCCGTCGAACGGAGATGCCGCTCAGGCGCGAAGCCTCGCCGATGCTGTAGGTCCGGTGTGTCATGGGCGTCTTGTGCAGTCTCCAGCAGGTGGAGAGTCAAGAGGCCTATCGCAGGCGATCAGCCAAGACTCGATTGAGCTGGCGCCGCATGACACTCTGGCGCGAGACATCGCGTGTCCGTCATTGTTCTTTTGAGGATTGGTTCTTGCGCATCCATGCCGCAGCTCTGTTGTATTTCGACGCCGTCCGCCGCGCCGGGTCGATCCGTGAAGCCGCTCGGCGCCTCAACGTGGCGTCCTCGGCGGTCAACCGCCAGATCCTGAAGCTTGAAGCCGAGGTCGGCGCGCCGCTGTTCGAGCGTTTTCCCGGCGGCATCAAACTGACCTCGGCTGGCGAGGCGATGGCCCGCCACGTCCTTGTGGTGTTGCAGGATCTCGAGCGGGCGCGATCGGACATCGAAGGCCTCAAGGGCGCTCGCATCGGCCATGTGTCGGTCGCCGCGGTCGAAGGTGTTTGCGGGGCGCTGCTTCCGGCAGTGATCGGACGGCTGCGCGAGCGAACGCCACGGGTCACTGTGACGGCTGAATCGATGGGGTCATTCGCCATTCCGAGAGCTGTCGCCGAGGGCGATGCGGACATCGGCATAGCGTTCGCACTGCCGCGCCAATCGGAGTTGCGCCAGGTCGCGCTGGCCCGCTTTCGGCTCGGCGCCATCATGGCGCCCGGCCATCCGCTGGCCGGGCGCGACAAGATCGGCCTCTCGGCGTGCTTTGACTACCCCGTGATCATGCCGAGCGGCGATTTGTCGATCGGGCAACTGCTGGCGCCCGCGCTCGCGCGTCTACCGCGCAACATCCAGCCGGTGATCCGTTCGTCGTCGATCGAACTGATGCGTGAACTTGCCGAGCGTGGCATCGGCATCGCTTTCCAGACCAGGGTCGGCCTCGAACGGCTGATTGCCGAGGGGCGGCTGGTCCATGTGCCGCTCGATGCCGGCGGACCGATCTGGAGCGATCTCGGCGTCTATGTCCGGGCCGGCCGGGCGCCACCGGCGACACTCGATCTGATGCTGCAGATTCTGGCGGAAGAGCTTCGGGAACGCGAAACCGCGGAAACGGGCCCGGCGAGGTGATGCTGATTCGGCATCGGCCAGAGCGATATTCTCTGCTTTGTCGATCGCGGGGCCTTAACTAGGCTGCCCCACGGAACAAAGTCGAAGGGGACGCGATGGCCACGACACTTGAGGCAAGCCGGGTTTCCGCCACCAGCCTTCCCGTGATCTCCGTCGGCGATCTGTCGTCGTCCGATGCTGGCCGCCGCATGGCCGTCGGCGCGGCGCTGCGGGCCGCCTGCCTGGACAAGGGGTTCTTCTACGTGTCGGACCACGGCATCCCCGCCGGTCTGATCGAGGCGGTGTTTGCCGAGACCATGCGCTTTTTTGATCGGCCGGCCGGTGCGAAGGCCGTCGTGGACAAGGCGCACTCGTTTTGCAACCGGGGCTATGAGCCGCTGCGCGCCCAGACACTCGAGGCCGGCGCGCCGCCCGACCTCAAGGAAAGCTTCTACATCGGTCCCGAGTTCGCGCTCGACGACCCGCGCGTCGTCGCGCGCCGCTTCAATCGCGGCCCCAACCTCTGGCCGGCCGATCTGCCGGCCTTCAGGCCGGTGATGCAGGCCTACTTCGCCGCGATGCTCGATCTCGGTGAGCGGCTGATCCGCGGCATCGCATTGTCGCTCGATCTGGCGGAGGATCACTTCGCAGCCTTCAGCCGCGATCCGATTGCGACAGTGCGGCTGCTGCATTATCCGCCGCAGCCGGCAAACGCCGCACCGGGCGAGAAAGGCGCTGGCGCACACACCGATTTCGGCGGCCTGACGCTGCTGCTGCAGGACGCCGTCGGTGGTCTGCAGGTGCGCGATGCCGCGAGTGACCAATGGATTCACGCCGATCCGCTTCCCGGGACGTTTGTCGTCAACCTCGGCGACATGATCGCGCGCTGGACCAACAACCGCTATCGCTCGACGCTGCACCGGGTCGTCAATGCGTCCGGCCGCGAACGCTATTCGGTGCCGTTCTTCTATTCGGGCAATCCGGATCACGAGGTGGTGTGCCTGCCGAGTTGCCTCGCTCCCGGTGAGACGCCGGCTTATGCGCCGACGACCGTGGAAGGTCACCTCCAGGAGATGTATCGCCGGACCTATGCGGCATGAGCGGATCGCCTGATCCCGTCGTGTTGATCCACGGTGCGTGGCAGGGCGCCTGGGTGTGGGGCGATGTGAGACCCTTGCTCGCACAGGCCGGGATGACGGCCGTTGCCGTGGACCTGCCGGGCAACGGCAACGACGATATCGGGCCGGCCGACGTTTCGCTCGACCTTTACACCGCGCATGTCGGCGCGATCGTGAGGGGGCTGGGGCGGCCGGTCAGCCTTGTCGCCCATTCCGGAGGCGGCCTGATCGCCTCGGCGGTCGCAGAGCGTTTCCCGGAGGCGGTCCGCCGCGTCGCTTACATCGCCGGCATGATGCTGCCGAGCGGGATGGCGTTCGCCGATCTCGTTGCGGAGGCGCGCACCGATCATCCCGATGCGATCGGGATCGGGCCGCATCTCCTGTGGTCCGACGATGGATTAACCAGCCGCGTGCCGACAGCCGCGGCCCTTGCCTTCTTTTTCCATGATTGTGCTGCTGGCGAGGCGGCAGCAGCACGGCTGACGCCGCAGCCAGAACGTGGACGCAATATCCGGGTTGGGCTGACGCCGGAACGCTTCGGTACTGTGCCGCGCCTGTATGTGGAAGCGGAGGCTGATCGCTCCATCGTTCTTGCGTGTCAGCGTCGGATGCAGGCGCTGGTTCCGGGCGCGGAGGTGGTGACCTTGCCAACCGGCCATGCGCCGCATCTCGCGGCCCCGGACCTGCTTGCCGCGGCCCTGATTCCATTCCTTACCGCAGCCGGCGGGGATGGCATGCCGCTTGCTCGGTCAGGGCGACGAGACGCAGGCCACGGTCGGTCAGCGTCGCCTAGCAGCCTCGGATGATTTTCTCGTATGCCCGCCGACATCAGGAGCCAGTCGTCATGAAACATTTCACAAGGACCTGCGCAGCCATCGTTTTTTCATTGGGCATCGCCCAGGCGGCGGTCGCCGCCGAGCAGGTCACCTTCATGCTCGACTGGCTGCCGGCTGGTGACAAGGCCGCAGTCTATCTCGGCGTTGACAAGGGGCTGTTCGAAGCCGAGGGAATCAAGGTCACCATCCAGTCGGGCCGCGGTTCGAGTGATGTCGTCACCAAGCTCGCAACCGGGGCCGCCGACATGGGAACAGGCGGGCTTGCGGCACTGCTGCAGGCACGGGCGAGCGACACGGTGCCGGTCAAGGCCGTGATGTCGATCTACACCCTGCAGCCGGATGCGATCTTCACGACCAAAGACGCCGGGATCGACAAACTCGGGGATCTCGAGGGCAAGACGGTGGCGACGGCGACTTTCTCCTCATCCAACGTGTCCTGGCCGCTGGTGCTGAAGGCGAACGGCGTTAATCCAGACGCCATCAAGTTGCTGAAGGTCGATCCAGGCGCGCTCGCGCCGATGCTGGCGTCCGGCAAGGTCGCGGCCACCATCAACTGGCTGACGGTGGCGCCGGCCTTCGCCGGACCGCTGACCGAGGCCGGCAAGTCGTTCAAGGCGTTGCCTTGGTCGGCGTACGGCTTTGATGGTTATGGCCTGTCAGTCTTTGCGTCGGAAAAGATGCTCGCTGCCCGCCCCGAGACCGTACGCAAATTCCTCAGGGCTTATACGAAGGCGACCGAGATGGCGATTGCCGATCCGACGGCGGCGGCCCGGGCGCTCAAGGCTGCGGTGCCGGAGGTCGATGTCGATACCGCTGCGGAGCAGTGGAAGGCCTCGATTCCGCTGATGATCAACGATATCTCGAAGAGGGACGGGGTGGGGGCGTTCGAGCCGGCGTTGCTTGCGACAACCTGGAAATGGGTGGCGGAAGCGCAGGGCGTGCCGCTGGACAAGCTCAATCCCGAGACCGCTGTCAGCCGTGATTACCTGAAGTGATACGTCATCGAAGCCCATTGATCTGCGGCTCGCGCAATCGCGCCGAGGCCCACCGATGATCGCCGCGCAACCCGTGATTCGTTTTGCCGATGTCGGCCAGCGTTTTGCCGGTACCGATGGCAAGCCCGTCGTTGCGCTCGACGGTTTATCCTTCGATATTGGCCGGCATGAGTTTGTCGCCGTGCTCGGGCCGTCCGGCTGCGGCAAGTCGACTCTGCTCCGGCTGATTGCCGGGCTGATTCACCCAACCTCCGGCAGCGTTGAGATCTTCGGAATGCCGGTGACGGAGCCGCGGGACGAAATCGGCATTATCTTCCAGAAACCAACGCTGTTGCCCTGGTTCGACGTGCTCGGCAACGTCACATTTCCCATGCGTCACAAATATGGTCGGGTGACCGGCGTCGAGCGTGAACGCGCCCGCGGGTTGCTCGACCTTGTGGGTTTGACGGATTTTGCCGCACGCCGTCCCGACGAATTGTCGGGCGGAATGCAGCAGCGAGTCGCGATCGCGCGCGCCTTGCTGCTCGATCCGGATATCCTGTTGATGGACGAGCCGTTCTCCGCGCTCGACGCGCTGACGCGGGACGAGATGAGCTTCGAGCTGCTGCGGATCTGGACGGAACGGCCGAAAACCGTGCTGTTCATCACCCATTCCATCCCCGAAGCGTTGCTGCTGGCCGACCGCATCGTCGTGATGACGGGCAGGCCCGGCCGGGTGCGCGAAATCCTCGACGTTGCCCTGCCGCGGCCGCGGTCGATGTCAACTTTGTCGGAGCCGGTTTTTCATGAGCTCGCCAACCACATCCGCGGACGCCTGTTCAGCCGCCCCGTTGCGGCATGAACCGGCTGCCGCCAGCGCAGCACGGGCGGGCAACGCCTTGACGCAATTGGCGCGGGCGCGGCTGCTCGATCGTTACGCGCCGCCGCTGGCGTTCGTCGGGCTGATCCTGGTCTGGGAAGGCGCGGTCCGGTTGTTCAAGGTGCCGTCCTTTCTGCTGCCGGCGCCGAGTGCGATCGTCACGGCGCTGCTGGCGACGCCGCTGCCGGTCTGGGCCGGTCACGTCTGGGCGACATTGCGGGTCGCGCTGATGGGGTATGCGCTGGCGATCGCCGTCGCCATCCCGCTTGCGGTCGGGCTTGCCACCTCGCGTTTTCTGTCGCGCACGTTCTATCCCATTCTCGTGGTGGTCCAGTCGACGCCGGTCGTCGCGGTGGCGCCGATCATTGTGGTGACACTCGGGGCATCGGATCTGCCGCGTGTCGTCATCACCTTCCTGATCACGTTTTTCCCGATCGTGGTGTCGACCGTCACCGGCCTGCTCGCCACGCCCGAGGAGTTGATCGAATTGTCGCGCTCGCTGCGCGCTGGCCGCGCGCGCGAGATCCTGCATGTGCGACTGCCTTTCGCGTTGCCGCATCTGTTTTCGGCGCTGAAAATCTCGACGACGCTGGCCGTTGTCGGTGCCGTGGTCGCAGAGTTCGTCGCCGCCGAAAAAGGGCTTGGCTTCTTCATTGCGTTTTCGACGTCCTACTTCAAAATTCCGACGGCCTTCGCCGGTCTTGTCGTTCTGGTTTCGATCAGCCTCATTCTGTTCCGGCTGGTCGGCCTTGTTCAGAAGACTTTCGCGCCCTGGTCCCTGCCGAAATCCGAACGCTGAGAGAAGCAATGAGCCATTCCCCGCAGAAACCCAAACTTGACCATGAGACGCTGCTGCGAAAAGCATTTGCCGTTGCCAGGAAGGCGCGCGATGGCGGCGATCACCCGTTCGGGTCCATCCTGGTCGATCGGAATGGGAACATCCTGATGGAGCAAGGCAACGGCTTCACCGCCGAGGGGCACGACATGACGGCCCATGCCGAACGGTTGCTTGCCACGCGCGCGTCGAAGGCCCATCCGCCGAAATTTCTCGCCGACTGCACGCTCTATACCTCGGCCGAGCCCTGCGCGATGTGTTCGGGGGCGATCTACTGGGCGGGAATCGGCCGCGTCGTGTTCGGTCAGACCGAAAGGGATCTCAAGGCTCAGACCGGAGCCCATGAGGAAAATCCGACCCTGGATCTACCCTGCCGCGTGGTGTTCGCCGCCGGTCAGCGCAAGGTCGACGTCATCGGCCCGCTGCTTGCCGATGAGGCCGCCGAACTCCAGGCCGGTTTCTGGAATGACAAGTCGACAAAACAATCGTGAGCGCGGAAAGCGCGACGATGCCTAGAGCTATTTCCGTTCCGATAGAATCGGAACGGAGCTCTAGCATTTTGTTTTGACGCGTTTTCTTGACGCGAACCGGTATCCACTTCGCTGGAAAACGCTCTATTCAAGCACCAGCGCATGAATGTGGCGGCCGTAATCCGGTTCGCCGCGGTGCGTGGTGCGGCGGTAGCTGAAGAACCGCTCGTCCTCGTAGGTGCAGATGTCGGGATCGTCGATCAGCAGCACCCCGGCGCGCTCGAGCCGCATCCGGATGTAGCCGGCGAGGTCGAACATGGCATGTCCGGTGCGTTCCGCCGGTTCGAAGAACTGGGCATTGGCCGGATCGTCGCGGCCGAAGCGGTGGACGAACTCCTCGCCCACCTCATAGCTGCGCTGGCGGATCAGGGGGCCGATCGCCGCGACCACGCGGCTGCGGTCCGCGCCCAGCTTCTCCATCGCCGCCAGCGTGGATTCAAGCACACCCATGAAAGCGCCACGCCAGCCCGCGTGGGCCGCGCCGATCACCCGTGCCTGCGCGTCGGCGAACAGGATCGGCCCGCAATCGGCGGCCGAAACACCAAGCGCAAGCCCCGGGGTCGCGGTGACAATGGCGTCGACCTTCGGGCGCGTTTCATGGGTCCAGGGTTCGCTGACAACGGCGACGTCGGGCGAGTGTACCTGATAGGCGGTGAGGAAGTGCGACGGTGCGACGCCCAGGGTCTCGGCCATACGACGGCGGTTTTCGGCCACATGGGCCTGATCGTCGTTCGAGCCGAGGCCGCCATTGAGGCTGGCGTAAATGCCGGTCGAGACGCCGCCCTCGCGGGTGAAGAAGGCATGGCGCAGGCCGGGCACGGCTGACAGCAGCGGCGAGGTGAGGTTCATTCCGACTCTTCTTCCTGAGGGGGGATTTTATTTGCTTCGGCGATGCCCGGTTCCGTGGCTACGGGGTGGTCGGTCAGGCCGGCGAGTTCAGCCATCGAAGGATGCGAGACGCCGAGCACCTTGAACAGCGATCCCATGCCGCCGCGACCCGAATCGGTCAGCCGCTTCAGCCCACTCGCGATGTCTTCCGAGACCTGCGGCGCCGCCTTCGACATCAGCGTGAGGGCGCGGGTTTCGATTCCCAGGCGCCGCAGAAAGGCGCCTTGCTCGACCGGCCCGTGAACGCGTCCGCCGATATCCTGCACCGCCTGCGTGAGGGCCTGGAAGTCGACATGGGCGGTGACGTCGGACAACCCCGCGTTCTTCAGCGGATCGGTGAAACTGTGCCGGGCAATCGCCTGAAAGGTATCGCCGGCATCGCTGCGCAGGTGGCCGTAGTCGATGATCAGCGCCGCGCCGCCGAAATCGCGAACCCGGCCGGTGATCTTCATGATCTCGGTGTTGGGCCGCCATTCGAAGACAGCGCCGACCGGCGCTGCGCGGACCAGCGGCGGCAGCAGCAATTCGAACCGCGGCATCGGCTCGGCGGCCACGCCGAACGCCAGCCGGTCAGCCGCGTCGATCACAACAACACGCTCATGCCAGCCCGTCTCCCGGCGCACCATCTGGTGAACCGGCAGCACGTCGAAATATTCGTTCGCGAGGATGATCGATGGGCCTTCCGGCACCTCGTCGAGACTGTTGTGCCAATGAACGTTCTTGATGCCAGCGAGGGCCGCGACCTGCTTTTCGCGCAGCGCCGCGTTGATCTCCACCATGTGCACATGACAGGCGAGAAAGAACGGCGGCACGATCCGGATGGCGCGCAGCGCGTCCATCATCAGCGTGCCGCGGCCGGGCCCGAGTTCGATCAGGCGGATCGTCTCCGGCGCACCGATCGCCTTCCAGACCGAGGCCGCCCATAGCCCGAGCAACTCCCCGAACATCTGGCTGACTTCCGGCGAGGTGACGAAGTCGCCTTCGCGTCCCAGCGGATCGCGCGCGATGTAATAGCCGTGCTCCGGGTGGGTCAGGCACAGGTCCATGTAGCGCCACACCGGCATCGGGCCGGAGGACCTGATCAGCTTGCGGATATCGGCCTCGAGCGGCGAGGTTGGGATCACGGTCGGCCCCGAAACGTCTTCCGATCCAGTTGCATCGGAAAACGCATCCAAATCATTAACTTCAGACCACGGTCAACGGCTTGCGGCGCCATGCCACCACAAGGAAGCCAATTCCTGCAAGAATCATCGGTACCGACAGCAGCATACCCATGGTCAGGCCGCCCCACAAAAAGCCGAGCTGCGGGTCGGGTTCGCGGAAGAACTCGCCGGTGATGCGGGCGATGCCATAGAGGGTTGCAAAACTGCCGAGGATCAGGCCCGGCCGCTTCAAGGCTCCGCCGCGGATCAATAGCGCCAGTATGATGAAGAGCACGACGCCTTCCAGCGTGGCTTCATAGAGCTGGCTGGGGTGGCGCGGAATCGGGCCGCCGGTCGGAAAGATCATGGCCCACGGCACATCGGCCGGGCGCCCCCACAACTCGCCATTGATGAAATTGGCGATGCGGCCGAGGAACAGTCCGATCGGCCCGACCGCGCAGGTGATGTCGCCGAGCGACAGCACCGAGACGTTGCGCCGCCAGCCAAACAGCAGCACCGCCGCGACGCAGCCGAGGAAGCCACCGTGGAACGACATCCCGCCCTTCCACAACTCGATGATCTCCGCCGGATGCTGCATGAAATAATCGAGGTTGTAGAACAGCACGTAGCCGGTGCGGCCGCCCAGGATGATGCCGAACGTCACCCAGAGGATGAAGTCGTCCATGTCGAGCAGGCTGACCGGTGAAGTGCCCCCCCACAACCGGCCGTTGCGGATGATGGCGCGGGCATAGATCCAGCCGAGCACGATGCCGCCGATGTAGGCGAGCGCGTACCAGCGAATGGCGAACGGCCCAAAACTGACCGCGATGGGTTCGAAGACGGGGAATGCGATAGCGAACATAGGTGAGGGCTTATGGCGTCAGCCGTCGGCGGTAAAGTGCAAACAGTCGCTCCCAGTGCCGTTCCGCGGCTTCCTTGTTGAAGACTGGGCGCAACGGGAAGGCAAAACCGTGCTCGGCCGCGGGATAAAGCTCGACCTCGGCATTCACTCCGCTCTTGTGCAGCGCCTCCCGCAGCGGGGCGACCATCTCGAGCGGAACATAATGATCGATTTCGGCGCAGGCGATATAGAGTTCGGCCTTGGCGTGCCGCACGGTCAGATGCGGGCTGTCCGGCTGATCGGTCATCAGGTGCGTGCCATAGATCGAAGCCGCCGCCGTCACCCGGTCGGGGTAGCGCACCGCCGCGCTGAGCGCGTAGCGGCCGCTCATGCAATAACCGACGGTGCCAATCGGGGTCTTCAGTGCGGCCTTGTCGGCATCAGTGAAGGCGAGCAACGCATCGGTATCATCCATCACCATCGCGATGTTGATGGATGCCATCAGTTCGAACATGCGCTTGCGCTCGGGCGCCTCCGGATCGCGCGGCAACGGTCCGAGCTCCATCACATTGGCGCGATAATACAGGTTCGGCAGCACCACATAGTAGCCCACGGTGGCCAGGCGGCGGGCCATGTCGCGCAGCTCTTCGCGGATGCCCGGGGCGTCCATGTAGAACAGGATGACCGGATGAGGGCCGTTTCGCTCGGGGTGCACGATGAAGGTCGTGATCCGGCCGTCCTTGGCCGGGATGTCGATCTGCCGCTCGATCATGGGGAAACTTCTGCTGATGTGACTGGCCGGGAATCCACTTCACCATAGCAGAGAGCGGGCGGGAAAGTATGACCGGAACCGGATTATGACCCTCACACCGGAAATTCCGGCTTGAAGTGGGCCGCCATCGTCGCCATTTTGCTGCCAGGTGCAGCCGCTTGCTGTTCCGGACACAGACCACGGAGACCCCGCGATGACCCAGACCACCAACCGGTTCTTTGACGAAATCGCCCGGCTGATGAACGACGCCGCCGGAGCGGCCCAAGGGGTCAAGCGCGAGGTCGAAGGGGCCGTGCGTCATCAGGCGGAACGTGTCCTGCGCGACCTCGACCTGATCAAGCGCGAGGAATTCGAGGCTGTGAAGGACATGGCCCGTCTCGCCCGCGAAGAGAACGAAGCGTTGAAGGCCCGCATCGAGAAGCTGGAAAAGAAGGCGGGTCCGGTCGCCGAGACCTGATGCCCAAAACCGGCAAGACGCCTGTCAAGAAATCCGTCAGGGCGACCTCGAGGCCGACGGCGGTCAAACCTGCCGATCGCGAGCTTCCGATTCGCGCATTCCCATCGCAGAGAGCGTGGGAAACCTGGCTGGCGGCCCAGCCCAAGACATCTGCCGGGGTCTGGCTGAAACTCGCAAAAAAGTCGACGGCGGTCGTCAGCGTTTCGCGATCGGAGGCGATCGATGGCGCGCTGTGTCATGGCTGGATCGACGGCCAGATCGATGCGTTTGACGATGACTGGTGGCTGATCCGCTTTACGCCGCGCAAGCCGACCAGCAGGTGGTCGCAGAACAACCGTGATCGTGCGCTGGTGCTGATCGAAGAGCGGCGTATGACCGCTGCCGGACTCGCGCAGATCGAGCGGGCGAAGGCGGACGGGCGCTGGGACGGGGCTTACGCGGCACAGAGCAAGGCGGTCGTGCCCAGCGATCTTGCGGCGGCGTTGGCTGCGAATAAAAAAGCAAGAACATTCTTCGGCGGACTCGACAGCCACAATCGCTATGCGGTGCTCTATCGCATTCAGACGGCGAAGAAGCCGGAGACTCGCGCGCAACGCATCGCAACGTTTGTCGCCATGCTTGGCCGCGGCGAGACGCTCCATCCGCGCAAGAGAACACCGTAGCGGCGCGCGCAGGCATTCTGGTTCGGCGCTTGCGCGTCGATATGCTCGTCTTTCACCGAGATGAATTGCAGCAGAGCGCAGCATTTCTTTTGGCCCGTTCCCGCTATCGACTCACGCTGTATTGTCCGCATTTCAAGTTGCGCGCGCGCAGCATGCGGTAACGCATGCTGCGTTTCGTCGCAGGGTAAATCACGGAGTGTTCAATTGGCTGACATGTCGTCCATGCAGGTTGGAATCGTTCCAGCCAACTCCCGTCACGGGGGCGAACAGGAGTGTTTCAATGCAAGAGATGACGAGCAAAGTCCCGAGCAACATTCAGGAACTTGACGGCGACGCACCGGGAGTTGATTCAGAGGCGATCGGCATCAAGCGTCCTGGTTTGACGCTGGGCGTGCTTGGCGAACGTCCGCACAACGAGCCTTTTCGCGACGTTTTGACGCGCAACTTGGGACGTCGCGCGTTCTTGCAGGGCACAGCTGCTGCGATTCCGGTCTTGGTCACGGGATCATTGTCGCTCCTCACATCATCCGAGACTCATGCGCACGAACGCGATCACGAGTCCAAGCACCGGCGCGAGTCACTCGGCTTCCAGCCGATCGCCCCCTCGACGACCGACGATGTCGTTGTCCCCAAGCACTATGAGTATGATGTCGTCGTGCGCTGGGGCGATCCACTGTTCATGGATGCGCCGAGCTTCAACCCCGCGGTACAGAGCGCCGCCGCGCAGCGCCGGCAGTTCGGCTTCAATTGCGATTTTGTCGGCTATTTTCCACTGGGGAATGATGACGACCGCGCGTTGCTCTGCGTCAATCATGAATACACCACCGGCAAGGACATGTTTGCGGGCTATGTTGCGGGTGCCGTGAAGGAACAGGCTGATATCGAAATCGCGGCTCACGGCGGCTCAGTCGTCGAAATCGAACGCCGTCGCGGCAAATGGCAATACCGGCGCCATTCCCGTTACAACCGGCGCATTACCGGTGACACACCGATGCTGATCACCGGGCCAGCGGCCGGTCATTCGCTGATGAAAACCTCAGCCGATCCAGCCGGCAAAAACGTTCTCGGCATGCTCAACAACTGTTCCGGCGGAAAGACGCCGTGGGGGACCTGGCTGACCTGCGAAGAGAACTTCAACCAGTACTTCGCCAACAATTCGCTGGTCAGCGATCCGGCCATCAAGGCGGTTCACGCGCGCTATGGCGTGACAAACGGCGTGAGCGGTCGTTTGTGGGAGAAATTCTACAACCGTTTCGATCTGTCGAAAGAACCGAACGAGCCGTTCCGGTTCGGCTGGGTGGTCGAGATCGATCCCTACGATCCGGATTTCGTGCCGCGCAAGCGCACGGCGCTCGGCCGGTGCAAACACGAAGCCGCCACCACGGCCGTGTCACGATCCGGGCGCGTGGTCGTGTACTCTGGCGACGATCAGCAGTTCGACTACGTCTACAAATTCGTGTCGCAAGACAGGGTCCGGCATGGCAAGCGGCACGAAAATCTGGATCTGCTCGACGAGGGCACGCTCTATGTCGCGAAGTTCCACGATGACGGCACGGGCGTCTGGTTGCCGCTGACAATCCAGAATCCGGTGCTGGCGGCAAAGTTCTCAAGTCAGGGCGAAATCCTGATCAAGACCAGGCTTGCCGCAGACGCCGTCGGTGCGACAGCGATGGATCGGCCTGAGGATCTGCAGCCCAATCCGGTGAACGGCAAAGTCTATCTCACCATGACCAACAACTCCGCGCGATCGACGGTCGTGGCGGATGCGGGCAGCGCAAAGGCCAATCCGCGCGTACCCAACCTCAATGGGCACATCATCGAGCTGACCGAAGATGGTGACGACCATGCAGCAACCAAGTTTACCTGGAACATTTTCCTGCTGTGCGGAAATCCGGAGCTCAATCTTCTCACCAAGAAAAGCCAGCTCACACCGGGCCTGCTTTCCACGGCGACATTCTTTGCGGGGTATGCCGATGTGGACAAGCTGGGTAAAATCGCGGCCCCCGACAACATCGCCTTCGACAAAAAGGGCAATCTCTGGATTGCAACGGACGGTCAGCCCTCTTCAGTGGATATCGGCAGGCCCAACGACGCCATTCACGCCGTGCCGACCGAAGGGCGTGACCGTGGCCATCTCCGGCAATTCCTCAGCGGACCCAGGGGCTGCGAACTGTGCGGACCTGAATTCTCCGACGACAACCGGACCTTGTTCTGCGCGATCCAGCATCCCGGTGAAGACGGCGGCGTCCCCAACACCGTCAGCTCCTGGCCCGATCGCAGCGGGTATTGTTTGCCGAGCGTCATCGCGGTGCGCCGGGAAGATGGCCGCGAGATCGGGGAATAGACAGGCCGTCGGGGCTGTGCGAGACGCGTTGAAAAGGCGGATGGGATGTCCGACATCCGATCCGTGCGCCATGGTTCCGGCCAGTCGCTGCGCGTACGATCTGGCGGTCTTGATGACCTTCGCCTGCTTCGCACTCCCAGCGGCGATATAGTTCGCGATCTGCCGTCCCAATTAGTTCCGCGTGCAACCAATTGGGACGGTCGCGGGAAGGCGATGGCTGGTGCCTTGGGTGGGGTGGCCGAAGCCTTGGGCAAGAGAAAATCCCCCTCCATTCCTTGTTTTTTCGGCCCTTTGCGGCTATGACCACCCCGGTCTGCCACCCCCGCACCCCTGGAGGCTTGTGGCAGGTACGCAAACGGGCCGCGGTGCGGCCTTTAACTTTTTGAAAATGAACGTGTTTTTGTCGTGCGGGACGACTTTCCTGCTGCCTGAAACACGCTCGTAACCAAGGACTGACAACAATGGCGACCGTCAAGGAATTGAAGGCGACCGCGCGTCCGAAGGCCGGCAAGGGGGCCGCCCGCGCAGAACGCCGAGCTGGCCGCGTGCCAGCCGTGATCTATGGTGACAACCAGGCCCCCGTGACCATTTCGCTCGACGACAAGGCTCTGCGTCAGAGCATTTTCGCAGGTCACTTCCTCACCACGATCTACAACATCGATCTCGAGGGCAAGAAGCACCGCGTGATCCCGCGCGACTTCGCGCTCGACCCGGTGAAGGATTTCCCGATCCATGTCGATTTCCTCCGCCTCGGCGAAGGCGCGACCATCCGCGTCAGCATTCCGCTGCATGTCACCGGTGCTGAAACCTCGCCGGGCGTGAAGCGCGGCGGCACGGTCAACATCGTCAACCACACCGTTGAGGTGGAAGCCGATGTCGAGCACATTCCGCAGTTCATCGAAGTCGATGTCAGCAAGCTCGAAATCAACAATTCGATCCATCTGAGCGAAGTGCAGCTGCCCAAGGGCGTGAAGGCGCTCTCGCGTGACGACCAGACGCTGGTCACCGTCGTGCCGCCGTCGGGCTATGGCGAAGAAGCCAAGCCTGCTGCTGGGGCAGAGGGTGCGGCTGCGCCTGCAGCCGGTGCTGCTCCCGCGGCTGGCGCCGCTGCGCCTGCGGCCGGTGCGAAAGCGCCTGCGGCTGGTGCTGCAAAGGCTCCGGCGGCCGCTGCGAAGGCTCCCGCGGCCAAGAAGTAAGCCACGGACACGAGTGCCATGCGTTTGTTCGTCGGACTGGGCAATCCCGGATCCAAGCACCAGCGCAACCGGCACAATATCGGGTTCATGGCGATCGACACGATTGCGCGGCGTCACGGTTTTGCACCGTGGCGCCGTCGTTTTCAGGGCGAGACCGCCGAGGGTACGCTCGATGGCGAGCGCGTCGTCCTGCTCAAGCCGACCACGTACATGAACGAGTCGGGCCGTGCGGTGGGCGAAGCGGCGAACTTCTTCAAGCTTGGCGTCGATGCGATCACGGTCTTTCACGACGAGCTCGAATTGCCGCCCGCCAAGGTTCGCGTGAAGGTCGGCGGCGGCATCGCCGGGCACAACGGCCTTCGGTCGATCTCGGCCCATGTCGGCAACGAGTATCGGCGGGTGCGTCTGGGGATCGGCCATCCGGGCATCAAGGAATTGGTGCACGGCCATGTGCTGAGCGACTTTGCCAAGTCGGACCAGCCCTGGGTGGAGGCGCTGTGCGACGCGATTGCGGACAATGCGGATCTTCTTGCGAAGGATCGCGACTCGTCGTTTCAGAACAAGGTGCATCTGGCGATGCAGGCCAAAGGGTTTGCATCGAACGGGGATAATGGCAGCGATCCAAAGACCGCGCCGTAACAGGTTTCAGGGCAAGCCAGTCTAGGACATCAAATGGGATTCAAATGCGGGATCGTCGGTCTGCCCAATGTCGGCAAATCGACGCTGTTCAATGCGCTGACCGAAACTGCCGCGGCGCAGGCCGCCAATTATCCGTTCTGCACCATCGAGCCGAACGTCGGCGCTGTTGCGGTGCCGGATCCGCGGCTCGACAAACTGGCTGCCATCGCCAAATCCGCGCAGATCATCCCGACGCAGCTCACCTTCGTCGACATTGCCGGCCTGGTGCGCGGCGCCTCCAAGGGCGAAGGCCTCGGCAACCAGTTCCTCGCCACTATCCGCGAAGTCGATGCAGTGGCGCATGTGGTGCGCTGTTTCGAAGATTCCGACATCACCCATGTCGAGGGCAAGATCGCGCCGCTGGCCGACATCGAAACCATCGAAACCGAGCTGATGCTGGCCGATCTCGACAGCCTCGAGAAGCGCGTCGACAACCTCTCGAAGAAGGCCAAGGGCAACGACAAGGACGCCAAGGAGCAGCTCGAACTGGTGCAGCGGGCGCTGGTGCTGCTGCGCGACGGCAAGCCGGCCCGGCTGCTTGAGCGCAAGGCCGAGGAAGAGCGATCGTTCCGGATGCTGGGACTATTAACCTCCAAGCCGGTGCTTTATGTCTGCAATGTCGAGGAGAGTTCGGCCGCAACCGGCAACAATTTCTCCGCCCAGGTCGCGGAATTCGCCAAGAAGGAAGGCGCTGTGGCGGTTGTGATCTCGGCGAAGATCGAATCCGAGATCGCGACGCTGTCACGCGAAGAGCGTGTCGACTTCCTGTCGACGCTTGAGCTGGAGGAAGCCGGCCTCGATCGCCTGATCCGCGCCGGCTACCAGCTGCTTGAACTCATCACTTACTTCACGGTCGGCCCGAAAGAGGCCCGCGCCTGGACCATCACCCGTGGCACCAAGGCGCCGGGAGCGGCCGGCGTCATCCATACCGACTTCGAGAAGGGTTTCATCCGCGCCGAAACCATCGCCTACGATGATTACGTGGCGCTCGGCGGCGAAGCCGGTGCGCGCGATGCCGGCAAGCTGCGACTGGAAGGCAAGGAATACGTGGTTGCCGACGGCGACGTGATGCACTTCCGCTTCAACACCTGAGCGGCTGGTAACCTCGATGTCGGGGATTGTGTCGTCGGGCCGCGCTTGCGCGGATCCGACGGCTCATTCGGACCATGCTTTGCTCAGCCGCCAGATCAGTGCGGGCCACCCTGGTCGCGGATCGCGCCGAGATGCTCGTTGATCCGAAACACGATCAGGATGAATTCGGCGCCGATGCGCGCGAAGATAATGCCGACAATCATCCCGGCCAGACTCAACAGGATGCTGATGAACCCGCCGAACGGGGTGATCGCCATCAGCGCCAGGCCGGAAAAGATGCCCGACAGTCCTGCCAGTCCGATCAGGATGATCACCAGCCAATAGAACGTCTTGATGATCGTCGGTGTGATGAAGCGGTCCCACTGAAACAAGTCCCGGAATTCGAACATCGGCGATCTCCCTGCGAATCACGTCAAATCAGGCATTTTCCAGACGGCGCGGACACCGGTTCGCGCGTCGAAAATACCCGGTCTTCAAAAACGAAACACGTCCTGCCGATCCAGTCGGATCGGAAAGAACGCCACCCGGATGCGGCGCATCGGCGCAGGGCTTAACCCTGAACGCTGCGATCGGCAAGATTGCAACGTCGCTCCGCACCCCCAATCCCTTGAGATTGCCGTCAATAACGGCCACAATCGGGCCATCGTGTGAGCCATCCCCTGCCATGACACTGACTTTCGAAGACTTTCAGCCCGGCCATTTCGGCACTTTCGGCCCCCGTCATGTGACACGGGAGGAAATCATCGCCTTCGCCGCGGAATATGATCCGCAGCCGATGCACCTTGATGAGGAGGCGGCGAAGCATTCGATGCTGCACGGTCTTGCGGCGTCGGGCTGGCATCTCTGCTCCATCATGATGCGAATGTTGTATGATGGTTTCCTGTATCGAGCTGCGTCGCTGGGCGGTCCTGGGATGGACGAACTGAACTGGCTTGCGCCGCTGCGGCCGGGCGATGATATCACTCTCGATATCACCGTGCTGGAAGCCCGCGCTTCCAATAATCGTCCGCAACTCGGCATCGTTACGTTCGGGGCGACCATCCGCAACGCTTCGGGGCAGACGCTGCTGGAAGCAAAATGGCCCGCGATGTTTCAGCGGCGCGACGCATCGGCGGCAAATTGAGAAGCAGCGATCATGCCCTACTTCGATGATTTGAAAGTCGGCGAGCGCAGCGAGCTTGGCTCGTTTACTTTCACCGCCGAACTGATCAAGGCGTTTGCGCGGCAGTTCGATCCGCAGCCGTTCCATCTCGACGAAGAAGCCGGCCGCAAGTCGCTGTTCGGCGGACTCTGCGCGTCCGGCTGGCATGTCGGATCGGTCGGCATGAAGCTGATCGTGGCGCGAAATCGGCGCGTGGTCGAGGAGGCTGCCGCCAAGGGCGTGATTGAGCCTGCACCCGGCCCGTCGCCGGGGTTTCGTGAGTTGAAATGGCTGAAGCCGGTCCTGGCCGGTGACACCTTGAGCTATTCGTCGGAAATCGTGGCACTGCGGACGTCTGCGTCGAAGCCGGAGTGGGGCATCCTGCAGGCCCGCAACAGCGCATCCAACCAGCACGGCGAACTGGTGTTTACCTTCTTGGCAATAGCCTTTATCCCCCGCCGGGTTGGTTAAACCACTCGTTAAGATTTTAGTCAGAATGTGGTCCGGCGAGACCGACCGGGCCTTCTGAACCTTTTGCGGCGGTCTCCCGACATAACGCCAGGAAATGAGAACGGACCCATGGCTGATCGCGCCGGACTGAAATTTGTTGGCTTTATCTTCGCCACTGTGACGCTGGCGGTGATGTTTGCGACCGTGCAGGTGGTCAAGAGTCAGGCCGACGGCCACTATACGATCGACGGCGCACCGATCGCCGCATCTCACTGATCCTTTCGACGTTAACCAGACTGCTGGACCGACGTCGCCCGACACAACAAGTGTCGGCGTGGTTTTTACCCCCCGAACATCAGACGGCCCGGATGACGAGGCAGCGCGCTCGTGACTGGGCTTTTGTCGGTTGAAGCGGGCGCTATCGGCTCCAGGCAAAAGCCAGCAACAGCACGGCCACGGCCAGCAGAGCGACAAAGCGCACGATGATCTTGCCCATGCTGTGCGAGGTCTTATTCGGCGCTGGAATCGGGTCGGAATTGTTCGGCCGAATAATTTTCACGAAAAATGCCCCCCGCACAGGCTTCCCAATTGCAGGCCTTCCATTTGAAAAGGGGGGCGCTGAGATTTGCAATTGAAGCCCGGCACATATGAAAAACGTCGCGTATCAGCCGCCCGCAATGCTGCAGCGTCGACGGTTGGTCGTGACGAAGCCGGCTGAGGTTCAAGGCTTGGTGCGGTTTGCCGTGTCCAAAGGCACACCAAGTGACCAAAGAAACCGCCGCGCTTCCGGGTGGAAGGCGGCGGGATACAGTCACACGAGGACAGGGCCACACGAGGACAGGGCGGCTTACGAAAGGCGCTCTTGGACGAGGCTACGAAAGCGGGAGCCTCGATCGTTCCTGACGTGGCTTATCAGGTGGTCTGGCGAACGTTTTCCGCAGCGCGCTTCCACTGGGCTACATTGTCCGCGATCATGCGGGTCGACTTCATCGCCTGCTGGCTCAGCTGAGCATAGCCGGCGATCTCACGCTGCACTCGCTGGCCTTCGCTATGCAGAAGATCACGCAAAGCCTCGAGCTCGGACACCAGGTTTTCGATCTCGGTCAACGATGTTCCGGCAACGCGCTGGATCAATGAATTGACGTTGCTGACGGTTGCTTCTGCCGTCGCATCCAGAGCGGGTGTGTCGGTGCTGGTCATTGCTGTTTCTACCGCCGGGCGTCGCAGATAGGCGACATCATTGCGCACGAAATCACGAATTCCGGCCTCCACTTCCGTAACGGCAGCGAGGTTCGCATCCTGTACAGGTGCGTCGGTCTTCTCTGGTCGAATAGCATTCATCGGCTTTTCCTTGTTTCGCTTGGAGCGAGCGCGGACTGTCCCCCGCACGACGAAGTAAGGGCGCCATCAGTCCAGCCGATTTTGACCATAGCGCGGCCAATGTGCGGCAACGGCCCGGCAATCCTTCGAAATCAATCAGATAGGTCAGTCCGGCTCCCCGCCGGCACCGGGGTGGAAGCTACCAGGTGCTCTTGAAGCCGGCGGTTAAGCTCTTGTTAAGACCACCGGTGAGGGTTTCGCTGACCGCGCCCGTGACGCTGACACCGCCGAACAGCTTCTGCTCAGCGCCCACGCGGTTGAGCCACTTGTCGTCGGCGGCCGACAGCGACTGGCCGGCGACGAAGCTGGTGCCGGTATCAACAACGTTGAACTTGGCGGAGCGGTCCAGTTCGTAGTTTCGCGTGGTGCGGCCATTGACCCCGACGATCGGCACCAGCGATTGCTCGATGACGTTGTAGCCGCTTTGCAGCGTCAGCGAATAGGCGTCGTTCTGGAACGGCAGGGATTTGCTGATCGACGTCCCAACCTTGCTCTGATCCTGCGATGGATCGAGGCGGGCCTCGATTGCGGTCTTGTCCCACAGCGAGCCAAGACCCGGCGCCGTCATTGCGGCCCAGGCTGCACCGGAGGACTGCGAGAGCCGGGGATCGGTGGCGAGTTTTTCCGGTAGCGGTGCGAGCAAGTAGGGCTGGCCCGCGACATTGAGGTCGGCGCCCACCCGCGTGTCCCAGAACGGTGCGACCGTCTGCTTGACGCTGACGGCGGAGAAACCTTCAGGCTTGGTGTCGCGCGACCAGGCCGTGCCGTCGGCATCGGTTTTGTGCGCGCCGCCGCCCAGTGCCGGTTGGCCCGGTTTGGCGTGCAGCTCGCCGGTGTTGCCGTTCAGGAGGCTCCAATCGACGGTCGCAGGGTCCGGCACCAGCGCATCTCCGCTTTCGGGTGCGGCCGTCACCTGCAGGGCATCTGCGGGATCGTCTTGTGGGTCCCCTTGCGGGTCGGTTTGGGCATCGGGTTGGCCACGCGTGACAAACGCCCAGGGATCCTCTCCGGCGATGGACGATCGCGGGGATACGACCAGCGCGCCGACGGTCGATAGCGTCAGGACGAGCAGAGCGAGGGCTCGCGCGTGGTTACGGCTTTCGGTGGGAGGCGTCGTCACAGTCATCTGCGTGTCATGTGCGAAAGGCGAAATATCGGCTCCCCTGCAGCGTATGGAAGAGTCCGGTTAACTGCGTCTTTCAGAGTGCGGGATTTGTCTCAATGGTTGATGGTGCAATTGTGGCGCGATGTGTCCGACATGGCTCTGACAAAGTTTTCCGACGAGGCCGTTGCATCGCCACGTGCTGACCGGACGACGCACGTCTGGCCAACAGTGCATTCGCTGCACCGGTCTAAACCGCCTGCGCAGCTTTTGGCGTGAACGCGATCTCGACCAGCGTGCCGGATTGCGGCGCGGACTTGATATGGAATTGAGCCTGGTTGGCTTCGACCAGCGCCCTGGTCAGCGACAGGTTGATGCCGACATTGTCCTGGGCGAGTTGGTCGGCGGCCGGATTGCGGAATTGCTCGAGCGCGGCTTCCATCTCGCTGTGATTGAGTCCGCGGCCGGTGTCGCGGATCCGCAGCACGACGTCACCAAGATCGGTGAGCGCGGTGGAGACGATGACCTGACCGCCGGCGCGGGCGACGTGGATGGAGTTGCCCACGAGGTTCAGCACGATCTGGCGCAGCGCGCCCGCATCGGCCATCACCGGGGGCAGCGCGTGGGCCAGCGAGGTGCGAATGATGATCCGCTCCCGATTGGCCTGCGGTTGCATGATGGTGACGCATTTCTCGACCATATCGTTGAGGTCGTGTCGCGTAAACGTCAGGTCGAGCTTGCCGGTCTCGGCGCGGGAGAGGTCGAGCAGGTCGCTGATGATCGCGAGCACGCGCTCTCCCGCCGCGCGAATATCTTTCATGTAAGCGACGTAACGCTCGTTGCCGAGCGCTCCGAAGCGTTCCTCGATCATCACGTCGGCGAACCCGATGATCGAATTCAGCGGCGTGCGGACTTCGTGGCTGATCCGGGCCAGGATATCGGCTCGAGCGTTGGCTGCGCGATCAGCCTGGCGTTTGGCCGATGCCGCATCGAGGTCCGGCTTCGGCGGTTCGGCTTTCTGGGCGTCCTCGGTTCGGAGCGACGCAAGATTGCGGCAGACGGCGAAGAAGCGCTCGCCGGTCGCCGTCGTTCGGCCGATCGTCAGCGCCAGCGCGAGCGTGTCGCCGCTGCGTGCACGCCCCTTCACTTCACGGCGCTGCGGCGCGCGCCCGGCCTTGAGGCCTGCGAGATCATCGTTCAGCGCGTTGTGACTGTCCGGCGCAAACAGGCCGATGAGATTGTGCTGAACGATATCGCGGTCGTCGTATCCGAACATGATTTCGGCGCCGCGATTGCAAGTGAGAACGCGGCCCTCGGCGTCGAAAATCAGGATGCCGTCGTCGGTCGCGTCAAGGATGGTTCCCAACTCTTCGGCGCGGGTATCGATCTCGATGGGTGCGGCAGGGATCGCGGCCGTAGGTGGGGCGGATGACGCCCCAGCAGGGCCAGCCGGCGCGGCGCGGGGCGCGCTAAAGATCAGGGCATGAGCTGCGTCACCATCCCAGGACACGCCGTGCAGCCGCGCCTCGGTCGGCGCGTCGCCGCGCCCGGTGGCCGCGATCTGCACCGGGGTGCCCTCATCGGAGGTGCTGCCGCCGCCGTCGGCCCCCGGCTCGACGTACAACGCATCCAGTCCGCCCGCGGCGGCGAGCGCCTGAAGATCGCTGTATCCGACGCGATCGAGAAAGGCTTTGTTGGCATAGAGCAGCCGATCCAGGCGATAGACGAGAATGCCGAGCGGCATGCGATCATAGAGCAAGGTATCGCGGCGAGAGTTGGCTTGCGGCGGCGTATGGATGCGCGGCGACGCCAAGCGTTCGCTGTCTGGCGCAGTCGCGGCTGCGGATGTGGATGCATGATCAGGTGCGACAGGGTTGGCATCGTCCGTCGCGCTGGCGAATAATTCCGGCGAGATCACGGTTGCCTTGTCGCGTGCATCCAGTTCGAGGCGCTCGGTCTCGAGCCGTGACGCGAGTTGCCGCGCCAGCTCGTTGAATGCGTTGTTTTCGACCGGTGTCAGGGTCGGTGTTTTCAGGTCGGTGACGGGCCGAAACGGCACGACATTCTTGGGAGAGTCCACGGGATGATCCGTTTGCGTTGGCAGTGAAGAGGGCAAGGCGTCGGTGGCGGTGTGGACAGGATCCTGTGGAGTTTCGGGATCGGCGTTGTCCATCGCGTCTGGAGTGGTCGTGCCTTTGTGGGTATCCTGAGTCATGGCTTGCGTCTCTCGCAGCGGCGGCGCGGGGTGGAGAGCATCGTGTCGACGCTGCGCCGCCAGGTGGGCCAGAGCTTCCAGATCGCGACATACGCCGAAGCCGCGATAGCCTAAAAAATTCCTGGTCCGGTCGTAGATCGGCAGTCCGGACAATTCGACGGGCAGCCGCCCGCCGGCACCATCTGCCGGCCAGTTCACCGTGATTCCACTCCAGGTGTCACGCGTCGCGATCGCCGCTGCGACCAGACCGTCCGGATCCAGGTTGAAAACCACTGCGATTTCGCTCCACAGGCGCCCGAACCCGGTCGCGGTCCGTGGACCGATCAGGCGGGAAAACTCGTCGGATCCCAGTGCAAAACGGCCGTCCTCATCCATCTGCCACATGAACCGCAGCGGGTGCCGCCGCGTCGCCGCCGAGGTGTCGTCGAGCAGCGACAAGGGCGTTGTTGTGGTCGCGTCGCGCGGGTGATCGGATGAAGCGATCGGATCGGTGGCCTCCGGCGTGGGCGTTCGGTCGGCCGGCGCATCGACAGGCGGATCGGGGGCGACGGCGGATACAGGCTCCGTGGGGGCAGCCCGTTCGGAGGATTGCACGTCGGCGGTGTGGTCTGTTGAGGCCGTTATCGTCGCAGCCGTGAATTCGGTCAGTCGCTCGGCGAGCGTGTGCAGTGCCGGCGCGATATCCGGAGCGCTCGTAGAATCAAGAGCGAGGCTGTTCTCGTGATGCGCGGGAGATGGCGGTACGATCTCCTGCTGCGCAGGCCGTACTTCGGATGCGGGCGCCGCAAGAGTATGCTCGATATCAACAGGAGCCGCTGAGGGGGCGCCCGCCCCGGGCGGCTCGGTGAGCATGTGCGCTGTCGGGGCAACATCGGGAGAGGCTGCGACATCGACGGCGGGATTGTCATCGTGATGCACAGCCCGCTCATCGGAATGCGGCGTGCTCTCTTGATGCGGGGGTGCTTCGTGCGCGAGCGTATCTGTTGCATGTTCGGGGACGGCTGGAGGTGTTGGCGCCGCGCTATCGGCCGGGGCGGCGATAACCGCCTCCATGATCGGCGCGGCATCCGGCGCTTCCGCAGTGTGGGCTGCAAGCGGGATCTTGTGCGGGGGAGCTTCCGCCGGCGCGTTTGGTATGGCGACCGCCGACAGTTCAACGTCGTCCAGGGTCTGCACGTCCCACGGCACGGGATTCGCAGCGGCCGCTTCAGGCTTTTCAATCGGATCCGGAGCGGAGCCCGCAGGTGTCTGCGTCGGTGGCGTGACGAATGCGAGCAATGCGACGTCGGCGCCTTGCCCGACACGCTGCAGCAGAGTGTGTCCGATCGAGATGGTCGCGTCCGCCCGGCCATCGCGAAGTGCGGCCTGGCGTGCTTGATCGAGGCTCAATGCCGAGAGGTCGGCGACGGCTTCGGTCTGCACGGTTGTGAGCAAGGGCGCGGCCGCACTGTTGGCGGCGAGTAGCCGACCTTCCGATGTGAAGGCCGCGACGGGGGCATCGATGTCGTCGATCAGGCGCTGCACGCGCTCGTTGTAAGGGATGACACGGCCGACCGACGTCAGCGCCGAGACGAGGACGCCGATGCCGCCGCCGGTGAAAACCAGCCGCGTGCAGGCACAGGTCAGGAGCAGGCCGAGAGACATTCCAAAGCCGCGCAGGCGTTCGAGGCGGGCGGTGCCGTTGAGCGCCAGGCCTCCGGCGAGGCGGGCGACCTGACGGCGGTGCTGATCGGCGGGACCGAATGTTCGCGCGGCGAGGGCGGTGCTGTTGCGCGCTCCGAACACAGCGGCACCGGCCGGATTGGCCCAGAGGATGCGCGTGCCGTCGTTGGCCCACAGCCAGACCGGCAGGGCGCTGCTTGCGTGAACCGCAAGGTGCGGATCACGAACGCCCCGGATCTGAAATTCGGCTTCATTGATCGGCATGGTTCGATCGAACGGTCCCAAATCGCCAAATCGCTTGGCAGTCCCTGACGTGTCGCCTTCCGACCCTGCGGTCCTGTTCCGACGTATCGTCTTGCGTGCGCTATCATGCCCCCCGGATGCGGGCGGCCATAAGGTAAACAGCCTTAATAAAATCTTAGTAAAGCGCGCGCGCCGCGAGGTCCACGGCTCCCGGGCAATGAAACCCGCCCTAACCCCCGATATCCTTAATTTTGCGCGATGCCGGACCTTGTCGGCGCCCACCGGGTTGAGGTGTTGCAAAACCAATTCAAATGCCCACGATGGTCGTTATGACGGGTTCGGCAGTGCACCGCGTCATACGGTTGATGTCACGCCGGCCTATCAACTGACACTCAATAACCGGCGGCAACAGGGAGTGATGCGATGGATCAGAACAACCGGTTTGAGATTCCCAAGGAGCTGCGGTCGATGGCGGAAGCCAGCTTCGATCAGGCGCGCAAGGCCTTCGAGACGTTTCTGAGCTCTGCACAGCAGGCGGCGAGTTCGCTGGAGGGGCGGAATGAAGCGGTTCGCGCCGGTGCCAAGGACGTCAGCGTCAAGGCCATCACCTTTGCCGAGAAGAACGTCGCCGCGTCGCTGGATTATGCCGAACGGCTCCTGAAGGCCAGGGACCTCACCGAGGTCATGAAGCTGCATAGCGAGTATGTGCAGGGCCAGATGCGAACACTGGCCGAGCAGGCCAGTGAAATCGGCCAGGCCGTGACCCGGGCCGCGATGGATGCCACCAAGACCAAATAATCCGGCTCCGACTTTCCGCCGGGCGGGGTATGTGTTTGTGCATTGCAATGTAATGTTGCAATGCACAAAATTTTGATGTACTCCACATCAATCGCGGTTCTTCAAAGGGGGCGCCAAAGCTCCGCCCGCGACCGACCCGTGCTGTTGGCGCCGCCACCGGATGGGTTCCACCCAAAACCCGCCGACGAAGGATGCGCACCATGGTTTTCAAGGCCGATCCGTTCTCATTTTCCCCCACCTCTTTTACCGAGTTCCCCGAGGGCGTGCGTGCGTTTGCCGAAAAGGGCATCGCCCAGGCCCGTGACGGCTACCAGAAGTTCAAGGAAGCCGCTGAATCCAACAATGGTGCCATCGAGGCGGCCTATCAGTCGGCCACCAAGGGCGCGAGCGACTACACCGCCAAGCTGATCGAGAACACCAAGACCAACACCGACCAGGCCTTCGATTTCGTCCAGGCCCTGATGGGCTCCAAGTCGGTCCCCGAGGCTTTTGAGCTGATCAACATCCACACCCGCAAGCAGTTCGAAGTCCTGACCGCCCAGTCCAAGGACCTGATGGAGCTCGGCAAGAAGGTCGCGACCGAAACCGTCGAACCGATCAAGGCCAATGCGGCCAAGGTTTTCAAGCCCGTCGTCTGACGACCGGGCCGGATTCAGGCCTAGTCCACCACAATCAAGCCCGGGCCCCTGGTCCGGGCTTTTTCCTGCAAATCGGCCCCAAGAAGGTTCGTCAAACCGGCCTTACGGCCTTGCCAAAGCGCGGCGATGCTCATAGTTTCCGCCCCGTTCGCGGGCCTTTTCCCGGCCCGGACCGATCTGGACACGCCCTCGGCGCGGTCAGGAATGCAGTTGTAGCTCAGTTGGTTAGAGCGCCTGTCTGTGGAACAGGAGGTCGGTGGTTCGAGCCCACCCAACTGTACCACCCACCTCACATCTCATCTGTGGTCTCGGATGTCATCTGTGGTCTCGGATGCTGCCCTCTGCATCGGATAATCGAGGCGGCTGTCGTCGCCTTCACGGTTCGATGACATGCGTGCAGCGGAGCTGCGCCCGCGTGTTTCCGCGAATTTCTGCGGCATGATTGCAATTGACAGGATAACGGGACTGCGGCGTGCTGTGCAGCATCCCATCGATGCGAGGTTGAAGATGATCAAGGCCATCCATGCAGCCGTTGCCGTGCTTCTTGTCGGCATCGGCCCGTCCATCGCCGCGGATCCTGCGGATGCCATCAAGGTGGTCAAGCAGATCTGGAAGAAGGGCGGTCACAACAAGATCGGGATCACCGACATCACGATCAGCAACGATAACGCCTTCGCCGTGAAGGACCTTAAGATCAGGTGTGTGTTCACAGCCAAGGCGACTGGCAAGGTCACCGAGATTCAGCAGACTATCGCCGGGCCTCTGAAGCCGAAGACCGAGCAGACCTTCAAGAAGGTGAGCTTCGGGTTTGTCGATACGGAGGCCGCCGAGGGAGCCTGCGAGGTTCGTGGCGCCACGCAGATATGATCGTCGATGGCGAGCGGGTTCCTGTTCTTTTCATGGTGATGTTGCGCGACATCGCGTCGCGTTGTGAGAGTCAATGAGACGCAACATCTCCCCTCCGGGAGATCATGCCTTGACCGTGGACTACAAAGCCGACCTCGATCGCCATTTCGCCTGGTTCGAACAGAAGTTGCCGCCGCGCCCGGCGCGCTTTGTTCACTGGGTGAGAGAGCCTGCGTCTTTTTACGTACGCATCCCCGTGGCGATCCTGCTTGTCGTCGGTGGTCTGTTGAGCTTCCTGCCGGTACTGGGGTTGTGGATGCTGCCCCTTGGTTTGATCCTGATCGCGCAGGACGTGCCTCCGCTGCAGAAACCTATGGCGCTGATGCTTGGTCTCATCGAGCGTAAATGGATGCAGTGGCAGGCGCGCTAGAGCGCGAAATAGCTGAAACGAGCCGTCTGTTTGCCGCGATTGCCTGTCGATACGAATGCGATTTGCTGAATTGCCTTCTCGAACCAATTTTTTGCCACAATCTCGCATTGCGCCGCACGATGTGACTCAAATGTCGAGAGTTTGCACAAATTCGCGTCGACAAGATTTGCAACTGATATTTTTCTTTAACGAATCAATTTTTTGATTCATTTTTCGCTTCTGGGGTCAATCTGGAGGCTAAGCTATGAACGTTATTGTTTTTGCTTCGCGTAAGGGGGGCTCGGGAAAGAGTACTCTCGCCGCACATCTCGCGGCTCACGTCCATAAAACGTCGAAACCCTGTCTGCTCATCGACGCCGATCCGCAGGGATCGCTGTCACTCTGGCAAAAGCTGCGTGGCACTAACGAACCGCCGATCAGAGTTGCATCACGCTCTGTCAGCGAACTTGTTGCTGCTGCCAAGCGCAACGGCTTCGAATGGGTCTTTATCGATACGCCGCCCAACATGTCCGCCGTGGTCGATGATGCCATCAGCAACGCGACGATGGTCGTCATTCCGGCGCGTCCCGGCGTGTTCGATGTCGATGCCGTGCAGGAGACCATTTCCACTTGCCGTTCTGCCCGCAAGCCTTATGCGGTGGTGATCAACGGCGCGCCCGCACTTCGCAACGATCAGGAAAGCCCGATCGTGACGATGGCGCGCGAAGCGCTGTCGAAGTTCCGCGCACCGGTGTGGGGAGGCCAAGTCACCAACCGGGCCGATTTGCTGTTGGCTCTCGCTCACGGCGAAGGCGCTCGTGAATACAATGCGGATGGGCGTGCCGCGAGCGAGATCAGCCGGCTCTGGTCTGCGATCGAACGTTCGGTGAAGGCCATTCGCGGCACGGCGTCGAGCGCCGGGGCCATGCATAAGCAGGCGGCCTGACGAGCAGCAAAAGAAAATGGGAGGAAAAACGCGCGCGGACCGCGCGTTTTTTACTGGTGACGAGCTTTTCGTTCGTTGGGTGTGGGCTGCCCCAGGGACAATTTCGGTCTGCTAGACGCGGAACGAAATTCTCTCTGGGGTTTCGCTTTGATGCATTGTCTTCAGGCGAGCCTGCATCCACGTCGCTTTACGCGACCCTGATGCCCATCGGCAGGGGACGCTCGTGTCCGCTGCTCTCGTCGTGTGTCAGGTTGCGGAACTCCGTGATCGCCGACGGGCGACCGAACAGATAACCCTGCACTTCGTCGCAGGCCTCGCCCTGCAGAAATCTGAGTTCGTCGCCGGTTTCGACGCCTTCGGCAAGAACAGGAAGCCCGAGGCCGCGGCCGAGGCCGAGCACGGCGCGCACGATGGTTGCCGCCTGTTCGTTGGAATGGACCGAGGCGATGAAAGAGCGATCAATCTTGATCTTGTCGAACGGAAAGGCGCGCAGATTGGATAGCGACGAATAACCGGTGCCGAAATCGTCCATGGCGATGCGGATGCCGAATGCCTTGATCTGGCGCAACGTCGTCAGCGCCCGATTGAGGTCCTTTACTAGGGCGGTTTCGGTGATTTCCAGCTCCAGCCGGCCCGGCGGAAGGCCGGTTTCGAGCAGGATCTGGTGTACCGTCTGCACCAGGTTCGTGCTGTGAATCTGCACGGCGGAGACGTTCACGGCGATCGTCAGAGGTTGACGCCATGATGCGGCCTCGCGACAGGCCTCCCGCAGGACCCAGGAGCCGATTTCGAGGATCGCCCCGGTCTCTTCGGCGATCGGGATGAAGGTCGCAGGCGAGATGTCGCCGCGCACCGGATGCTTCCATCGCAGCAGCGCTTCGAATCCGCCCACCAGCCCGCTGTTGAGATCCTGCTGTGGCTGATAGACCAATCTCAGTTCACCGCGCGCGGTGGCATGGCGCAAGTCATGTTCGAGCTCGCGGCGATCGCGGACTTCGATCCCCATCTTCGCTTCAAAGAAGCGGAATGTGGCGCGGCCTTCCGTTTTGGCGCGGTAGAGTGCGGTGTCGGCATGGGTCAACAATTCCTGACGGTCGATGGAATCGTCAGGGCAGACGGCAATGCCGATGCTGCAGGGGATATCCTCGACGTCGGATCCGTCCTGATCTTGACGTAAGGCTTCGAGGATCTTCTCGGCCAGACGTCCGGCCGTCGACGGATGGGTGAGCCCCGGCATGAGGATGGCGAACTCGTCGCCGCCCAGCCGCGCCATCATGTGCCGTTCGTCCAGCACCGCCGTCACGCGTGAGGCGACGGCTTGCAGGACCTTGTCGCCAGCCGCGTGCCCGAACAGATCGTTCACTTCCTTGAAGCGATCGAGATCGAGGCACAGTACCGCCAGCTTCTCGCCGCGGTTTTGCGCAAGCGATATCTCCTGGTCCAGCCGCGTGTTGAAATGGCTGCGGTTGGGGAGTGATGTCAGCACGTCATGATGCGCGAGGTAGCGGATGTGCTGCTCGGCCTCCTTGCGCGCGCGCAAATCGCGCACCGCAATGACGTGATGGGGATGCCCTGCATAGTCCATCGAACGCAGAAGCACCTCGACCGGCAATAGCGATCCGTCGCGATGGCGCAGTTCGGTCTCCATCAATTGATCCGAAGACGACAGCAGCTTGGTGCACAGATCGCCGTCGGGAAAACAGCAGGTGAGATCGGCGTGCGCGAGTTGGCCTTGTTGATGGCCGCTGAGCTGGGCAAAGCTTTTGTTGATGGTAATGATTTCGTTCCCGCGACTGAGCACGAGGCCTTCGACGGCTGCGTCGGCCAGACTCTGCATCCGGTCGGCCTCAAGCTGGGAGCGGCGGCGATCATGGGTGTCGAGCCGGGCTCCGGCGAGCGCCAGCAGGATGACGAGGAAGCTCGTTATCGCCACGCCGATTGCAAGCCAGGTGGTCGGAATGGCCAGTGGAGAAATGGCCACGGTCGCATCGGGAACGATCGATGCGGCGCTCAGGGCGGTGAAATGATGGCTGATGATCGCCAGTGTGAGCAGTCCGGCGCCGTAGCACTTCCACTTGAGTGATTTGTCGTGCAATCCGGCCGCGAGGGCGGCGGCGCCGAGTACCGTCGCGAGAAGAACTGATTGTGCGATCAGGTAGCGATTCCACAGAATCGTGCCCTGGACCTCGAATGCAGCCATTCCCAGTTGATACATCGCCGCAATGCCTGCACCGACAAGGGCACCACCCAACCATGGGGCGGTTCGCCGATCCGGCAACGACGATATGGTCAGCCCCGCGCCGGTCAGCAGAATGGCGGCGATCAGGGAACCGAAAGTGAGGATGATGTTGTAGCCGCTCGGGATGCCGGGGCTGAAGGCCAGCATCGCGATGAAATGCGTTGCCCAGATACCGGAGCCGGTGGAGATCGCGGCAATGCAGAGCCAGATCTTTCGCATACGGCCGGTCGAACTGCCGGCGTGCCGAAGCAGATTGATGGCTGCGAACGACGCGAGGGCGCAAATGACGACTGCGAGTACCACCAGATTGAGATCATGGGCGGTGATGATGTCGCTATCGACCTTGAACATGAAGCTTACCGCGCGGAGGGGAATTTCGCCTTGGTCGCCATGTAGGGCGACAAACGCGTAACGTAAGGTAAACGGGAACCGAGAGCTGCCCTCCCTCCCGCAACACGGTGAATCGCCGTTTGCGATCAAACCTAAAATTTGTACGATCTCGTGACCGAAGGCCGGACGCGATCTGGCTTACGGCAACGAGGTCTCGTCGCAAACGATGCATGTGTTACGCGACTTTGAAGCTCTTCGCTGCGGCGGGCTCGTCACGATCCGTTTCATCATGGGTCAGGTTGCGGAATTCGTTAATCGTCGAAGGGCGTCCGACCAGATAGCCCTGCACCTCGTCACAGGATTCGCCCTGCAGGAATTTCAGCTCGTCGCCAGTTTCGACGCCTTCGGCGAGAACCGGCAGGCCTAGGCCGCGGCCGAGACCGAGCACCGCGCGCACGATGGTTGCCGCCTGCTCGTTGGAATGGACAGAGGCGATAAAGGAACGATCAATCTTGATCTTGTCGAACGGGAAAGCGCGCAGATTGGACAACGAAGAGTAGCCGGTTCCGAAATCATCCATGGCGATGCGAATGCCGAGCGCCTTGATCTGGCGCAGCGTCGTCAGTGCGCGATTGAGGTCCCGCACGAGGGCGGTCTCCGTGATTTCGAGTTCAAGCCGGTGAGGGGGCAGGCCGGTATCGAGCAGGGTCTGGTGGACCAGCTGCACGAAACTCGCGTTGTGGATCTGCACGGCCGACACGTTGATGGCGATCATCAAGGGGTGTTGCCATGAGGCGGCCTCGCGGCAAGCCTCGCGCAACACCCAGGCGCCGATGTCCAGAATGGCGCCGGTCTCCTCGGCGATAGGGATGAACGTGGCAGGTGAAATCGCGCCGCGTGTGGGATGTTTCCAGCGCAACAAAGCTTCGAATCCGGTGGCCACCCCGGTCTGGATATCCTGCTGCGGCTGATAGACGAGTTCAAGTTCACCACGGGTCGTTGCATGGCGCAGGTCGTGCTCGAGTTCTCGGCGATCGCGGACTTCCATGCCCATCTTGGCCTCGAAGAACCGGAAGGTGGAGCGCCCCTCGGTCTTCGCGCGATAAAGCGCCGTGTCGGCATGGTTCAGAAGATCCTCGCGCTCCACCGCATCGTCCGGATACATGGCGATGCCAATGCTGCTTGAAATCTCTTCGACGTCGCTGTCTTCTGATGTATCGCGCAGTGACTCCAGGAGTTGCTCCGCCAGCCGTCCGGCGGCCGATGGATGCGCAAGTTCCGGCACCAGCACGGCGAACTCGTCGCCGCCGAGGCGAGCCATCATGTGGCGGTCGCCGAGCACGCGCGTCACACGGGAAGCCACGGTCTGCAAGACTTTGTCACCCGCAGCATGGCCGAACAGATCGTTGATCTCCTTGAAGCGATCGAGATCGAGACACAACACCGCGAGCTTTTCGCCGCGGACGCGCGCCAGCGAAATCTCCTGGTCGAGCCGGGCGTTGAACTGGCTGCGGTTGGGGAGGGCCGTCAAGGCGTCGTGGTGCGCGAGGTAACGGATATGCCGCTCGGCTTCCTTGCGCGCGCGCAGATCGCGCACCGCCATGACGTGATGCGACTGGCCGCCATATTCCATCGCACGCAACAGCACTTCGACCGGTATCTTCGCGCCGTTGCGGTGCCGCAGTTCGGTTTCGACCGGCTGTTCCGATGACGCGGTCAACTTGGCCAGCAGGTTGATGTCTGGAAAGCAGATCGAGAGACTGCTGCGCGCAAGCCGGTCCTGATCGTAACCCGCCAGGTGCGCGAAGCTGTTATTGACAGTCACGATCTGATCGCCCTGACTGAGAATCAATCCTTCCACCGCTGCATCCGCGAGGCTCTGCATACGTTGCGTTTCGCGTTCAGAGCGCCCCTGGTCATGGATATCCAGCCAGAGGCCCGCCAGCGACAGAATGATGATGGAGAAGCTTGCGATCGCCACTCCGAGTGCGAGCCATGAGGTCGACACGGCCAGTGGCGAAATCGCGATCGTCGGGTCCGGAATGATCGATACCGCTGCCATGCCCGTGAAGTGATGGCTGACGATGGCAAGCGTCAGCAAGATGGCACCGAGATTTTTCGATCGTCGCTGGGTGTCGCGGAGCCCGACACCGAGCGCAGCCGCACCGATCAGCGTCCCGAGGATGACCGAAATGGCAACGAGCGTGGTGTCCCACAACAGGATGCCCGGGATTTCGAAAGCGGCCATGCCGGTGTAGTGCATCGCGGCGATGCCGCCGCCGATCATGGCGCCGCCAAGCCAGGGTGCGATCCGCCCGCTCGGTATCATCGCTATCGCGAGGCCCGCGCCGGTCAGCAGGATTGCGGCCAGCAGAGAGCTGATGGTGAGAACGATGTTGTAACCGCTCGGAATGCCCGGCGAAAATGCAAGCATTGCGATGAAATGCGTCGCCCAGATGCCGAAGCCGGTTGAAATTGCCGCGACGCAGAGCCAGATCCCGCGCATCTGACCCTTCGCGCCGCGCGCGTGGTGGAGAATATTGATCGCGGCCAGCGAAGCGAGGGTGCAGATGATGGCTGCGAGCAGCACCAGATTGAAATCGTGAGCCGTGACAATGCAATTATAGACCTTGAACATGGGCTTACCGCTGGCGCCTTTTGAGTTGGCCTGCGGTATAAGCGAAAGCACGTAAAGGGCGGTAAATAGACGCCGGCCACGAACCTCGCATCTTCCGGCAAGGTAAACCGTTTGCTTCGATGCGTTTTCGGGGCGGTCCAATTCGACGCGCGGGTGACGGTTCGTTAACCGTGCCGCGGCCGATCACCGGTCGGCGCGGCTGACCACGTCCATCAGCTCTGCGATCTTGCGCCGCTGGTCCACCTTGTCGCCGGACGCAATCGCATGCTCCACGCAATGCGCGACATGATCACGCAGGACCTCTTCCTCGACCCGGCGCAATGCCGCACGTGCGGCCGCGATCTGGGTGACGATATCGATGCAATAGCGATCGTCCTCGACCATGCCGGCAAGGCCGCGGATCTGGCCCTCGATGCGTTTCAACCGTTTCAGGCAGGATGACTTGATCTCGTTGCGCATGCATCCTATATACCCCCCTAGGGTATAAAATTCAAGTGCGATGGGAGTGATGGATGTCGATGACCGGGACAAATGGGAAGAGCTGCTGCGCCCATGGTGGCAACAGCGAGGGGGCATCCGGCACTCACCAGCACGATCATTCCGGCCACGCCGATCATCACCATCACGGGCATCATGGTGACGCTCCAGTTCAGGCGTCCGCTCTCGCGATCGATCCGGTTTGCGGTATGAGCGTCGACCCAGCGACGGCCAAGCACCGTTCTGCCTATCGCGAGCAAGAGTATTTTTTCTGCTCCGTCGGTTGCCGCACCAAGTTCGAGGCTGAGCCGGAAACGATTCTGGCGCGCAAACCACCGGTGCGAAACAAGCCCTTGCCGGCGGAGCCGGCGGCAAAGGACGCGATCTATACGTGTCCGATGCATCCCGACGTGCGTCAGGTCGGTCCCGGTGCCTGCCCGATCTGCGGCATGGCGCTCGAACCAGAACTGGTGTCGTTGGACGACAAGCCGGATCCTGAAATGATCGATATGATGCGGCGGTTCTGGATTGGGCTTGCGCTGACTCTGCCGGTGGTCGTCATCGATATGGCGGCGCACGTCGCCGGCATCGAGATCGTGCCTGCACCCTATACCAACTGGGTGCTGTTGGCGCTTGCGACGCCGGTGGTGGCTTGGGCCGGTGCACCGTTTTTCGTTCGCGGCTTTCGATCGCTCGTGACGCGCAATCTCAACATGTTCACGCTGATTGCGATGGGGACGGGCGTGGCCTGGGTCTATAGCCTTGTTGCCACGCTCGCTCCGCAATGGTTTCCCCAGGCGTTTCGTGATCATCACGGCGCGGTCGCGGTATATTTCGAGGCGGCGGCTGTCATTACCGTACTTGTCCTGCTCGGCCAGGTGCTGGAACTGCGCGCGCGCGAGCGCACCTCGGGCGCCATCAAGACGCTGCTCGGGCTGACGCCGAAGACGGCACGGCGTGTAACCGATCGCGGCGATGAAGACGTTGCGCTCGACGCCGTTGTGGCTGGCGATCTGCTGCGAGTCCGTCCAGGGGAGAAGATCCCGGTGGATGGTATCATTGTCGAAGGCCGTTCGAGTCTCGACGAGTCGATGGTCACCGGCGAATCGATGCCGGTCAGCAAGGCGGACGGCGCACAGGTGATCGGCGGCACGCTCAACCAGAGCGGCGGCCTCGTGATACGCGCGGAAAAGGTCGGCCGGGACACCATGCTGGCTCGAATCGTCGACATGGTGACGCGGGCGCAACGCTCGCGTGCGCCGATCCAGCGACTTGCGGATCGGGTGGCGGGCTGGTTCGTGCCTGCAGTGATCGCTGTTGCGCTGCTTGCTTTTGCCGCTTGGGCCCTGTTAGGCCCGGAGCCGCGCCTGACGTTCGGGCTGGTCGCCGCCGTCACGGTGCTGATCATTGCCTGTCCCTGCGCGCTCGGTCTCGCCACGCCCATGTCGATCATGGTCGGCGTGGGGCGCGGGGCGCGAGCCGGAATCCTGATCCGCGATGCTGATGCGCTGGAGCTCATGGAGCGTGTCGACACCCTTGTCATCGACAAGACCGGCACGTTGACCGAAGGCAAGCCGAAGGTCGTGGCGATCGTCGCCCATGGGGGATCGGATGAGGCCGAGGTTCTGCGCCATGCGGCAAGTGTGGAGCGTGCCAGCGAGCATCCGCTGGCGCACGCGATTCTCGCTGCAGCGCAGCTGCGTGGCCTGCAACTGGGCGAGGTGCGGAATTTCGCATCGCCGGCGGGCAAAGGGGCCTCGGGGGAGATCGATGGCCGGACGGTGATGCTCGGCAACGCGATGCTAATGCGCGAACGCGGTGTCGACATCGACGCGTCCGAGGAGGCCGCGCGCGCCCAGCGCGAAACCGGTGCCACCGTCATTCATGTTGCCGTCAATGGCGCGGCCATCGGCGTGATCGCCATTGCCGATCCGGTCAAGGCCAGCGCTCGCGCGGCACTGGATGCATTGCGCAGCGAAGGGCTGCGCATCATCATGCTGACCGGAGACCATGAAACCACCGCTCGGGCCGTTGCGCGCGGTCTCGGCATCGACGAGGTCGAGGCGGGCGTCCTGCCGGAGCGCAAGGGCGCGGTGGTGGAAGGACTGAAGTCCCGGGGGCGCCGCGTCGCCATGGTTGGAGACGGAATCAACGATGCGCCGGCGCTGGCGAGCGCCGATGTCGGCATCGCCATGGGGGGAGGAACGGACGTGGCGATCGAAAGCGCCGGGATTACACTGCTCCGCGGTGACCTCAATGGTTTGGTGCAGGCACGCGCGCTGTCGCAGGCGACGATGCGGAATATCCGTCAGAACCTGGCATTCGCGTTTCTCTATAACGCGGCCGGCGTTCCCGTCGCCGCAGGCGTGCTCTATCCGCTGTTTGGGCTGCTGCTGTCGCCGATGATTGGTGCAGCCGCCATGGCCCTCTCGTCGGTCAGCGTGATCGGCAATGCGTTACGGTTGGCACGGCTTCGGCTCTAGAGCTATTTCCGTTCCGATAGAATCGGAACGGAGCTCTAGCTTCTTGTTTTGACGCGTTTTCTTGACGCGAACCGGTATCCACTTCGCTGGAAAACGCTCTAGTCGCCGACATGTCGCGCAAAGCTTGTCCCCGGACTTGGCACGGGGAAGTCCGCATGGAGAAAACGCGTCCAGTCAGCAATCTGAAGTCCTATTGCCAGATCCGATAGACGCGGCCGGTCTGGATGCCTTCGATGCTGCGCCGATAGCCGAGTGCGACGCGCGCTCCGGATACGGGCTCGAAGCCGGGAAAATAGGAGCCATAGCTATCCATCGATTCGCTGAGCACGGTCGGGCTGATCGCATTGATGCGCAGACCGCGGGGCAGTTCGGTGGCGGCGGCCCGCACGAAACCCTCGATCGCGGCGTTGACCGCCGTGGCGTTGCTGCCGTCGCGGATCGGTTCGTCGGCGATGATGCCGCTGGTCAGCGTGAACGAGCCGCCGTCGCGCAGATGAGCTTGTCCGGCCAGCACGACATTGATTTGCCCCATCAGCTTATCCTGTAAGCCGACGGTGAATTGTTCGGGCGTCATTTGCGCCAGAGGGCCGAAATGGACCTTACCCGTCGTGGTGACCACTGCATCAAGGGCACCTGCCTCGGCGAACATCTCCTGCACGCTGGCGAAATTCGTCAGGTCGACTCGCAAGCCGCCTGAACTGCGGCCCACCCGGATCACCTCATGGGTTTTGTCGAGTTCTGCCGCCACTGCACGTCCGATGGTGCCGTGTCCACCAATGATCAGTATTCGCATGAGTCCCCTCCAGATCGACATCAATCCGCGTTGTGCTGCCTAAGAGGCCGTAAACCCGGCACGAAGCGTTGGATTCAAAATGAGAACGAATGCCGCGTTTACCGGCGCTTGAAACAGCAGGATACTACAAAAGAAAAAGCCGGACTCTTGCGAGCCCGGCTGCGAAGTCTTTGGCCATGTGAGGCCGACACAATCACCTTCCAAGAGGGATAACTGAATTCTAGCGGCCACTGGAGGAGGGGGACGATGCGCAACCGCAAGCATTCAGTAGTTGTATTTGATCCCCGTTTTGGTCATGCAGCAACCGCCGAGGTAGCATGTCAGTCATGCGGAGTTGGCGGTATTGATCACGTGATTATGAGGGCCAACGCTGCGCCTTGCTCACCACGAAATCGCGGAAAACCTGTACGCGCGCAACGGTTTTCAGCTCTTCCGGATAAACGAAGTAGGTGTCGAGCTGGATCGAATCCGCTTCGCCGAACAGCTGAACCAGACGATTGTTGTCGTCGACCAGATAATCCGGCAGGGCGGCGATGCCCAGGCCCTGCTGGCATCCGCGCAGCAATCCGAGGATATTGTTGACCTTGAAGTACGCCTCCCGCGGACCGGTGCCGTTGCGTCCGGCCTCGATTAGCCAGTTGCGGTTCTGCAGATGCGGGGGCACCTGCAGATCGCTCAGCATGATGATGCGGTGGTTGTCGAGATCCTCGAGTGTGCGAGGGGTGCCGAAGCGCTTGATGTACTCGGGCGAACAATAGGCATGGAAGCCGATCGAGAACAGCTTGCGCTGAATGAGATCGGGCTGGGTCGGCTTGCGGGTGCGGATGGCGACATCGGCCTCGCGCATCGACAGGTCAAGCTCCTCGTCGGTGACCATCAGCTGCACGCGAATTTCCGGATACAGCGAGGTGAATTCGCCCAGCCGAGGGATCAGCCAGTTGATGCCGACGCCCGGTGTCGTGGTCACCTTCAGGTCGCCGCTCGGTCGCTCGCGGCTGTCGGTCAGCTTGGCGCGGGCGGCTTGCAGCTGCATGAAAACGTCGTGTGCAGTGCGAAACAGCAGGTCGCCCTGTTCGGTCAGGATGAGGCCGCGGGCATGGCGGTGGAACAGCGAGACCGCAAGCTCCTGTTCGAGCGCGCTGACCTGCCGCGATACCGCGGACTGCGACAACCCGAGCTGTTCGCCGGCGTGCGTAAAGCTGCCCGCCTCCGCTGCTGCGTGAAAAACCTTTAACTTATCCCAATCCATAGCGGTCGATCCGTGGCGATTCTGACTCATCGAAGTTCTTCGACTATTCGGCTGCTGCGCGTTCAGTGGCTGCTGCATGGATAAACCGTTCGGCTTCGAGTGCCGCCATGCAGCCAAGGCCTGCGGCCGTGACTGCCTGACGATACGTCTCGTCCGCGACATCGCCGGCCGCGAACACGCCGGGTACCGAAGTGGCTGTCGAGTGTGGTGCGATCTCGACATAGCCCGACGGTTTGAGTTTCAGCTGGCCGGCAACCAGTTCGGTCGCAGGCGCATGCCCGATCGCGACAAAGACGCCGTCGGCGGGCAGATCGGTGATTTCGCCGCTCTTGACGTTCTTCAGCCGGATGTGGGTGACCTTTGAAGGGTTCTGGTCGCCGTGGATCTCCTCGACGGCGGTGTCCCAGATCACCTTGATTTTGGGGTGCTTAAACAACCTGTCCTGCAGGATGCGTTCTGCACGCAGCGAGCCGCGGCGATGCACCAGCGTGACCTGGGAGGCGAAATTGGTCAGGAACAGAGCTTCCTCGACGGCGGTGTTGCCGCCGCCGACCACGAACACCTGCTTGCCGCGATAGAAGAACCCGTCGCAGGTGGCGCAGGCGGAAACGCCGAAGCCCTTGAAGGTTTCTTCAGAGGGAAGACCGAGCCAGCGCGCCTGTGCGCCGGTGGCAAGGATGATCGTCTCGGCGAGGTACACTTCGCCGGAGTCGCAGGTGACGCGGAACGGCCGCTGCCCAAGTTCCAACTTGTTGACGTGATCGGTGATGATCCTGGTGCCGACGTGCGTCGCCTGCTTTTCCATCTGCTCCATCAACCAGGGTCCCTGGATGACGTCGGCGAAGCCGGGATAGTTCTCGACATCGGTGGTGATGGTGAGCTGTCCGCCGGGCTGGATGCCCTGAATCAGTACCGGCTCAAGCATCGCGCGCGCGGCGTAAATCGCCGCAGTATACCCGGCGGGGCCGGACCCGATGATGACGACTTTGACGTGATTGGCTGCGGCTCGGCTTGGCGTGGACTGGTTTGCAGAAGACATGGATCGATCCTCACTCCCCCATCGATGGACTGCGGGGAGGCAGAAACTGCTCAGAAAGATGGCTGCGGTGCATCAAAAACAGCAAAATTCATCTTAGGTTATCTGGGCAGCCATGCAAGTTATGCAACCCATATCCACCGATTTTCTGACATTTCCGTAACTTATCTGGCGCCACCGGGTGTTGGATCCCGCCTTGAGCAATAAAATTTCGCAAATCCGGTGGCACTGCGGTATGAAAAGCCAGCAACTGCCACCGCTGTGTCAAATCAAGAAAGCCATGTCCGTGTCCAAGGGTCTCGACGAGATCGATCTTAAAATTCTTCATGAAATTCAGGCCGATGGCCGAATCACCAACGTGGAATTGGCCAAACGCGTCGGAATCTCGCCGCCGCCCTGTTTGCGCCGGGTCAAAGCGCTGGAGGATGCCGGATACATTCAGGGGTATCGCGGGTTGCTGGATCCTCGCCTGCTCGGATTCGATGTCACGGTGTTCGCCTCCGTGCATCTGTCGAGCCAAGCGGAGGCGGATCTGCGCGCCTTCGAGGAATTCGTTCGCAAGGAAGCGCTGGTGCGTGAGTGCTGGATGTTGTCCGGCGAAGTCGACTTCATTCTAAAATGCGTGGCGCCGGACATGGCGACGTTCCAGCATTTCGTCTCGCATCTGACGGCGGCGCCACACGTGCGCAATGTCAGGACTTCGCTGGTGCTGCACAATTCAAAAAATGCGGCCGCAGTGCCGCTTGAGATGAAACTCCCCCGCAACTGAAGCGACGGAGGGCGACGAGGCTGTCGCTCTGTTTTTGCTGTCTTGCGCATCGGCGGAGAGATTGCTGTGAGCCTTTTTCAGATCGCGCTGCTGGCCATGGCTGGTCTTGCCGCCGGTGCGATCAACGCAGTCGCCGGCGGCGGCTCATTCTTCAGTTTTGCCGCCCTGGTCGCGACAGGATTGCCGGCGCTGGCTGCCAACGCGACCAGCGCGGCGGCGCTGGCGCCGTCCAACGTTGCGATCGCGATCGGCTATCGCTCGGAGGTACGCCGGTATTTTCGGGACATGATTGCGTTCTCGCTGATCGGCATCGCCGGTGGCGCGCTCGGCGCTCTCGGCCTGATCTGGATCGGCGACGATGGTTTCCGCCCGCTGGTGCCGTGGCTGTTGCTGGTGGCGACGCTGTTATTTGCGTTCAGCACGCAGATACGCGCGGTCATTGCTCCCTGGGCCGGCGGCAAGAGCCTGCTCGCAATTGCGATCGCCTACGGCGTGGCGACGATCGTCACGATCTATGGCGGCTTTTTTGGCGCCGGCATGGGCATCATGATGCTGGCGGCGCTGGCGATTCTGGAAAGCGGCGACTACCACAAGGCCAACGCGATCAAGAACGTCGTGGCCATGCTCGTTCAGGCGATTTCGGCGGCAATCCTGATCGGTGGCGGGTTGGTGCATTGGCCGCAGGGGCTGGTGACCATGGGATCGTCGATCGTCGGCGGTTATCTCGGCGTCGGGCTTGCCCGGCGCGTGCCGGAAAAAATAATCCGCGCCGCGGTCGTGACCGTCGGCGCGGTTTTGACTGTTGTGTTTTTCCTGAAGTGACGTTTACGCCTTCTTGCGCACTGCGGCGTCGGCGCTCCAAGCTCCTCCGCCAACACAGGCGAGATACAGGAACACGAAGCAGAACATGATCGCGAGGCCGCCGTTGTTGAGTATCGGCATCAGACCGCGCGGCGCATGTCCCATGAAGTAGGCGAACGCCATTTCGCCGCTGACGATGAATGCAATCGGCCGGGTGAATAGACCGAGAGTCAACAGGATGCCGCCGACCAGTTCGAGACTGCCGGCGGCGCCGTACAGCGAAAACAGTTCGACCTTTTCAAACATCGGAATCGGAGGCCATTTGAACAGCTTTGCGATTCCGTATTGAAGAAACAGAAGTCCGGTGACGATGCGTAGAAGGCTGAGAACGCGCGGTCCCCACGTTGCTGCAATATTGTCCATTCATAGTCCCCCAATGTCCGGTTGCGTGAAAACCGGTAGCGCCGGAAAATACGGCCTTCGATCTCCTGATTGCGAAAGCCGCAGCGAGAGCGGTACCGTCGATCATGGCGGATGCCGCTCGGCAACTTATTCCATGGCCAGCCCGTGCGACGCAATATAACGCCGTGACGATTACGCCGATGGGTGTCCCGATCACGAAGATTTATGTTCGCAGGCGAGGTCGCGATTCTGGAATGAATCAAAAAGCCGCAGCGCGTTGGCTGCGGCGTGTATTTGACGCGTGCGGTTTCCCTGAGGTTACCGCCTGCACGATTTTGTGCCGGTTATGCCTCGTTGCGCATCGCGGCGTCGGCGCTCCAGGGGCCCGGTCCGGCAAACGCAAAATACAGGAAAACGAAGCAGAACAGGACCGCGAGCTCACCCTGGTTGACCAGAGGCATGAAACCCTTCGGCGCGTGGCTCATGAAGTAAGCGACCGCCATTTCACCCGAGAGGATAAAGGCCACAGGCCGCGTGAACAGTCCCGCAATCATCAGCGCGCCGCCTACCAGTTCGAGCACGCCGGCGAAGCCGAGCAGGGAGAACAACTGAAGATTCGCGAAGTATGGAATCGGCGGAAAGCCGAAGAGCTTTGCAATTCCGTGCTGCAGGAACAGCAAGCCAGCGATGATGCGCAGCACGCTGAGAATGCGTGGTGACCAGGTTGCAGTGATGGTGTTCAGTGCCATTTGAGATCCCCCCGATGTCCGACGATATGAAAGCCGGTAGCGCCAGAAAAAGCAGCCCTCGATCCATCGGCGATGGCTGCGGCTTCAGCGACGCCTGTCAATATACGTAGGCGCCGCTCGGTCGTTTATCCCATGCCTCAGCCATGCGATGCAATGAAGGCCGCCTAAATCGCATCGGTCCTGCGCTGAGATCACGAAGTTGTTTGCTCATAAAAAAAAGCCGCAGCGCGATGGCTGCGGCTGGTGTTGACGTGGGCGGTTTCCCGCAGGCTACCGCCACTCGACCTTTGCGATTTCGTAGGCCTTCGCGCCGCCTGGAGCCACGACCTCGACCGAGGAGCCTTTCTTCTTGCCGATCAGCGCCCGCCCAAGCGGGGACGTGATGGAGATGCGGCCCTTCTTGGCGTCGGCTTCAGGCTCTCCGACGATCTGCCACACCGCCTTTTTCTCGGTATCCTCGTCGATCAATGTCACGGTCGCGCCGAACTTGATGGTGTCGCCGGACAGCTTCGATACATCGATGATGTCTGCGCGCGCCAGCTTGTCTTCGAGCTCCGCGATGCGGCCCTCGTTGTGCGACTGGGATTCCTTCGCAGCGTGATATTCCGCGTTCTCCGACAGGTCGCCATGGGAGCGCGCCTCGGCGATCGCCTCGATGATGCGCGGGCGCTCGACCTGCTGACGCTGTTTCAGCTCCACTCCAAGGGCATCGTAGCCGCCCTGGGTCATCGGAATTTTATCAACCATTCGTCGTCGTCCTTCGGTTTCGCACGGAGGCCAAGGTGGCGGAACGCACGAAACATCTTGTTTGCCCCGACCCTTCGGAAAGAGATCGGGCGCCGAAAGGGAACACAGTCGCAACTCACCGGTTCCCGTGAAAAATCACGGTTTTGCCACTCCGTCTGCGGAGGCCCGACCGCAAGCAGAAGGTGCGATCAGAGATCCGAAGAGTAGCTCTGTAGCGTGCGAACCTCGAGATCCCCGCCCAGATAGGCTCGGATCCCCTGCGCGGCCGCCACGGCACCGGAAAGAGTGGTGTAGTATGGTACTTTATGCAAGAGGGCAGCTCGCCTCAGCGACCGGCTGTCGGCCAGCGCCTGCGGGCCTTCGGTGGTATTGAAGACCAGCTGAACGTCGCCATTGGTGATGGCGTCGACGATATGTGGCCGTCCTTCCAGCACTTTATTCACTTTTTCGGCCGGCACGCCATTGTCCGCCAGAAACCGCTGCGTGCCCGATGTGGCCATCACTTTGAAGCCGGCCGCGGCCAGCAGCCGGACCGCGTCGAGGATGCGGGTCTTGTCGCTCTCCCGCACCGAGACGAATACCGTGCCGGAGCGCGGCACCCGCGTGCCGCCGCCCAATTGGCTCTTGGCGAACGCCACCGCGAAGGATTGGTCGAGACCCATGACCTCGCCGGTCGAGCGCATTTCCGGGCCGAGCACGGTGTCGACGCCGGGGAAACGGGCGAACGGAAATACCGATTCCTTCACGCCGACATGGCTGAGCTTGGCGGGCTTGAGCTTGAAATCGACCAGCTTCTCACCGGCCATGATGCGGGCGGCGATCTTGGCGACCGGCATGCCGACCACCTTGGCGACGAACGGGACTGTGCGCGAAGCGCGCGGATTGACTTCGAGCACGTAAATCTCGCCGTCCTTGATCGCGTACTGCACGTTCATCAGCCCGACCACGTCGAGTCCCAGCGCCAGTTCGCGGGTCTGCCGTTCGAGCTCCGCGATCGTTGCGGCATCCAGCGAATGCGGCGGTAGCGCGCAGGCGGAATCGCCGGAGTGGATGCCGGCTTCCTCGATGTGCTCCATGATGCCGACGACGAAGGTATCCTTGCCGTCGCACAGGCAATCGACGTCGACCTCGATGGCATCCGACAGATAACGATCGAACAGTAGCGGATTCTTGCCGAGCACGGTGTTGATCTGCCCGGTTTTGTCGTTGGGGTAGCGTGCCTTGACGTCGGCGGGCACCAGCTCCGGTAAGGTGCCGAGCAAATAGTCGCCGAGCTGGCCTTCTTCGCGGATGATCTGCATCGCGCGGCCGCCGAGCACGTAGGATGGACGCACCACCAGCGGAAAATCCAGGTCGCTTGCCACCAGCCGGGCCTGTTCGACCGAATAGGCGATGCCGTTCTTCGGCTGTCGCAGATGCAGCTTGTCGAGCACGCGCTTGAAGCGGTCGCGGTCTTCGGCAAGGTCGATCGCGTCGGGTGAGGTGCCGAGGATCGGCACCTTGGCCTCTTCCAGCGCGCGCGCGAGTTTCAGCGGGGTCTGGCCGCCGAACTGCACGATGACGCCATGCAGCGTGCCGTTGGAGCGCTCGGTGTCGATGATCTCGAGCACGTCTTCCGCCGTGAGCGGTTCGAAATACAGCCGATCGGCGGTGTCGTAGTCGGTCGACACCGTCTCCGGATTGCAGTTGATCATGATGCTTTCGAAGCCCGCGTCATGCAGCGCGAAGCAGGCGTGACAGCAGCAATAGTCGAACTCGATGCCCTGGCCGATCCGGTTCGGTCCACCCCCCAGGATGATGACCTTCTTCTTGGACGAGGGCGCGCTTTCGTCGGCCACCGCGCCCGCGAAGGGCGTCTCATAGGTGGAGTACATATAAGCGGTCGGTGACGCGAATTCGGCGGCGCAAGTGTCGATACGCTTGAACACCGGGCGCACACCGAGTGTCCGCCGCAGCGACTTCACTTCGGCTTCGGTTTTACCCGACAGCACCGCGAGGCGTGAATCCGAGAAACCCATGCTCTTGAGCGAGCGCATCGCGAAGGCGTTGCCCGGCAGGCCGTGGGCGCGCACCTTGGTTTCTATTTCCACGATGCCGCGGATCTCGGCGAGGAACCACGGATCGATCTTGCAGGACGCGAAAATCTCGTCGTTCGACCAACCCAATCGCATCGCCTGCGCCACCTGCAGCAGGCGATTCGGCGTCGGCGTACCGAGCGCCGCACGGATCGCGTTCTTGTCGTCGCCCTTGCCGAGGCCGTCGATCTCGATTTCGTCGAGGCCGGTGAGGCCGGTTTCCAGGCCGCGTAGGGCCTTCTGCAGGCTTTCCTGGAACGTGCGGCCGATCGCCATCACTTCACCGACTGACTTCATCGACGTGGTCAGCGTGGTCGAGGCGCCGGGGAATTTCTCGAAGGCAAAACGGGGAATCTTGGTGACGACATAGTCGATGGTCGGCTCGAACGAGGCCGGCGTCGCGCCGCCGGTGATGTCGTTGGCGATTTCGTCCAGGGTGTAGCCGACCGCGAGCTTGGCGGCGACCTTGGCGATCGGGAAGCCGGTGGCTTTCGAGGCCAGCGCGGACGAGCGCGACACTCGCGGATTCATTTCGATCACGACCATGCGGCCGTCGGCCGGATTGACGCCGAACTGTACGTTCGATCCGCCGGTTTCGACTCCGATTTCGCGCAGCACCGCAAGCGATGCGTCGCGCATGATCTGGTATTCCTTATCGGTCAAGGTCAGCGCCGGCGCGACCGTGATCGAGTCGCCGGTGTGCACGCCCATCGGGTCGAGATTCTCGATGGAGCAGACGATGATGCAGTTGTCCTTCTTGTCGCGGACCACCTCCATCTCGAACTCTTTCCAGCCGAGCACGGATTCTTCGATCAGAACCTCGCTGGTGGGTGAGGCATCGATGCCGCGCTCGACGATTTCGATGAACTCGGCCTTGGTGTAGGCGATGCCACCGCCGGTGCCGCCCATCGTGAACGACGGACGGATGATCGCAGGCAGGCCGATCTGGTCTAGCGCGCGCAGCGCGTCCGGCAGGGTCTTGGTCTGCATGGAGCGCGGCGTTTCCAGCCCGATCTTGGTCATGGCTTCGCGGAATCTGCCGCGGTCCTCGGCCTTGTCGATGGCGTCGGCCGTGGCGCCGATCATCTCGACGTTGAACTTCTCCAGCGTGCCCTGCTTGCGCAGCGACAGCGCGCAATTCAGTGCGGTCTGTCCGCCCATGGTGGGCAGCAGCGCGAAACCGCCGGGAACGACGTTGCGTTCCTTTTCGATGATCTTGGCAACGATTTCAGGCGTGATCGGCTCGATGTAGGTCGCATCCGCCAGTTCCGGATCGGTCATGATGGTGGCCGGATTGGAATTGACGAGGACGATGCGGTAGCCCTCTTCCTTTAGCGTCTTGACCGCCTGGGTCCCGGAATAGTCGAATTCACAGGCTTGGCCGATGACGATGGGGCCTGCGCCGATGATCAGGATGGTCGATATGTCGGTTCGTTTGGGCATCGCGTCTCACACCAGCATGATCCGGAAAAGGGGATCGATTTTCCGAAAAATCATGCGCAATCAATAAGCTAAGGCGCGACACAATCGCGCTTTAGCGCGGAAACTGGGCACAAAAAAAGGGCGCGCCTCTCGCGCGTCCTCTGGCCGGGCGCCGAGACAGTGCCTCGCGCGGGGGTGTCTTTAGACCAGATTCCCGAGGCGGGGAAGGGGATTAAAGCCCCCATCAACCGCGGATTTGCCCGGAAAACCGGCGGGGCCGGTCCGCGTCGTCGTACAGCACTGGAACAGAGGGGAGATTGGAGGCCCGGCCTGGGTTCGAATCCAGGATAAGAGGCTTTGCACAGCCCCCGCGTCGACGCTTCCGCCACCGGGCCAAGAACAGAATAGCGCCAGCGCGAGGGAGAAATCACCCTCATCCTTAAGACATAGTTAATACTGCGGTCCGGGCGAAGGTGGGCCGTAAAACGCCCCGGATTTTCACGGCGTCAGAACGCGTGCCGGGCCACGAAGGTCATGCGCGCGGTGTTGTGCCCGACATTGACGTGGGCGCGTGTGGCGGAAAATCCGGCGGCCGCCAGCTTGGCGACGATGTCCTGCTCGCTATAGCGCTGCAGGCCCACCTTGGTACGCAACTGCCAGTAATCCGACAGATAAGTGCGGAGCAAGCCAACCAGTGCATCCTTGAGGAAGCCGTGGGCCCGCGCCATCCGCAGCAGTGCCATCACATCGGTGGCGGCGCCGACGTCGGGTTGCAGGATGTCGCCGAGCACCAGGCGGCCGCTGGGCTTCAGCAGGCGGCGGATCGATGCGAACCCCGCGTCGAGCTCAGCTGGCGTCATGTACTGGGCCACCGAGATCATGACAGCCAGATCCACCGAATTGTCGTCGAGATAACGCAGATCCTCCAGCGAGCGGACTTTGATGTTGAGGTCGCGGGCATATCGCGCAATCAACCGCCCGCGCACACCCGGCGCCGGCTCGGCCAGGATCAGCCGGGCGCATCGCTCCGCGACCCGGCCGGCCGATGTGGCTTCGCCACAGGCATAATCGAGCAACACCGCGTCAGGTGACGAGATGTAGCTGATGATGTCGTCCGCAATGATGCCGAAATGCAGGTCGCGATGCAGCTTGCTGACATAAATCGTATGCGTGGAATCGTAATAATCGATCCAGTCGTCCATTGGTGTCGCCCCGGCACCGTTATCGTGGTTCCACCGTGCGGAACCCCCAGCGTGAGTTGTGCGTTAACGGGTTCGACAAGAGGTGTCCATCCGTCGCCGATGATTTGACGCGAGAGATGTCCTTGAAAATCGCTTTTCAAGTCACCGTGGCTCGACAATCTTCGATATCCAGCCAGTCCTAACAGGAAGGTAAGCCGTGAGCAAAACAGCAAAAAAAGTCGCCGCAGAACTCGATACCCCGACCGATCTGTCCCAAGAGGCGGTCGACAAGATTTCCGCTGCGCTCAATCCTTTGGTTGCGGACTCCTTTGCGCTCTACCTGAAAACCAAGAACTTCCATTGGCACGTCAGCGGCCGGCACTTCCGCGATTATCACCTACTGCTCGACGAGCAGGCCGACGTGATTTTTGCCGGGATCGATGATCTGGCGGAGCGCGTGCGCAAAATCGGCGGCACCACGGTGCGCTCGATCGGCCACGTCGCAAAATTGAAGACCGTGGAAGACAATGATGAGGCTTACGTGCCGCCGCGCGAGATGCTGCGCGAATTGATGCACGACAACAAGAATTTCACGGTTGCCTTGCGCAAGGCGCACGAGGTGGCGGACAAGTACGACGATTCCGCCACCACCAGCGTTCTAGAGAACTTCATCGACGCCACCGAACGACGCACATGGTTCCTGTTCGAGGCCAGCCGCCAGGAAGGCGGCAACGAAGCCTGACCGCGGCAAAGGTTGCTGTGCTGTGCTCGAGCCACACGAAAACGCCCGCATATCGCGGGCGTTTTGCTGTCAGCTGTTATTCGTGTGGTGTCAGGCTTTCTTCCTGCCGCGCATCAGGTCGGTGAAGCGCTTGAACAGGTAGTGCGAGTCGCGAGGCCCGGGCGAAGCTTCCGGGTGGTACTGCACCGAGAATACCGGCCTGTCGTTGAGGGCGAGGCCGCAATTGGAATCGTCGAACAGCGAGACGTGAGTTTGCGTCACGTTATCCGGGAGCGTGGTCTTGTCCACCGCGAAGCCGTGGTTCATCGAGGTGATTTCGACCTTGCCGGTGGTGATGTCCTTGACCGGATGGTTGGCGCCGTGATGGCCCTGGTGCATCTTCATGGTCTTGCCGCCGACGGCGAGACCAAGCATCTGGTGGCCGAGGCAAATGCCGAAGGTTGGCACACCGGAATCGATCACTTGCTTGATCACCGGGACCGCGTATTGGCCGGTCGCAGCCGGATCGCCGGGACCGTTCGACAGGAATACGCCGTCCGGCTTCATCGCCAGGATATCCTCGGCCGACGTCGTCGCTGGCACCACCGTGACCTTGCAGCCTTCGCCCGCGAGCAACCGCAGAATATTGCGCTTGATGCCGTAATCGATGGCGACCACGTTGAATTCAGGCTTGTCCTGCCGCCCGTAGCCCTTGTCCCACTCCCAGGGGGTCTCGTCCCAGGTGAAGCGCTGGCCGCTGGTCACCATCGGCACCAGGTCCATGCCGACCAGCCCCGGCCATTCGCGGGCTTCCTCTTTCAAGGCCCGCAGATCGAAGCGGCCGTCCGGCGCGTGTGCGATCACCGCATTGGGCATACCCTTGCCACGGATCAGCGCGGTGAGCGCGCGGGTGTCGATGCCGCTGAGACCGATGATGCCGCGGGCCTTCAGCCACTGGTCGAGATGCTTGGCGGCCCGGTAATTCGACGGATCGGTAATTGAGGCGCGCAGGATGACGCCGCGGGCGCCCGGCGTTGCCGCCATGTTCAGCGCCTCGATGTCCTCATCGTTGGTGCCGACATTGCCGATATGCGGAAAGGTGAAGGTGATGATCTGCCCGGCATAGGACGGATCGGTGAGGATCTCCTCATAGCCGGTCATCGCGGTGTTGAAGCAGACTTCACCGACGGCGGAGCCTTCCGCGCCGAGTCCGAAGCCTTCCAGCACCGTGCCATCGGCGAGCACAAGGAGCGCGGTCGGTTTGAGGTCCGGCCAGGCGGCAGCGTTTTCTGATTGGGTCATGAGCGCATCACATAACGCCTGCGGCGCGCGACGTCAAAGGTGGAAAGCACGGATTCACACCCCGTCCAGCATGAATTTCCGGCCGATTCTCGAGCGATTTTTCCGAAGTTTGACAGAGGGATAGGGGACATTAATGTGCGCCCACGCGGCCAAAGGCATCACGAGCCGCAGAGGGAGAAATGGCGTCATGGATCGGCTGCATTCCGGCGGGACGGTTGGGGGTCTCATCATTTCCGCGATCGCCCGGTTCGGCGACCGGCCGGCCATCGCCGACGGCACCACCAGCTGGAGTTATCGTGAACTCGGGGACGTCGTCGCTCGCTTCATCTCGGTTTATCGCGCCATGGGCCTGACCAAGGGCAGCGCCGTCTCCGTGCTCGCCAGCAACCGGGTGGAGAGCTGGGCCGCGATCTGCGCCGCCATGGTAATGGGCGCACGTTATACCTCCCTGCATCCCATGGCCGCCGAAGACGATCAGGCCTTCATCATCGAGGATGCCGAGATCGATCTCCTGATCGTCGAGGCCGGAAAGTTCGGTGAGCGCGGCCGCGCCATCAAGCAGCGCGCGCCGGCGCTGAAGCACATGGTCGCCTTCGGCCCGATGGAGGGTGTCAGGGACATTCTGGCCGAGGTGGCGGTGGCTTCGCCCGCGCCGCTGGTCGACGAGGGCGATAACGATGCGATCGCCTTCCTGGCCTATACCGGTGGCACCACCGGCCGGTCCAAGGGCGTGATGCTGCCGCATCGCTCGCTGGTGGCGATGACACTGACGCTGTTTGCGGACTGGGACTGGCCGCACGACATTCGTTTTCTCGCCGCGACCCCGATCAGCCATGCCGCCGGCGTGACGCTGTTTCCGGTGATGCTGCGCGGCGGCTATTCGCGCCTGGTGCAGGGCTTCGATCCCGACGTCTACGGCCGCGTGGTGCAGGACGAAAAGATCACCGCGACCTTCCTGGTGCCGACGCTGATCTATGCGCTGATCGATAATGCCGAACTGCGTAGGCGCGTCGACCTGTCGTCGCTGGATATGATTATCTATGGCGCAGCGCCGATGTCGCCCGACCGGTTGCGCGAGGGCATGAAGATCTTCGGGTCGGTGTTCGTGCAGCTCTACGGTCAGACCGAAGCGCCGCAGGTCATCACCACCATGCGCAAGATCGATCATGATCCGGACCATCCGCGGCGGCTCGGCTCCTGCGGCCGCGCCAATCCGATGCTGGACGTAAAGCTGTTCGACGCCGATATGCGGGAGGTCGTGCTCGGCGAGCCCGGCGAAATCTGCGTCCGCGGCTCGCTGGTGATGGACGGCTACTGGAAGCGGGACGACGCGACGGCGGAGACGCTGCGCGGCGGCTGGCTCCACACGGGCGACGTCGCGGTCAGGGACGAAGAGGGCTATTATTATATCGTCGACCGCACCAAGGACATGATCATCTCCGGCGGCTTCAACATCTATCCCCGGGAAGTCGAGGACGCGTTGATGTCGCATCCCTTCGTCGCGTCAGCCGCGGTGATCGGCATTCCCGACGACAAATGGGGCGAGGCGGTGAAAGGCTTCGTGGTGCTGAAGCCCGGCTGCAAGATCGACGTCAGCGAACTTCAGGCCCACGTCAAGGAGAAGCGCGGTGCGCCCTGGTCACCGAAGTCGATCGACGTGGTCGAGAGCGTTCCGGTGACGGGCCTGGGCAAGATCGATCGCAAGGCGCTGCGGGCGCCCTATTGGGAAGGCCGCACGCGCGGCGTCGCATAGCATGCCATCGTGCCACGGAACGCTGCGATAAACGGGAGACCGCGATGACGGAAAATCTGATGACCGAGCAGCGGCTGCCGCTGGTTCTCGTTCCGGGGCTTGCCTCGTCGTTTCGGGTCTACGCTCCCGTCATCCCGCCGCTGTGGCGATCGCGGCCGGTCATGGTGGCCAACCACCTGCGCGACGACAGCATGGAGGCCATCGCCCGCCGCATCCTGAGCGAAGCGCCGGCGCGCTTCGCGCTGGCGGGACATTCGATGGGAGGCTACATCGCATTCGAGATCATGCGGCAGGCGCCTGAGCGGGTCGCAAAACTGGCGCTGCTGAACACTTCGGCGCGACCGGACACTCTGGAAGCGTCGGCGCGCCGCCGGATGCAGATGCAGATGGCTCGCGACGGCAAGCTGCACGAGGTGCTCGACATGGTGTTTCCGCAGTTCGTGCATCCGTCGCGGGTGACCGATGAGGCGCTCCGCAAGCTGGTGCACGACATGGGTGATGACGTCGGCATCGAGGGTTTCATCAACAACCAGACCGCCATTATCTCCCGGCCGGACTCGCGGCCAGGCCTGAGCGCGATCCGATGCCCGACCCTGGTCCTGACCGCCGATCAGGATCTCCTGCTGCCCAAAGAGCTGTCCGAGGAAATCGCCGCCGGCATCACTGGCGCAACGCTCACGATCATTCCCGAATGTGGGCACATGTCACAGCCTGAGCGACCACGAGCAGTGGTCGACGCCCTCATGGGCTGGCTCGCGGCTTAATCCTTATAATTTATCTAGGGTGTCGAAGCGGACGATCACCTGATCGCGCCTTCTTCATTGCAACGAGCTGTCTCGAGACAGCCGCGACCTCGAAACCCTGCGTTTTTAGGTGTTTTCGAGATGAAAAGTGTTGCGGCGGCACGGGTACATCCTTGTCTCGAAGCATGTCCCGGCACCGCTCGTCACGACGAAGGAATAGCTTGCCCTTGGCCAGACACAATTCTACACAATCTTACAAGACGTTAATCCTTGGGACGGCTTTCCGTGACATCAGACTTGGGGACTTCGGCGCCGCAACGGGTGCCGGCGCAACGCCGCTCGCCCGTCGCGTGGCGACGGCCTTTCGAGGCTTGGCTCGACGGCATTGAGACGGGCTGGGCGATTCCCGTCTTGCTGGCCGCGTTCGTTGCGGTTTGGACCGCATTCTTCGTCGTCGCATATCTCGACGCCGGTCTGCATCCGGATGTGCTGGAAGCCTGGTCGGTCGGTCGGTTCTTTGAATGGGGCAATGCGAAGCATCCGCCGCTGATGGGCTGGGTAACTTCCTTCTGGTCCCTGGTGTTTCCGATCACCGACTGGTCGTTTCAATTGTTGGCCATGGTCAATGCCGCCGTTGCGTTGTGGGCGGTCGACCTGACGACACGGCGGTTTGTCCGCGGCGACAAGCGCGTGATCGTGCTGCTGCTCCTGATGATGTTGCCGGCCTATCAATTCCATGCCCAGCGCTTCAATGCGAACAGCGTGCTGCTGGCGGTGTGGCCGCTGGCGACCTACTGCTTCCTGCGGTCGTTTGAAACCCGTGCATTCGGCTGGGCGGTGGCGGCTGGCCTGTGTGCCACGCTGGCGATGCTCGGCAAGTATTATTCGATTGTCCTGATCATCGGGTTTGTGATCGCGGCGATCGTGCATCCGCAGCGGCGGGCCTATTTCGCCTCGCCCGCGCCCTGGGTCTCGACGCTGGCCGGGTTCGCGGCGCTCGGCCCGCATCTGTACTGGCTGGCGACCCATGACCTGGCGCCGATCGCCTATGCGATGAGCGGGCACGCCGGTCACGATAACATGCTGACGGGGATTCAGGATGCAGGCAAGTTCCTGATCGGCATCCTGGCCTATTTCATCATCCCGGCGATCACCTGGCTGCTGATGGTCCGGAGCAATCTCAGAGTATTTGCGCGAGATCTGCGCAAGATCGAACCGGGATTGATGCTCCTGCTGCTGATTTTCATGGTCAGTATCCTGCTGCCCGCGGCGGTTGCCGTTGCGCTCAATGCCGATCTGCCGGCGCTGTGGAATCTGCAGGGCTTGTTCTTCGTGGTTATCATTGCGGTGGCCGCCACCACGTTCGCGGTAGATCGGTTCGACACGGTCAACCTTGCGGCGATCGTTCTGGCGTTTTCGCTGGTCGCCGTCGCGGCGGCGCCGTTTCACGCCATTTACCGCAACACCCACGGGTTCAAGGAAGGTCGCAATTTTTATCGACCGGCCGCCCTCGAACTGACACGTCGCTGGCACGAGATTTCCGACACGCCGTTTCCCGCGGTGAGCGGCGACGACAACCTGGCATTTGCGGCAGCGTTCTACAGCCCCGACCACCCGATCTATGCGCGTCCGTTCCGCTACCAGAGCGCCTGGGGCATGCCGCGCCAGGTCACGCTGAACAAGGGATGGGCCGCCCTCTGTTTTGCGGATGATCGGGACTGCGCCGACTGGATGCGCAAGCTCGAGGCGCGGCCGACCAGATTCGTGCGGTCCGAGTTTGTGCTCACCTCGCAGCTATGGGGCGAGAAAGGCGTCAGCGCGACCATCGTCGCCCTGATCGCGCCGCCGCGCGATCCGTCGTCCGAACCGGTATTGCTGCCCGAAAATGAGCGGATCGAGGATTTTAGTGCCAGCCGGCGCCATATCAGGTTCCGGCCGGAGGCGCGCTCGGACGCGCCATGACTGCCCTCCATGACTCCGGTGTGATGAGGGCGGTTGTGCAAGGGGGCAAAACGCACTAGATCGTCGGAACCCGCCGTGCGGCGATGCGGCGGCGTGCCTGGGAGAGGATCATGCTGCGCGACGACATCAACACTGCGGTGAAAGAGGCCATGAAGGCCAAGGACGAGCGCAAGCTCTCCACGCTTCGCATGGTCAACTCCACCATCAAGAACGCCGATATCGACGCGCGCGGGCAGGGTAAGCCGCCGCTCAGCGACGATGATCTGCTCGGCGTGCTGCAGAAGATGATCAAGCAGCGCCAGGAATCGGTCACTCTGTACGAGAAGGGCGGCCGCGCCGAGCTCGCCGCGCAGGAGCGCGAGGAAATCGCTGTCATCTCCGCCTACCTGCCGAAACAGATGTCGGACGACGACGTCAAGGTCGCGATCGCCGCCGTGATCCAGGAGACCGGCGCGGCGGGCATGAAGGACATGGGCAAAGTGATCGCCGCGCTGAAGGCGAAGTATGCGGGCCAAATGGACTTCGGCAAGGCCAGCGGGCTGGTGAAGGCCGCCCTCGCGGGGTAGTACTTCGCAGCTCTGAGGGAGGTCATCGTCATGCTCACCGAGACCGACGATTATCACAGCCTCTATTCTGATTTTCGCTGGGATGTTCCGGCGCAATTCAACATCGCCGATGTCTGCTGCGACCGGCACGCCGACGGCAGCGGCCGCCTCGCCCTGATTTATGTCGATGAGCAGGGCGATACCACACGCCTCTCGTTCGACGACATGCGCGCCTGGTCGAGCCAGTTCGCCAACGTGCTGCGCGACGATGGCCTGGTGCGCGGAGACCGCGTTGCGGTGTTCCTCTCGCAGTCGATCGAGTTGCCGATCGTCCACCTCGCCGCCTTTCGCTCCGGCCTGGTGTCGGTGCCGCTGTTCATGCTGTTCGGCGAGGATGCGCTCGAGTTCCGCCTCGCCAACAGTGGCGCCAAAGCCGTCGTCACCGACCTTGCCGGGTTCGAAAAGCTGGCGAAGATCCGCGACCGGCTGCCGGACTTGAAGCACATCTATGTCGCGGGCGATGCCGCGCCTGCTGGCGCACAGTCGTTCTGGCAAGCGGTCGACAACGCCCCCAACGATTTTGCCAACGCGCCGACGGCGGCCGACGATCCGGCGATCATCATCTTCACGTCCGGCACCACGGGAAATCCGAAGGGGGCGCTGCATGCTCATCGCGTGCTGCTCGGCCATCTGCCGTGTGTCGAGATGGTGCATGGCTTTTTCCCCCGGCCCGGCGACGTGTACTGGACGCCGGCCGACTGGGCCTGGATCGGGGGATTGTTCGATGCGCTGTTTCCGGCCTGGTATCACGGGGTGCCGATCGTCGGCTACCGCGCCAGGAAATTCGAGCCGCAGGCCGCCATGCAATTGATGGCCGACCATGGCGTGCGCAACGTGTTCCTGCCGCCGACCGCGCTGAAGCTGATGCGGCAGGCCGACGTCCAGCACCCCGGCGTCAAGCTGCGCAGCATCCTCACTGGCGGCGAGTCGCTCGGCGCCGAACTGCTGGACTGGGTGCGCGCGACGTTCGGCATCGACGCGCACGAGATCTACGGCCAGACCGAGTGCAATCTCGTGATCGGCAACCATGCGGACTTGTTTCCGATCCGTCCGGGATCGATGGGGCGCTCCATTCCGGGTTTTGATGTGCGCATCGTCAACGAACGGGGCGAGGAGCTGCCGCGAGGTCAACGCGGCATCATCGGCGTGCGCAAGCCGAACCCATGCATGATGCTTCAATACTGGCGCAATCCCGAAGCCACTGCGAAGAAGTATGCCGGTGAATTCCTGTTGACCGGCGATCTCGGAATCCAGGATGCGGATGGCTACTTCTGGTATGTCAGCCGCGAGGACGACGTCATCACCAGCGCGGGCTACCGGATCGGGCCGTCGGAGATCGAGCACACGCTGCTGAAGCACCCGGCGGTGGCGATTGCGGCGGTGGTCGGCATACCCGATCCGATCCGTACCGAAGCGATCAAGGCCTGGATCGTGCTGCGGCCGGGCTTCGCGCCGAGCGACGACCTGGCACGAGAAATTCAGGATTTCGTCAAGGTGCAGCTCGCCGCGCACGAATATCCGCGCCATGTGCAGTTCGCCGACAGCCTGCCGATGACGGCAACGGGCAAGGTGCTGCGTCGCGAACTGCGCACGCTGGGCTGAAGTGCCCCCCGGCGCGCATGACAGCATGCGCTGGCGAAATCGGGCGTGTCGAGATAGTGTTTCGGTCTCCAGGAGAAACGCATCGGGTCGGAGATCCATCATGTCGCTGCAGCTTTATCTCGCCTACGTCGCCGCCTGCATCGCGCTGGCGCTGTTGCCCGGGCCGGTGGTGACGCTGGTGATCGCCAACGGCCTGCGCCACGGTACGCGCGCCGCGTTGACCAACATCCTCGGTGCGCAGGTCGGGCTGGCGATCGTGATCGGCGTGGTTGCGGTTGGATTGAACTCGCTGATGGCGACCATGGGCTACTGGTTCGACTGGGTGCGGTTCGCGGGCGCTGCCTATCTGGTGTGGCTCGGCGTCAAGCTGATCCGCTCGCCAAGCCTGCTGGAAGCGACCGACGCGCCGCCGCCTCCGCCGCGTGGCGGTTTCTTTCTGCAGGGGTTGCTGGTGCTGCTCAGCAATCCGAAGGTGCTGGTGTTCTTCGGCGCGTTCATCCCGCAGTTCCTCGATATGAACCAGCCGCAGTTTCCGCAGATCATGGTGCTCGGCCTCACCTTCATGGTGACGGTGGCGATGTCCGATGCCGCCTATGCCATGCTGGCGGGTCGGGCGCGCACCATCCTGTCGGCACGCCGCGCGCGGCTACTGTCGCGGGCGTCCGGTGGTTTCATGATCGGCGGCGGCATCTGGCTGGCCTTGAGCCGGGCGCGATGATGATCGGCGTCTCGGATTTCGTTTGAACGAGTTCGCTGAGTCGGGATGACAGCGACGTCCGTGTCGGTACGGACCGCCGCGGGTTCCCGGTGAGGTTACACTAACGGCAACTGCTCGGCCCCGAACACCGCCTCGACCTCGGTGAGAAGACGGGCGAGCCGCTCGGCCCATTGCTGCTGGCCTGATGGATCCGTGATCAGGTCCTGGCGAATTTCGATGCCCGTATTCATCAGGCCGCGTTTCTCGCCGTGGACGGGAATTGTGTAGTCGGTCGCATCGCTCACCGCATAGGGCTCGTTGTCGCCAACCACGAGATCGCCTTCGGCGCGCAGCAGTTGCAGCAGCAGCGGCGGCAGCCGGGTGTCGCGGTGATACAGCGTCCCAACATGCCAGGGCCGGGCGATGCCGGCATAGACCGGCGTGAACGAGTGCAGCGAGACCAGGATCGTTGGCCGCCCCTCGTGCAACCGCTGGTCGATCACCTCGTCGATGCGCCGGTGATACGGATCGAAGAACAGCGCGCGCCGGGCATCGGCGGCTTCGTGCGTCAGACCCTCATTGCCCGGAACCATGGTTGCTTCGCTGATCATGGGAATCGATGAGGGGGCTTGCGGCGGCCGGTTGCAGTCGATCACCAGCCGCGAGTAACGCTGGGCGATCAGATGCGCGTTCATCGTCCGCGCCAGCGTGGTCGCCACGCCGGCAATGCCGATGTCCCAGGCAATGTGCCGCGTCAGTTCGTCGATCGGCAAGCCGAGCTGCCCAAGCGCGCGGGGAATCAGCCGGCCGTAGTGATCGCAGGTGAACAGGAACGGCGACGTCCCCTTATCGTTTTCCTCGAGCACGGGCGGAACTTCATCGCTTGCAAGGCGTAGTGATGCAAGGCTTGGTGATGATGGGATGTCCGGGCTCATGCGTATCCTTGTTGCCTGACGCTGTTCTCTCGACGAAATGCTCAATGAAGCAGCAGGCCGCCCTCAATTCGACCTGTTCGATCATCCAACAAACCCATACTCAAATCAAAGATATCTCGTGACTTGCCGAATCCGAAATTCCACCCCCGAGCGTGCTGCCAATCTGGTGCAGACAAATGTCACGAAAATGGCTTGGCCGGCGGCCCGAGAAAGCCGCGTTGCGGAAGGGGGCGCCCGAATGCTGATTCGGACCGGGTTCGACATCGTCTACGAGACGCCGGCCGTCACCCCGATGGTGATCATGCTCAGCATTCATCCCTCCCGAACGGGGGACATCGTCGGTGCGGAGACGCTGGTGACCGAGCCGGAGGTGCCGGTGCGATACTATCGGGACAGTTTCGGCAATGTCTGCGGGCGGTTGATTGCGCCGGCCGGAGAAATCAGGCTTCGCGGCGAAGCCTTGGTTCGCGACAGCGGCCGTCCCGATCCGGTCCTACCGGAGGCCCGGCAATTCGCGATCGAGGAGCTTCCCGATGCGTGCCTGCTGTATCTGATGCCCAGCCGCTACTGCGAGACCGAGAAACTCGCCGATATCGCCTGGTCACTGTTCAAGGACACGCCGCCGGGCTGGGCACGGGTGCAGGCGATCTGCGATTTCGTGCACGGCCATGTCACGTTCGGCTATGCGCACGCGGATCCGACGCGCACCGCGCTGAATGTGTACCAGGGCAGGAAGGGCGTATGCCGGGATTTCGCCCATCTTGCAGTGGCGCTCTGCCGCTGCATGAACATCCCGGCGCGCTACGTGACCGGTTATCTCGGCGACATTGGTGTGCCGCCGGATCCCGCGCCGATGGATTTCTCCGGGTGGTTTGAAGCCTATCTGTCCGGCCGCTGGCACACCTTCGACGCACGCCACAACATGCCGAGAATCGGTCGCATCCTGATGGGCACCGGCCGCGATGCTGCCGACGTGGCTCTGACCACGAATTTCGGCCCGGTGAAGCTGAAGAAATTTGTTGTCACCACCGACGAGGCGGTGGCACCCTGAAGCTTGCCGGATCGCAGGACGTTGCTATCATTTTTCATGACAGTGCATTTGTTCGTCTATGGGACGCTGATGCGGCGCGCTCGCCATCCGATGGCGGCCATGCTTGCTGCGAACGCGGATTTCGTCGGCGAAGGCCGCTATGCCGGGCGACTTTACAGGGTGGCGCACTATCCCGGTGTGGTGCCGTCGATCACCGCCGGCGACGTGGTGTTCGGTGACGTTTATGCGCTGCGCCACCCGTCCCGCCTGCTGCGGCGGCTGGATGTCTATGAAGGCAGTGGCCCGTTGTCGCAAAAGCCTGTGCAATATATCCGCAGGCTGCAGACCGTCACCATGGACGACGGCAAGACCCTGGAGGCATTCGTTTATGTCTACAACCGCCCGATCGCGGGATTGACGCGAATTCGCAGCGGCCGCTTCCTGCGCCCGTAACGTCAAGTGCGGAACTCGGTCAGGTAGGCCACAAGCAGGATTCCTGCGAACACCAGACCGATGGCACCAAGCGGCACGAAGCCGCCGATCGAAAACACCACCGTGCTCAGCGCTGAGCCGACG
>JBGMOD010000013.1:0-20711 GCA_041424235.1 Hyphomicrobiales bacterium
CTGATCGTGGCGAGCGGGTCGCCGACGATGCTCGCTCCCTGACTGATCAAGAGTTGCGCGGTCGCACTTGGATCGCCCGCAGCCCCCCAAACGTAGCCGGTCTGCGTCAGCGTGAGGTCGACCGCGTGGCGCATGCCGTCGAGCGCAAAGCCCCTGGAAGCGAAGTCGCGCAGCCGTGCACCGCTCGCCGGCAGAGCGGCTGCCGGTGCCACGACATAAGTCTGCTGCCTGAGCGTCACATTGGTGCCGGCGGTCACGGTGACGCTGCCATAGGTCGAGGTCAGCTTGAAGCTGCCGAACCCACTATCGGTGAACAGCGAGGTCGGCAGCACCACCGTGCCGGCATCGGCGCCGGCGGTGATCGAGGTGACCGCTGTCGCCTGCCGGTCGATCGTGATCGCCGGCGCCTGCAGGCTGAAGGTTCCCCCCTGCGACAGCCCGCCGGCATAGATCGCCCCGTTCATGACGACAGTGGCGTTGGTTGCCGTTTGCGGCGCGTAGTCGAAAACTCCGAGGTTGACCCCGTCGTTAGTCACGCCTGTACTGCTCTTCCAGGCCCCGGCATAGGTCAGCAGCGACAGGTTGCCGCCCCTGCCCTTCGCCACGCCGTCCGCGCCAAGCGCAAGCTGGCCATTGCCGCCGACATAGCCGCCGCTCGACGCGTCGATCACGCTGCCCGGCGCCAGGATGAGCGAGCCGCTGCGATCGACTGCCGTCACGACCTGTGTGGTGGAATCGTAGGAGATCGCCTCGCTCAGATTGTAGGCGCTGACGCTGACGCTGCCGCCATTGATAAAGAGCGCTCCCGTCGCGTCGTCGCCATAGTGGCCGGTGTCATTGATCCACTGCCCGCTGACGTCGAGCAGCGCATGAGCGCCGATGGCCAGCGGCGGCAGCGCGCCGGTCGCCAGCGCCTGTACGCTTGACGCGGTTGCGCCACCGATGGTGATGCTGCCGCCATGCGCGATCAGCGTGCCGTCGATCATGGTGGCGCCGGTGAGCTTGATACTGCCGCCCGCGCGCACCGCAAGGCTTGCGCCTGCGGCCATGACGAGCGTATCGGCCCCGCTGATCGTGACGGAGCCGAGGTTGAAACCGGAAAGGCTGTCGGTCGCGTAAGTGATCACCGGCACGCCGTCGGTGTTGGTGGGCAGTGTCAGCGACGAACCGATCTCGAACCCCGATCCCAAAACGTGGGGTGCGGAAGCATCCAGGATCACCGCGTCGTGCGCCCCGTTGCCGTCCGCCGCCAGCGCGATCGTCAGCGAGGCCCCGTTCGGCAGCTGGCCCGGCGTCGCCTGCGCGCCGCCGGCCCCGGTGCCGGCCTGGGCAAGCCGGCGCTGCTGCGTCCCGATGACGATATCGCCGGCGAGATCGCCCTCGATGATCGGGTTCAACGCGGTGATGGCGACGCTGCCGGCGCTGATGCCGTCAACATAGCCGGGCTTGTAGTAGCCGCCGCGTTGCAGCGGGCTCAGGTACATCTCGGTGACGTTCCAGCGCGGATGCGTCACCGTGAAGCCGGTTTGAATGGTGTTGGTGAGGAATGGATTGGCGCTGCCGATGTCGTAGCGCCGTCCGTCCGAACCGACCAGTTGCGTGGTCGAGATCCTGGCTCCGGTATACTGGATCAGGCCGCCGGAGACGTTGATCACCGCGCCCGGCGCCTGCAGCACATCCGCGAAGGCGGAGGTGCTGTTGCCGTTGCCGTAGCTGGGGCCGCTGCCAAAGGTCAGCGAGCCACCCCTGGTCAGCAACTGGTCGATGCCCTGCGTGATGTTGGCGAGGTAGCTGGCTCCCGAGGAGGCAAACAGCGGCGAACCCACCCAGGTCTCGCCGTCGGCGCGGGTCCCGGACAGGCTGAGATCGATCGTCACGGTCTTGCCGATCAGGTTCTGCGCCAGCGGCGTGTCGGCGACATCGTTGGACGTCACCTTGAAGGTGTAGAGATAGTCGGTGACCGAGCGCGTCGCGGTCAGCCCCGACAGGTCGATGGTGCTGCCGGCCTCCATCAGCACCCGGCCGCCGGGCGGCAGCGGCGTTCCGTTCGGCAGGGTGCCGACCCCCGGCCCGGTCACGGTCATGCTGGCCGACGGCGCCAGCACCCATGATCCCGACTGGAAGTCGACAACGGGCGCGGCGATGTCGATGCGCGGGGCCGTGAAATTGGCGAGCGACGCTGCGTCAGAGGGGATGGTCTCCCCGTTCTCCTCGGGCAGGATCGTGGTCAGGCTGGCGCCGCCGAACACGACCTGGTCGGTCGCGTCGAGCCCATTCGCGACGATCGTGATCGAGCCCGGACGGGTGATGCTGGTGGTTGCCTCGACAATGCCAAGCTGCGCGACCGCATCGCCGTTCAGCGTGACGTTGCCGCGCCGGGAGACCAGCAGCCCGCTCGTGTCGTTGAGCACGAGCGCCCCGCCGCTCACCGCGGGCGGCGCATACAGCAGCGTTCCGGAAATGCCGGACCCCGCCCTCACCACGAAACTCGTCTGCGTCGAATTGGCTGCCGGCTCCGCGATCTGCACGCTCGAGCCGGCCGCCAGGATAATCTCGCCGGCCGGGCTGCTGATGGCGCCGGCATTCGTCACCTGGGGGCCCAGCAGCGCGACAAAGCCGCCATTGTCGAAGCCGCTCACGCCGGAGGAGATGCTCGCGCCCGCCTCGACCCGGACGCCGATATTGCCCTGCCCCGGCACCAGTCCGGCCGAGAACAGCGCCGAGCTGCCGGTCAATGTCGTCATGCCGGGCAGCTGGACGCCGATATTGACGAACAGGCCGTTCGACAAAAACGTCGTATTGGCGTTGGCCTCGTCGGATGGCGCCAGGATCAGCGTGCCGTTCGGCGCCCGCTGGGTCACGCCGTTCGCCAGTACCGGCACATAGGCGGGATCGTTCTGCTTGAAGGCGCCGTTCGACGGGCCGGTGAAACTGTTCAGATCCATCGCCGAGGCGATCAGCGTATGCACGTTGATCTGGCTGGTGCCACCGAAGATGATGCCGTTGGGATTGATCAGCAGGACGGTGCCTTCGGCCTTGATCGCCCCCAGGATCTGGCTCGGGCTGCCGGTCGCGTCGACCCGGTTGAGCACGACCCACGCATTGCCGTTCGACGTGTTGCCGGCGCGCTGGTCGAAATAGACCGTGGTGTCCCTGCCGACGTTGAACTGCCCCCACGTCGCGATCGCGCGTTGCGAGGTCTGCGTCAGCGTCACCGCGGTCTGGCCGCCGCTCACGGTCTGGCTCGGCTGGCTGATGTTCTGCCACAGGCTGGAATCGCCGGCCTTGACCCGCGGATCGACGATGAGACCGCCTGCGGACAGCCCGTTCGTCACCGCCGAGGCGGTGTTGGCGGCCGCGTTGCGCGCCGCCTGCTGGGCCTGTTGCAGGGCCTGGATGGCGCTGGTGGCGCGCCGCAAGGAGTCCTGCGCCTGGCGCGCCATGCGCTCGGCATCGGCCTGGCCCGATTGCGCCGCCGCGGCGGCCGCAACCGACGGCGACGGCCAGTTGGCGGAACCGAACGGCCGCGCCTGCGCCTCCGAGCCGGCCACAAACAACGCCAGCGTGCTGACGCTCGTCAGCAACGTCCTCATCAACAGCGGACGATGTTTCACGGAGAACCGGCGAGCCGCGGGCGGAACGTTGGACATTGACGGGTCCTGGAGCAAGAGCCTGGAATGACAGGTGCAATGGCACCTGAAGACCGCAACCCTCGAACCGTTACCGTCCTGTCCGAGAGGACGTTTCCTCCGCGCGCGACCCGACAAAAAAGATGGTGAACCTTTGGTGACGGACCGATCGCGCCGCCGCTGGCAGTCAGCTCAACAAAACCATGCCTCCCAGAAGCGACCTGACGCGAAGGTTGAAAATGTGGGCGATCTTGGGAACGACCTCGTCGATGCGGTCGAGCCGGAACGTCGCATCGAGCGGCAGGCGTCCGACATCATCGTTCATCAGGACGATCCGGCCGCGCCGGTAACGATTGATCTCCGGCACGACCTCGGAGAGCGGCTGATTGTCGAAGACCAGCAGACCCCGCCGCCATGCGCCGACGTTGCGCCTGTCCGTCGCGGCAACCCCGGCGAGGCCTTGCGCATTGTAGGCGATTTGCTGGCTCGTGCTCAGCCGCGCGGTCTCGCCGTTGCACTCGACCTGCACCTCACCATCCAGGCAGGTGACCGTTGCCGTCTCGCCCTCATAGCGCAGATCAAACGTGGCCCGGGCGGCGCTTGCACGGCCATTGCCGGCGATCACGATGAAGGGCACGGCCGGCTCCTTGCCTCCGGCCCCGGCGGTGACGGCGATCTCGCCGGCGATCAGCTCGATATCGCTGGCCCTGGCCGCCCTCCCTGCGACGGCGAGGCTGGTGCGGGTGTTCATCTCGACGGTGATCGTGTTCGCGAAAGTCAGCCCGCGCCGTTCGCCAATATCGGTGCGGTAGTCGGCCGCAAGTTCCACCAACGAGGGCCAAAGGTCGAGTGGCGGCCGGGCTGCGAGATAAGCGGCGCCGCCGATCGACGCCGCAATCGCGCCCCCCAACCAGACGCGGCGACTCACCACCGCCTGTGACGATGGCCCCGACGATCGGTCACGCACGAGGTTTCCTGCTGCAACACGAAGCGCGCTCCACTGCGCGCGCGCCTCGGCAAAGGACCGCGCGTGTGCAGCGCTCTCGTCGCGCCAGCGGGTGAAGCGGTCGATCTCCGCCTGGCTGACCTCGGCCGAACGCAGGCGGACGACCCAGCGCCGCGCCTGGCTTTGCAGATCGACGGGTTGATCAGTCGCCATTGTCTTTCCGTGCTCTGTTCATGCTCAGGACGTTCTGAACGGGCCTGACCCGCCTTCTTTTCGAGACATCCTGCAGGCGGCCGACGCAGTGATCGAACCCGTGATTGATCTCGCGCTCGACCGAACGTACTGAAATACCGAACCGTTTGGCGATCTCCCGATACGGCAGTTCGTCGATCAGGGCGGCAATGACAATGTCCCGGCGGCGCGCCGGAAGCTCCGCCAGGGCGCGCTCGAACTCGGCGATGTCAGACCGCGCGGCCACGATGCGCTCGGCATCGAGCAGATTGCCATCGGAGCCCAGCAGCGTCTGCATGGCGATCTTACCCTCCCAGCGCTCATCGGTCCGCTTGCGATCGACGGCGATATTGAGGGCCATGCGATAGAGGTAGGACTGCGGCTGCTGGACTGGCGTCGTCTCGGGCATTCGATCAAGCCGAAGCCAGGTTTCGTGCAGCACTTCGCTGGCAACCTCGGCGGAGCCGAAACGCCGTGTGAGACGGCGTTTCAACTGGTCGTAGCCAGCGATCAGCAGTTGGCGGAGGTCCGCGGCTTTGGTGCCAATCATGTGCGACTACCGCGACGATGCGCGCCGGGAGGCCGCGATGCCGCCGGGGCACGCCGCCGGATCGCCGGCATGGCGCGGCGAGATCACGAGCGCGATCGGCTGAACAAGATCACCGGGTGGCGGTCGGCCGATGCTCACCCCCCGAAGGGCGGTGTCGATCGCCGCATCAACGGCATCATCGCCCGTCGTGTCCAGGCGCTTCGACTGCAGTATGGTGCCGAACCTGCCGACCCATAACCGCAGCGCGGCGCGATAGCTGCCCGGCGCCGTCCGGACGTCGCTGCAGAGCGCAAGCTGCACCGCCCGCTGGATGTCGGCAAAGTACGGCGATTGCGAACCTTGCGATTGCGCCAGTGCCGGCGCGAGCGGACGCGGCGCGCCTGCGCGGACGGTGACGGTGTCGGGACCGAATTCCTGTGCAACGAGGCTCGACCCGACGAGCAATATCTCCAGGGCATCGCGTGGCGCCAGCACACCTTTGACACCGGCCGAAACACGCCCGGCGGCCTCCCGCGCATCGACCAGAACCTCGATGCCGGTCACGGCACTGAAGGCGTAAAGCGCTTTTGGCAGCGGCTGAGCGGCGATATCGAAGCCAATCGGCTGGTCTGCCCTCACGGCACCGTCCTGGTGAAGCTGGGCAGCGACAGAGTTCGGCAAGCCGAGGATGCAGGCAACGCACAGAGCCGCAACGGTTTTCATTGTCCGGCCGAATTTCGAGGAGTCCCTGGCGCTACCTGGCATGCTCTGCTGCTCATGTGCAGGCTGGGAACGGCGGCGCACGCCAGATCACGGGAACCATAGGCCCTGCGACAGTGGAATACGTTGCGTGCCGGCACCCAAGCACGCAGCGAGGCCGACAATCCCCTCGACATCTATCGGCGGAACGTTACCGTTTGACGACAATGCGACCGGCGGCCGGCCGTGCGCATGAGAGCCGGCACCGGCGAGCGAGCCTCGTTGCGATCCGTCATGGCCGAGCATGACGGCAAACAAGCGTTGGGCGACGTGAACCCTACTCCGCCGCCAGTTGTGGCTCGACGCGCGGCGGCGGATTGACGAGGTCACGCATCAGTCCGTCGTAGCGCTTGCGCGCGTCGGTCAAGGCCTTCTCCTTCACCGGCCGTAGCCGCAGATGCGGTCGGGCAGCGACAGGTGTTACGGTGATGGGGTGGACGGCGCGCCGAACGGCATCGATGTGCCAAGATGGTCGTTGTCACAACCCATCTTGGGGAAGCCGTCCACCCCATCACCGTAGTTCCGTAATGCCATCAAGGAATCGAATAGATTCGCGCCTGGCCGTCTTCGAGATCGCGACCTCCTCGCGCCCGCCGGCTCGCCGTGGTTTCATAGATCACGGCGAGCCTGTGCCCATCCTGCGACCAGCCCAGGTCGGGATAGCTGCCCTCGATCGGGAAAGACGCAATGAGGGGGACTGACGATGCCCTACCTTTGTCGGCGAGGTGGGACAGGTCCCGTATCTCGATCACAAGGCCGCCATAGCCTTTCTCGGTATCGGCAAGGGAATAGACGATCGCTAACCGCTTGTTGTCGGGAGAAAACGTGGCGTACATCTCGGCGATGTCAGGCCATTCCGGGGGTGGAGATACGAACGCGACAAAGGGCGCCTTGCATATCGCGTCCAAGAGAGATTTCGTGGAAACGGAGGTATTCGTCCAGACGAAATGAAACTTGCTCACGGAATAGTTCGGTACCGAAATCACAGAAACCTTCCCATCCCGGCTTGTTACTTCTCCAAGGTACCCGAAGCCGACGACGTTGCCGTAACATCCGGTCGGCGATAACGGCACTGGACTAACCATGAGCTGGCCATCCTGAAGCCTCGCAGTCATCTTCCCATCGGTTGAGGGCGTGAAGGAAATCTCGGATCCTGCGTCGTTGAAGGCGACATCCCCGATATTGAAGGAGATAGGCGGCGTTTGGCCAAGAAGCTTGCCATCGGGAAGGCTGAGCAAGCGTATGGTTGCGGTTGCATCCATCGACCAGGCAACAAGCTTGTCTCCCGCTGGAGCGATGGCAAGGGATTGCACGTAGCCATCGATAGCTCGGCGCCAAAGCTCGGCGCCATCAGACGTTTTCCAGGCGACCAGTTGCGAGCCTGCCGCTGAATCATGATCATGGGCCTTCCCGTCGAGGGCGTAGAGTGTGTCGCCTGACGGGGAAAGAGTTATCTCGCTGTGAACCGCTGGTACAGCGTGTACGGGAAAGCTGATGATGCAGCCCCCTTTGGCTTCGTTCGCTTTGCCGCAAGCCGGATCGGTGATGAGCGATCCCCGCTCATGCAGGCGAGACCAGGCATAGCCGCCGACAACGGCCAGCACGCACAGGCCGACAAGGATGACTGACCACGGATAGCGCCGCAGCCTTGTTGAAAACGGCAGCATTCGCGGTCCTTTGGACTACTCCCAATGACGACGCCCCCTACTCCGCCGCCAGCTGCGGCTCGACCCGCGGCGGCGGGTTGACGAGGTCGCGCATCAGTTCGTCGTAGCGTTTGCGCGCGTCGGTCACGGCCTTTTCCTTCACCGGGCCGTAGCCGCGAATGCGGTCCGGCAGCGACAGCAGTTCGATCGCGGTGTCGATGGTCTGCGGCGACAGCTTGTCGAGCAGGAATTCGACATCGTTCTCGTAGCCGCGAATGAGATCGCGCTCGAGGCGGCGGTCGGCGGAATAGCCGAAAATATCCAGCGGCGTGCCGCGCAGCGTCCGCATCTTCGCCAGCAGGCGGAAGCCTTTCATCATGCCGGGACCGAACTCCCGCTTGCGCGGACGTCCCAGCGCATCCTTGCCGCCGCCGAGCAGCGGCGGCGCCAGGTTGAAGTTCAGGGTGAAGTCGCCTTCGAACTGATCGCGGATGCTCTGCTCGAATTTGCCGTCGGTGAACAGACGCGCAACTTCGTACTCATCCTTGTAGGCCAGCAGCTTGGCGTAGTTGATGGCCACCGCGCGCGGCAGATCCTCACTGAGGCCCGCGCCCGAGGCCGCGGTCTTGACGCGCTCGACGAGATCGCGATAGCGCGCGGCGAGCTTTTCGTTCTGGTAATCGCGCAGCAGGGCGCTGCGGTGGTCGATGATCTCGACCAGCGACATCTGATCGAGGGTTTTCGGCGCCACCGACTCGTCCTTGAGCATGGCATGCAACCGCGCCGGATCGACGGACGCCAGCCGCCCCAGCGCGAACGCCAGCCGGTTCATCTTGATGGAGACGCCGTTGAGTTCGATCGCCTGGTCGATGGCTTCGGCCGACACCGGCAGCAGGCCCTGCTGATAAGCGTAACCCAGCATCATCACATTGGTGGCGATCGAATCCCCCAGCAGGCCTTCGGCCGCGTGGGTGAAGTCGAGGAACACGGAGCCCTCGCGCAGCGCGCCCTGCAGCACCCGGTTCACCTTGCGGCGCTGGAAATCAAAATCCCGGTCGCGGACGAAATCGGCGATCGGGATCAGATGGGTGTTGATGATGCCATGGGTGCGCTGCGACTCGCAGAGCGTAATGGTCTCCTTGGCGATGGCGACCACCTCGTCGGCGGCGATCAGGAGATCGGCGGTGCCGGTGACGATGCGCGAACAGGTGACGTCCTGGGTATTCTGCGAAATCCGGACGTGGCTGAGCACCGCGCCGCCCTTCTGCGCCAGCCCCGACATGTCGAGGATCATGCTGGCCTTGCCTTCGATATGCGCGGCCATGCCGAGCAGCGCGCCAATCGTGAGCACGCCGGTGCCTCCGACACCGCCGACAGCGATGTTGTAGGGCCGGTCGAGCGGCTGCAGCGAGGCTGCCGGCGGCAATTCGCCGATGGCGCCGAGATCGACCGGCGCCTTCTTGCGCAGCTGGCCGCCATTGACTGTGACGAACGACGGGCAGAAGCCCTTGACGCAGGAAAAGTCCTTGTTGCAGCTCGACTGGTTGATGGCCCGCTTGCGGCCGAGCGCGGTTTCCAGGGGTTCGACCGAGACGCAGTTCGACTGCACCGAGCAGTCGCCGCAGCCTTCGCAGACCGCGGAATTGATCACCACGCGCTTCGGCGGATCGACAAGCGTGCCGCGCTTGCGGCGGCGGCGCTTCTCGGCGGCGCAGGTCTGCACGAACACGATGGCCGAACAGCCGGGTGTCTCGCGCAGGATGCGCATGACATTGTCGAGTTCGTCGCGATGGGCGACCTTCACGCCCGGCGCGATGGTGGACGGCGGATAACTGCCGGGATCCTCCGAGACCAGGTAGATCTCGCGCACGCCCTCGCTGTGCAGCTGGAAGGTGATCTGCTGCGGCGACAGGTCGCCGTCATGGCGCTGGCCGCCGGTCATGGCGACGGCGTCGTTGTAGAGCACTTTGTAAGTGATGTTGGCCTTGGACGCGACGGACTGGCGGATCGCCAAGCTGCCGGAATGGAAATAGGTGCCGTCGCCGAGATTGGCGAAGATGTGCTTCTCGTCGGTGAACGGCGCGATGCCGGTCCACGGCACGCCCTCGCCGCCCATCTGGGTGAAGGTCTCGGTGCTGCGGTCCATCCACAGCGACATGAAATGGCAGCCGATGCCGGCCATGGCGCGGCTGCCCTCCGGCACCTTGGTGGAGGTGTTGTGCGGGCAGCCGGAGCAGAAGTACGGCGTGCGGGTGATCGGCGCCACCGCCTGCACCTGCGAGGCCTGCCGGCCGTTGAACCAGTCCGCCTTGGCGCGCAGCATGGCGACGATTTCGGGATTGAGATCCAGGGTCAAAAGCCGCTCGGTCAGCGAGGTCGCAATCGTCGCAACGCTCAGCTCCTCGGAGAACGACAGGAAACGCTTGTCGTGGTAGTCCATCTTGCCGACGATGCGCGGGCGCACGTCGTCGCGCCAGTTGAACAGTTCCTGCTTGACCTGATTTTCAACGATCTCGCGGCGTTCCTCGACCACCAGGATCTCTTCAAGACCGACGGCGAAGTCGCGCACGCCCTGCGGCTCCAGCGGCCACGGCATGCCGATCTTGTAGAGCCGCAGGCCGATCTTGGCTGCGACCTCCGGCGTGATGCCGAGTTCGCGCAGCGCCTGGCGCACGTCCTCATAGCTCTTGCCGGACGCCATGATGCCATAACGGGCGTTCGGCGAATCCATGGTGACGCGGTTGATCTTGTTGGCGCGCGCGAACGCGATCGCGGCAAACCCCTTGTAGTCCTGCAACCGGCGGTCCTGGGCGTAACGGTCGTCCGGCCAGCGCAGGTTCAAGCCGTCCGGCGGCAGCTCGAAATCCGGCGGGATGATGAAGGGCGTCATCTCGTCGGTCAGGTCGATCTCGGCGGTGGTCTCCACGGTCTCCGTGATCACCTTCATGCCGACCCAGCAGCCGGAATAGCGCGACATCGCAATGCCGAGCAGGCCCATCTCGATCATTTCATGGATGCTCGAGGGATAGAGATAAGGCATCAGCGCCGAGATGAAGGCATGGTCGGACTGATGCGGCACGGTAGAGGACTTCGCGCCGTGGTCGTCGCCGGCCAGGCACAGCACGCCGCCGTGCTTGGCCGATCCCGCCGCATTGCCGTGGCGGAACACGTCGCCGCAGCGGTCGACGCCGGGACCCTTGCCGTACCAGATGCCGACAACACCATCCTTTTTGGCGCCCGGGGAGAGATTGAGCTGCTGCGATCCCCAGATCGCGGTGGCGGCCAGGTCCTCGTTCACGCCCGGCTGGAACTTGACGTCGTATTGCGCCAGATGCGCCTTCGCAGCCATCAACTGCTGGTCATAGCCGCCGAGCGGCGACCCGCGATATCCGGAGATGAAGGCCGAGGTGTTCAGACCCTGGGCGCGATCCCGGCGGATCTGGGCCATCGGCAGCCGCACCAGCGCCTGGATGCCCGTCATAAAAACATGGCCCGACCCCTGGGTGTATTTCTGGTCGAGGCTGATCGGCCCTTGATTGATTCCCATCGCGACGTTTCTTTCTTGCTCTTGTTCCGGCTCTGGCCGCGCCCGCTTCGTGGCGGTTGGCAGCCTTTGGGGCGAGTCCCTTTAGAACCAGTCTATGTCGCTTTTGATCCCCCCTGCATCAAGAATCGGAACCGCCCTCCTCCTTGTGAAATAAACGCAATTTCGTTCCGACAGGCGCCGCCGGGGTTGCCGCTTATGTCGCTGGGCCCAGTGGCCGGGAACAGAAAATTCGCGCTCAGCCGTGACGCTCAGCCTTCGCGCTCAACCTTGACGCTCAACCTTGGGCCAGCGGCACGATCTCGTCCAGGACCCGAAACAGGTCGGCTTCACGGAACGGCTTGCGCAACACCGCCTTGTAGCCGGTCAAACGCTCCCGCACTGCACTCTCCAGCAGGGAGGTCATCACCACCACCGGAATGCCGCTGGTCTTGGCATCCTCGGCCATCGCCGTCACCAGGCCCGCCCCGTCGACGAACGGCATCATGAAATCGGTCAGCACCAGATCGGGGGTCTCGTGGTGCAGGATATCCAGCGCCTGGCGGCCGTTGCTGGCGGCAAGAACGTGGTAGCCACGCTCGCTCAGCACGATCTCCAGCCAGTCCGCGATCGCCCATTCGTCCTCGACGATCAGCACCGTTTTCACATTCACTCTCCGGTCAGACGAGGATCGGCCGAAGGCAGTTGCGGCTTGTCGCTTTGATGCGTGATGTCGCGCAGGATGCTTTCCGCGCGCGCGCTGTTCTCATCGATCGCGATGCCGCCATCGAGAATGTCGAAGCGGTGCATTCTCATGTCGGTCTTGCGGTCGCGGGCCTTGAGAACGGTCATGAGGCGATGAGTTTCCGAACGCAGCGGCGCGAGCCGCAGGGCAATGATGTTCTCGGCCACCGGGGACAATCCGGTCGGTGCCACCCCGGCCAATGGCTGGCCGGGGATCACCCCGACATGATCGGTTTCTGCGGTGACCAGGGTTGTAACACCGCGTGCCCTTAACTCGTTGCAGAGCGCCGACAAAAAAGCGGTGACGCGCTTCCTCTCGTCCGTGAGCTTGGAAAAACCCTCGATGGCGTCGATCACGAGGCGCCGCGCGCCGAACTGTCTGACCGCGCTCAGCAGTTCCTGCACCACCTCGTCAAGGATCGCTTCGGTCTGCGGACGCCAGAGCAGATGCAGCTTGTCCTTGCGCGCATCGATCGGCAGCTTCAGCGCCCTCGCCTTGACGGTCAGCGCCATCGGGCTTTCGTGGAACCCGAAATGAATCGCCGGCTCTTCGGGCGAACCGCCGAACAGGAATTGAAGGCCGGCCGTGGTCTTGCCGCTGCCCGCCGGCCCCATCACCACCGTCACCGAATGCTGGTCGACACCGCCCCCCAGCATCCTGTCGACACCGGCGATCCCGATCGACACCTTGGGACCGTCCGCATTGTCCCACACGCTCGGCGTCGCCAGCAGCGCCTCGGTACGCGGAAACACCGAAACGCCGGCGTCGGTGATCCGGTAGGAATGGCGGCCGCCCATGAACCAGCCGCCGCGCAGCTTGTGCACCTGCATCTCCCGCTCGGCACGGCGGCCATGCAGGGACGACTGCAGTTCGACCAGCCCATCCACCATGGTGTGCTCGGGCGGGAACTTCTGGCCGTCGAACGCGCTGGTCAGCAGGAACATGGTGCAATCGGTAAAGGCGGCCTGGGCCTGCAACTCGTGAATGAATTTCTTCAGCTCGAGATCCGACGACGCCTTCTCATGCACGGTGATCAGCCCATCCAGCACCAGGGTCTTGATCTGACGCGAGCGCACCTCGCGCCGGACCACGTCCAGCAGCCCGCGCAACCCGTCCTCATCGAGAATCTTGAAGGCACCGATGAAGGAGACCTGATCGGGGATCGCGCCCTGGTCGAAAAAGGCCAGCCGCTGCATGTGGCCGAGCATGCGGGAATGGCTCTCGGCCAGCAGCGTGATGTAGAGCGCCCGGCGCCCCGACGCCGCGTGGGCGAAACAAATCTGGTTGCCCAGGATGGTCTTGCCGGCGCCCGGCGCACCCTGGATGATGTAGATGCCGCCGTGGAAAACGCCCCCGCCGAGGATTGTATCGAGACCCGCGACGCCTGTTGGAAGGCGGTCACCCTGACTGTTCATACGCTCACTGTCCCCAATTGATTTGTCCCCGATTGATCCGCCCGCGCCGATGGATTGTCACCAGAGCGCGTCACAACACTTTGTCCCATGACGCGCTCGACATTCTCGCTCGGAGACATTCTCGGATCGCGTCTTCGATTCGTATACAAATTGTTCCGGCCCTGCCCGCCGCACCGGCGTGAAAGTCAGAAACCCCGCAAAGGCTTGAAAGTTCCGAAAATATCCGCCGGCGGGAACCCGGCCTCGTCTGACACCGGTTCCGTGGGGAACGGCGGCACCGCCAAGACAGTTATCCCGGCACAACAGACCAAGACGGGAGGACCTGATGGCTCAACATATCAGTAACAACGAAGAGCCCGATCGATCGCCATACGGCGAGCAGCATGTCGACAAGCCCAGGAAGGCCATTCTGGGGCTCGGCCTGTTGATGGCGATCGCGCTGGCGTTGTACGGCTTCAATGCCGCGCATCGCGCGGAGGCCAGGCAGCACAGCGCGGCAGCGTCGCAGACCCAGTCGTGGCAGACGAACCCGTCGCCTTCGAACAGGTCCGACACCGTTCACCTCGCGCCGCGCGAAGACAACTCGTTGCGGTAATCCACCGATCCGGAAACTGTTCGAGCAAGGGACTTGTCGCGCAAGGAACTTATCGAGCAAGGAACTTGCACCTCCGCCAATGATTGAAATTGCACAGGACCGACAGAAAAGGAGGACCCGATGGCCTTTCCACGCGAACCAGACCAGACGTATCGCCCGGACCCAGCCAACGACATGCCGCCGCGTCCGTCGCGATTTGATGACGAGTTGCAGCCCGATCTCGAACTGACCGAAGGCCCGGCCAGCTCGGGACGAATGGCCGCCTACGCAGTCGCCGCGCTCCTGATCGTCGGCGCGGTGCTGTACGGCGTCACGCACACCTCGACGAGCGACACGGCATCGACCACATCGTCGCCCGCGACCAATACGGCCGCGAACGCGCCGTCACCGGCACCGCCGCCACCGGTGCGCAACGTCACACCGGGCCCGAACACGCAGCCGGGCATGACCACCGGCGCAGCGCCGACGGCTCCAGCTCCCAAGCCTGCGCCGCAGAGCACGCCGGCTCCGGAAGGCCCGTCGAAATAACGGCCGATAGCGGCGATCACTCGCCCGCACCATGACCATCACGCGCGGTGAACGTCATCCGATGTTCATCGCGCGCTTTTTCGTTGGCGTGTTACGTCGGCGCAAACGCCGTCTCGGAGCCGTCCATCGCCGGTGACAAACGGCTGTTATATCCCGATGATCGAATGACCACCCCCACCACTATGGTGGACCGCGATCATCGAGGAGATTCTGACATGCGCCTGGCGCGAGCTTTGACGGTTCTGGCTGGTATCTGCATCGCGATTCCACCCTCGCTTGCTCATGCGGAGGGTGATGCGCCGCAACTCGGCCCGCGTCCGTTCTATCTGGTCAGCAAGATGAAGGATGGCCCACTGAAGACCGCCCTGCAGCAATGTAACGGCCCGTTCCGCAAGACCGACTTCTCCATCGCCCACCGCGGCGCGCCGCTGCAGTTTCCCGAACACTCGAAAGAATCGTACGAAGCCGCGGCCCGCATGGGGGCCGGTGTGATCGAATGCGATGTCACCTTCACCAAAGACCGCGAACTGGTCTGCCGCCACTCGCAATGCGACCTGCACACCACCACCAACATCCTGGAGGTGCCGGAGCTGGCCGCGAAGTGCACGCAGCCGTTCAGCCCGGCGGATCCGGCCACCGGCAAGAAGGCCTCCGCCAAGTGCTGCACCAGCGACATCACGCTGGCCGAATTCCGGCGCTTGCGCGCCAAGATGGACGGCTTCAACCCGAATGCCACCACGGTGGCCGACTATGTCCGCGGCACGCCCTCCTGGCGCACCGATCTTTATGCGGCATCGGGCACGCTGATGACCCATGACGACAGCATCGCGCTCAACAAACGGCTGGGCGTGAAATTCACGCCCGAGCTGAAGGCGCCCGAAGTGAAGATGCCGTTCGACGGCGACTACACCCAGGAGAAATATGCCGCCCAGATGATCGCCGCCTACAAGACCGCCGGTGTCGATCCCAGGGACGTGTTCGCGCAGAGCTTCGATCTCAACGACATCCTGTTCTGGATCAAGACCGAGCCGGCGTTCGGCGCACAAGCTGTGTTTCTCGACGGCCGCTACGAGACGGCGGGTTTCGATTACACCAAACCCGAAACCTGGAAACCGGGCATGACGGAGCTCGCCGACAAGGGCGTGAAGATCCTGGCGCCGCCGATCTACATGATGCTGGCATTGAACGACAGGAACGAGATCGTCCCCTCGACCTACGCCCGCGCAGCGAAAGCGGCCGGCCTCGACCTGATCGGCTGGTCGCTGGAACGCGACGGCCCGCTCGACAAGGGCGGCGGCTTCTACCATCAGTCGGTGAAGGCAGCTATCGACGGCGACGGCGACACGCTGACGGTGCTCGACGTGCTGGCGAAACAGGTCGGCGTCCGCGGCATGTTTTCCGATTGGCCGGCAACGACGACATTCTATGCGAGCTGCATGGGCCTGAAGTAGCGCTTCGCCGTGCGTCGAGAGAAAACGATGAACGGAAATCTCGCGCAACAACGCGCCGCGAGATGAAATGCAAGATGACGAACGTCATGTCGGCGTCTATCAGCGCGGAGATTCCGCACTGCGAAGCGACACGTCTTGAGATGAATTTGCTTTATTCACCGCGGTCGCTTTGGCATTGTCGCAGCACCGCCGCATTGGCGGAATCACACGAGGACAACGCTATGAAGACACTTGTTGCTGCAGCTTTCCTTGCGAGCCTGATTGCCGGCTCGAGCTTTGCCAATGCGATGCCGCTGGCTCCCACGGGCGCGGCGACCCGCGGAGACGTGATTCAGGTTGCCGGCGGCTGCGGCCCCGGATTCCATCGCGGCCCCTACGGCGGATGCCGTCCCAATCGTGGCGAGGTCGTCGTCGTCCCGGGCGCCCCTGTCGTGGTGGAACGCCCGGTGGTTGTCGGTCGCCGCTGCCCTCCGGGGATGTTCTGGCGCTATGGACGCTGCCGCCCGATCTGATTGTTTCTATCGATGTCTTGTTTCGATTGATGTCCTGCAACTGCAAAGCCCCGCGCATTCGCGGGGCTTTTTTTATGAGGATGCGATCAGCCCGGACACGCGCGGACGATCGACATCTTTCGTGTCTCTCTCACCGAACGAAGCGGATCTGCTCCAGGACCTGGAGTGGTGTCCGCGCGCCGCCATCGCCGAGCCCCTCCTCGCTGCCCGCCAGCGGATCGACGCTGGCGAGCCGGCCGAAACTGATGCCGCAGCGCGCCTCGATGGCGCGGATCGGCACCTGGGTCGCGACGTTGAGTTGCGGCGAGGTGAACGCGCCGAACACAAACTCCTCTTCGGGCTGCAGGCTCTCTTCCTGGTTCATCTCGTAACCGGTGGCGCACAGCTTGCCGGTCTCGTCATGGATGAACGCGATGATCTTCCAGAACGCGAGCGGGATCCGCACGCCATACATCTCCGGATCGCGATCGGCGAAATAAGGCCCGGTGAACACCGAGATCTTCATCTCGTCTTCCCTGGCATGTCCCAACGCGTAATCCTCGAGCGCCAGCCAGATCGGGGCATTGAAGGCCTGCATCTGCGGCGTCGTATTGGTGACGTGCATGGAATCCTCGTTGCCGCGCTTGGCGGCCGCCGCATCGCCCCAGCCGGGATCCTCGCGGCGGGTCATGTGGCCACGGCTGAACCTCGGCGGCGAGCCGTAGCACTCGTTCATGATCTGCTGATCTCTGGGGATGCGCGGATCCCATTTCCAGCCGACCCGCTTGGCCTTCTTCGACAGGTTGCCGTCGATGTTGACCGCGCTGAAGAAACACATCCGCCGGCTGCGGCTCATCACCACGGAATAGTGCTCGTAGCGAAGCTCGGTCTCGGACTGGCCGTCCATGTCGAAGTCAAGCAGGTCATCCGCATCGCGCTCCACCGACGGCAGGCCGATGGCGAACCGCCTGCCCAGAAAATTCGGCTGGTAGCCCTCGCGGTCGCGGTAGTCGGCGACAACGCCTTCGTTCCCGTCGACCCCCATCTGGTCGTCGATCGCCGGAGTTGGTCGTGTGGAGTTTGGCGGCGCGGAAAAACGCGGTGGCGTGGCGAAGCGTGCGCTTGTGTCACCCAAAGACACGGTCACAGTCAGGGGAATTGTCAGGCTTGCGCAACGACCGCTCTCCTGCCGCATGCGGGCGGGCGCCACCCGTACCGCCGGGGCCGGCGGCCGCGCACGCACCGGCGCTTCCAGGCGCGAGCGGCCGGATTGCACGTCGGCGAGCACCTTCTTCACGACGTCGGAACGAACCGCGTAATTGGTGGCGAGGAAGCTGCCGCTGAAGTGCAGCCCCAGCGCCCGTCCACTGTCGAGATCCAGCACGACCGAGCCGGAGTTGCCGCCGAGCGTGGTGCAGTTGTGCAGGATGCGGCTCGGCTCCACGCTGGTGACGCCGCCCGGCGCGAGCCGCTTCTTGTTGTAGAGCTTGCCGTAGATGCGCTCCATCAGGTCCGGCTCGGGGATCCGGCTGTCATAGGCCGGGTATCCGATGGTCGCGACGTTCTCGGTCACCTTCACCTGCGCGGCGAGCTCGATCGGCGTCGCCAGCTTCGGGTCGCCGCCGACCACCGCGATTTCGAAAAACGAAATATCCGGCCCGGGCTCCGGCTCAATATGCAGCGGCTTGATCAACTGGAAAACCAGCGTGTTGGCGTTGTCGATCTCCTGCAGGAAATCGACCGACGCCCGCATAGGCCCGTCGTTGCCGATCTTGAAGGTGAAGCCCTTGCCGTTGCGGATCGCAAAGACATCTGCGACATGGCGATTGGTGACCATGATGGTGTCGGCGACCAGCCATCCGGTGCCGACCCAATCGAGCTCCCCGCCCTTCAATTCGACACGGCCGACCGCACGAATGGCGCGATCAAGGGCGGGCTTGGCCTGTTTGAGGCGGCCCTCCCAGATCGCGCTGTCGGCCTGATCGGCGAACACGAGCTGGGGGTCGTTGTCCTTGATGGCCAGCACCGGGCGCTGACGACGCAGGACGATGCTTTCCAGGCCGACATCGTGTTCGACCGCCTCCGGCGGCCGCTCCAGGTTCAACGTCTCCAGGCTGTTCAGATCGGCGCTTTCTTCCGCCAGTTTGGCGTCACCCTGCCGGACCCAATCATTGAAACGGCGTAGGCGGGCAAGCGTCTGCTTCGGCGCACTCATAGCCACCTCCATGTGACACCCAGTGGCCGAGCGTCGAAAAATATTGTTTGAAAATAATACGTTAAGTAAAAACGGCTCTTCGCAGGGCAACCGCCGCGCGTGGCCTTTTGTCTTTTCTATCTTTTCGTCTGGCGGCCACTGAAAACGTTCAACGACTTGCGCCAGTACCATGGCAGAGACTATCAACCCGCGCGCCGCTGTCGAGCGCTCAGTCATCCGACGGGTGCGCGTCACGCTGTCGCGAGGCGGAGCCGCCTCGAGCGCTCAGGCTCAATCCCGGTCGTAGACGAACTTCGGCATCTCCCAGCGAAACCGGATCGCTAGCAGGCGAAATGCCAGCCCCACGGCGAGCGCGACCAATGTCACGAAATCCGGACTGACATCGAGGCGCAGGCCGCCGATATAGATCAGGCCGGTGACGATGGCGACGCTGGCGTACAGCTCGGCGCGGAACAGCAGCGGCACATCGTTGCAGAGAACATCGCGCAGCACGCCGCCGACGCAGCCCGAGATCATGCCGGCGACGATGACGATGGCCAGATGCTGGTTGCCCTTCAGGGCAATGTCACAGCCCTGGATGGTGAACACCACAAGACCGATGGCGTCGAGTACGAAGAACAGGTTGCGGAAACGATGGATCACTGGCGCCAGCGCAATGGTCGCCAGCGCCGCCGCCGTGGTGACCGCCAGCAGATAGGGATGCTGCACCCAGACCAGCGGATAATTGCCAAGCAGCATGTCGCGGGTCGATCCGCCGCCGAGCGCGGTGATGCTGCCGAGCAGCGCCACGCCGACCCAATCCATGCTGCGCCGCCCCGCCGCCAGTGCCGCCGTCATCGAGGCCGCGATCAAGCCGATGATGGAGAGTGGAAGGAGGAGCGCTTCGGAATGGGGCATGAAGGGCGCGTCCCCTAGAGCGTGATGAGTTTACGTTGAATCAACTCCGTCATCCTGAGGCGGCCATTCGCAGAATGGCCCTCGAAGGATGACGGATCACATTGAGCGAACCTTATCTCACCATGCTCTGGTGTCCCGAATTCGAAGTTCGCATCATTCACCGCACCTCGGCACGGCGCAACTCACGGCGCCCTGCAGGGCCGATCCTTCAGCCGGGTGTCGCACACCTGCACGTTGTCGAGATACTTGGTCCAGAGAGTGCTCTGGTCGGCCGACGGCTCGAAACGAAAGGCCTTTTGCACCAAATAGAAGCTGTCGCGGCCCTGCACGCCCTTCAGCATGGTGACTTCGGGTTTGCCGGTCTCTTTGTTTTGCGGACATTTCTGCAGCCAGGTCAGCGTCGGATACCCGTTCTCGACGCCCTCCTTCACGTTCGTGAAGGTGCTGCCGGGACAGGAATCAGCCCAGAGTTTCTCGAGGCGTTCGCGGAACTGCGGCGGCGTGACGTTGCTCAGCTTGAGAAACAGCTGGATCGTGACCATCTCGGTCCAGTTCTGGACGGTCTCGCCGGCCGGCACCATCTCCGACATGATGATGCGGTCGTTGTTGGTCTGATTCGCGACCGTGTATCCCTTCGGATTCGCGACCTGCAGATTCTCGTTTTGCATCGTCTGGGCCTGGGTGGACACCACCGGCATGAACATCATCAGCGCAACGAGACTAAAAGAAACCATCAAGCGAGACATTGAGTACCCCGTGCGTTGAATGCCATCGGCTTCGGCATGCCTCACTACAGCCGATGCGGCATCGATATACAACTTTGTCGGTCCGCGGAACCCGATAACCATGCTCACAACGGCAGGTTGTCGTGCTTCTTCATCGGCACCTCGACATGCTTGTCCTTCAACATGGCGAGCGCACGCGCAATGCGCTTGCGGGTGGAGTGCGGCATGATCACGTCGTCGATATAGCCGCGCTCGGCGGCGACGAAAGGCGACAGGAAGCGGTCCTCGTATTCCTTGGTGCGGGCCGCGATCTTCTCGGCATCGCCGATGTCCTGGCGGAAGATGATCTCCACCGCGCCCTTGGCGCCCATCACGGCGATCTGCGC
>JBGMOD010000014.1:0-2553 GCA_041424235.1 Hyphomicrobiales bacterium
CATCGGCAACGCGACCGGCAGCCTCGCCAAGGAGCGCGTCGAGATCCAGCTCGTCTCGATCTCGTGTGTCGATTTCGAGAGCCGCGCGGTCGTCGATCAACCGATCAAAGGGTTCTTCGTCGATGCCGACGGCAAAAAGGGCCTGTCGGGCAAGGTCGTGACCCGGGCGGGGGCGACGCTCGCGCGCTCGTTCATCGCGGGCACAATTGCCGGCATCTCAAAAAGCGTCGAGCGCAGTTTCGGGCGAGTATCCACTTCTGCGCTTGGCAGCGTCCGCACCCTCGAACCGGAAGACGCCGCGAAGGCCGGCATTGCTGGCGGACTATCGGATTCATCGGACAAACTCACCGACTTCTATCTCGACCTGGCCCGCCAGGCAGGCCCGGTCGTGGAGGTGGGCGCAGCCAAGGATGTCGTGGTCGTCATCCAAGAAGGCCTGTCCCTCGAAATCAAACCTTCGGTCGGAGCCAAGTTCTGATGTGTGCCCGCCCCCCAAAAGGAGTCTTCCCCATGCCCATCCTGGCATCCCGGCCGCTCGCGCGGGCATTGCTGTCGGTCAGCCTTCTCGCCGCATTGGGCGGATGCGCGACGGTCGGCTCGATGATGTCGCCCTATTCGGAGAAATTCTCCTGCAAGAACGACGATCACGGCCAGTGCGTCCATCCGGACAAGGCTTACGCCGATGCTATCGCCGGCGTCGCCACCAAATCGGATCCCAGCGTCACCAACGACAAAAGGATGCTGCGGGGCGCGGCACCACGCTCCGGCCGTGCCGGCACGGCGACTACTGCCTATGGGAGCTATCGCGATAGCGTCTATGCGGAACTCAAGGGTCTGATCGAAGCGCCGGTGACGCCGATGCTCAAACCCGCGCGCACGATCCGCACGCTCATCCTTCCCTACGCCGATCGGCAGCGACCCGATCGTCTCTACATGCCGCGCTATGTCTATTCGGTCGTGGACAAACCGGTCTGGGTGGTGGGCGGAGCCCTCGTGGCCGCACCGGATCGGCCGGCCCAGGCGCCGATACTCGGCCAGGTGCGCGATGCTGCAACGCCCGATGGCGAACCCGCCGCCGGGACTGCCCCGCCCGCGCCGGCGATTGTCGCCCCTGTGCCCGAGCCGCGGCCATGAGCGGGCGTGCCGCCAGCAGCGGCCTGACCTATGCACGCCTGCGCAGCGCCGTGCGCCGGGACAGCTTTTCGGACTATCTGCCGCTGGTCGCCTGGGACGAGGAATCCGAAGCCTTTCTGTGCATCGACGACACTTGGGGGCATGCATGGGAGCTGCTGCCGACGGCCTATATGTTCGCGCATGTCCAGAGCGCGCTCCAGGGCCTCCTCAACATCCATTTCCCGGACGGCACGGTCCTCCAGCTCCACACCTTTGCCGATCCGCTGATCGACGATGCCCTCGACGCCTTCCTCGACCTGAAGACACGTGACGATCCGCTCATCCAGGCTTCAGCCCGCCACACCCGTGCCTATCTGAGCGAGGGCCGTCATGGACTGAAGGCACTGCACGGCATTCCCGTCCGCAATTTCCGCACGTTGCTGTCGATCAAGACGCGGCGTCCGCTGGGGGAAGACTTGCGCCGGCAGGTCGAGGAGCAATTGTCGAAGCTCGGCATCCGCCGGCTGCCGCCCGAAGAGATGGTCGCCTTCTATCGGCGGATCTTCAATGGTGTTGCGATGCCGGCGCCCGGCGTCTTCGCTGATGGCACGACAACGGGCGCGCCGCCGATCGCCAGGCAGATCATCGATGCCGGGCCGGACCTCGTCTTCGAAGGGCCGGAGGTCTTCCTTGGCAACCAGGTCGCGCGCTGCCTGACACCTAAGGCGCCGGCGCGGCGGATCACCGCCGAGCGCGCCAATCGCCTGATGGGCGGAATGCGCGGCGCATCGGAAGATAGCGACCAGATCGGCGGCCCCTTCCTCTACACACTCAACATCCTCTTCGATCATTCGCAGTTCGAGATACACAAGCGCGCGCAGATCCTCTCGGCGCAGAAGGCGGCCGGCAGCTTCGCGGTCGAGGTTGGCAAGCAGATCGAGGAGATCGGCTGGATCCTCGACGAGGCGGGCAACTCGAAGTTCGTTCGGGTGATCCCGACGATCTGGGTGTTCGGTCGCGACCGCGCCCACGCGCGCGATCTCGCCGCGCGTGCCAAGCGGCTCTGGGAAGGTGAGCCCCTGCCCTTCTCGATGCAGGAGGAGAGCTATCTCAACCCGACGCTGTTGGTGATGAGCCTGCCCTTCGGCCTTTATGCGGACCGCACAACGCTGCGCCTCCTCGAACGGGATTTCCGCATGCCCGTGAAGGCGGCCGTGCTGATGGCACCGATCCAGACCGATTTCCGCGGCGGCGGCCGCCCGGCGCTGCTCTATACCGGCCGAAAGGGGCAGCTCGTTACGCTCGACCTCTTCGATCCCCGGATCAACAACTATAATTTCATCGTTTCGGCCGAGAGCGGCGCCGGCAAGAGCTTCCTGCTCAACAACTGTCAACACCGGGATAAAAACGGGCCAGGCACCGGTTTAAAAAGGGGCCAGT
>JBGMOD010000015.1:0-20694 GCA_041424235.1 Hyphomicrobiales bacterium
CGCCCGGCCGGAGCCGCGGCCGGGCGACTAAAGGTCGAGACGAGGATAAGGAGTGAGCCGAGACGACGGGGGCCGACCGTGGCATGATGACGACTCATCGAAGTCATGATGGGAGGACAACGATGGCCCAGTTCAGGCGGCTGACGCTGTGCGATGACGGCGAACACCCGGTCGACGTCAATCTCGACACTGTGCTGTATTACAAGCGCGGTGGCCACAGCACCACGATCCACTTCATCCATGACCACCGCATCAGCGTCAAGGAAACGCCGGACCAGATCCGCGATGTGGCGGCGGGGGCGGAGTTTCGCTGACCGGCGTACTGACGAGCGACCCGGCTAGTCCATCTGCTGCTGGATGATCCGCCCCAGTGCGAACAGCCGCTGGTCGATCGTGACCGGGACCTCGCAGACGAAACGGATCACCTGGCGGCGATCCTCGAAGATGCGGGTTTGCCAGGTGAGCTGGTTGCCGAGCTGGTCGACCTTGGCTTGATCCGGCGGCGTGGCGTCCTGCAATCCCTGCAGCGCGATGGTATCGGTACGAATAGCCTCCGCCGCCGCGCGCTGCTTGCGGGTCACCCGCTCGAGGCCGTTCATCACCGACGATCTCTGCGCATTGAGGGTCTCGAACAGACCGGCGAACAGCAGCTTGCCGCGCGCCGCCTTGCTGGCCGCATCGCCGGTCAGGAACGCCGAAACCAGCGTTTCGGCCTCATCGAGTGGGGTGCGCCGCGCGGCGAGCCGCTCGACCAGCGCGCTGACTTCGGCATCGTCCTTCCACTTGTCGGCGACATCGTCGATCGCGGGGCCCGCCCAGACGGCGGCGAGCGACACCTCCGGCACCTTGGCCTGGGCACAGGGCCAGTCCGGATAGCGCGGATCGGCGGCGAGGCCGGGGTGGACCGATCCGGTGATCAGCAGTCCGGCGAGCAGGGGTGATGTCCATCTCATGTTTCGCCTCCTGCCGGTCCGCGGCGGATCATGCCGCGCGAGGGATCATAGGCAAGCACGGCACCGAGCATGAATACGATGGTGCAGCCTCCGACCACGGCCAGCGAGATCCAGTTGACCTGGCCGTAGAGCGCGAACCGGATCAACTCCACGGCGTGGGTGAATGGGTTGAACTGGCAGACATAATAGAGCATCGGACTGCCCTCCAGCACGCGCCACAGCGGATAGAGCGCCGAGGAGGCAAAGAACATCGGAAAGATCACGAAGTTCATGACGCCGGCGAAGTTCTCCAGCTGCCGGATCCCCGACGAGATCAGCATGCCGAGCGCGCCCAGCATCAGCCCCGACAGCACCAGCGCCGGCAGCACCGTCAGGTAGCCGATCGGAGGCGGCTGAATGTCCCAGAACCAGGCGATCACCAGATAGGCATAGACCTGGAGCACGGATACCGCCGTGCCCGCCAGCAGCTTGCAGGACAGCAGGTACCAGCGCGGCAGCGGGCTCACCAGCAGGGTGCGCATGTTGCCCATCTCGCGGTCATAGACCATCGAGAGCGACGACTGCATGCCGTTGAACAGCTGGATCATCGCCATCAGCCCGGGCGTGATGTAGACCTCGTAGAGGATGTAGGTCTCGTAGGGCGGGATGATGGAAATCCCGAGCACCTGGCGGAAGCCGGCGGCAAAGATGAACAGCCACACCAGCGGCCGCACCAGCGCCGAGACGAAGCGTTCGCGCTGGTGCAGGAAGCGCAGCGCCTCGCGCCAGACGATACCGCTCATGCAGGTGGCGTACTGCGCGAAGGTGAAGCCCGGGCGCGGCGGTGCGATGGCCTCGATGGTCATGTTATCAGGAGCTATGGCATCAGGATTCATGGCATCAGGCTCGCGAGGTCAGCCGTCGTTCCCGTCAATTTCATGAACGCCGACTGCAGGTCCGCCGTTCCGGTCTCGGCCATGACGCGCGGCACCGCACCGGTGGTGAGGACGCGGCCGCGATGCAGGATCACGAGATCGTCGCCCGCGGTGATTTCGTCGAGCAAATGGGTGGCCCACAGCACCCCGATGCCGTCGTCGCTGACCAGGCGGCGCACATGACGCAGGATGTCGCTGCGGGCCTTGACATCGAGGCCGACGGTCGCCTCGTCGAGCAGCAGCAGGCGGGGGCGGTGCAGCAACGCGCGCGCGATCTCGAGGCGGCGCATCTGGCCGCCGGACAGCGCCCGCACCTTGTGCCCCGCACGTTCGGTGAGGTCGATGCGCGCCAGCACCTCCTCGGCGCGGGCACGTGCCTCGCGCCGGCCGATGCCGTGCAGCGCGGCGTGATACTGCAGATTTTGCATCAGCGAGAGATCGAGATCGAGGGTGCGCGACTGGAACACGACGCCGAGCACACGCAACGCCTCGCCGGACTGGCGTCCGACATCGTGGCCGAAGATGCTGATGGCGCCGCGCTGCACCCCGAACAGGCGGGTGATCAGCGCGAACAGCGTGCTCTTGCCGGCGCCGTTGAGGCCAAGCAGCGCGGCGAAGCTCGCCGGCCGCACCGTGAAGCTGACATTGTCGAGGGCCGGGCGCGCGCCGTAGGAATGGCTGACACCTTCGATGGCGAGCGCAGCCGCACCGGAAGGATCGCCAGGGCTTGACGCTTCCGTGGTGTTGCGGGCGATCGGCGCGATGGCTTCGGTCATTGCGGTGCGATCGTGATGCCCCAGGGCAGTTCGCCCACCTGGATGGTCTTGGTGACCTTTTGCGCGGCGACATCGATCACGGAGACATCGTTCGACACGCCGTTGGTGACCAGCAGGTATTTCTCGTCGGGTGTGAAGGCCATATGCCAGACCCGCTGGCCGACCAGCAGGTATTTGCTGACCTGGTGGGTGGTGGCATCGACCACGGCGACCCGGTTGGCCGGCCCCAGCGCGACAAACGCCGTCTTGCCATCCTTGGTGATGCCGATGCCGACGGGCTGGATCGCCTCGCGTCGCATTCCGGGAATGGCGAAGCTGATCTTGGTTTTGATCGTTCGTTTCTCGGGATCGATGATGGCGACCGTGCCGCCGATCTCAGAGGAGACCCAGAGCTCGGAATTGTCGCGCTTGAACTCGGCGAACCGCGGTCGCGAGTCAACGAGCACGTTGCCCACGATCTGGCGCGTGGTGGTGTCGATGAAATGCGCCATATTGGTGGTCTCTGACGTGTTGATCAGAAACTTGCCGTCCGGGCTGATCGCCATGCCTTCCGGCTCGACTCCGACCTGCACGTCACCGATGCGCGCGCGTTTGGCGATGTCGATGATGGTCACGGTGTTGTCGTTCTCGTTGGCGACATAAAGTGTCTTGCCGGCGGCGTCCTGCACGAACAACTCCGGGTCTGGACCGGAAGGCAGCGTGTCAACCACCTGCCGGGTCGTAGTGTCGATCATCTGGACGGTGTCGTCATCGCCGACCGCCACCAGCACGAACTTGCCATCGCGGGTGAACTCGATGCCCCGCGGCCGTTGCCCCACCTTGATGGTCGCGGTCACCTTCCAGGTGTCGGTATCGATCACCGTGACCGTGTTGCCTTTCTCGTTCGAGACATAGGCCATTACTGCACCAGCCGGTGCGGTGGTGGCGAGCCAGACGGCGACTGCGGACAACAGACAGCGAAACCACATGCCTCTCAACTCCATCTCAACGCAGCTTGCACTTGGTTTCCGGCTTGTCCACGCCCAGCGTATCGAGCTCCGAGACCTGGTGCAGAAAACCTTCCTGGGGCGAGACTGACACCACCATGCGTCCGTCCGCCAGCAGGATCGGCTGGCGCAACTGCAGGTTCCAGTCCCGCAAGCTCAGCGGCTGGCCCTTGAAGGCCGCCAGCGAAAAGTCCGGACTCTTGAGGTAGGCGGTGATGGCTTTTGGATCGCCCGAGTTGGTGCGCGCCGCGGCTTCGCCGACCATGCGTGCCGCGGTCCACGCCTGCATGTCGAGCGCCGTCATGTGCCGCGAGTTGAGCTTCAGGAAACGGTTCTGCAACTGGATCGCGCCCCACTGATCATGCGCGGCGTCCCAACTGGTCGGAACGAGGCCGGCGGAGCCTGCGACCGGTCGCGGGTCCCAGGTCCGGTAGGGCAAATAGGCCGCGAACACCTCGCTTTCGTCGGCGGCGACGAGCACGTCATACGCCGGCGCCTGCTGGGTGAACACAGGCATCTGGCGCTGGATCAGGGTGACGCCGCTGTCGGTGCGGCGCGCGCCGCCGGTGTCCTCGAACACGCGCTCCTGCACGATCTTGGCGCCGAAGCGGGTTGCCGCGCGGCGCAGCGCATCGCCAAACAGCTTGTCCTCGGGATGCGATCCCTGCACCAGCAGCCAGCGCTTCCACTGCTTCCAGACCAGATACTGCGCCACTGCGTCGGCCAACATCGAGCGCGTCGGCGCGACATGGATCACGTTGCCGCGGCAATCCTCCTCGCGCAGGCGGTCGTCGGTCGCGCCGGCATTCAGGAGGATCGCGCCGCTGTCCTTGATCGCGTCCGCCGCCTTCAGCACAGCATCGGCGGGCAGGTCCGCAATGATGAACGCGACCTTGCGGTCGGCGAGCGCGCTTGCTGCGGCGGCCGGATCTTCACCGTTCTTCAGCCGAATCTCATCGAGCGTAAAGCGCTGGTTGAGAAACCGGCCGGTGGTGTTGTTGTCCTCGATCGCCAGACGAGCGCCGGCGATACCGTCGTTTTCGGCGGGCTGCAGGGCGAGCGACAGCGAGGGCTTGATCCCGGCATGGCCGAGATAGCCGATCTTGATCTCGGTGAGGTCGGCGGCGAGGGAAGTTGAAATCAGCGCGCACAAGATTGCAATCGCGCCCATTGCCAATCGGGCCAAGGAGTCCTCCCATCATGGATCCCTTCGCCAGCCGACCGAGGGACTTCAAGCTTGCAAGATGGCTGATCCGTTCTAAGTTGCAACGAACATTTTGGTGTGGCCGGGCTGCGGACGGAACCACGATGCGGATAGGTTGGCTGATCGTTGCATCGCTGGTCGCGTTGTCGTCTCCGACGCGGGCGCAGCCGTCCGGCGAAGCGTCCAAAGCAAGCCCCAACAACGCAAGCCCAAAGGTGGCCGTGTTTGATTTCGAACTGGCCGACAGCAGCCTTGAGGGCGAAAAGAACGGGCCTCAGGCGGCTGAGCAGGCTCGTTTGCTGAGGATCAGCGAGCAGGTGCGCAACGGCATGGCCGAGTCCGGCAAGTTTGCCATTGTCGATATCAGGCCCGTCGTCACTGCAGCGCACAACAGCAATTTGCAGGCCTGCGGCGGCTGCGATGTGGATCTCGCGAAACAACTCGATGCGGATCTCGCGGTGACCGGGGTGGTGCGCAAGATTTCGACCCTCATTCTCAGCATGATCATCTACGTGCGGGACGCCAGGACCGGACAGTTGGTCACGGCGGCGAGCGCGGATTTCCGCGGCGACACCGATGAATCCTGGTCGCGTACCGCAAGCTTCCTGCTGCGCAACCGGTTGCTCGCGCCCAATTACGGGGTTCCGCATTAGGCCGCTATGCGGAGGTCAGCTCTTTAGCCGCGCGGCGTGCCAGCGCAGATGGTCGTCCATGAAGCTGGAGATGAAATAGTAGCTGTGGTCATAACCCGGCTGGCGGCGCAGCGTCAGCGGGATATTGGCTTTGGCGCACGCCTGTTCCAGCAGTTCGGGGCGCAACTGCGTGGTGAGGAACTGATCGGCATCGCCGACATCCACCAGCAAGTCGGAGACCCGCGCACCGTCGTCGATCAGCGCCACGGCGTCGTGTTTGCGCCAGGCCTTGCGATCTTCACCGAGGTAGCCGCCCAGCGCCTTCACGCCCCAGGGCACCAATGAGGGGGCGACGATGGGCGAAAACGCACTGATGGCGCGATAACGGCCGGGATGACGCAGGCCAACGGTGAGTGCGCCATGGCCGCCCATGGAGTGCCCCATGATCGACTGGCGTGACGGATCCACCGGGAAGTGTTCGGCGATCAGGGCCGGCAACTCCTCGGTCACATAACTCCACATCCGGTAGTGCCGTGCGAACGGCTGCTGCGTGGCGTCGACATAGAAGCCGGCGCCGAGTCCGAAGTCGTAGGCGTTGGCCGGATCGCCCGGCACGTCGTTGCCGCGAGGGCTGGTGTCCGGCGCCACGAAGATCAGTCCCAGTTCGGCACATGTGCGCCGGAATTCACCTTTCTCGGTGACATTGGCATGGGTGCAGGTGAGGCCGGACAGATAGGTGACCACGGGCAGTTTCACGACATCGCGCGCCTGCGGCGGCACGAAGACCGAGAAGGTCATGTCCGTCGTCGTTGTGCGGCTTGCGTGCTTGTAGACGCCCTGCGTGCCGCCATGCGACCGATTGAGCGACACGGTATCGATGGTCATGAACTCTGAGCTCCAGCCGTCGTTGACGGCAAGATGGACGACGTGCGGTGTCGATGCGCGGCGAGGCTGGCGGCGGGACCGCCAGCCTCTCGCCTGGATGATTTCTACGCCGCCTTTGCCTTGGCGACGTGGGTGGCGATGGCGTCCATCAGCCCTGGCGACAGGCAATCGTAGGGCGTGAGTCCCAGTTCGGTGAGGCGGGCCCTGATGCCTTCCATCTCGGATGGATTGACACCGGATTCGATCACCGACGACACGAATGCCGCAAAGCCGGGCGCCGCCGAGCCCTGTTCGACGAACAGTTCGGGATGGATGAAATCCAGCCCGTAGAACGGATGTCCCTTGTTTTCGATGCGGCCGTACATGTGCACGCCGCAGCCGGTGCAGGCGTGGCGCTGGATGGCCGCCGATGCGTCGACGATTTTCAGCTTGTCGCCGTTTTCCAGCACCGTGACGTTGTCGCGCGGCACCACGGCGACCACCGAAAAGGCGACGCCGTCAGGCTTCCAGCACTTGGTACAGCCGCAAGCATGGTTGTGGGCGACATCACCTTTGATGCCGACCTTGACCTGCTTATCCCTGCACTTGCAGACCAGCGTTCCACCGGCGAAATGTCCGCTGCCTTTTTTGACACCGCCGTCGACGGATGGGTGGATGTGAACAGTCATGGATCAATCCTCCTTCTGCGTTTGTTATTGGTCAGAAAACGACGACAGATCTTATCGACTTGCCTTCGTGCATCAGGTCGAAGCCCTTGTTGATGTCCTCCAGTTTCAGGATGTGGGTGATCATCGGATCGATCTGGATCTTTCCGTTCATGTACCAGTCGACGATCTTCGGCACGTCGGTGCGGCCGCGCGCGCCGCCGAACGCGGTACCCTTCCAGACCCGCCCGGTGACCAGCTGGAACGGCCGGGTGGCGATTTCCTTGCCGGACTCGGCAACTCCGATCACCACCGACACGCCCCAGCCGCGATGACAGGCTTCCAGCGCCTGGCGCATCACGGTGGTGTTGCCGGTGCAGTCGAAGGTGTAGTCGGCCCCGCCGTCGGTCAGCCCCACCAGATGCTGGACGATGTCGGCGCCGCCCAGCTTGGTCGGGTTGACGAAATGCGTCATGCCGAAGCGTTTGCCCCAATCGGCCTTGTCGTCGTTGATGTCGACGCCGACGATCTTGTCGGCCCCGACCATCTTGGCGCCCTGGATCACGTTGAGACCGATACCACCGAGGCCGAACACCACCACGTTGGCGCCCGGCGTGACCTTTGCGGTGTTGACGACGGCACCGACGCCGGTGGTCACACCGCAGCCGATGTAGCAGCTCTTGTCGAACGGCGCGTCTTCGCGAATCTTCGCCACTGCGATTTCCGGCAGCACGGTGAAGTTCGAGAACGTCGAGCACCCCATGTAGTGATAGACCGGCTGGCCTTTGTAGTTAAAGCGCGAGGTGCCATCGGGCATCACGCCCTTGCCCTGGGTGGCGCGAATGGCGGTGCACAGATTGGTCTTGCCGCTGAGGCAGCTTTTGCACTGCCGGCATTCCGGCGTGTAGAGCGGGATCACGTGATCGCCCGGCTTCACCGACAGAACGCCGGCGCCGACTTCGCGCACGATGCCGGCACCTTCATGGCCGAGAATCGAGGGAAAGATTCCTTCGCTGTCGAAACCGTCGAGCGTGTAGGCATCGGTGTGGCAAATGCCGGTGGCCTTGATTTCGACCAGCACTTCGCCGGCTTTCGGACCCTCGAGATCGAGCTCGACGATTTCGAGCGGCTTCTTGGCGGCGAATGCGACGGCGGCGCGGGTTTTCATCTGATTGTCTCCTCCCGATTGGCTTTCGTTCGAACGTGGATGGGTTGGTCTTGTTCCTGGCCGTATCGGGAATTCAGCCGGACATCGATGAGGATTTTTTCATCTTCGCGATAAGGAAGCATTGCATGCTTGTGCAGAACGTCAAGAGTGTCGCGTGCTCAATCATTCAAATCGTGTGACGTAGTTCCAATAAATTGTGTGAGCGTCATGAGCAACATGAATTATGCGGATGAAAACGCGTGCCGCATTGCGGCGCGATGTGGTATCGAAGTGTCGGGAAATTTCCCGCGTAGTATAGGGATAACACGCGACGCGAATCGTTCCGTGCTTTGGTGCTCACGCGTCAGGAATCGAAGGGATCATTGAGATGATATCGCGCCGTGCCATGTTACAGACGTTGATGATCAGCGCTTTGATCGGCGGCAGCTTGCCGGCGTTCGCAAAATCGCATCGCGTCGATCCGGTCAAATTGTTCGACACGGATAATGACGGGACCCTTGATCTCGACGAAGTGAAGGATGCGGCCTCGAAGTTGTTCGACAAACTCGATCCGGATCACGATGGCACGCTCGACGTGCGCGAAGTGAGAGGACGACTGACCGCGAGGGAGCTCGCCGCAGCCGATCCGGATCATGACGGGACACTGACCAAGGACGAATATTTCGCCGTGGTCGAGCAGCGCTTCAAGGCGGCAGATCCCGATGGTGACGGCACACTGGACGCCCGGGAGTTGCGGAGCAGGGCGGGGCAAGCCTTGTTGCGCTTGTTGCGCTAGGTCATGCAGCCGTCATCGATCTCTGAGGCGTTGATGTTGAAAGGGTGATCCGGCGTCCGGATGTTGCCCGCATCAGTCGATGGGGGTCAGGTGAGGCGCGGATCGGTAACAAGACATGTCACGCCCGAATGTCGCGCTTCGCGCATCCGGGCGTGCGGAATGGCTTTATTCTGTTACGGCCCTGGTTCTGTTATGGTCTTGTTTTTTGAGATGGCCGCGTGCGATCCGCATCGCATGCGGCATCGTCGATCCTTGCCGCCGATCTAGGTCAGCCGACTCTCGATCGCCAGCCGCACCAGTTCGGCGGAGGTCCGCACGCCGAGCTTCTGACGCATGATCGAGGATGTATTGGCGATCGTCTTGTAGGACGAGTGCACCATCCAGGCGATTTCGGTCAGGCTCTTGCCGGCGCTCAGCAGGCGCAGGATTTCGATTTCACGCGCCGTCAGCTTCGACAGCGGGCTTTGGGCGAAGGCCGGCTTGGCAAAGGCGATGTCGCGGGCGATCGCCGGCGGCAGGAATACGCCACCTTTGCCGACTTCACGAATGGCCTCGACGAGATCGTCCGGGTCGCCGGATTTTGACACGTAGCCCTTGGCGCCAGCATCGATCGCCCGTGCGGCGAAGATCGGGTCGTCATTCATGCTGAACATGATCAGGCGCGCGGAAGGCGCGTGGCCAAGAATGCGCCGCGCCAGTTCAAAGCCCGATACGCTCGGGAGATTGATGTCGAGCACGCAGACGTCGGGTTTCTCGGCAAGAAATACCTTTTCACCGCTTTCCGCGTCCGCCGCATCAAGGATCTCGATGTCGGCATCGCCCGCAAGCAGTGCGCGACAGCCTGAGGCGATAATGGGGTGGTCGTCGACGATCAGAACACGCATCGGCACCGCGTCAGGTTTTGTTTGCAGCGCAATGTTTCCGGATCGGGCGAATACGGAGATGCGCTGGGATCATGGTCGGCCGCATGTTGCTTCGCGTTATGCATTGCCAAGCAATATGCAGTAGCATTCAATTAGATAGCTGCAGTTTTCGTCTGTCAACGCTCCTCTTGACGCGCCTGCTCCGGCGAGCCTTTGCGGGGGCGGTGCAAGCGGCACGGGATCGATATGACGAGATCGACATGGGATGGAACCGGGCGATGTGGCAGAAGCTGTCTTTGCGGGCGCGGCTGAATACACTTCTGGCGCTGGTTCTCTTGCTCGGGCTGGCGATCAATATCGGACGGCTGGTGCTGGAAGCGGGTCCCCGGGTACAAGCGGAAGATCGCAGCACGGTGCGACTTGCGCGCGAATTTATCGAAACTTTGATTGTTGGCCTGAACGATACCCAGAATCCGGAGCTGCGGCTGACCCGCATTGCAGAGGACCTGAAACGGCTGCGCCATGTCAGCATCACACGCGAAGGCGGCCCGGGCGCGGCACGTCCAGGCGCCGAAATGGGGGATGAGGCAGCCGTTGGCCCCGGTGACGACACCGAACCACCACCGGCCTGGTTCGTGGCCCTGATTCATCCGGAGCAAACAACGGTGACCGTTCCCGTCACGGTCAACGGCCAGTCATTGGGCTCTCTTGTCATCACCTCGCATCCGAGCGACGAAATGGCGGAGATCTGGGACGGCATCGTGACGCAGGTGGAAGTCGGTTCTGCGATTGCCATCGTCCTTTTCCTGATCACCATGACGGTTGTCCGCCGGGCGCTCGCGCCGCTTGATGCCCTGGCCCAGGCCATGGCGGGGATCGAGGCTGGCCGCTATGACACGCGGGTCCAGCCGGGGGGCGCGCCTGAACTTGCCGCGATTTGCAGCAAGCTGAACCATCTCGCCGCGACCCTTGATGAGGCCGTTGCGGAGAAGACCCATCTGGCGGAACGAGTGGTGTCGCTGCAGGACGCAGAGCGCAAGGAAATCGCACGAGAGCTGCACGACGAGTTCGGGCCCTATCTGTTCGCGCTGCGGGCGCACATGACCTCGTTGATGCGGATGCCGGACGGGCAGGCGCCGCAGGCGGATGTGCTGCGCAAGCACGGCAGCGCCATGCTGGAACAGGTCAATGCGTTGCAGCAGGCCAATCGGCGCGTGCTGGAGCGGCTGCGACCCGTGGGGCTGGCCGAACTCGGCTTGCGTGAGGCGCTAGCGGCGCTGATGCGGTTATGGAGGGAGGTGCATCCCGATACGGTGGTCGAGGCGACGATCGCGCCATCGCTCGCCAACAATGGCGAGACCGCGGATCTCACCATCTACCGCACGGTCCAGGAGGCGTTGACCAACGCATTCCGCCATTCCGGCGCCACGCATATCAAGGTGAGCATCGAGCCGATCAACCGGGCGGTCGGTATCGAAGGCGGCGCCGCGCTTGTGCGCGTCCAGGACAATGGCGGTGGCTTGCCGGCCGATCACAAGCTCGGCCTCGGTCTCACCGGAATGCGCGAGCGGGTGAAGGCCCTGGGTGGCAGTGTGACTGTGGCCTCCGCAGACAACGGCGTCGTGGTCGAAGCGATGATTCCGGTCGAACGGGTGTGCAGCGATGCAACAGTCGCCGGTAATCCGCAACTCTCTCGCGTGTCGTGATCGCAAAACCTTCGCGATGGGGCGATTAGGTCGATGTTTGGGAAAATATCCCGATGATGCCAGGGATCTTTATGGCTGTTCGATGGTGTCTGAAGCACTACCATTCTCCCTACCACCCAGGCTCAAAGGCCAAAACAACAAGTAAAACGGGGGAAGATAGGGATGAGCGCTCGATTTCTGTCGACCTTGCCGCTCTGCCTGGCGTGCGTATCCGGATATGCCCAGGCCCAGACCGCTCCCTCGGGGGGCACATTGCCGACCATCGAGGTGTACGCGACCACGCCCGTGAGCGGATCCGGCATCGATCCGGACAAGGTTCCGGCTTCTGTCACCACGGTGACCGCCGACCAGATCGCCCGCACTCAGTCGCTGAACATCTCCGACGCACTGCAGCAAAGCGTGCCGGGCGTGATCCTGAGCAACGTTGCAGGCAATCCGTTCCAGTCCGACGTGCAATTTCGCGGCTTTACCTCATCTCCGGTGTCCGGCACCCCGCAAGGGCTCGCGGTCTATCAGAACGGCGTGCGTATCAACGAAGCGTTCGGCGATACGATGAATTGGGACCTGATCCCGACCCTGGCCATTCGCTCCGTTGATATCGTCACAAACAATCCGGCCTTCGGCCTCAATGCGCTGGGCGGTGCGCTCAACATCCAGATGAAGAACGGCTTCAACTATCAAGGCACTGAAGTCACCACCATGGGGGGCTCCTACGGTCGCGTTCAAGGCGGCGCGCAATGGGGCAAGCAGTTTGATAATTGGGCCGTATATGGCGCGCTCGAAGGCGTGCACGACAACGGCTATCGAAATTTCTCGAGTTCGGACGTCCGCCGTTTCTACGGCGACATCGGTTACAAGACCGACACCAGCGAATTTCACCTGAACATGGGCGCGGCCGATAACCATTTCGGCGCGGCCGCGACAGTGCCGGCCGAACTGCTGCAGCAGAGCTGGGGCGCGACCTACACCACGCCGCAAACCCAGGTCAATCGCGTCAGCTATTTCAATTTGACGGGGAAGGTCGATGTTACGCCGACCTGGACGATCGACGGCAATGCGCATCTGCGGATCTTCAATCAGAGCACGCAGGACGGCAATCCGACCGGGACGCAGCCGTGTACTGCTGACACGACGCTGCTCTGCTTCAACGACGGTTCAACGCCAGCGAACGGCCTGAACGGGGCCCAGCTCGCCAATCCATTCCCTTCGTCCGCGTTCCTCGGAGAGAATGACCGCACCAACACCCGCTCGACATCCAGCGGCGCGACCCTGCAGGCCACCAACACCGACCAGGTGTTCGGATTGAACAACCGCTTCGTTGCCGGCGCGAGCGTGGATTATGGCGTGACCAGGTTCGACGCAAGCGCCGAGCTCGGCACGTTCATGCCGAACTATGTTCTCGCCGGGTCCGGCATCTTCCTCGGTCCGTCGGGAAGCCCCGTAACGGACGGGCCGGTGGGGCTGCGCACCACCAACCTTTATGGCGGCTTCTACGCCCTCGACACCCTCGACCTGACTGATCGTTTCTCGCTCACGGGAGGTGGCCGTTTTAATACGGCGAACATCCGGCTCGAGGATCAGTTCGGCTCCTCGCTCAATGGCCAGGACAATTATTCGCGCTTCAATCCGATCATCGGAGGCACTTTTAAAATCAACGCCGATCTGACGGCGTATGCCGGCTATTCCGAGGCCAACCGTGCACCGACCCCACTTGAACTTGCATGCGCCGATCCTGCCCATCCCTGTACGGTTGCAACATTCCTTGTGTCCGATCCGCCGTTGAAACAGGTGGTGGCGCATACCATAGAAGCAGGGTTCCGCGGCACGCACGATTTCGGCGCTGGTGTCGGGACCCTTGGGTGGAAGCTCGGCGCATTCCGTACCGACAACACCGACGATATCCTGAACATTCCCAGCCCGATTTTGCAGGGATTTGGCTTTTTCCAGAATATCGGCTCGACCCGCCGTCAGGGCATCGAGGCCGAGGTCAATCTGAAGTCCAGCAAGTATCAACTGTATGCGAGCTACACCTATGTCGATGCGCGTTTCCGCGATGCGCTCCAACTCGCCTCCAATAGTCCGGCTGCCGATCCGGTCACCAACACCATCCAGGTCATGCCGGGCGATCAGATTCCAGGAGTTCCGCGGCACCGGATCAAGGCCGGCATCGACTATGCGGTGACCGACGACTTCAAGCTCGGGGGCGACGTGCTGTTTGTCAGCAGTCAGTACTTCGCCGGGGATGGCTCTAATCAGGAGCCGAAACTCGGATCCTACACCGTCGTCAACCTTCACGGCTCCTATCAAGTCACCAAGAACTTCCAGGTCTTCGCCCGCGTCGACAACGTCTTCGACAACCGCTATTCGACCTACGGAATCTTCTTCGACACCAATGCGCTGCCGAATTTTGCCGCCGGCAATGCCCAGTTCAGCGATCCGCGCTCACTCAGCCCGGCAATGCCACGGGCTTATTACGCGGGGTTGCGGACGACATTCTGAGGACGGGCAGAGGGAGAAAAGTAGCGGTTTGTTAATGGGACGACCGGGCGAAAATCTCGGCCCCTGTTCGTTCTTTTGGAACAAAGGGAGTCCGTCGCGTCGTTCCCTGATGAACGTCAAGGTGCGCGCGGGGATCTTCAAAGAACGGCTGCCCTCAAAACAGAAAACCCGGCCCTCTGGGCCGGGTTTCATGTTCTTAAACTTTCCTGGCGGATCTGGTTCGCTCAGCGGCGGACGATCAAGCCCTTCGGCGTGACCACCACCCAGCGGCCGTCCTGATAACGCACCGCATCGACGCGGCCGAGGCCGGGCAGCGGGTCGCCGGGATAGGCTTCGTAGAGTCCCATCGGGCCATCGACGATGGCGCCGCCGTTGCTGACGCGGTTCAACGTCCAACCATCCACCACCGCCAACTTCTTGCTGGCGTCGGTTTTGGCCGGCGTCGCGGCGATCGAGCCGGTGGTTTCCGGAGCGGCGCTGGCGGTGCGCAGCTTGTCCTGCATCTTCTCCTGGGCGTCGCCGATCTTGGCGACACGCATTGCGGTGTCGTCCTGCGACTTTTCCATCTTGTCGAGCCGCTCGCCGAACTTGCTGATCTGCGCGGCGCGGGCCTTGCCGGTGCGATCGAGATCCGCCTTCAGGCCGCTTACGTCGGCGGTGACGCGGGCGACGGCATCACGAAGCGGGGCGGTCTCGTCGACGGCGGCGACCTTTGGCTGCTGCTGCGGCGTGGAGGCGTGTCCCAGCGCCAGCGTCGCCAGCGAGCCGCCGGCGGCGCCGCAGATGGCGGCGACAGCAACCACGGCGGCCATCGCCATCGTCCGGCGACGACGCAGGCTGGCGCGTGCACCTTGCCTGCGGGCGAAGGTGTCGTCCTCGGCGAACGAGCGTCCGGTTGAAGCCTCCGGACGCTCGGGCCACAGGATCATGATGTTGGAGGGATTGCGGGTGGCCTCGGAGTTGCCCGGATTAACCGGGCCGTGAACCTCCGCGGCGGCACCGGCGGACGCCTTTTCAGGCTCCTTTCCGGGCTCCTTGGCCCGTGTCGAGGCCATATCCGAGAGCCCGGGAACGATCGAGGGACCCTTGTCCGCCTGGTCGTTCGCTTCGCTGCCCTGGTCGGCACTGTGCTCGGTCACGGTCAATTCTCCTGAATTCGTTGATTATTTAGTGACCATCATTGGTTGCGAATTGGTTACCAATGTGTGTCTCACTCTCTGAAAACACGGCTCAATTTGTTTTGGTGCGCCGCAGCACGAGTTGAGCCCGCCGAGCGGCTTCACGGCCATCGTGAGGGCTTTATTCAGTCCTGCAGTTCCGATCGCGGGAACTTGTTGTGAACCACGTGGTTGGTTGCCGCGTCTCATCTGAAAGGCCGAGGCCGAACTCCGGGTCCCTCATGTCGATTGTGCTGGCCATCGTCATCATCGCAGCGCTCGCCGGAATCGCGCTGGCGGCGAGCGTGGCTTTCATCCTGGTGTCGCTGTCGCGGACTTCGCGGCTGATTGCGGCGCGGGCGGGCAGGGCACCGATTGAGGCATTCGTGCTGCGGCCGCCACGGCGTCATCGCACGGTGCGCTTTGTACGGCGCCGCTCGGCGCCATTGCTTGCAATGAGTCGCTCCATCCTGCGCGAGATGTTCTGACCCCTTTTCGCATCGCGTGACCTGTGGTCGACGCGTGGGCTGAATCTCTCCCAACAGTTCCGTTCGTGAAACTTGTTGAGCGATCGCGCGCCAAAACTTTGCCGACGATTTGCCGCAGCCACGGAACGTCGCTCAAGTTCCCGGGTTTTTTCCACTCCTGAGGCGACAAGGAGATTTCAAATGTTCAAGACATATGCCGCAGCCACCCTGTTGAGTGCCGCACTGTTGAGCGGCACCGCGCTGGCGCAAACAGCCCCCACGCCGCGCACTGACACCACTGCGACGTCATCGACATCGACGCAAAGCCATCAAGGCCTGTGGCGAGCGTCGAAGCTCGTCGGCGTCAGCGTCTACAACGACAACAACGAGAGTCTCGGCAGCATCAACGATCTGATCGTCGACAACAGCGGCAGCATCAAGAACGCGGTCATCGGCGTCGGCGGTTTTCTCGGCGTCGGCGAGCGCTATATCTCGGTGAGTTTCGACAAGCTGAAATGGTCGAACGATCCGGTGAAGACGGCGGCCGCCACGCCGCCTGCCGGCGGCATGGACAGCCAGCGCACCGTGGGCGCGGCCCCGACCGCGCCGCCGAGCTCGACATCGGCCGCGCCGGCCAAGTCGAATGCCGACAACTGGTATCCCGATCACGCAGTCCTCAATGCGAGCAAGGACGACGTGAAGGCGATGCCCGAGTTCAAGTACTGAGCTGAATTCTGATCGTTGACATCAATCCCGGAAGATCGGCTTCGGCCGGTCTTCCTTTCGCAATGTCGCCGATCGGCTAGGCGTTGAGATAGATAAAATCCCGCACCCGCGGATAGATCTCGGTGTTCCAGCGCCGTCCGCTGAACACGCCGTAGTGGCCGACGCCGGCCTGCATGTGATGCTGCTTGCGATACTGGCGCACGCCGGTGCAGAGATCCTGCGCCGCCACGGTCTGGCCGATCGAGCAGATATCGTCCTTCTCGCCCTCCACCGTGAGCAGGCCCATCTTGCTGACCGCCGCCGCGCTGACCGGGCGGTCGCGGTGCATCAGCTTGCCCTGGGGCAGCAGGTGCTCGTGGAAGACGTCGCGGATCGTCTCGATGTAGAAATCGCCGGGCAGGTCCATCACGGCGAAATACTCGTCATAGAACGTCTTGATGGTTTCCGCCTTGTCGGTCTCGCCGTTGGCGAGATGCTCCATCAGCTCCATGTGCGACTTGATGTGGCGTTCGAGATTCATCGAGACGAAGGCCGTCAGCTGCACGAATCCCGGATAGACCTTGCGGAACGCGCCGGCGCATTGCACCGGCACGTGATTGATCATGTTCTGCTCGAACCAGCTCAGCGGCTTGCTCTTGGCGAATTCGTTCACCTTGGTCGGCTGGATGCGGGTGTCGATCGGCCCGGCCATCAACGTCAGGCTGGCGGGCCGGGACGGGTGGTTGTCTTCCGACATGATCGCGGCCGCCGCCAGCGCCGAGACCGACGGCTGGCAGATCGCAACCATGTGGGGCCTGGGGCCGAGCTGCTCCAGGAAGGTGATCAGGTGATCGGTATAGTCGGCCAGGGCGAAATTGCCGTCGCTCAAGGGAATGTCGCGCGGATTGTGCCAGTCGGTGATGTAGACGTCGTGGTCCTGCAGCAGGGTTTGCACGGTGTTGCGCAGCAGGGTGGCGAAGTGTCCCGACATCGGCGCCACCAGCAGCACGCGCGGCTGCGGCGGGCCGCCGTCCTTCTTGAAATGCAGCAGCGATCCGAATGGCGTGGCGTAGGCGATGTCTTCCGTCACCGCGCATTCGCGGTTGCCCACCATCACCGGCTTGATGTCGTAGGCGGGGCGGGCATAGCTCAGCGAGCTGCGCGAGATCAGCTCCAGCGCGGCGCCGAGGCGGCGCAGGAGCTTGTCGGAGACCCCCGCCGGGATCAGATTGAGGTAGTGGAGCGCGGCGGTCGCTCCCGTCCGCCATGGCGCCGTCAACGCGGTGTAATTCTCAAAAGCCTGGTACATCATTCAGGATTTCCGGCCCCTTTGACCGGTATCATGCAAGTTCAACGCCAGCCGTGTTCGCGCTGCCGTCCGAACTGGCACGTGGTTTGCTCCGTCCCTCCACAGCAACGGCCCAAACAACGGGCATGGCCACCCGCGAGAGGCGTCCACCTCGGATGGGGTGGTCGCGTGTGTCAGCGTCCGGAGGAGCCATGGACAAGGCGACATTGACCATCACCAGCAAGAACTACTCGTCATGGTCATTGCGCGGATGGCTGCTGGCCAAATTCGCCGGGCTGGAGTTCGACGAGATCGTGGTGTCGCCCGACGACCCGGCTGCGCGCGCGGAGATCCTGCTGCTGTCGTCATCCATCCTGGTGCCGTGCCTGCGCCACAACGGTGCCGTGGTATGGGATACCCTGGCCATCGCCGAGTATCTCAACGAAATCATGCCGGATGCCGGGCTATTGCCCGACGACCGGATCCTGCGGGCGCGCTGCCGCTCGATCTGCGGCGAGATCCATTCGGGCTTCGCCAACCTTCGCTCGTCGCTGCCGGTCAACCTGAAAGGGCATTTTCCCGGCTTCAAGATCTGGTCGCGGGCGCAGGCCGACATCGATCGCATTGTCATGCTGTGGAGCGACTGCCTGGCGGATTCCGGCGGTCCCTTCCTGTTCGGCGAACGCAGTATGGCGGACGCCATGTACGCACCGGTGGTGACGCGTTTCCGAACCTACGATGTGAAGCTCAGCGACCGGCTCTCCGGCTATGCGGACTTCATCATGGCACTGCCGGAAATGCAGGAATGGATTGCCGCGGCCAGGCAGGAGCCGGCCGATATCGAAGAGCTCGAGGTTGATTTTTAGGCAATCACCCGACGCGACTGCCCAATTTGTGATGCTCAGGAATAAATCCGCTCTGCTCAACTTGAATCCAGCGGCGCAGGGGTCAGGTGCCGCCGGCGCGCGGGATGGCGGAGCAGGAGCCGGTGCTCGGGTTGCCCGTTAGTCTGATCTAAGCCTCGGCGTCGGCAGGACTTTCGGCAGTCGGCGCGTGGCGGGTCGGCACCGGTGCCATGGATTCGCCGCAACTGGCGCAGTTTTCGCATACATCAGTTGAAGCCGGTCGGCGTTGGTCCGGGTCTCGCCGATCCGTCGAAAATGCGCGCGCAAACCTTTGGAGACCGCGATGAACACACACGCCGTCGTCAGCAAATTCTCGCATGTCAAACCGGGCGATACCAAATTCGAAGGCGGAGGCTTGCGCGACTTCTTCCTCTATCGCGATCTCGGCATTGCGGAAGCCACCGGCGGCCAGGTGATCGCGCATCTGGTCAAGGCCAACCTGCCGCCGAGCGACGGCACCGGCTGGCATCGCCACGACTGCAATTTCCAGATCGTGCTGATGACCAAGGGCTGGGCGAAATTCATGTACGAGGACAAGGTGACGCTGGTGGAAGCCGGCGACTGCGTCCATCAGCGCCCGGGCATCACCCACTACCTGTTCGATTACTCGCCGGACATGGAGTATCTGGAGATCGTCAGCCCGGCCGACTTCAAGACCGTGGACATGCCGGCCCCGACCGAGAACGTGCCCCCGGTCACGCCTTGGAAGTAAGACCAGATTTGGAAATAAAACCAAATTTGGAAGCCCGAGCGAATGAAGGTCGGAGCGCCTGCGCCTCTCCGACCTTCGCGATCCAGCCGGCCTTCAAGATCCCGGGCGCCGTTCAGGCGGCACGGGCATCATAGGCGTACATCCAGTCCTGCCGGCCGCTGGAGACGGAAAACAGCACCCGCATGATCTGATTGCGGACGAAGGCGCCGACCGCACTGAACTCATGTTTGCTGTTGCCGTTCTGGCGGGCCTGCGCAACGATGCGTTCCGCGCGGCTGCGGCGCTCGTCCTCGAAGCGGGCGAAGGCCTCGTCGACATCGTCATGCGCCTTGGCCAGCCTGGCGAGACGCAGCGCATCTTCGAGCGCAAGCGACGCGCCCTGGCCGGCATGCGGGCTGGTGGCGTGGGCGGCGTCACCGATCAGCACCACACGCCGCCGTCGCCAGGTCGGAAGCGTGGCGACATCGAGCGTGGCGGTGACCAGGATATCCTGCGCGGCATCGATGATGCCCGGGATCGGCCGATGCCAGTCGCCGTGGATGGCCAGCAGGTAATCCCTGATCGCCTGTTGGCCCATGGCGCGGAAGTTGGCCGCGTCGAGGCCGGACATCGGCAGCGTGCTCCACCACATCGCACCGGTGCTGGGATCCGCGCTGCAGAAGCCGTAGCCGAAGAAGCCCTTGCGCCCGAATGTCAGTTGCAGGTCCTCGCCGACACCGGCGGTCTCCAGCAGGGCGCGCGGCACGAACCCGCCGAACCCGATCAGTCCGGTGTCGAATGGTTTTGGCCCCTCCGGCAGCAGATGGGAGCGGACCGCGGAATGCACGCCGTCGGCGCCGATCAGCAGGTCGCCCGTGGCGCTGCTGCCGTCGGCGAAGTAGGCGACGATCGGATGGCCCGGCACATCGTCGATGGCGACAAGCCGCTTGCCGAAATGCACACCGATGCCACGGTCACCGGCGCGGGCCAGCAGCAGGTCCTGCAATGCGCTGCGCGGCAGGTTGACGGCCGGCTGGCCGAAGCGCGCCTCCATGTTGCGATTGACGGCCCCGAGATAGCCGCCGGCATCGCTGTAGAACGAGATTGCGTTCGCGATCGAACCGATGCGTTTGACGTCATCGGCAAGACCGAGTTCCGCCAGCACATGCATGCCGTTGGGCGCGATCTGCAGGCCGCCGCCGATGCTGGTCGCGCGCGGCCATGCCTCGAAGACCTCGGCCTCGAAACCGGCCTGTCGCAGGAAGATTGCCGTGGCGGGGCCGGCGATGCCGCCGCCGATGATGATGGCTTTGCGCGATGTCATGATGCCTTGCTCCCGTCGTCGCGGTGGTGGTAGAAAATCACATCTGCTGATTATCTTAGAAAGTAAGATATATGTCGAGTAAGATATAATGGCGCCGCTGTCAAGGGCGAAGGAGAGGGCGGTTTTGATGGAACAGCTGGAGACCGCGCTGC
>JBGMOD010000016.1:0-20655 GCA_041424235.1 Hyphomicrobiales bacterium
CGCGCAAGAAGGAGCAGCCCTGGGAGATCGGCAAGTCGTTCGACATGTCGGCGCCATCAGGCGCGCTGGCGCCGGCGTCGAAGATCGGCCATCCCGCCAAGGGCCAGATCTGGCTGTCGGTGAACGGCACCGAGCGGCAGAAGGGCGACCTCTCCGAGATGATCTGGAACGTGGCCGAGATCATCTCCAAGCTTTCCTTGCAGGTCTCGCTCGGCGCCGGCGACCTGATCCTGACCGGCACGCCAGCCGGCGTCGCGGCGCTTGCGCCCGGCGACAATATCGAATGCGGCATCGACGGCATCGGCACGCTGAAGGTGCAGATCGCGGAGCCGGTGTAACGGGATCGATCGCCTCGGTATCCGCTTAAGGCACGAGCGGCCCCGCTGATGCGGGGCCGTTTTGCGTTTCAGTTGGCGTGGCGACGACGATCACGATGATCAGAAACAATTAGTGCACTGGCACCGTAATTCTGAACCTACGGCTTCATGCCCTGTCGGGCATCAAAATAGCTGCGAACAACCGAAAGCGTTTCCGGCTTTTCGGAATCGGCCAAATCACAGTTTTGAAAAATTGCAAAGTCGTAGGAATGCCCCCGCTTCCGGAGCTCTCGTCTCAACCGGAGCAAAAAGCCGGACATAAAGTCATTGTTGTTTCGCTGAGACCAACAGAAAAGAAATACCGACTGGCCGCTATCGGCCCACAATCTTTCGTCGGCTCTGAGCACCTCGTCGCTATCGATGTGACTCCCGACGCATGCATTGTTGCACATGCCGCCTAGCGCGATTAATAACTCACGCCTGCCCTTGATAAGATCGGCGCCCTTGAATACTTCATCAATCGAAACCGATTCTAGAGAATATTGAATTTCACCTTGATTGTACCGATTGCCGACGCGCACGCGCGGCCCCATGAACGATCCGGATTGAACCTGCTTGGCGATACGCCCCAAGAACACGATTTGAACATCCTCGAAGTTGTTTTCCACGTATTTGCCGATCGGTGGCGCGGGGAGCACCTCCTGGGCCGATGTCGCGCATGGAACGAATGAAGGAAGGAAAAAAACGAGTCCGAGCCACAATTGGTAGCGGAAGATCATTTCGCGAATCTCTAGCGAATAACGGTGACAGTGCATTTAACTATCCTTGATCCTCATCTTCATCCGCCTCGGCCCGCGGCTTCGGACCGCGCTTGCGCGGCTTGAGCTGACGCTTGGTGGCGCGTTCGATCCGCGCCATGAATCGATCGTCGCCCAGCGGCCGGCCGATGCTCTCAGACGCGCGCAGGCGGGTGAACGCCTCAAGGTCCGGCTCGTCCGCGAGCATGTCCGCAAAACGCGGGAAGCGCTCGCGAATGGGGCCGCGCTCGGTGATCCCGTCGTCCTTGCCCGTGAGATGCGCACGCGTGCTCGACCAGCGCCAGTCCTGCGCGCGACGGACGAGGCGCGCGCGCACCGGATTGAGCGATACATAACGAATGGCGGCCGCGAGATGATCCTCGTCCATGGCGACAGCGCCGAAACGCCCCTGCCAGAAATGCCCGGTGCGCCGGCGCCGTGCGTGGATGATGCCAGCATAACGCCGATGCACCGCGGACAGCGCCCGGCGCAACCCGTCGGTATCCGATGGCACAAGGATCAGATGTACGTGATTGGGCATCAGGCACCAGGCCCACACCCCCACGCCGGCGTTGCGGCAATGCTCGGCCAGCAGACCGCGGTAGAGCGCGTAATCCTCGTCGCCAAAGAAGGTGCGCGCGCGGCCGTTGCCGCGCTGGGTAACGTGGTGCGCGATGTGAGGAACGACGACGCGGGCAAGGCGGGCCATGCCGAACGATAGCGCCGGATGGGCGGGACGTCAATTTAGTGCACTGTCACCGTAATTCCCCGATGTTGCGGGGCCGTTTTGCGTTTCAGGGGGCATCGCGACGACGATGATCAGGAACAATTAATGCACTGTCATGTCTGGACCGCGCTGGAGAGCCCACTTGAAACAACGCACGCTAATTTTCACTGATAAGCTCAACTCACGCTGCCGTGCCGGCAGGCGGCGAGAAAAAACGCAACGCCGCGCGCCACGTGCGCGTCGACCTCCTGGTCCAGCGCCTTGAGGTCCACCTCAAACAGTCCCCGGAACAAGATGGGCACGGCGACGATATCCAGGAAGACACGCGCCGTAGCCGCCAGGTGCTCCGGCGCGAAGGCCGGCAGCGAGCGCAGTTCGTCGGACTGCGTCAACTCGCCGAGCAACTGAACGCCGAGGTCGGTGCTGAGATCACGCGCGGTCCGGCTGACCGTGGTGCCAAGTTCAGGGAAGCGGCGCGCTTCCGCGATGGCCAGCCGCATCAGCGCGATCCTGTCGCTGTTCAACCCCCAGTGCAGCAGGGTGCTGGCGGCGCTGGCGAGGCGCTGCTCGATGGTTGAGCCGGTTGGCACCTCGGCCTTGATCGCCGTGATCCGGGCCAGGATGTCCCGCCTCATCACTTCGCTGAACAGCGCGCGCTTGTCGCGGAAGCGGGCATAGATCGAGGCCTTGCCCGAGCGGGCCGCCTCGGCGATCTCGTCGATGCTCGCCCCTTCGAAGCCGCGCTCCAGGAACATTTTTCGCGCGGCATCGAGGATGCGGGTGTCGACCTCGCCGGCAAGCTCCTTGGGCGGTCGGCCGGAGCGCACCGTGGCCCGCCTAGCCCTCGCCCCCGGCCTTCTCACCTTCTTCAAGCTGCTGGTTTTCATGGCGATTTCGATCGATTCGAGCTCCCACCGTGTCTCTGATCTACACGCATGTGTGATGCCTGTAAAGAGAACGAAACGGTCTCGTTCACATTGACAGATCTCGTTTCGGGGTTATTTTCCGATCTGAACTGAACAGTTCAGTCTCGTTTTTCAGGCGCCGCGGTGAGCGTCGCCTCCCAGCAGGAGCGGCCAACATGTTCGACGACAACACTCAAGTTCTGGACCGGAGCGAACAGGCGCGCGACGACATCGAAACCCCGCGCTCTGCCCCGATCTCGCACGATCGCGATGTCGAGTCCGATCGACAGGACGTCACCGCGCCGGCGCCCTCCCCGCACGAACGCCAGACTGCCAAGGCGCCGGCCTCACCCGCCCAAACGGACACCGCGCCACCTGAGGCGACCGGCCAGGCGCGCAAGGCGAGCTTCCTGCGCCGCCGCCCGGCGATCTCCGCCATCGGCGCGGTGCTGCTCGCTGCCATCGTCGGTGGCGGCGTTCTCTATGTGAACCAGGCAGAGCATTTCCAGTCCACCGATGACGCCTTCATCGCCACGCGACAGACATCGCTGGCGCCGAAAGTCTCCGGCTATCTCACCGCCGTTCCCGTCACCGACAACCAGCATGTCGCCACCGGCGACGTGATCGCCCGCATCGACGACCGCGACTATCGCGTCGCGCTGCAGCAGGCCCAGGCGCAGGTGGCCTCTGCGCAGGCGAGCATCGAGAACATCGACGCGCAGCTCGACGTGCAGCAGGCCCAGATCAACGCCAACCAGGCGCAGGCGGACCAGGCCCAGGCCTCGCTGGTGTTCGCGCAGCAGCAGGCCGAGCGCTACGAGCATCTGGAGCAGACCGGCTACGGCTCGGTGCAGAACGCGCAGCAGTACACCTCGCAACTGCATCAGCAACAGGCGGCACTGGCGAGCGCGCAGGCGACGGTGAAACTGGCGCAGCGCCAGGTCGAAGCGCTCAAGGCGCAGCGCGCGAGCGCGGTGGCGAGCCTCGCCCAGGCGCAGGCGCAGCGCGACCAGGCGCAGCTCAATTTGTCCTACACGGTGGTGACCGCGGCGCAGCCCGGCCGCGTCGTCAATCTCGGCGCCGCCATCGGCCAGTATGTGCAGCCGGGCACCAGCCTCTCCCAGTTCGTCCCCGATCAGATCTGGGTGACGGCGAACTTCAAGGAAATCCAGCTCGACCGCATGCGGCCCGGAGATGCGGCGACGCTGCGGATCGATGCCTATCCCGGACGCACCATCCGCGGTCATGTCGACAGCGTCCAGCCCGGCTCCGGCACCGCGTTCTCGCTGCTGCCCGCCCAGAACGCCACCGGCAACTACGTCAAGATCGTGCAGCGCGTGCCGGTGAAGATCGTGATGGACAATCCGCCGACCGATGTCGCGCTCGGCCCAGGCATGTCGGTGGTGCCGACGGTGCGCGTCAATGCCGCCGCTTCGATCGTCGAACGCCTCGGGAGGTTGCTGTGAGTGCCGCTGCCATCAGAACCGACGGACCGTCCGCCCCCGAGGTCAAGGGGGTGACCAATGCGGTCACCAGTGCAGTGACGAATCCAATAACCAATCCATGGCTGATCGCGATCGTGGTGGCGCTCGCGAGCTTCATGGAAGTGCTCGACACCACCATCGCCAATGTGGCGCTGCCCTATATCGCCGGCGGGATGGGCGTAAGCCAGGACGAGGCGTCCTGGGTGGTCACCACCTATCTCGTCTCCAACGCCATCATCCTCACGGCCTCGAGCTTCCTTGCCCGCATGTTCGGCCGCAAACGCTTCTTCCTGATCTGTCTCGGATTGTTCACGGTGAGCTCGCTGCTCTGCGGCTTCGCGCCGAACCTGGATGCGCTGCTGCTGTTCCGCATCCTGCAGGGCCTCGGCGGCGGCGGCATGGTGCCGGTCGCGCAGTCCATTCTCGCCGACGCCTTCCCGCCGCAGAAACGCGGCCAGGCGTTCGCGGTGTTCGGCATCGCCGTGGTGGTGGCGCCGGTGGTCGGGCCGACGCTCGGCGGCTGGCTGTCCGACAATCTCTCCTGGGAATGGTGCTTCCTGATCAACGCGCCGGTCGGCGTGTTCGCCATGGCGCTGATCTCGGTGGTCCTGCGCGAGCCCGCGCGCGCCGGCCACACCCCGCAGCAGGCCGGCAGCTTCGACGTCGTCGGCTTTGCGCTGATCGCGACCTTCCTTGGCGCACTCGAGCTCGTGCTGGACCGCGGCCTGGAAGACGACTGGTTCGGCTCGCCCTTCATCGTCACCGTCTCGGCGATCTCCGCGCTCGCCTTCGCGCTGATGATCCCGTGGGCGCTGAGCCGCCGCAACCCGATCATCGACCTGCGGATGGTGGCGACCCGCCAGTTCGGCGCCTGTTTCCTGGTGATGCTGGCGACCGGCGCGATCCTGCTCGCGACCACGCAATTCCTGCCGCAACTGGTGCAGCAGGATTTCGGCTACACCGCCACCTGGGCCGGCCTCGTGCTTTCGCCGGGCGGCGTGGTGACCATGGCGATGATGTTCGTGGTCGGCCGGCTGGCGGCCAAGGTGCAGCCGAAATACCTGATCGTCGCCGGTGCCGCTGTCATCGCGTTCTCGATGTACACCATGACCAATGTCTATGGCGATCTCGGCTTCTGGTTCATGGCGCGCTCGCGCATGCTGCTCGGCGTCGGGCTGCCGCTGATCTTCGTGCCGATCATGGCCGCGTCCTACGACGGCATCGCCCCCTCCAAGACCGACCAGGCCTCTGCCCTGATCAATGCCGCGCGCAACACCGGAGGCTCGATCGGTGTCTCGATCGTCTCCAACGTGCTGACGCACCGCGAGCAGTTCCACCAGAGCCGGCTGGTCGAGCAGGTGATCCCGTCGAGCACGACCTACCAGGACACGCTGCAACAGATCACGACCTATTTCACGGCCCAGGGCAGCTCGCTGGCGCAGGCGCATGATCAGGCCATTCAATGGATCGGACAGCAGGTGCAGGGCCAGGCCTCCTACCTCGCCTACATGGATGCGTTCTGGGTTCTGATGCTGATCTCGCTGTCCGCGGTGCCACTCGCGCTGATGCTACGGACGATCAAACTCGGCGGCCCTGCCCACATGGGGCATTGAGGCCAAATGTGATGCGTATCGCCGAATTGGAGAGCACGGCGGCTCGCGAAATCGCCAAGGCGTGATGAAGTCAGGTTCGATTGGCGCGGCATCAGAGGCCACCTCTCCCGATGGGAGAGGTCGATTTGCGCAAGCAAATCGGGTGAGGGGTTTCGGCCTATCGAGAGAACAGCAACCCCTCACCCGATTTGCTTCGCAATCCGACCTCTCCCCAACGGGGAGAGGTGAAGAGGGCACGTGATCGCATCGATTCAACAAAAACACATCATGCTTTAGTGGTAAGGTGACAAGGCAGGAAAGCTGACACCTCTCACCGACGTCGGATCGATGCTGTAGCTCCAGCTGGCTTCCTGTCCACCGCCGTCCAGCACGAGCTGCGTGACGTTGGCGCCGACAACGACATTCGTCCCGAAACTGTGGATGCCGGACAGCCGAAAGACCGAGCTCCGCCCGGACGAGATGCACAGGCCCTGACCATAGGGCTGACCGCCGCCGATCGCCCCCTGCATCGTGATCTGGTAGGGCTCCTGAGCCGGAGACGGCGCGCTCATCCGGAAGGCGCAATAGCCACTCCCGGCATCGATCAGCTCGACATCGGTCAGCCGGATATTGTTGACCGACCCGCCCATCACGGGATCGCCGATGGCCAGCAGATCGCCTTGCGAGGCGCCGAACACCTTCTGCTGCAGGCCTTCGATCCGCAGCGCTTCGAACGTGATGTTGCGCACACCGGAGCTGCCGTTGTTGCGGATCACGAGACCGGGACCGGCCGCGCCGTAGATGTCGACCTGCGACAGGCGGATCTCGTTGGTCGCATCGGACTCTGCCGTGCCCTGCGAATTGAACTCGATCACCGGCACACCGGGCGCGCCATCATTGAAGAACCTGAGAGACGTGAAATGCGATTCACGCATATAGGCCTGCGGCTTGGCCCTGGTGACGCCGGAGTAGAGCACCCTGCCATGGAGATCGTTGACCGTGACGTCCGACATGTAGACATTGTCGTTGCGGTCATAGAAGACAAAAGCGTTCTGCTGGGCTTGGCCGGTCCGGTCGCCACGGATCTGCAGGCCGACGACCGTCGGCCCCGGTGTCGTCGCGGCCCAGGCCTCGGACCAGGCGAACAGATCGCCGGTGAATCTGGCGTCGATGCTGAGGATGGACTGGGCCGATCCATCACCCTCGATGCAACCGGCAAGCGCAAAGGGCGGCGGCGGCGTCACGATACGGTAAATTCCTGCGGGAATGTAGACGCAAGCCGGCTTGCCGGCCTCGGTATAACGATTCGCCGCCGTGACGACATTGGCGAGCGCGGCCGAGTCATCCTGGACCCCGGCTTGATCCACCGGTCCGAAATCGAGGATGTTCAGACGATAAGGATCGCGGGATTCTCTTGGGAGCTGGGCCGCATCGGCATCACCCGACATCCAGACCGAACCGGCCAACGACACCAGCAGCAGCATCCACTTGCGCACAATCAACTCCTTCAATCCCGAAAGCCGCACGGGGCGGCAACAGCAGTTCAAGAGGATCACGACACGGCCCGGCCTGGAGAGTTGGCGCGTCGGAGCGAGAACGCTCGATTTGGTAGCCGTCGACAAACGCACCATCGACCAGCCCGTCCCTGCACGTCCGGGATCTCCGGTTTCCATTGGGCGCGCTCAGGATAAGAGTTCATTCCTGAACCACAGATGACCGATGTCTATGGCGATCTCGGCTTCCGGTTCATGTCGGCGTGACTTTCGGCGACATCGTCAGGCGGTGCCGCACGGCCTGTCACGATCGCATGAGCTTCATGGTGAAGAGACATGCCGATGGCGATGCTGCGATCATAGCTCGCCCAGAGGCGCGGCAGGATTTCGACGGCATTGCCGCCGGCGCGATGAAGTCGGACGAGCCGGTTTGTCCGGGCCTCGGACAACAGCTTGCGAACGTGGGTGCGGGAGACACCGAAACGGCTGGATATCGACGTCAGGGACAATCGCACGCCCCCGCTCTCAGGCTCGGAGAGGGCTGCCTGCAACAGAGCCGCCAACACCAATTGCCCCGCCGCATAATCGAAAAACAAGAGCATGTCGGGCACCGTTGCCATCAGTTGCGCCACCATCGGCAACATTCCCACGGCCGTCCTCCCAAGCGCAATCTGGAAGACCGGATCGCCGCGCATGGCGAGGCTGTAGTCGTTTCCGGGGTACAGAATGGTCAACGGCAAATAGTGGGCGACAAGCCAGGCCCGATCGTGCGCCAGCATTTTTTCAGCTGGCTTCAGAATCCGCACCCTTCGATCCTGCACGGCCGGGACTTGTTCGAGAAAACCGACCGCGATCAACCTGCGAACGAGGTGATCCACCTGCCGCTCGCTTGCGAACCCGAATTGCCCCATGTCCCGTTTGAGGCGGCCGATGGTCAGCCATGTCTCGGGAGCGCCATCGTCCTGCGCCGCATTGAGCAGGATGATCAGCTTGTGAACAAAGAACCGCCCGGACTCGATCAGAAGCCGTGCCAGGAACGGATCGCCGTCGTAAACCGCCAGGAAGCTTTCAATGTAATGCCTGCGGGCCTCTGAAAACCGCGGATGGACGATGATCTGGTCGGGCGAGAGCGCGGGCCGGTCCATGATTTGAATCCCGCGGTCCGACACATTCAATTCCCGTCTTGCACGGGGTGCTCGCCGAAAGCCTGTCCGACGAGACTATGATTTGTCCTGTTTCGACATGCAACCGGCCGGCGCTCCCTCGAAGGGATCAGGCCATGAAATTATGCGCAAAGTGTTCCGGCGTCGCGTTCGCTGCCCCTCTTCCGCCGTCGATGTCCCCTCTGTATCAATTTTTCTGCGAGCACAACCTCAACGCATCGGGCTTGGCATCCGTCTTGGCACCGATCTTGGCATCGGTCTTGGGCCGGGCACCGGGACAGCTTGTCGATGGGACGAAGGGTGCGAAAACAAAGGTGGTCCGAATGCGGCTGACGATGCAGATGATCGGACAGATCGTGGTGATGACCCTGCTGACATCGCCCGGCTTGGCGGGGCCGCAATTCGTCGATGGCGCGGCGCTGTCGGGTTACGATGCCGTCGCCTATCAGGATCAGGGCGCGGCGATCCACGGCGAGACGACGATCACCACCGACTGGAACGGCGCGACGTGGCGTTTCGCGACCCCGGCGCATCTGGCGCTGTTTCGTGCAGACCCGGCGCGTTATGCGCCCGCCTATGACGGCCATTGCGCCTACGCGGTGTCCGAGGGCCGCAAGAGCGGAGGCATGCCGGAGTTGTGGCAAGTCGCCGGAGGCCACTTGTACCTGCTGTGCTCCAAGTCCGCATTCGAGAAGTGGACGTCGGAGTTCGACACACGGCTGGCACGGGCCAATGCGAACTGGGTGACACTGGAGGCGTTGCCGGCCGCTCATCCCAAGCTGCCACCACCGGCCACGCCCTAATCGCGATCATCCGATCGAAGAAACAATCACTCGGCCGGCGCGACGGCGACCGGCGCGGCGGGACCGGCCCTGTGGCCGCTGACCTGGGCACCGGCGCGGGAATCCATCGCGCCGCTCACCAGGGGCGCGAACAGGGAGACCACCGCGACGGCGAGGAAAGCGACGGAAAAATCCATCAGCTGCGGCTGCTCGTGTCCAAACATCCGGGTGGAGCTTGCGAGCGCCGCGGCCGAGAAGGCGATGCCGAGCGCGAGCGAGAGCTGCTGGAACGTGGTGTAGAAACTCGTCGCCGCGCTCATCCGGTCGGCGCGCACATCCGCATACGCGATTGTATTGTAGGAAATGAATTGCAACGATTGGCAAAAACCCTGCACGAACAGCACGGCGTAGATCGCCGCCAGCGGCCAGCTCGGCCGAAAAGCGGCGCAGGTGCCCAGCAGCAGCGTGGCGGCAAGGCCAACCCAGACCAGCACGTTCTTGAAGCCGAGCCGGCGCAAGAACCAGGGCGCCAAGGCGCGCATGAACAGCGAGCCGCCCGAGCTCACAAACGTAATCAGGCCGCTCTGGGCGGCCGAGACACCGAAGCCGAGCTGCAGCATCATGGGCAGCAGGAACGGCATGGCGCCGACCGAGATCCGCGACAGCGTTCCGCTGACAACCGACAGCCGGAACGTCGGGACCTGCATCAGCCGGAAATCGAGCACCGGGGCGTGATGGCGCCTGGCATGGCGCCAATAGACCAGCGCCGACGCCACGCCGAGAGCCAGCAACGCACCCGCGGTTGCCAGGGAGCCGACACCGCGGCCAATCATTTCGAAGCTGCTCATCAGGCAGACGAGCGCCGCACCAGACAGCAGGATCCCGCTGAAATCGAAGCTCGTGCGTTCGGTTTCACGGAATTCCTCGATGTAGCGGCCGGCCAGGACGATCCCCAGCAGGCCGATGGGCACGTTGATATAGAAAATCCAGTGCCAGCTCAGGTAGGTGATGATGAAGCCACCGACTGGCGGCCCCAGGATCGGGCCGAGCGTCGCCGGCACGAGCAGCCACGCCATCGCGGTGACGAGATCCTTCTTCGGCACGGCGCGGAGCAGCACCAGCCGTCCGACCGGCATCATCAGCGCGCCGCCGATGCCCTGGACGATGCGCGCGGCGACGAGAAACGCCAGCGACTGGGCGCAGGCGCACAGGATCGAGCCGAGGGTGAAGATCGCCAGCGCCACCTGGAACACGGTCCTTGAGCCGAACCGGTCCGCCACCTTGCCGCTCGCCGGAATCAGCACGGCGAGACTCAGCAGATAGGCCGTGAGTGCGACATTCATGTGCAGGGGATCGACCTGAAAGGACCGCGACATCGTCGGCAGCGCCGTGGCGAGCACGGTCCCGTCGAGCTGCTCCATGAACATCGCGCTCGCGATGATCAGGGCGACCGTCCGCGGGCTGCGTCGGCGCGGCGGAACGGCGGAAACACCCAGTTGTGACGAGGAAATCGATGAGGCGGACATCTGCGGCTTTATGCGCATCCACGCCGCGACTTGGAAACCGCCAATTGCTCATGGCGGATTTGCGAGGGGGGCGGGTCTGGTCGCATAAATGTGCAAAGTGTTATGTCGGACAGGCCGTCTCGACGACCGAACGCATTGACGCGTTTCTCCTGGACGGTGCCACCCCCTCTCCGGCGATGATCGATCACCGGCGTCTCGTCGGAGCCGCGGGCCTCGACGGCATCGGGACGACGGATCGCAAATCCGGCTTCAGCCGTTCCGGCCCAGGCAACGCCTCCACGCCGGCGGCCTGTTCGGGTTTATTTTTCTTTTAAAACCAATGACTTCGCGCGAAATCCGGGTGGACCCTTGCCCTGCGGAGGTAGGGACGCATCACAAAAAAAATGGTCAATAGCCAGAAATAGCCAGTGGTCAGACCCCCGCTGCGTGTTCAAATATCAATGGTTTGACAGCGGGTTAGAACGAAATGTCCGGTAGGCCATGGCCGGGCAGAGCATCCGTGAACCGGCAGGGTCAGTTTTCAGCGTTGCGCAGCAACTGCTTGGCGAACGCGATGACCTTGAACCGATCGTCTGCGGCAGGGAGCCGGACAAAGACATGCATGAGTTCCAGCCCCTCCGCAGCCAGCGTCGCATCCGCATCGGATGCGCGCGCATGATCGGTCCGGGAGAAGGGTGTCACGTCATTCCGCTTGTCAAACGCCATAAACAGTCCTCGGTGGTGAAGAATGCACACGCGCAAAGAACTTAGAGAGCTTGGCACCCGCATTGACTCGACGATGGAGCTTGCAGAAAAGCTCGACCAGAAGATGGCAGTCTATCTGCTTTCGATGGCCAGTCTCGAGATCTCGCAGACGATCGAAACCATTCAGCAACGCACGAACGGCAAGCGAATGGACAACTGACGTGGCCCGCATCATCCCATGATGCGCACGCGATCGACGACGACGAAGGCCCCGGATCGCTCCGGGGCTTTTCATTTTCAGATCCGACGCGTCCGACAAATTCCGCATCAGTGCGGTCGCGCGCCGGCGGCGATGAGAGCCCTCACCTCGGTCTTGATCCGGTCCGACAGCTCGCGGTCCTCGAACGCATGGGGCGGCACGGCGATATCGGCCATCAGCCGGGCCGGTGCGCCGAACACCAGGATGCGGTTGGCCAGAAAAATCGCCTCATCGATGCTGTGGGTCACGATGAGGAACGTGGTGGACTGCGCTTGCGCCAAGGTTTTGAAGTCCTGCCGCAGCCGCGATGCGGTGACATCGTCGAGCGCACTGAAGGCCTCGTCGAGCAGCACCAGTTCGGGGCCTGGGGCAAACGCACGCGCGATGTTGACCCGCTGGCGCATGCCGCCCGACAGCTCGCGCGGCAATGCATTCTTGAATCCCGACAGGCCCACGGCATCGAGCCACTGCGCCGCTTGCGCGCGCCGCTTGGTCTCGCCCACGCCCTGGATCTGCAGTCCGAACGCCGCATTGTCGGTGGCGGAGAGCCACGGCAGCAGCCGGTCTTCCTGGAAGATGCGCGTGATGTGGCCTTTTTTCTCTCGCACGAAGTTCTGCACCGGGCGGCCGTCGATGCGGATCTGGCCCGCGTCGAGTTGCTTCAGCCCGAGCAGGCAATCGAGCAGCACGGATTTGCCGGCGCCGGTCGGCCCGACAATGGCGACGTACTCGCCGGACCGAACGGTAAAGCTGAGGTCGGCGATCGCCGCCACCTCGCTGCCACTGGCCTGACGGAAGCTCTTGCGGGCGCGCTCCACCAGCAGCTTCGGCGGTGCCGTGGTCTGCGTTGCAGGCGATGCGATGGTCACCGGAGCCCCTTCCCTCTCAGTCATGGCCGTGTCCCTCGCCGCGCCAGCGCAGCGTGATGCGCTCGGCGTATTCGATGGCCTGGGTCATGAGCAGCGCCATCAGCACCAGGATGATGGTCCAGGCCAGCACGGTCGCCATGTCGAACACATTCTTGGCGAGATCGAGCTCCTTGCCGATGCCGAGCGGCGCGCCGACCAGTTCGGCGACGATGACGGTGCGCACCGCATTGCCGACATTGAGCTTGGCGGCCGTGAAGGCGGAGGCCTTGACATAGGGCCACAGCAGCAGGCGCACATGCTGGATCGGGTTGGCGCCGAACGCCAGCACCATGTCGGTGAGCTTGCGATCGATGCCGCGCACGCCGTCATAGACGCAATAGATCGTCACCGGCGTGCACAGCACCACCAGCACGAAACCGATGCGAAGCTCGGTGCTGGAGAACCAGATGATGACGATGATCACCCAGTTGAGCGCCGGCACGCCCATGATGAATTTCACGATCGGTCGCAGAAACTCATCGGCACTGGACGACAGCCCCATGACCAGACCGATCGGAATGCCGATCACCAGCGAGGCCGCCACCGCCATCACGAGCCGCGCCCATGTGACGAACCCTTGGGACAGCAGGTCCCAGGTGGTCAGGATGGTCCAGAAGCTTTTGGCGACGCTGCCGAGGCCCGGGAACAGATAAGGCTTGGTGTAGAACGAGGCGACCTGCCACAGCGCGGCGATCACCAGAAACGGCAATACGCTGCGCGCGATACGGCCAACGACACCACGCCCGCGGCGCGGCGCCGCCGCCTCGCCGTCCGGCGCGATGGTGGACAGACTTGTGTCGTCCACGGGCGTCGGGGGTGTTGCGCCGGCCACGGTCAGCCCTTCCACTGGTGGTAGATGCCGTCGTCGGGAAGATCGTTGAGGAAACCGACCTCCTTGAAGCCCGCGAACAGCGCATCGAGATTGGCCTTCTGCGCCACCGCCGGCTGAACGTCGAACTGCGTGATGCCGAGCGTGCGGCTGAGGCCAAGCGCCTCGCGCGACACATGCGTGAACTCGGCGATCATCTTGTCGGCTTCGTCGGTGCTCTGATTGTAGAACTCCGCCGCCTGCTGCCACATCTTCAGGGTGACCGCGGCCCGCTTCGGATCCGCATCGATCCAGTCCTGGCGGGCGTAGGCGCCGAGATACCACACCGGCGCAGTCGGCTTCATCTTGAGATGTTCGCGGATGCCGTCGTTCATGTTGCCAACCAGATGATAGCCTTGGGTCAGCAGGCTCGACAGCGCGGGATCGAACAGCAGGCCGGCATCGGCCTTCTCGGCGAGCAGCTGGGTCTGCACGGCGGACGGCGGCGAGTTGATCACGTTGAGGTTCTTGCGCGGGTCGAGGCCGTTCTGTTTCAGGAACAGCACCGCCATGCCGTAGAAGCCGGAGCTGGTGGTGGCGGCAACCGTCTTGCCTTCGAGATCCCTGGCCTTGCTGATGGCCGGATCCTTGGCGATGAAGCCATGATTGGCGGTCGAGATGGTGAACAGCAGCTTCAGCGGCACGCCGCGGACATAGAAATTCGCGCAGTTGTAGATCGCGCCGAAGATGTGGCTGGTGCGCGCGGCCGCGAGATCGGAATAAAGCGTCGACGGATCGCTGTAGAGATTGATGTCGAAGTCGAGCCCGTTCTTCTTGTCGAGCTCGAGCTTGCGGATGATGGGGACCAGGAACGACCCGTTCGACGGCGGCGCGAGACCGCCGGCGCCGGATTTGTTGACCTGCGCCGAAGCCGGGCGCGATCCCAGCAAGCCCCCGGCGAACGCCGCAGCGCCAAGGCCGAGCGCCCCGGTGAATGTCCTGCGGGACCAATTGTTGGCGGGCATCACCACTCTCCTCACTCTCATCCGATGTTCAGCGAAACAATGCGCCAAAGCGCGGTCAAGCCGATTAAATGCTCACTCTGTGCCGTCCATTTGATCGTTCAACACGGAAAAAGACATTGCAGAGTTCCGTCATGCCGCATGCAGCGCGGCAGCGCGCGCGAGCGAGTCGAGCATGGCGATCCGGCGCAGCAGCGCCCGGCCTTTCTCATGGTCGGCGGCCGCGGCCCGGATTTCGTCGCGGAAACGGGCCCGGTCAGCCTCGTCCTTCGCCTCCAGGTTTTTCTTGTTGCGAATGGTGTCGCCCTGGATGGCCTGCAGCGTCACCGCACGCCGCTGCACGTCATAGTCGGCGAGTTGCCGCGCGTCCGCCTTGCCGCCGATCACGGGCCCCAGTTTGGACGTCAGGTTGAGAGCATCATGAATGCCGCCGTTCATGCCCATGCCGCCGAGCGGATTGTTGATATGGGCGGCATCGCCGACCAGGAACGTGCGCCCCTTTTGAAACTGCGCCGCCACGCGCTGGTGGACGCGATAGAGCGTCGTGTGCTGGATCGCGGCATCGACATCGGCGGGAATAACCCGGCGAATGGACTCCTGCACATAACCATCCGAGAGCGCGTCCGCGTCGGCCATCTCGTTGGGCACCGGCATCATCACGCGCCACGCGCCGATGATGCGCAACAGGAAATACCAGCGCACGGGATCGGCCACGTAGCTGACCGGAGACACGCCCGGCCGCAGCGCGGTGAAATCGACGGGCGTGGTCATCACCAGGAAGCGCTCCGGCCAGGTGAAGCCCTCGAAATTGATATCCTGCGCGCGTCGGACGATGCTGTTCGCGCCGTCGGCCCCGATCAACCAATCGCAAGTCAGCTCGCGCACCGTGCCGTTCTGCGACACGGCCACCGTGACCTCCTCCGCGGTCTGCGACACGCCGGTCACTTGGGCATCGAACTCCATCGCAAACAGCGGATGACCAAGCAGCGTGTCCAGGATGATGCGCGTCAGCTTGAACTGTTCGGCCTGCAGGCGAAACGGATGGCGGGTCAGGTCGGCAATGGCGGAGAAATCAAAGGTGCCGAGCAGGCCATCCGCGGTCGAACTGTACTGCACCGTCGGCGCTTTCAACCCCTGCGCGATCAGTGCCTCGGCAAAGCCGAGATCGTCGAGCATGTCGAGGGTCGGCGGATGAAATGTCGACGCGCGCGATTCGCTGCTCAGATCGGGCAGCCGCTCCAGCACCAGAACCGGGATGCCCTGCTGCACCAGGCTCGCGGCCGCCACCATGCCGACCGGACCCGCGCCCGCGACAATGACGGGATGCTTTGCACTGCTCATATCAGTCCTCACGTGAATTCAGATCGAGACGCGCGCGAGGACCATCGGACATGGCGGCATCGAATGCCGCACGCCCCCACGCGCTCCCGCCATTCGCGTCCCTCAGGCAGGATCGTAGTAATGGATTTCCAGCAGCAGACAGCCCCCGCGCGACTTGAAGGGACCATGCCAGGCGCCCGGCGGCCGCACCGCATAAGTGTGCCCCGCGAATGGCGTGCCGCCCTCGCCGTTCTCGTCATTGCCCACCGTCAGATCACCGGACACCAGGAACACCTCTTCCCAGAAATCGTGCACGATGGGCTTGGTGGTGTGGAGGCCTGCCGGGAACTTCAAGAGACGCGTGCGGCTGCCGCGCTTGTTCACCGTGTCGAGCGAGCCGGACAGGATTTTCTCCAGCGCCCCCGACTGCGGATCGTAACCGTCCGGCAGTTGCCAGCCGCGCTCCATGTCCACCGTATGGAATTCGTCATGCAGCTTGTTGACGGCCATCACGTTCCCTATTGATTTTCAGACACTTTGAATTTCAGGCACCACGCAGCGCCGGTCACGACAGGACTGCACGCGAAGCCGATCACGCGAAGCGGATGTGGTCTCATTCTATGGTGCCTTGTGGATGGGGCCGCAAACGATATATTCTGGAGACATCTTGAGTTTTTGGAATGAACTCCATGCGGCGAAAACTGCCGAGCATCAGCGCGCTGACGGCCTTCAACGCCGCGGCCCGGCATCTGAGCATCACACGCGCCGCCGACGAGCTGTCGCTGACCGAGAGCGCGGTCTCGCGCCAGATTTCATTGCTCGAAGAACAGCTCGGCGTGCGGCTGTTCCACCGCATCAAGAAACGCATCACGCTGACACGTGCCGGCGCCGCCTATCGCGCCCGTGTCGTGCAGATCCTCGAACGCATCGAGCACGACACCATGGAGGTGATGGGCTATGAGGCCGACGGCTCCGTGCTCGAGGTAGCGGCGCTTCCCACGGTCGGCGCGGAGTGGCTGATCCCGCGACTGCCGGATTTCTACGCGCGCCACCCCGGTGTCACCGTGCATGTCAGCGCACGCAACTCGCGTTTCTTCTTCAGCGAGAACGTGCTCGATGGCGCGCTGTATTTCGGCCAGCCGGACTGGCCGGGCGCGCGCGCCGATTATCTGTTCAACGAGGTGCTGTTTCCGGTCGGCAGCCCGTCCCTGTTCGGCAAACGTCCGCGCGTCAGCGCCAGGGAGATCGCACGCCACCGCCTGCTGCACCTAGTGACGCGGCCGGAGGCGTGGCGGCGCTGGTGCCATGAAGCCGATGTCGCCGACGTCAATGTCATGCGCGGGCCGCGCTTCGACATCCAGTCGATGCTGATCAGCGCCGCCTGCTCCGGGCTCGGCGTCGCGCTGATGCCGCGTTTCCTGATCGCGGACCAGCTCCGCTCGGGCGAGTTGAAGATTCTCTCCAACCTGTCGGTGCTGAGCGAAGGCTCCTATTACTTCGCCTATCCCGAGGAAAAGACGGCGGATCCGCTCTTGGCCGTGTTCAGGACCTGGCTGCGGAGCGAGGCCGAAACGTTCCATCGCGCCATGACGCAACCGGGGGCGGGCCGCGCCGCGGCGAAGTAAGGCGATTGCGCCGCACACAGTAAAACAAGAAAAGCCCCGGATCGCACAGTCATATTCGCCGCAGCACGGCTCGTGCTGGATCGCGCCAAAGTTGTATAAGACATATGATACACGCATTTTTTGGACCCATGGGACTGCGCGTTAACTCAATCTCACGGGCCAAGATTGCGAGTAGTTACGGCTCCTGATAGCATTCATGAATTGTTAACGATAGCAGCGACCGTTGGCTGCAGGGTGCGCTGTCGAATGCGGCACACACCCGAGGAATCTTATCGCTGATTAGTAATTGCGTTTGCAAGGCGTACCGATGTCAGACTCGCTCGATCAGCTTGCAGCTATCGCGGTCCAAAGTGTCGTTTTCATCGATTCGCGCACGCCCGATCTACAAGCGCTGATCGATGGCCTGAAGCCCGGCGAGCGGGCCTTCGTGCTCGATCCGTCGAGCGACGGCGTGCAGCAGATCGCCGATATCCTGGCGACCAACAATCTTACGAACCTCACATCGATCTCGATCGTTGGGCATGGCTCCTCCGGCGCGATCGAACTCGGCTCGACGGTTCTCAACGACGCGGATCTATCGCAGGAAGCGGTCGCCCTTGCGAAGATCGGTTCGTCGATCGCGCCCGGCGGTGATCTCGCACTTTATTCCTGCGATACCGCAGCCACAGCGACAGGACGACAATTCATCGCGGACTTGTCACACTATGCCGGCGGCGTCGATGTTGCCGCCGCCACGCATCTTGTCGGCAGCACCGATCTCGGCGGCTCTTGGACGCTTGATGCGACGACCGGAGCACCGATCGCATCAACCGCCGTGCCGTTTACCCCGGCGAGCCTCGCACGTTTCGAGGGTGTGCTTGGCATCGGCTTCAGCAGCCAAAGCACATCCAGCTTCCCGGACCCGCAGGCTGCGGGCCGCGTGGTGGTCGGCGACTTCAGCGGCGACGGCGCGGCCGACATCCTGTTCCAAACCGGCGGTAACGGAACGCCGTTCGAGTATGCTCTCAATAATGGCAACGGCACCTTCACCATCGAGAGCCTCGCCAACTCGCCATTCGCCGGTCTGACGCTTCCCGACGATACCGGAAACAATTATCGCGTCGGCGATTTCAACGGCGATGGCCGCCTCGACATCTATGCCGGCAGCAATGGCACGTCCGGTACGGTTTACCTCAACGAAGGATCGAGCTTCACCGCGGTCACCGCGACCGGCCTGCCAAATCTGACCATCGCCCGAGCCACCGTGGTCGGCGATTTCACCGGTGACGGCAAAACCGACATCCTTTTTGAGCCGACCGGAACCCCCAGTGGCGGTTTCGATCTCGCCGTCAGCAATGGGGACGGCACCTTCACCGTGGAGACCCAGGCCAACTCGCCTTTCGCCGGCCTGACCCTGCCGGATATCAATTCGAATTATCACGTCGCCGACTTCAACGGCGATGGCCGCCCCGACATCTACATATCGGCACTCGGCACCACCGGTACGCTTTTACTCAATAACGGAACAAGTTTCACGACGGCCTCGACCGCAGGCTTTCCGACGTTCAACGCGGCAATGGTCGTCGGCGATTTTGACAGCGATGGAAAGGTCGACTTTCTTTATCAGACCAGCACGGCCGCGGGCGCCCCGTTCGATTTCGCCAAGGGCAACGGCGATGGCACCTTTACGATAGAAACCCAGGCCGACTCGCCATTCGCCGGTTTGACCATTCCGGACATCTCGGCACTCAACACCCACCCCGCCGATTTCGATGGCGACGGCGACATCGATCTTTATATCCCGGCCAGCGGTGCGACGGGGGCGTACTTCGAACAGGGCAGCAACGACGGCGGCACTGGACATCCGCCGCATATTGCCTCGACCTCACCGACAGACAATGCCACGGGGGTTTCGTCCACGTCCAACCTCGACGTGACCTTCACCAAGAGCGTGAGCAAGGGCAGCAGCGGCAACATCGAGATCGTAAAAGTCTCCGACAGCTCGATCGTCGAAACGATCGCTGTGACGAGCAGCGAGGTGACCGGCTCGGGCACCACCTGGACGATCAATCCTTCGGTCACGCTGGCCGGCAACACGCAGTATGCCGTGCATTTCGACGCCGGAACGTTCGTCGACAGCGATGGCGCGATATTCAGCGGCGTCAGCGACAACACGACATTTACTTTCACCACCAGTGCGCTCGCTCCGTCCGTGTCGTCGATCAACCGTGTCGGCAGCACACCGAATAATGCGGGCAGTGACCAGTTCACCGTTACCTTTTCGGAAGCCGTCACCGGCGTCGATTCCACAGACTTTACTGCGACCACGAGCGGCAGTGTGGCGGACACCAGCATCTCGGTATCCGGCAGCGGCAGCAGCTACACGGTGACGGTCAACGGCGTGACCGGTGACGGCACGCTGCGGTTGGATCTGAACGCATCGGGAACCGGCATCCAGGATGGGGCTGGCAACGCTATCTCCGGTGGCTTCACCAGCGGTCAAGTCTATACGATTGATCATACACCGCCGACGGCCTCCTCGATCAGCAAGACCGGCAGCAGCCCGAACAACGCCGGCAGCGACTCCTACACCGTGACCTTCTCGGAAGCCGTCACCGGCGTCGACCCCACCGACTTTACTGCGAGGACGCTCACGGGGGATGTGGCCGGCACAAGCATTTCGGTCACACCCGTCAGCGGCAGCACCTACACCGTGACGATCAACGGCGTCACCGGCGACGGTACGCTGCGGCTGGACCTGAACAGCTCCGGCACCAGCATCGCCGATAGCGCAGGCAATCCGATTTCCGGCGGCTTCACCGGTGGCGATGTCTATACGATCGAGCATACGCCGCCTGCCGTGACGTCGGTAACGGTGCCGAGCAACGGCACCTACATCGCGGGGCAGAATCTCGATTTCACCACCACGTTCAGCGAGAATGTGACGGTCGATACCAGCGGCGGCACGCCGCGCATCGCCATCACGCTGGATACCGGCGGCACGGTCTACGCCAATTATCTGTCGGGCAGCGGCACCGGCACGCTGACCTTCCGGTACACGGTCGTACCCGGCGAGCAGGACCTGACCGGGATCACCACCGCGACCAGCATCGACCTCAACGGCGGCACCATCAAGGATGCGGCGACCAACACGGCAGTCTTGACCCTGACCGGAGAACCTTCGACCGCCGGCATCGATGTCGACGCGGTCCCGCCGACGGTGACATCGATCAATACGGTCGACAGCGCAACCAACAATCTGAG
>JBGMOD010000017.1:0-20253 GCA_041424235.1 Hyphomicrobiales bacterium
CCGCGCGCCGGCTCGGCGGCGAAGACGTCAAGGTGGTGGTGCGCTCCGGCTTCGACGAGATGAAGGCCTCGCCGTGGGAAAAGGAGGATGCCGCGCGCGAAGGCATTCCGATCCATAATTTCCTGGTGCCGAAGGAATTCAGGCATGCGGACGGCAAATTGACCGGCGTGCTGTTCGAGAAGGTCAAGGCGGAGTTCGATGCCAAGGGCCGCCGCAAGCTGGTGGCTTCAGGCGAGCCGGACGTGCTGTTCGAATGCGATGACGTGCTTGTGGCTGTCGGCCAGGAAAATGCGTTCCCGTGGATTGAGCGGGACGCCGGCATCGCCTTCGACGATCACGGCATGCCGGTGGTCGACAAGGTCACCTTCCAGTCGAGCAACCCGAAGGTGTTTTTCGCCGGCGACGCCGCGTTCGGACCGAAGAACATCATCTGGGCCGTCGCCCACGGTCACGAAGTGGCGGTATCCATCGACAAGCAGATGCACGGCGAGGACATCGCGCATCGTCCGCAGCCAGCGGTCACCGTGGTCAACCAGAAAATGGGCATCCACGAGTGGAGCTATAAGAGCGAGGTGATGCCGGACGAGCGTTATGCCGTGCCGCATCGCGACAACGCCACGGCGCTCAGCAACATCAAGGCCGAGGTCGAACTGGGCTTCGATGCCAAGCTGGCGCTGGCGGAAGCCGGCCGCTGCCTCAATTGCGACGTCGAGACCGTCTTCAGCGCGCCGCTTTGCATCGAATGCGATGCCTGCGTCGACGTCTGCCCGATGGACAGCATCACCTTCACCGAGAATGGCGAGGAGAGTGATCTGCGTCAGCGCCTGCGGGCGCCGGCGTTGAATCTCGCGCAGGACATTTATGTCGCTGATGGTCTGAAGACCGGCCGCATCATGGCCAAAGACGAAGACGTCTGCCTGCATTGTGGTCTCTGCGCCGAGCGCTGTCCGACCGGTGCGTGGGACATGAACAAGTTCTTCCTTGAAGTCACTCATGCAGGTCCAGCATGCCGTTAGCCGCCGTCAACGACTTCGTCATCCGTTTCGCCAACGTCAACGGCTCCGGCTCGGCCAGCGCCAACGAGATGTTCGCCCGCGCCATCATGCGCATGGGCATCCCGATGGCGCCGCGCAACGTGTTCCCGTCCAACATCCAGGGCCTTCCGACCTGGTTCGAAATCCGTGTCACCGAGGCCGGCCATCTCGGCGCCCGCGGCGGCACCGATTTCATGGTGGCGATGAATCCGCAGACCTTCAACGCCGACGTCATCTCGATCGAGCCCGACGGCTATCTGATGTACGATTCGACCCGTGCTATTCCGCCGGGGCAGCTGCGCTCGGACATCACCGTGATCGGGATTCCGCTCACCCAGATCTGCAACGCCGAGTATACCGATCCGCGCCAGCGCCAGCTGTTCAAGAACATCATCTGCATCGGTGCGCTGTCGGCGCTGTTCGACATGGATTTCGCCGAGCTCGAGAAGCTGATCGGCGAGCAGTACAAGGGCAAGGATAAGCTGATCGCGCCCAACATCCATGCGCTGCATCTCGGCCGTGACTACGCCAAGGCCAATTTTGCCTGTCCGATCGGGTTGCGGCTGAAGCGCTCCGACAAGGTCGGCGATCGTATCCTGATCGAGGGCAATGCCGCCGCGGCGCTCGGCGCCGTCTATGGCGGCGCCACGGTCTGCGCCTGGTATCCGATCACGCCGTCCTCGTCGCTGGCGGAAGGATTCGCAAAATATTGCGCCAAGTTCCGGCATGATCCCGAGACCAAGCAGGCGCGTTACGCCATCGTGCAGGCCGAGGATGAGATCGCCTCGATCGGCATGGTGATCGGCGCCTCATGGAACGGCGCGCGCTCCTTCACGGCGACGTCGGGCCCCGGCATCTCGCTGATGCAGGAGTTTCTCGGCTTCGCGTACTTCGCCGAAATTCCCGCTGTCGTGTTCGATGTCCAGCGCGCCGGTCCTTCGACCGGCATGCCGACCCGGACCCAGCAATGCGACCTGATCAACTGCGCCTATGCCTCCCATGGCGACACCAAGCACGTGCTGCTGCTGCCGGAGGATGCCACCGAGGCCTTCGAGTTCGGCGCCAGCTCGTTTGATTATGCCGACCGGCTGCAGACGCCGGTGTTTGTGATGCTCGATCTCGATATCGGCATGAACCACCGGCTGTGCCGGCCGCTGAGCTGGGACGACAGCAAGACCTACGATCGCGGCAAGGTGCTGTCGGCGGAGGATCTCGACAAGGCCAAGGATTTCGGCCGCTACATGGATGTCGACGGCGACGGCATCGGCTACCGCACCTATCCCGGCACCCATCCGACCAAGGGCACTTTCTTCACCCGCGGCACCTCGCACGACGCCCGCGCCCGTTATTCGGAAAACGGCGCGACCTATGTCGACGGCATGCAGCGGCTGCTGCGCAAGCTGGAGACCGCCAAGGGCATCCTGCCGAAGCCGCTGCGGGTCAATGCCGACAAGCCGACCCGGTTCGGCGTGATCTATTACGGCTCGACCGCGCCGGCGATGAACGAGGCCGCGGAAATCCTCGGCAAACGTGGCCACAGCCTGGATCTGATGCGGGTTCGCGCCTTCCCGTTCCATCAGGACGTGGCGAGCTTCATCGCTGATCATGATTTCGTGTTCGTGGTCGAGCAGAATCGCGACGCGCAATTGCGCTCGCTGATCGTCAACGAGCTCGGCATCGATCCGGTGCGACTGGTGCCGGTGCTGCATTACGACGGCACCTCGATCACCGCCCGCTTCATCTCCAATACGATCGGCGACCGGCTCGACACGCTGAAAGTCACGCCGCTGCGAAAGGCGCTGTCATGACCTACCTCGCCAAGCCGAAATTCCATCATCCGTCGTTGCCGAAAAACGACATCGGGTTCACCCGGCGCGACTATGAGGCCTCCACCTCGACACTGTGCGCGGGATGCGGCCACGATTCGATTTCGGCGGCGATCATCGAGGCGTGTTACCAGCTGTCGATCGAACCGCATCGGGTGGCGAAGATCTCCGGTATCGGCTGTTCATCGAAAACCCCGGATTATTTCCTCGGCGCCTCGCACGGCTTCAATTCGGTGCACGGCCGCATGCCGTCGGTGCTGACCGGGGCCAATCTTGCCAACCGCGAACTGATCTATCTCGGCGTGTCCGGCGACGGCGATTCGGCCTCCATCGGCTTCGGCCAGTTCGCCCACGCGGTGCGCCGCGCCGTCAACATGACCTATATCGTCGAAAACAACGGCGTCTATGGGCTGACCAAGGGGCAGTTCTCGGCCACCGCCGATCGCGGATCGAAATCCAAGAAGGGCGCCCTGAACAGCGATTCGTCGATTGATCTCGTCGCGATCGCACTGCAGCTCGGCGCCACCTTCGTGGCCCGCAGCTTCTCCGGCGACAAGGGCCAGCTTGTGCCGCTGATCAAGGCGGCGATCCAGCACAAGGGCGCTTCCTTCATCGACGTGATCTCGCCCTGCATTGCCTTCAACAACCATGCTGGTTCGACCAAGAGCCTGGACTATGTGCGCGAGCATAACGAAGCGGTGAACGCGCTCGACATCATGGTCGGCCGCGATCCGATCACGGTTGATTATGCGCCCGGCAAGGTGGCCGCGGTGACCCAGCACGACGGCTCCGTGCTCAATCTGCGCAAGCTGAACGACGAATACGATCCGCACGACCGGCTCGCCGCGATGAACTTCCTGCAGCGCCATGCGGCGCAAGGCCAGATCGTGACCGGCCTGCTGTATGTGGAGGCCGACGCGGACGACCTGCACAGCAATCTCGATACGGTCGAGAGGCCGCTCAATCAGCTGGATGCGTCGTCGCTCTGTCCCGGTGCGGCCGCACTCGACAAGATCAACGCCAGCCTGCGGTAGCGTTTGATAAGATATATTCGCTCAAAGTGATCCGTCATCCTGAGGTGGCCATTCGCAGAATGGCCCTCGAAGGACGATGGCCGCTGACTCTCGGGCCGTCGCCCTTCGAGGGCCGTGCTACGCACGGCCACCTCAGGATGACGGAGTTGATTCAACCTCAATTTCAACTGGCCGCGATGACCCAGTGATATCAGCTACATCGTCTCCATCGGAAGAGGCGATGTGTCCGGCATACTGCTGCCGGGGCGGGGAGGCGCGACGAAGCCCGCGGCCATCACTGCGCCGCACGCCGCGATCGCGGTCATGGCCAGCGCCCATCCAAGGTAAAGCTGGTGACCGATCAGCGCGCCGCTGACCAGCGGGGCGAGGATGTTGGCGCTGGACATCAGCGACTGGTTGAAGCCCATGATCATGCCCTGGCGATTGATCGCCACACTGCGCGACAGCTCCGCGGTCAGCGTGCTGCGGATGAACATGCTGCCCAGGATGATCAAGGTCAGGAACAGCGCGAGCAGGCCGATCCCGCTCACCAGGGCGATGCCCAGGAAGCCGACGCCCATGGCGGCGAAAGCCACCGCGACGATCATCCTGTCGGATGCGAAACGATTGGCGCGGGTGATCAGCAGGCCCTGGACGATGATGTTGATGAAACCGGCATAGGCGAACACGGCGCCGAGCTCTCGCGCCCCGAACGGATGCCCGTCCCAGCGAAAGCGCGCCGAGAGAAACAAGCCGATCTGGGACAGGAACATCGAATTGACGACGAAGAACAGGATCAGCAGGCCGAGCAGTCCCCACGCATAGCGCATGCCAAGGATGGCCCGTGTCGCCTTCCGCTCCGGGATGCGCTGCGAATAGAGCATCTCGGATCCCGGATGGTCCGGCGGCAGCAGGGTGATGGTGGCGAGGATGCTGATCAGCGAGAGCCCCGCGGCCGCCCAGATCGGCGCCGTGCTTCCGAACTGGACCAGGAACCCCGACAGTGCCGGCCCGAGCAGCAGCCCGGTTCCGATCGCGCCGCTTGTCGCGCCGAGCGCCTGCTTGCGTGTCGCCGGCGCGCTGTGCTCCGCCGCATAGGCGTGCGCAACCGAGATGTTGCCCGACGTCAGGCCATCGACGATCCGGGCCAGGAACACGATCGTGAGGTTGCCCGCCACTGCCAGCAGCACGAAGCCGGCGAGCGTGCCGATCTGGCTGACGATCAGGACATTGCGGCGGCCGTAGCGGTCCGACAGCATGCCCACCACCGGACCGGCCACCAGTTGGTAGATGGCGTAGACCGACACCAGGGCACCGACCAGGAACGGCGTCGCGCCGAGCCGCTGCGAATAGAACGGCAGCAGCGGCAGGATGATGCCCATCCCGGTGGCGTCCACCGCCACCACGACGAACGTGGGGATCAGCGCCAGCGAGTTGACGGTCGGAGAGGCGCCTGATCCGGGGCTATGGGGGGCGGTGCTGAGCGGTGCGCTCATGACGGGCGTTCCAATTTCGCGTTTTCGTGATTGATATATTCCAACCTATATAGTTGTAAACTAATGATTAGGATGCTATCTAATTTCGCATGGCACCCTCGCAATCGTTCATTCACGGCGAAATCGGTTTCCTGATCACGCGGATCGCACGGCTGTGGCGCCGCGAGGTTGACCAGGCGCTGGTCGACCATGGCCTGTCCCAGGCGACGGCGCTCCCCTTGAGGGTGCTGTCACGCCGCGGCAAATGCGTCAGGCAAGGCGTGCTGGCCGAGGAGATGGGCATTGAGGGTCCTTCCCTGGTCCGGCTCATCGACCTGCTGCAGGCGGAGGGGCTGGTGGAGCGCCGCGAAGATCCGAGCGACCGCCGCGCCAAGATGCTGCATCTGACCGCGACGGGCGAAGCCAAGGTGGAGGAGATCAACCGGGTGCTGCGCCGGGTCCGCGCCTATCTGCTCAAGGACATCCCGAGCGAGACATTGGTGCAGATCTTCGAAGCGCTGCAGGCCATCGAGCGGCGGGCGGACATGCTTCAGGCGGCGATGGAGCCGGAGGCGACCTAGCCGTGAATGCCGATCGATCCCTGCTGGTTCGCCACGCGGACCTCGTCTTTGCTGTCAAGACATTCGCGGCGGCGATGCTGGCGCTTGTTTTCGCGCTCTGGATGGATTTGCCGCGCCCTTATTGGGCGATGGCGACGGTCTACATCACCTCGCAGCCGCTGGCCGGCGCGACCCGTTCGAAGGCGTTCTATCGCGTGCTGGGAACGATAATCGGCGCCTCGGCAACCGTCGCGATCGTGCCCAACCTCGTCAACGCGCCGGAATTGCTGTGCCTGGTCATTGCGCTCTGGGTCGGGCTTTGCCTTTACCTGTCGTTGCTCGACGGCACGCCGCGCAGTTACATCTTCATGCTGGCCGGATACACCGTGGCGCTGATCGGTTTTCCGACCGTCACCGAGCCGGCCGGTGTGTTCGACACGGCGCTGGCGCGGGTCGAGGAGATTTCGCTCGGCATCATCTGCGCCACTCTTGTTTCGACCATCGTGTTGCCGCGCAGCGTGGCGCCGGCGGTCGCCGCGCGTGTCGATGGTTGGCTCGCCGTCGCGAGAAACCTGAGCCTGGACGTGCTGAGCGGGAGCGGCAGCGACGAAGAGCGGCGGGTTCTGCGGTTGCGCCTCGCCACCGACGCCGTCGAAATCGACGCGCTGGCCAGTCATCTGGCCTATGACAGTGCGACCGATGCCAACACCGCGCGCGGACTGCGCGCCCTTCGCCTGCACATGCTGATGTTGCTGCCGCTTCTCGCCTCGATCAGCGATCGGATGGCGGCGCTGGGCGACCGCTGGCGGGTGGCCCATACCGACCTGGTGCGGTTGCTCGACGAACTGGCCCGCTGGATTGCGAGCGACTCCAGTGAGCGGCAGCCGGCTGACCGGCTGCGTGGCGCGATCGCGGCGCTGCAGCCCAGGCTCGATGCCGGTTCGCCATGGGAGCGGATCATGATGGCGAGCCTGCTGATCCGGCTCCGCGATCTTGTCGACCTCTCCCATGATTGCCGGGCGCTTCGCCGCGCCATTGCGGCGGGTGAGGATGTATCGCGCGTCGACCTCGCGTTTCGCCGGGAGGACGGGGCCGCGCCGGCCCGGCACCGCGATCACGGCATGGCGCTGTGGTCGGCATTGGGCGCGATGATCGCGATCCTGATTTGCTGCGGTGTCTGGATCGGCACCGGCTGGACGGACGGGGCTTCGGCGCCGATGATGGCCGCGGTGGCCTGCTCGTTCTTTGCGGCCCAGGACGATCCCGCCCCCGGCATCCGCAGTTTCGGCTGGTGGTCGATTGTCTCCATCGTCATCGTCGCGGCCTACCTGTTCGCGGTGCTGCCGGGCGTTTCGAATCTCGAGGTGCTGATCGCGGCACTGGCGCCGCCGTTCCTGCTGTTCGGCTTCCTGATCGCGCGGCCGGCCACCGCGTTCGTCGGCATGGCGCTTGCCGCCAACACCGCGACGCTGCTGGCGCTGCAGTCGACGTACAGCGCCGACTTCGCCACCTATGCCAATTCCAGCGTGTCGTTCCTGGTCGGAATGGTGATTGCTGCGGTGGTGACGCAACTGGCACGATCGGTCGGCGCCGAATGGATCGCGCGCCGGCTGATGCGAACGAGCTGGGCGACGATCGCGGTGGCGGCCGAGCGGCGCGGCAAGCGGGACAGGGCGGCATTCGCGGGCGTCATGCTGAATCGTCTCGGCCTGCTGGCATCGCGTCTTGCCGCCATTCCCATGAGCGATCGCCGTGACGTCGACAGCCTCAGTCAGCTCCGCGTCGGGCTCAACATCATCGACCTGAGGCGTGCGCGCCATGGATTGGCGCCGCATACGTTGGGCGCGATGGACGACATGCTGGACCGGCTTGCCGCAGCATGCCGCAACCACGTGGCGGGCCCGCTGCCGCCGGACCTGCTGGCGCGGATCGACACGGCATTGTCCGAGGCGGTGAACGAACCCGCCGACGATGTCAGGGAAGATGCGCTGATCGGCCTGGTGGGAATCCGGCGCGGCCTGTTTCCAGATGCGCCTGCTTATCAGCCGCAAGCCCCGATCCCCAGGAGGCTCGTCGCATGAGATATGAAATCGACATTTACGGCGTGCTGATGCCCGCGCTGCTGCTGTGGCTGATCGTGACTTATGCCCTGTGCGCGATGTTGCGTCCGGTTCTGCGACGAAGCGGTCTTTATCGCCTGGTCTGGCATCGCGCGCTGTTCGATCTTGCCCTGTTCGTCTGCCTGCTTGGCGGCGTCGTTTATCTGTCCTCGGAGTTTCTGTCGTGAACACCATCGTCGCGTTGCTTCGCCGCTTTGCGCTCACCGTCGCCGCCGTCGCGCTTGCCGTCGTGGTTGGAAGCCATTTGTGGGTCTACTACATGGACGAGCCGTGGACGCGAGACGGCCGGGTCCGCGCCGACATCGTGGCCGTCGCGCCGGATGTCTCGGGTTTCGTCACCGAGATCCTGGTGCGGGATAACCAGAAGGTGCGTCGCGGCGACGTCATCTTCCGCATCGACCGGGCGCGTTTTGCGTTGGCCCTGCAACAGGCCGATGCCGCCGTCGCGGGCCGGCATGCCATGCTCGATCAGGCGGACAGCGATTTGAAGCGTTATCGCGGGCTCACCACCGACGCCGTCTCGCAGCAGAAGCAGGAGCAGGTGCTGGCCACGCAGTTGCAGGCCAAGGCGGCTTATGATCAGGCCGTTGCCGACCGGGCTGTGGCCCAGCTCAATCTCGACCGCAGCGAGGTGTTTGCGCCGGTCAACGGGACGATCTCAAACATGGATCTCCGCCCGGGGACGTACGTCGCCGCCGGCAAGGGCGTGATGGCGCTGGTCGACAGCGACACGCTGCATGTGGACGGCTATTTCGAGGAAACCAAATTGCCGCGCATTCACGTCGGCGACGCCGTGAGGATCCATCTGATGGGCGATGCGCGCCGGCTCGCCGGACACGTGGAAAGTATCGCCGCCGGCATTGAGGATCGCGATCGCGGCGAGGGCGCGAGCCTGCTTGCGAACGTCAACCCGACGTTCAACTGGGTACGTCTGGCCCAGCGCGTTCCCGTCCGCATCGCGCTCGATCAGGTCTCCGATCAAGCCGCGCTGGTGGCGGGGCGGTCGGCGACGGTCGAGATCCTCAAATCCGGTCAGGCGACCAGCCTGGCCGGAGTGTTGTGAAGGGGGCCGGCGTCGCGACGCCGGCCGTCGTCGTTCGGGATTACCGCGTCGTGCGGCTCCAGGTTTCGCTACCGCACAGTGCGCCGACACAGCCGCGCACTTCCAGCCGCCCGGCATCGATCTGGCTGACCGTGCTGGAATAGCTCTGGCCGTCATCCGCATTGTAGATGCGGCCGGTCCAGGTGTTGGGCGCCGACGGCTTCATGTCGATGAACAATTGAATGCCGATGATCGGCCGCGTGCGCAGCGACGGATTCTGGTTCTTGTCGTCCAATTGCGGCCGGCCGGCGCTGTCGGTCGGCTGCCGCAGCCAGACCACCTTGCCGCAGAGCGAGCCGCCGCAGCGGCTGACCTGGACTTTGGCGTCGCCGGCCTGGGTTTGCCAGATTCCGGCGGGGCCGCCCTCCGGCGCCGCGCGGGCCGCGCCGAACAGCGTCGCGGTGAGAATGAAGGAGGCGGCAAGGATAGCGGGCAGGCGGGCGTGGATTCGCATGGGAAGAGGCCATTCAATGTCAGGAGGGCGGGCGGGATGCCGCCCAGGCGTGGGAGGGGTTCAGAGCAATTTCCGATGATGAGGACGTAAAAGATGAGGATTTCAGAGGACTTCCGAAGGGCGACCCAGCCTGCCCCTCAATCTGATACAGGTGCATTGCCTGAACATGATCGGGGGGATTGTGGTGCGTCACTTGGGCGCAGCACTCGATGTACTCCCATGGAAAATCGGGCGGACTCGGGCGCGTGCGGCAATAAACAGAAACATATCCGGCGTGGTAATTTCAAGGCGGCGGAAACGGCGGGCGACGATACTTCGTATCGAATCGCATGGAATGACAACAGGCGGCGATTGCAGGCAAGAGGTTTGTGACGTGACAGCGACCGCCGGCCAGGAAGCCTTCTACGACGGTTTGCCGGTGTTCGAGGGCTTCAAGAACCTGATGGATCCGGCGCTTTACCTGCCGCTGCCCGACGACTGGGTCATCGGCGTCGCCGATATCGTGGAATCGACCAAGGCGATTGCCGAACAGCGCTACAAGGCCGTGAACATGGCCGGTGCGGCCGTGATCGCCGCCGTCACCAATGCGCTCGAGGAGCGGGAATTCCCGTTTGTTTTCGGTGGCGATGGCGCGAGCTTCGCGGTGTCGCCGCAGGACGCGGCGCGTGTCCGCGAGGCCCTGGCGGCGACCGCAAGCTGGGTACGGGATGAACTGAATCTCGCGATGCGGGTGGCGCTGGTGCCGGTCGCCGCTGTCCGGGCGAAGGGGCTCGATGTGCGGGTCGCGCGTTACGCGCCGTCGCCTTATGTCTCCTATGCGATGTTTTCCGGCGGCGGGCTCGGGTGGGCGGAAGCCGCCATGAAGCGCGGTGAATTCGCCGTCACGCCGGCTGCCGCCGGGACCATGCCGGATCTCTCCGGGCTGTCCTGCCGTTTCGAGGAAATTCCCGCGAGCCGCGGCATGATCCTGTCGATTCTTGTCGTGCCGGGCGCCGGCGCGACACCTGTCGCCTTTCGCCGCGTCATCGAAGACGTGATTGCGCTGGTCGAACGCAGCCCCGATGCAGGCCGTCCGGTCCCGGCCGGTGGTCCACCCCTGCGCTGGCCGCCGCAGGGCCTCGACTACGAAGCGCGTGCCGCAGGCAAGGGGCCGCTGATTCTGCGCCGTGTCTCGGTGCTGGGATGGACGCTGTTCGCCTATCTGATCATGCGCTTCGGCATCAGCGTCGGCGGGTTCGCGCCGAAGACCTATGTGGAGCAACTGGTCGTCAATTCGGACTTCCGCAAGTACGACGATGCGCTGCGCATGATCATCGATTGCACGCCGGAGCTGGCGCAGGCCCTCGAGAACAGCCTTAAGGCTGCCTCCGCGGCGGGCACGGTGCGCTATGGTCTGCATCGCCAGGATGCGGCGATGATGACCTGCTTCACCCCGGCCGCCTCGCGCAGCGACCATGTGCATTTCATCGACGGCGCCCGCGGCGGGTATGCCTCGGCGGCAACCGCGTTGAAGGCGGCGAGTTAGGGCTGCCCCGCGCGAAGCATCAGAGTTCGGAACATCTCTTCCGTCCGCGGCGGCGCAAAAGCTAAAAGGACAGGTTCGATATGAAGCAGGTTGCAACCGGGGCAGGCTTTGCCCGCTATGAACTGGGTGATCTCAGCGTGATCGCGCTTCGTGACGGTTATGTCGATATGCCGCCCAGCCGATTGCGCAGGGACGGGGATCGCCCGTTTGGTGACGATCTTCCGGCCCAGGTCGCATTGGTCGGCGGCAAATTGCGGCTGTCGGTCAATGCGTTCCTGGTGATCGACCACGATCATCACGTTCTCATCGACACGGGGGCAGCCAACGCCTGGGAGCCGACGATGGGATCGCTGCCTGGCGCGTTGGACGAAGCCGGGATCAAGCGTGAGCAGATTACGACCGTTGCGTTGACCCACACGCACCTCGATCATGTCGCCGGCCTGGTCGCGGCCGATGGCACCGACGCGTTTCCAAAACTTGATCGGCTGCTCGTTCCCCAGGAGGAGATCGCGATGTTCGACGGCAACGACAGGGTGGCTCGGTTCCGTCAGCGGCGGTTGCCCATGTCCGACGGCTTTAGGCTCTCGCCCAGCATCACAGCCGTTCGGGCCCATGGACATGAGATCGGCCATACGGCGTTCGAGTTATCGATCGGCGGATATCAGCTGCTGATCTGGGGTGACGTGGTCCACGTGCCGTCAATCCAGTTCGAGCGGCCGGAGCTGACCTGGGAGTACGATGCCGACCAGGCCGAAGCTCGCTCCACGCGCGCCGTCATGCTGCGGAGAGTTGCGCAGCCAAACGTCTTTGTGGCCGGTGCGCATCTCGACTTTCCCGGCGTCGGCAAAGTGAGCGAAACCAACGGTGGTTATTCGTTCAAGCCGCTCTAGCTAGAGCGGGATGAATTATGGTTCGATCAATGTAATCCGTCATCCTGAGGCGCCGTGCGCAGCGCGGCCCTCGAAGGACGACGGCCCGGGCCGAGCATCCTTCGAGGCTCGCCCAGCGGTGCAAGTGCACCGCAAGGCTCGCGCCTCAGGATGACGGAGTTGATTCACCCTCTCAGTTCATCTCGCTCTAGGCGTCGCTTCGCACATCCCATGAGGTCAGCTTCACCGCGGTCAGGCACGACAGGCCGAGCAGCACCATCGAGCATGCAGCCAGGATGAAGAAGCTGGTGCTGTCGGCGCCGATGGTCACGAGCCAGGTGCCGCCGACCGCGATGAAGATCAGCCGCGCGGTCTGCGCCAGCACCGGGCCGATGATCTTGGCGGCGCCCTGCGACGAGAAGTACAGCGAGATGTTGAGCCCGATGAAGGCGTAGAGCGGGGCCGCGATCGCGAGATAGCGATAGCTGGTGGTGCGAACGCCGGGATCGTCGGTGAAGATGCTGACCCACAACCAGGGAAACGCGGCGATGATCATGCCGGCGACGGCGACCGACACGAACGAGATCAGTCCGCCGGTCCAGGCGATGCGGCGGGCGCGCCTGACGCGTCCGGCGCCGACCGCCATGCCGACCATCGGCACCGATGCGACGCCGACCGCGAACGCGATCGATGTCAGCATGAACTCCAGCCGCGCACCGATGCCGTAGCCCGCCAGCACCTCGGTGCCGAAGCGGGCGAGCATGTGGGTGAAAATCGTGATCGCCAGCACCGACTGCAGCGGCGAAAAGCAGGCGACGGCGCCGACCTTGAGGATGTCGAAAAACATCTCGCGGCGGAATCGGAAGGGCGCGGTGGCCAGGTTGAGCCGTCCACGGCCGCTGAACAGGTACCAGCAGCTGATGGTGCTGCCGGTGGCGAACGCGATCAACGTGCCGCAGGCGACGCCGCGCATGCCGAATTGCGGGATCGGTCCGAAGCCGAGCCCGAGCGCGCCGCCGAGCACGATCTGGATGGTGGCGGAGAGCAGGATCAGCGCCGAGGGCAGTTTCATGTTGCCGGTGCCGCGCAGGATCGAGGTCAGCGTGTTCATCAGCCAGGGCACGATGGCGCCGCCGAAAAAGATCTCGACATAACCGACGGCCTCGCTCAGCACCCGGCCGCGGCCGCCCAGCTTCTCCAGCAAATATGGGCCGAACGTCAGCATGCCCACGGTGAAGGTCAGCCCGAAACAGGCGCCGATCATGATGGCATGGATGGCGAGCACCGAGGCGCGCTCGACATCGCCGGCGCCCAGCGCGCGTGCGATGGCCGACGCCACGCCGCCGCCCATCGCGCCGCCCGACATGGTCATGGTGAGGATGACAAAGGGAAACACCAGCGCCATCGCCGCGAGCGGTTCGATGCCGAGCCGGCCGATATAGGAGGTTTCCGCAATGGCGACGCACATGCCGACACTGAGCGCGACGATATTGGGCGCGGTGAGCCTGAGCAGTGTGGACAACAACGGGCCGTCCAGCAGCGGATTGGGAGCCGCGATGGGTGTTGCGAGCGGAGGCGGTTCGATCGCCTGGAGCTCCGCCACTCCCAGATCCGTCATATCATCTCCCTGGCGCGCCCTTTTTATCTACGGTTGCGCTTGTTTTGGAGCATCATATGACAGGCCGCGCGCCGCTCCGGCAAGGCGGCAAAGACCGGCTCATGCTTAAACGGATATGAGGTATGCGCGATGATGTTCGGCGTGCGTCACCACGGCAGGCCGCGGAGATCGATCACGCCCTTGCGCGGCTTCTGCACGATGTCGAACACGAACGGGGCGAGGACGTCGAAACGGCCGTGTCCCGACGGCTGTTCGGCCAGGATCTCGCCGTCGAACGGAAACCAGCCGCGGGCGCGATAGAAATCGGCATTGTGCGGCTCGCAGAACAGCAGGGCGAAGCCGATCGATCCCTCGTCCTTCAGGGTTTGCAGTGCGGCGTTGAGGGCAATGGTCGCCAGCCCACGGCGCCGGTGATCCTCGCGTGTCGCCACGCCGCTGATGCCGCCGATGTGGACCGGGCGGCCGTTGAGTGTGGCGCGCCGGCGCAGGATGCCGACATGGCAGACCACGCCCAGTGACTCGTACTCCTCGTCCTGGGCCTCCAGCAGCACGCGGAAATCGGCGTGGGCGAAGACGATGTCGCGCCAGGACAACGTGGCCATCACCTCGGGCGGCCAGACGGCGGTGAGCAGCGGCTCGGCCGTCGGCCATGAGGCGTCGCCGCTCAGAATTTCGATGTCGATGCTCATGCTGCTCGTCCCTGCGCGCAATGCAGCTCTACCGCTTGCAAACCAAGTAGTAAATTCTCCATTCCGATGCCAAGGTAGACAAAATTTTCAATTTAAAAGATCAGGGGATGTGCGCCATGACCGAGGCCGAGCTCAGCAAATTCCAGCGCTGGTCGATTTTGATCGGCGCCGCGACGCTGCTCAGCCTCGCCATGGGCATGCGCCAGAGTTTTGGCCTGTTTCAGCCCTCGGTGATTCGCGATGTCGGCATCACCACCGCCGACTTCTCGCTGGCGACCGCGCTGCAGAACGTGATCTGGGGCGTGTCGCAGCCGTTTGTCGGCGTCATCGCCGATCGTTTCGGCGGCCGTTATGTGATGCTGCTCGGCGTCGTGATCTATGCGCTGGGTCTGGTGGCGATGATGCTGGCGACATCCGCGCTGATGTTCACCCTCGGCGCCGGGCTGTGCGTCGGTCTCGCGTTGTCGTGCACGGCCTCGAGCATGACCATGACCGTGACCTCGCGCACGGTGCCGCCGGCGCAGCGCAGCGTCGCCATGGGGGCGGTATCCGCCGCCGGATCGCTCGGTCTCGTGATCGCCTCACCGCTGGCGCAGACGCTGATTTCCACGTCGGGCTGGCAGATGGCGCTGGTCGGCTTCCTCGGCCTTGTCGCCGTGATGCTGCCCTCCGCCCTGTTTGCCGGACAGGCCGACAAGATCGCGATCGCCAAGGCCGATGACACCGGCGCCACGCTGAAAACCGTGGTGCAGTCGGCGTTCGGCCATTCCGGTTATGTGGTGCTGTCGCTGGCGTTCTTCGTCTGCGGGCTGCAGCTCGTCTTCATCACCACCCATCTGCCGAATTATCTGTCGATCTGCGGGCTCGATGCGTCGCTCGGCGCCACCGCGCTGGCGATCATCGGCCTGTTCAATGTGATCGGCTCCTATGCGTTCGGCTGGCTCGGGGGCCGCTACCCCAAGCAGCTCCTGCTCGGCGGCATCTACATCGTGCGCTCGCTGACCATCGCCGCCTATTTCGCGCTGCCGGCCTCGCCGCTGTCGACCATGGTGTTTGCAGCTGTCATGGGCACGCTGTGGCTCGGCGTGGTGCCGCTGGTCAACGGCCTGGTGTCGCAGCTGTTCGGCCTGCGTTACATGGCGACACTGACCGGCATCGCCTTTCTCAGCCATCAGGCCGGCTCGTTCCTCGGTGCCTGGGGCGGCGGCATGATCTACGACCGGCTCGGCAGCTATGATCGCGCCTGGCAGGCTGCGGTGCTGATCGGGCTGATCGCCGGTTTCTTCCAGATGCTGATGAATGTCAGGCCGCCGGTGCCCAGAACGACATCGGCCGGGTCGGTTGCCGTTGCTGCAAACTAATCGCAACAACGAATTGCAGAAAAACTGAATTAGACTGGAGGAGGCCGGTGACGCTCGGTCGCGTCGCTCCCCATATTCACTTCGCGCGGAAACTTCTATAACGGTTCCGTGTTGAAAGACTGTCTCCCCTTACCGCGGACAATCCCATGACCTTCAAACTTCCCGATCTGCCTTACGCACACGATGCACTCCAGCCCTACATGTCGAAGGAAACGCTGGAGTTTCACCACGACAAGCATCACCTGGCCTATGTCAACAACGGCAATAATCTGCTGAAAGGCACCGAATTCGAGAACAAATCGCTCGAAGAGATTGTGAAGGGGTCGTTCGGCAAGAATGCGCCGCTCTTCAACAACGCCGGCCAGCACTACAACCATCTCCACTTCTGGAATTGGATGAAGCCCAATGGCGGTGGCGACAAGCTGCCGGCCAAGCTGCAGAAGCAGATCGATTCCGATCTCGGCGGCCTCGCCAAGTTCAAGGAAGACTTCGCCGCCGCGGGCGTCGGCCAGTTCGGCTCCGGCTGGGCCTGGCTCTCGGTCAAGAACGGCAAGCTCGAAATCTCCAAGACCGCAAACGGCGAAAGCCCGCTGGTCCATGGCGCGACCCCGATCCTCGGCGTCGACGTCTGGGAGCACTCCTACTACATCGACTACCGCAACCGCCGCCCCGACTATCTGAAGGCGTTCGTCGATCACCTCGTCAACTGGGAATACGTCGAAGAGCTGTTCAGCAAGGCGAGCTGACGCTTTCCCGACCGCGACATGACGAAGGACGGCTTCACCGCGAAGCCGTCCTTTTTCGTTTTCAGGGCATTTTCGTTTTTGCCAACAGGCTTGCCCCGCTCCGGCGATTGCGGCAGGAATTTTGCAACGATTTGCCGGTGATCTCGAAGCGCGGACCAAGGCGGCCATGAATTATCTTCTGGTGTTTCTCGGCGGCGGGCTCGGCGCCACGCTGCGCCATACCATCAATGTGTACTGCGCGCGTTGCCTGGGCACCGGATTTCCCTACGGCACCTTCTTCATCAACATCAGCGGCTCGCTGGTGATGGGGCTGATCGCGGGTTATCTGGCTCACAAGGGCGAGGCCTCGCAGCCGTGGCGGCTGTTCCTGATGACCGGCATTCTCGGCGGCTACACCACGTTCTCCGCCTTCTCGCTGGATTCGATGGTGCTGTACGAGCGGGGCGAGATCGCGCTGGCGGCATTCTATGTGATCGGGTCGGTGGTCATCGCCATTGCCGGCCTGGTCGCCGGGCTGACCCTGATGCGGCACCTGGCCTGAGGTCCGTGGGCGTTCCCAGGGAACCCGGTCCTCGAAATACGCGCTCCTGAGGCCCCTGGGGGCCTTCCAGGCCGGTTTGGCGGTCGTCGGACGCTCTTTTTCTCGCCCAAATGAGGGGTTGCCGTCCCCGGGAGTGTTACAATATAACATTCACCCCTTAGACCGGACGGCTGCCCCCTTGGCCCACGCCCATTCCCATCACGATCACGGCCACAGCCATGGGCCCAGTCCCGGCCATGGCCACCATCACGCCCCCCATGCCCACCCGGCCCAGCCGGCGCCGTGGTCGATCCTGCGGATGGGCGTGCTGTCCCGGCTCGGCGTCGCACTGGCCGCCAGCGTGGTGCTGTGGGCTGCGGTGTGGCTGGCGATGAGGTGATGATGGCGCCGCAGCTGCAATTTCGCGACCTGACCCTGGGGTACGACCGCCACCCGGCGGTGCATCATCTCAGTGGCGAGGTTCTGCCCGGCGCGCTGGTGGCCGTGGTCGGGCCCAACGGGGCCGGCAAGTCCACGCTCTTTCGGGGCATCGCCGGCATCCTGAAGCCGCTCGCCGGGTCGATCGCGCGGGGCGACCTGCATCCCTACGACATCGCCTACCTGCCGCAGATCGCCGAAATCGATCGCAGCTTTCCGATCTCGGTGTTCGACTTCGTCGGCACCGGGCTGTGGCGGGCGCGCGGCGCCTTCGGCGGCCTCGGCAAGCGCGACCAGGCGCAGGTGGCGGCGGCGATTGCCGCGGTCGGCCTCAACGGTTTCGAGACCCGCCCGATCGGCACCCTGTCCGGCGGCCAGACCCAGCGCATGCTGTTCGCCCGCGTGCTGCTGCAGGACGCGCGCGTGATCGTGCTGGACGAGCCGTTCAACGCCATCGATGCCCGCACCTCGGCGGACCTGCTCGACCTGGTCAAGCAGTGGCATCAGGAAAAGCGCACGGTGCTGGCGGCGCTGCACGATCTCGACCTGGTCAAGGCGAGTTTCCCCGAAACGCTGCTGCTGGCGCGCACGCCGGTGGCGTGGGGCGCCACGGCGCAGGTGCTGACCGCGGACAACCTGCAGGAAGCGCGGCGCATGTGCGAGGCGTTCGACGACACCGCCGGCGCCTGCGTCGAGACACCGCCGCGGGCGGCGTGACCCTCATGCTGTACGACACGCTGATCGGCCCCTTCATCGAGTTCGAATTCATGCGCCGCGCGCTCGCCGGCGTGTTCGCGCTGGCGCTCGGCGGCGCGCCGATCGGCGTGTTCCTGATGCTGCGCCGGATGAGCCTTGTCGGCGACGCGATGGCGCACGCGATCCTGCCCGGCGCGGCCATCGGCTTCCTGCTGTCGGGTCTCAATCTGTTCGCGATGACCTTCGGCGGCCTGATCGCCGGCTTCACGGTTGCGATCCTGGCCGGCCTCGTGACGCGCGTCACCGAACTGAAGGAAGACGCCTCGCTGGCGGCATTCTACCTGGTGTCGCTGGCGGTCGGCGTCACCATCGTCTCGATCCGCGGCACCAACATCGATCTCTTGCACGTGCTGTTCGGCAACGTGCTGGCGATGGACGACCAGACCCTGCTGGTGATCGCCTTCAACGCCACCGTCACCATGCTGGTGCTCGCCATCATCTACCGGCCGCTGGTGATCGAGTGCGTTGATCCGCTGTTCCTGCGCGCCGTCAGCCGCGCCGGCGCGCCGTCGCATCTGGCGTTCATGGCGCTGGTGGTGGTCAACTTGGTCAATGGTTTCCAGGCGCTGGGCACGCTGTTGGCCGTGGGCCTGATGGTGCTGCCGGCCGGCATCGCGCGGTTCTGGTCGCGCGATATCAGCGGCATGATCGCGATCGCGGTCATAGCCGCCGTGCTGTCGGGATACGCCGGGCTGGTGCTGTCGTTCCATACCAAGGTGCCGTCCGGTCCGGCGATCATCCTGGTCGCCGCCGTGCTCTATCTCGTATCGCTGCTGCTGGGCCGCGCCGGCGGCGTGGTGCGGCAATTGTTTCCCGCCCCCCATCTCGAGGCCTGAGTGATGTTGAGCCGCTTGTTCGTTGTCCCATTCGCCGTGATGCTTGCCGCGATCGCGGCCATCGCGCCCGCGCAGGCGCAGGCGCAGGCGCAGTCCAAGGACCAGACCAAAGACCAGCCGCGCCTGAACGTGGTGGCGACGTTTTCCATTCTCGGCGATTTCGCAGGCAATGTCGGCGGCGAGCGGGTCAAGGTCACCACGCTGGTCGGCGCCAACAGCGACACCCACGTCTACACGCCGACGCCCGACGACGCCAAACGGGTGTCGGACGCCAAGCTCGTGATCGTCAACGGCCTCGGGCTCGAAGGCTGGTTGCCGCGGCTGGTGAAATCGGCCGGCGATCGCGCCATCATCGTCACCGCCACCAAGGGCATCGTGACGCGCAAGCCCGCGCCCGGCGACGATCACGGCCATGCCTTCGATCCGCATGCCTGGCAGGCGGTGCCCAATGCCAAGATCTATGTGACCAATATCCGCGACGCCCTGATCGCGGCCGACCCGATCTCGGCGGATATCTACCGCGCCAATGCGGAGGCCTACCTGGTCCGGCTGGAGGCGCTGGACCGCGAGGTCCGCGCCGCCGTCGACAGGATCCCGGCCGATCGCCGCCGGGTGATCTCCACCCATGATGCGTTCGGCTATTTTGCCGCCGCCTATGGCCTCACCTTCATCGCGCCGCAGGGCGTGTCCACCGAATCCGAGGTCAGCGCGCGGGATCTCGCCGGCATCGTCCGGCAGATCAAGGCGGAGAAGATTCCGGCCGTTTTCCTGGAAAACATCACCGATCCGCGGCTGATGCGCCAGATCGCGACCGAGACCGGGGCGCGGATCGGCGGCACGCTGTATTCGGATTCCCTGACCGACGAAAAGGGCGATGCCCCCACTTACATTGACATGGTCAGGCACAATATAAAGGCCCTGGCCAGCGCGCTGTCGAGCTAGTTCCCGGGCGATTTCCGGGCTACCAGATGAGCCTGCGCGGTCCACGTCCATCCGGAGTTTCCATGTCCACAGCCGCTTCTGACAAAATCCCCGTGACCGTGCTGACCGGCTATCTCGGCGCCGGCAAGACCACGCTGCTCAACCGCATCCTCTCGGAAAACCACGGCAAGAAATATGCCGTGATCGTCAACGAATTCGGCGAGATCGGCATCGACAACGACCTCGTCATCGGCGCCGACGAGGAAGTGTTCGAGATGAACAATGGCTGCGTCTGCTGCACGGTGCGCGGCGATCTGGTGCGCATCATGGAAGGCCTGATGAAGCGCAAGGGCAAGTTCGACGCCATCATCCTGGAAACCACCGGCCTCG